>CAZQNP010000009.1:16308-45033 GCA_964594645.1 uncultured Candidatus Planktophila sp. | reverse complement strand
TGTTTGTGAATTGATGGATCAAAGGTTTCGATTGTGTAATCGTGATCTGCTTGGGGTAGCGAATTTGTATCTAGATCACGGTGAAGCTTAAGAATATGGCGCATCGTTATGCATCAACTGTGAAGCGGTAACCAACATTGCGGACGGTACCGATGATGGCTTCAAACTCAGGACCAAGCTTTGAACGAAGACGACGGATATGAACATCTACCGTTCTAGTTCCTCCGAAGTAGTCATAGCCCCAGATCTCTTGTAGCAGTTGTGCTCTTGTGAACACACGACCAGGGTGTTGTGCAAGGTACTTCAATAATTCAAACTCTTTAAAGGTTAAATCAAGAACATTGCCTTTTAATCTTGCGGTGTATGTGGCTTCATCGATTGTTACATCGCCGCTGCGAATCTCTGCCGCATGTGGGTCCGCGGCAACCATTTCAATGGCGTGCTTTCCAACTGCGATGCGAATACGTGCATCAACTTCGGCCGGACCTGCGGTATCGAGGATTACATCATCGACGCCCCAGTCAGCGTTAAATGCCGTTAAACCACCTTCAGTTGTAATTGCAATAACTGGGCAACCAACGCCGGTGGAATGTAGAAGCTTGGCTAGTGACTTAACTGCAGGTAGATCGCGGCGAGCATCGATGAGAACTAGATCAACATCGGGAGCATCTACTAAGACACTTGCTTCGGCAGGCAGAATTCGAACTTGATGCTGCAGTAAACCCAGTGCTGGAAGCACCTCTGCGCTGGCACCAAGAGTGTTCGTAAGTAGCAGAACCTTCGCCATTGAGACAGACTACTCCCGTGGAATCCTTGCTCCCAATTGTGATCGTGCTGGCGCTAGCCAGTGGGTTCGGGTTTTGGCATAACCGCTCGCGTGGCAAGGTGGTGGTGAAGTCCGACAAGGGGCTGATTACCTCAGAGATGATCGGGGCCGAATTAGGCTCCCGAGTCACCCTGCTGCAGTTCTCAACGGCCTTTTGCGGACCGTGCAGAGCTACCCGTTTGCTGATTCAGGATGTCACCGCCAACATGTCTGATGTGGCACATGTTGAGATTGATGCCGAGGCTAACCTGGAGTTGGTGCGCAAGCTTGATATCCGCAGCACCCCAACGACGCTTTTTCTGGATTCACGGGGGCATGAGATTGGCCGAGCCATGGGTGCGCCTAAGCGCGAACAGGTGCTTCAGGCAATCGCTGCCATCGGCTGATGCGAATTAGTTGCAACTCGCAAAAGTACTAGTACTTCTTTACTCTTATCCCATGTTGTTAGCAGCTACTAAGCGCCGAGTAATTGATTACGGCCGTATCGCTGCATCCTTGTGTCTTGCTTAATTGTTTCTTCATCTAACAATTAACGCTTTTTCAGACACTTACAAACCAAAGGATTAAAAATGACTCAGGTAACAAATTCAGCTAAAGCTTCAACAATCATCGATGCACGTGGGCCTCGTTTTGGTGCCGCGATTACAACAGTTGTGTTTGCAGCAGCGCTCGCGACACATAACGCCTGGTTCATTGTTGCCCAAGCGGTTGTATTTGCGATCGGTGCTTTTAAGGGTCCGCAGTACACACCATATGCATACATTTACAAGTTTGCAGTAAAGCCATTTTTAAAGGGTGAAGTTCCAACTGAAGAGGTTAAGCCACCACAGTTTGCTCAAAAGGTTGGCCTGTTATTCGCACTTGTTGCAATTGCGGGGGCAATCTTTGGAATCGAGGCTTTGGTAATCGGCGCCGTCGCTATGGCCCTAGCAGCAGCTTTCTTGAACGCAGCCTTTAATTTCTGCCTTGGCTGCGAGATTTACCTACTCTTACTTCGTGCTCGCAAGAAGTAAGGCTGTAGGCTTCTCATATGTCAGGTAAGCATGAACTACATGAAAAAGGGCTGCGCTTAACACCACAGCGCGAATTAGTGCTTTCTGCTGTGCGCGCACTTGGGCATGCAACACCTGAAGAGGTTGCCGAAAAGGTGCGCCAAACACATCCTGGAATCAATCTTTCAACTGTCTATCGCAACTTGGAAACACTTGAAAATGTTGGCCTAGTTCAACATACCCACTTGGGTCATGGCGGTGCGACCTATCACGCAGCTGAAGAGTTAACCCACCTGCACCTTGTCTGCGACAAGTGCGGATCAATTGGTGATGCTCCAATCGAGGTAGCAGCTAACTTTGTGAACACATTGGCCGATGATTACGGCTTTAAAACCGATGTAACGCACTTTGCGATCACCGGCACCTGCGCTGACTGCGTTAAGCCGCTAGCTTAATTTCTAGGTAGGCTTGGCGCATGAGCGCGGTTCTAGTTGAAGATGGTCCTGACAAAGGTGCTGTCTGGCACTTTGGTGAACCAGTTAAAGAACAACGCGCACTCGAGGCTGGAACTGCCTGGGCTGATTTATCCCACTTCAATATCGTGGCTGTTACCGGTGAAGATCGCCTGAAGTGGCTGCATGATTTAACAACACAGTTTGTTAGCGACTTGCAGCCTGGTGTCTGGATGCCTTCCTTGATCTTGGATGCGCAAGGCCATGTCGAGTTTCAATTTAATTTAGTAGATGATGGAACAACTACTTATTTAGTTTTAGATCCTGGGTATATTGAAAAGCTAGTTGAGTACTTAACCAAGATGAAGTTCATGTTGCGGGTTGATGTACGTGATGCAAGTAGCGAGTTTGTTGTGCTGCGCGCACCTGGGGTAGCAGATGCAATCGGTGGGCCATTTGCTTTGGTGCCACGTGCTGAAGTTGAAGAGATGAAGCAAACCTTTGGGGGCGTTGCAACACAGGTTGGTACTTGGGCGCTGGATGCAGAACGTGTGGCAAAGGGCCGCCCACGCATTGGTTTTGAGACCGATCACAAATCAATTCCTAACGAATTAGGCGTTTTAAACACTGCGGTACATATGAAAAAGGGTTGCTACCGCGGACAAGAGACAGTGGCAAAGATTTTTAACTTAGGTAATCCGCCACGACGTTTGGTGATGTTGCACCTTGATGGCAGCGATGTTGGTTTTCCAGCAGCTGGTACCAAGGTTGAAAATGATGGCGTGGTTGTTGGTTTTGTGGGCACAGTTGCCCGTCACCACGAATTAGGCACAATCGCTCTAGCCATTGTTAAGCGCAATACGCCAACTGATGCAACGCTAACCATCGAGGGAATTCCAGCAAATCAAGAGGTAATCGTTTAACCGCTATTCTTAAGCCATGGAGCTATTCACCTCGATAATCCTTGGGCTTGTGTCCATTGCATTTGGTGTTGGGCTTCTTGTGTATGCATTTAAAGGTCGCCAATCACAGGCGCGAAGAATTACTACCTGGAGGCAACGTCGCTAATGGTTTTTACAATCCCTGAAGGTTTGCATCCAGATTTAAATCCAGTGGCCTGGATGGTTGGAACATGGCGCGGAAAAGGTCGCGGTGAGTACCCAGGTATCGAACCCTTTGAGTTTGCAGCAGAGGTTGTCTTTAACCATGATGGTCGCAACTTTTTAAATTACTTTTCACGCTCCTGGATCATCGATGATCAAGGCGAAATTATTCGCCCAGGTGCATCTGAGGCTGGTTTCTGGCGGGTAAAGCCCAACAATGTTCTAGAGGTTGTTATCTCGCACAACACCGGAATCTCTGAAGGTTGGGTTGGTCAGTTTGATGGTCCCAAGATTCAATTAGTTTTAGATCAAGGTTATTCAGCACCATCTGCAAAGGTTGTTACAGCTGGTGTGCGTTTATACGGACTTGTTGAAGGTGAACTTTTCTACGCATACGACATGGCCACCAATGGACATGAGCTTCAAGCCCACATCTGGTCTTCGCTAGAACGCCAAAGTGAGTAAAGCTAACGCGATGCTTGGCGAGGTTTTAGCCGAGGTCACACGCAGCGAAGTTGTTGAATCTGTTCATGCAGGCCACCTTGTACTGCTGAACGCTGATGGATCAATCCTTTTTCAAATGGGAGATCCCACTTTAGATATTTACTCACGTTCATCCCTTAAATCAATTCAGGCCTCTGCCATGGTGCGCGCAGGGCTTGATATTGAGCCACGTTTATTGGCTTTGGTGTGTGCTTCTCATTCAGGAACACCGATGCACCAACAAGGTGCACTTGCGATCTTGGCAAAGGTTGGCCTCGATGAGCATTCATTGCAATGCATCTTGGATCGTCCACTAGATGAAGAGCTTCGTCGTACATCTGAACCAACCCGACTTGCCATGAACTGCAGCGGAAAGCATGCAGGAATGCTTGCCACCTGCGTTATCAATGGCTGGCCAACAGATTCCTACCTTGATCCCGAGCACCCTTTGCAACTTGCAATCAAGGACGAAGTTGAAGCAATGAGCGGTGAAAAGGTAAGTGTTACAAGTGTTGATGGATGTGGCGCACCGTTATTTCTCTTTTCATTGCTCGGTCTTGCGCGCGCAATTCGTAACTTAACAATTAGCGCAGATCCAATTCATCAAAGTGTCGCACAAGCTTGTCGTGATTTTCCAGAAATGGTTGCAGGTCCTGGCCGACTCGGAACACGGATGATGCAAAATACTCCGGGCTTGTTTATGAAGGAAGGTGCCGAGGCGGTAAATGTTGCTTCACTTCCTGATGGTCGAACATTGGCGATCAAGGTCAGCGATGGCAATCAACGTGCAATGTCTGCAATTACAGCAGCTGCGCTTTCAAAGTTTGGTGTTGATGCCAAAGAGGTGCCGGTAAAGACACTTGGTGCAGGCCTGCCAGTAGGGGTTATTCGCGCAACCTTTGCTTAAGTTTCTTAATTCAAACAAGAGGCGTACCCTTAAAGCCTATGAATGGCCGCATTGCAACCTTGATGGTGCACACCTCGCCCCTGGATCAACCAGGAATTGGCGATGCTGGCGGCATGAATATTTATGTTCTTGAATCAGCCCAACGAATGGCTGCCATGGGCGTTAGCGTCGATATCTTTACCCGCCGCACAGATCCTGCTGCACCAGAGATTGTAGAAATTTCTCCGGGGGTTCGAGTTCGCCACTTTGATTGCGGACACGGAACCTTAACCAAGGAGCAGCTGCCAATTCATATCTCGGGGTTGTCACAAGAGTTTTCTCGAATCATGCGCACTGAGAATTACGATGTTATTCACTCGCATTACTGGTTGTCGGGCAAGGTTGCGATGCCAGCGGCAAAAGAGCTTGGTATTCCTTTGGTGCACACCATGCACACTATGGCCCGAGTTAAGAATCTAAATCTGGCCGAAGGTGAAACACCAGAGCCAATGATCCGGGTCCAGGGTGAAACACAGGTTGTTGCAGCGGCAAACGCCTTGATTGCAAATACAGATGCAGAAGGTGCAAGCCTGGTTTCACTGTACGACGCCTGCCCAGACACTGTGCATGTTGTAAGCCCTGGTGTTGATCTTTATACCTTCACACCTGGTGAAAGCCGAAGCAAAGCCCGCCAAGTAGTTGGTCTGCCACATGATGCTTTAGTTGTTTCATTTGTGGGTCGCATTCAGCCGCACAAGGGCCCGGAAGTTTTAATCCGTGCAGCAAGTGAACTGGTTAAGCACTCTCCATTGCTACGCAACAAGTTTATTGTCAATGTTATGGGCGGTGCATCGGGTGCAAACACCGATGAGGTTGATCGTTTGAAGGAGCTAACAACCTGGCTTGGCATCGATGATGTGGTTCGCTTTGAGCCACCAGTTGCACGTACAGATTTACCGCAGTGGTACCGAGCAGCAGATTTAGTGGTTGTTCCAAGTTATAGCGAAAGCTTTGGATTAGTAGCACTTGAAGCACAAGCTTGTGGAACACCAGTTGTAGCAACCGCTGTTGGCGGACTTCGTACCGCGGTTGCCGATGGTATTTCTGGGGTGTTAGTTGATGGGCATGATCCAAAGGCTTGGTCCTCAGTTATTGCACGTCTGCTGCAGGAACCACAGCGTCGCGTACTACTTTCTATGGGCGCTATTGAGCACGCATCTCACTTTGGCTGGGATGCAACCGCCCGTGGAACCCTTGATATCTACGATCTGGTTATTAGCCAAGCCCGTAAATCTTTGGAAGCGTAAATGGCTGGCATTGATCCACGTATAACTATTGAAGAGTTTCTTGATTCGCATGATCTTGAGTATGAACGCAAAGATGCCAACACCTTTTTGCTGACCTTGCCGGGTGAAAAGAAGTTGCAGACCCATTGCGCACTAGTTGTTGGTGATCATTCTTTAAGCATTAACGCCTTTGTGATTCGCAGACCCGATGACAATGCAGATCAAGTACATGCCTGGTGCATGTCTAAAAATGCTGCAATGTATGGAATCGCTTTTGCCACCAATGAAATCGGAGACATCTTCTTGGTTGGCCGGCTGCCTTTGTTTGCAGTTACCGATCGCGAGCTCGATCGTTTAATCGGATCAGTGCTTCAGTACAGCGATAACTCATTTAATCCGCTGCTGGAACTTGGCTTTGCCAATGCAATTCGTCGTGAATGGGCCTGGCGGGTCTCGCGCGGTGAGTCGCTGGCTAATTTAGATGCATTTAAGCATTTAGTTGACTAGCAACATTTGGTTTAGACTGCAGCCATGACTAACTTTGAACTCGTACTTTTGCGCCATGGCGAATCTGAATGGAACGCTAAAAATCTCTTCACCGGTTGGGTAGATGTCCGCCTATCTGAAAAGGGAGAAGCAGAGGCAAGCCGTGGTGGTTCGATGTTGGCAGAGCGTGGTTTGTTGCCAGATGTTGTTCATACATCGCTATTGCGTCGCGCGATTCACACATCTCAGTTAGCGCTAGATGCCTGCGATCGTCACTGGATCCCAGTAAAGCGTTCATGGCGACTCAATGAACGTCACTACGGAGCGCTGCAGGGTAAGGACAAGGCACAAACCTTGGCCCAGTATGGCGAGGAACAGTTCCAGCTATGGCGCCGCAGCTTCGATGTGCCACCTCCGCCAATTGATGACGCCGACCCTTTTAGCCAGGCAAAGGATGCGCGCTACGCCGATTTAGGCGCAGCAGCACCAAAAACAGAGTGCCTGAAAGATGTAATCACCCGCATGTTGCCGTACTGGGATGAATCAATCGTTCCAGATCTCAAGGCTGGCAAGCGTGTGCTGGTTACCGCTCACGGTAACTCGCTGCGTGCATTGGTAAAGCATCTTGATGGAATAACGGATGCAGATATTGCAGGGTTAAATATTCCTACAGGTATTCCGCTGTACTACAAGCTGGATGAAAACTTTAAGCCAGTTGTTAAGGGTGGCGAGTACTTAGATCCAGCGGCAGCCAAAGAGGCGATCGCAGCTGTTGCAAATCAGGGAAAGAAGTAACCCCTAGTTATTTGCAGTTGGTGATGGTGAAGGTGATGCTGTTGTTGTCGCCAAAGTTGCACCACCTGTAATTCCTGAATACTCAAGGGTGTTGTCGCGAACCAGAACATCCTCAGTTAGCTCACCAGCGCGTGCGAAGAACATAGTTACGCGAACATAAGTGCCAGGTTTTGCACCAAAGCCAGTTAATACCGCCTTAGCGTTTGCACTTGGGCCTTCAAAGATAATTGGTGAGTTCTTAGGCAGATCCTTCTTGCCTGAGTACTGAAGTACTGTGCCGTTAATCGCAACACCGAGCAAAGAATCAGGCTCATCTGAAGCGCTCACAACAGTTCCGATAAGTACACCGGTTCCACCCTCTGCAGCAACCACAAGTAGGTTAACTACACGAATGTTGTTCTCTGTTGAAATAATTGAACCTTCAGAGCCATCGGTTACCTGTGCAATTCGTCGAGTCTCGGCGTTAAGGCCCGCTCCACATCCAGTTAATGAGATGGCAAGTGTTGAAATTACTAATGCAGAAAGTACGCGACGCATAGGCGCAATTGTCTCACATCGAATTAGTAGTAAAGGACGCTACTTTTACCGGGTTTTATGATTCTCAGAATACTGGTAGAATTGACCCTCTAGCGAAGGGCATCACATGACATTTAAGGTCGGCGAAACCGTTGTTTATCCTCATCACGGGGCTGCATTAATCGAAGCTATCGAAACTCGTGTGATCAAGGGTGAAGAAAAGACCTACCTAGTGTTGAAAGTTGCTCAAGGAGATCTAACTGTCCGCGTTCCTGCAGACAATGTGGATCTAGTGGGAGTTCGTGATGTTGTTGATTCAGCTGGCCTCGATCGCGTCTTCAGCGTATTGCGCCAGCCATACACCGAAGAGCCAACAAACTGGTCCCGTCGTTACAAGGCAAATCTAGAAAAGCTTGCTTCAGGTGATGTTATTAAGGTTGCCGAAGTTGTTCGCGATCTTTACCGTCGCGATCTAGATCGTGGACTTTCAGCAGGAGAAAAGCGCATGCTCGCCAAGGCGAAGCAGATCCTAGTTTCAGAGCTCGCTCTTGCAGAGCGCACCGATGAAGAAAAGGCTGCAGTAATCCTTGACGAGGTTTTAGCTTCCTAATTTCATGACACCTTCTCTGAAGGTTGTTGTGGCGATTACCTCGCCAATTGCTTTCCATCAAATAAAGAATCAAACAATTCTGCACACCTGCATTCAATCTGCCCAAAACTTTGTGGCATCGGTTGCGGGTGCTCAGCTTTCAATCGCAGGTACGGCTAGTGATCTGGCCAAGGTTGCCGATATCGATTGCGAAAAACTGGTCTGCGATCCCAATCAGCCAGGCGAACTAGCAACAGCGATCAAGAACGCGGCACCGGCAGATCTTGTGATGATCCATGATTCCCAGCGACCATTGACCCAGCAAGCACAGTTTGAGCGGGTCTACGCGGGGTTAACCGCCGAGATTGATGCGGTTCGCCCAGTTTCGCCCTTCACCGAGACGCTGAAATCAATTAACGCACACCAATTCATCGAGCAAACTATTGATCGCACATCAATGATGCGTGTTTCAACACCAGAACTTATTCGTTACAGCGCAATCGATTTTGATACAAAGAGTTCCACCTGGTTTGTTCCGCTTAACAGTGATGCGAAAACAGCAGTCGTTGATGCCGATGCCGATAGCGCCCGTATAAATACGGAAAAAGAGATTGAATTAATGGGTTATTTACTGGACTGGAACAAGTAGTTCAGCGATAGCTAAATCCTGCGGGTATGTAATCTTGATATTAAAGATATCGCCCGGCACAGCAACTGTTTTAACATCCGGGAAGAACCGCTCCATGCAGGCTGCGGTATCTGTACCGACAAAACCATTGCTGGCCGCCTTTTCATAAGCCTGCATTAGTTGCTGTGCTCTAAAGCCTTGAGGCGTTTGAACACGTGCAACGGTTTCGGTGCGCACGGTATCCATTTCGCGTGGATCTAGCGCAATAGTTGGAATCGCACCACCATGAGTTTGTGCGCCATCTGCAATAGCAACAAACAAATCAGGTGTTGCCAATGGTCGGGCTCCATCATGAATAAGTACTAGATCAATAAGGCCAGCTTCGATATCTGCCTTTAAGTACTGCAGCGCTTTGTACTCGCTTTCATGACGGGTTGCACCACCATGCACAATTTCAGTGTTGGCAAGTGCGCCATCTTTTTCTAGAGCAGCGCGGGCAAAGGATTCATCATCAGGGTTAATCACCAAGATGCTGCGCACATTGGAAAAATTACTGCGCGAATTTTCAAGTGATCTAGAAATAATGTGCTTGCCATTTAACTGCAGCCACACCTTGTTCATGCTGTGGCCAAAGCGGGTTCCAGAGCCTGCTGCAAGAACTACCGATGCAACGCTGGCCTGGGTGCTCATGATTACTTCTGGCTTGGTGCGTAGGTAAGACCTAATTCATCCTGCTTCTTACGCAAAGCGACGATAAATGAATCTTGGTTGAGCTCAACATGGTCATAGGTCAGCAGCTCGCCAACGCCAATTGGCTTAATGATCTTGGCCCCTGCAACTAAACCAATCGGAACCAAGTTATCGCGCTTGGCATCGAGTGCGTTATCTGCGTAACCGCGCACAGTAAAGCCACCAATGCCGTCAATAACATCGCCTACTTCTAGGTTTTTCTTAGTCATCGTTACAACTTCAGCGTTTAAGTGCGGGGCATACAGTGATGATTCACGATCCAAGATCGCGCGATAAACAGTAATTGGCGCCTCAATTGAAGCTAGGTGGAAGGGACGATACAAAGCAAAGTACGGCCCAGGACCCATAGCCAAGTAGCTCATCTCATGTGCGATGTATGGGTCGTTGTGGCGAACAATGACAAAGACACCTGGTGCAACATCGCCGGTGCAGTAATCAACTACACCTGGGCGATCTAGCACTCCACCATCTGCAGCTAATGCAAAGGTGTCCTGCAAAGTTTTAACAGATGATGCCGGTCCATACATTCCGCGCTTTGAAAGCTGCAAGCCGGTTGTGTTGGCAAGTGCCACCATTTCAGTCATGGTCTTTGAACCATCGGTAAAGGAACACAACATCTTTGGGTTCATCTTCTTAGCAATTGCGGTTTCGCGTACCGTATCTGGCGTGCTCAACGGTTCAAAGGGGTTGTTCTTACCCTTACCGGCACAAATGATTTCAAAGTTTAAGTCGCGGGCGTAATCAACCAGCACCTTGGCCTCAATCGGCTCATCACCGTGACACACGGCGTAGATAACTCCGTTGTCAGTTGCAACCTTGTGCAACAGCGGCCCGATAGTTACATCCATTTCAACGTTTAGAACTGCAACATCTTTTTTGGCAAGCAAAGATGAGTAGGTAATTTGCGCGCCGATATCTGGGATACCGGTTCCTTCAACAACTAAATCAACTGGAAGCTCTGACACTAAGGTCGCATCGGTACTGCCGGTGTGCTTGCCCGCCAAAATCGCTTCAGCTAAAACCGCTTTGTCATCACTGAAAACAATCTCGGTGATTCCTAAATCTGCGTAGACAACCTTTACTCGCTCAAGATCTGTATCGATGATGATCGATAGCGAAATACCCTCTTTGCGGCCCAACTGGTTTCCAAAGCCGCGGCCCATCTGGCCAGCGCCCACCAATGCGATACGGGTATCGCGGCCAATCTTTAGTGCATGATCTCGAAGTCGAGATGTATAGGTCACTATTAACTCTTTTCCATGGATACAGCCTGTATGCGTATTAAACACCACCCGCCAAGCCGATACTCTTAGACAATGGAGCTTTCGAAGATGCGCACCGGAGTCGGTGTAGATGCGCATCAATTTGGCGATAGCGGGCCTTGTTCGCTGGCTGGATTGCAGTGGCCAGATGCGCCTCGTTTAGTGGGTCATAGCGATGGCGATGCCGCGGTTCATGCGCTGTGTGATGCGGTCTTATCAGCCTGCCAATTAGGTGATGTCGGAACACTTTTTGGGGTCGATCAACCTGAAATGGCCGGTGCCACAGGTATTGCGATGATTGCAAAGTTGCGTGAGTTTGTAACCGCAAAGGGTTTTGTCATTAACAATGTTGCGCTGCAGATCGTTGGCAATCAGCCAAAGATCAATCCACGTCGCGATGAGGCACAAAAGGTTTTATCTGCAGCCCTTGGTGCACCAGTTTCAGTTGCTGCAACAACCTCTGATCAAATGGGGTTCACCGGTCGTGGCGAAGGAATTTATGTGATTGCAAATGCGTTGGTGGTTGCACCGTGACATTGAATTTGTATGACACAGCTACCCGCGAAATCAGCGAGTTTGTTCCACTTGAACCAGGCAAGGTTTCAATTTATGTATGTGGTGCAACGGTTCAGTCCTACCCACACATCGGCCATGTTCGAAGCGGAATCAACTTCGATATTTTGCGCCGTTGGTTAATCAAGAACGGGTATGAAGTTACCTTTATTCGAAACGTTACCGATATCGATGACAAGATCTTGCACAAAGCGGTTCACGAAGAAATGCCGTGGTGGGCACTTGCTATGAAGTACGAGCGCATCTTTAGCCAGGCGTATGCCGCGCTAAATGTCTTGCCACCAACTTACGAACCCCGCGCCACCGGCCACATCACTCAGATGGTCGAATTAATGCAGACCCTCATTGAAAACGGCGCCGCATATGCACCGGGCAATGGCGATGTGTACCTAGAAGTTCGCAAACTAAAGCGTTACTTAACCTTGTCTCGTCAGCATTTAGATGATCTACAACCCGCAGCGGACGCAGATGAAACCTACAAAAAAGATGTACGTGACTTTGCTTTATGGAAGGCGGCAAAGCCCGGCGACCCATCATGGCCAACACCATGGGGTCCAGGACGTCCTGGTTGGCACCTGGAATGTTCTGCAATGGCACATGCCTACCTTGGTGAAAAGTTTGATATTCACGGCGGCGGATTAGATTTGGTTTTCCCTCATCATGAAAATGAGATCGCACAATCAGAAGCTGCAGGTTACGGCTTTGCGCAGCGCTGGTTGCACAACGCCTGGGTTACCCAATCTGGCGAAAAGATGTCGAAGTCATTGGGCAACACCTTGCAGGTGCATGAGATCTTAAAAACTTTCCGCGGAATTGAACTTCGCTGGTACTTGGGTAGCGCGCATTACCGTTCGATGCTCGAGTACTCACCAGAGGCGCTGCAAGAAGCGGCAACAAACTTTAAGCGCATTGAAAACTTTTTAAACCGGGCAACTGAAGTTCTGGGAGAAATTCCTGCGCCAGTGATTAGCGATGCATTTACCGCAGCGATGAATGATGATTTAGCGGTTCCGGCAGCGCTTGCAACGATCAGCGAAAATCTTCGTTTAGGCAATCAAGCAATTACCGATAATGACAAGGTTGGTATCGCAAGAAATGCCAAGGAGATTCGCGGTGCGCTAGAGATTTTGGGTTGCGATCCATTTGATGCAGCCTTTGCTACATCTGGTGGTTCTGACCTATCTGCCGCCCTTGATGGCACCATTAAATTGGCTTTGGCAGAGCGCGCAGCTGCCCGTGAGCGTAAGGATTTCGCTGCATCTGATGCAATCCGTGATGGCCTTGCTGCTTTAGGAATTACAATTGAGGACACTGCTCAAGGACCTCGCTGGTCTATTTCATAACCGCACGGCAAATAACAGGAAACGAGAACTCATCATGGCTGGCAATTCATCCCGAAAAGGCGCTGTGCGCCAATCAAAAAAGGGGCCATCTGCCGGTACTGGTGGAAACAATAAGCGTCGTCTCGAAGGAAAAGGTCCAACTCCAAAGGCGGAAGACCGCCCATATCACGCAGCTGCAAAGCGAAAGAAGGCTGCTGAAAAGCGCGAGACCCGTTCTCCAAGAATGCCAAAGGGCGATCGTCCACGTGGTGAAATCGTTGCCGGTCGTAACGCGGTACTAGAAGCGCTCCGTGAAAATGTTCCATCAACTGAATTATTAGTTGCACGCAGTATCGATGTCGATGATCGCGTTGCCGAAAGCTTAAAGCTGGCACTTCACCACGGCCTTCCAATCCGCGAAGCACACCGTGCAGAGGTTGAAGGAATTTCACCTAACAGCCAAGGAATTATTCTTGCGATCAAGCCTTTCCAGTACTCAAGCTTTGAAGAGATCATGGAGCGCGCAAAGCATCCATCATTGATCGTGGCGTTAGATGGTGTGACAGATCCACGTAACCTTGGTGCGATTATCCGTTCAGCTGCAGCCTTTGGCGCAGCAGGTGTCATCATGACCGAACGTCGCGCAGCAACAATGACAGCCTCTGCCTGGAAATCATCTGCAGGTGCGGCGGCACGCTTACCAATCGCACAGATTACAAACCTTGCTCGCACTATTGATGCAGCTAAAAAGGCCGGAATGTTTGTGGTGGGTCTTGATGGAGAATCAGATGAGATGATCAGCGATATGAAGGTTGCAACTGAGCCTTTAATGGTGATCGTCGGATCTGAAGGTAAGGGTCTTGCACGTTTGACTAAGGAAAAGTGCGACCTGGTTATCTCAATTCCAATTAGCGCTTCTACTGAATCTCTGAACGCATCTGTTGCAACCTCAATTGCGCTGTTCCATATAGATCAACAGCGCCGCAAGAAGTAGGTAAAAGGCAGTGAAATACAACCGTTTTATCGCAATTGGTGACTCATTCACCGAAGGAATGTGTGATGAAAAGCGGTATGGCCAGTACCGTGGTTGGGCAGATCGAGTTGCCGATGTCATGGCCGAAGCACAACCTGGTTTTCAATATGCAAACTTAGCTATCCGCGGCAAACTGCTTAAGCAGGTTATCGATGAGCAGCTAGATGCAGCGATCGCACAAGTTGTAGATAAGACAACCTTGGTTTCCTTTCATGCAGGTGCAAATGATGTTATCCGCCCTAAGTACAACCCCAATGTTGTTTTACCTTTGTATGCAGAAGCTGTTCGAAAGGTTGCAGCATCGGGCGCGACGGTTATGTTGTTTACCGTTCTTGAAGACAGTGGCAGCGAAGGACGTTTAGCTGAAACTTGGAAGGCACGTTTTAGAGATTTCAACGAGAATGTTCGCGCAGTTGCTGAAGAGGTTGGCGCAATTTTGTGTGATGCCAATGAAGAGCCAGCATTTAAAGATCCGCGCTTCTTAGCTTTTGATCGTCTGCACTTAAACCCAATGGGCCATGATCGGGTTGCACAAGCAGTCCTTGAAACAATTGAACTTCCATTTGATCCATCGTGGCGCAGACCTTTAGCGCCAGCTGAACCTACACATAAGGTGATTAAGGTCGTTGTAACCGCAGTTTGGTTTGCCACCTTTGCGCTGCCTTGGATGTGGCGCCGTGCGCGCGGTAAATCATCTGGTGATGGTCGTACCTGCAAGTACCCACATGCAATTAATTGGCCGCTATCACACCTGCACTAAGCCTTTTTACTTTTGCAGTTAGATAGCGGTAACTGTCCACTCCCAGGTGTGTACACCAGTTTTAATGAGGTACTTATCTAAAGTATCTGGACCACATGATGCGGTTCCAACTCCACGGTGTGCGGTATCGATATGAACCACTGTGTTTCCACATGGAACTACCTCAACATCATGCGTGGAATCAGCTAAATCCGCATCTCTGTTAGGGGTTACCGATACCTGAGCAGGCTTACCCATTACAAAGCGCAGACCATTTCCTTGCGCGTTTACTAGCTCAAACCAACGAACCCCAGCGTGCCCACCATTTTCTTGTGGGCGTACATATGGAATGTATTGAGCAGCAACAGTTGAAACATAACGCCCAATACGACCGATCTTGCGATCTGGGTATGTCTCATGTGCACCTGTTCCGAAGTAGACCAGTTCATTTAATGAACCATCTAATTCAAACAAGGTTCCAACACGAGCCAAATCTTCAAAAGCCTTTGGAATAGTTACCGACTCTTTAACGGTAAATCCACCAACAACTGGTGTGATCAATTGAGTGTGCTTGAAGTTAACACCGGTGCTGGTCTGCCAAGTATTTGTTACCTTGATAGATGCAGGGGATTGCTGAACAACACAATCGGTGCGCGAAATTTCACGAACTCCATAGCGCTCCCACTTAGTTGCAATATGCCCAATGCGATCATTGTCAGTTGGTGCGCGCCACAATGAAACAGAGGGTGCAACGATTCCGTACGGCAAAATAATTTGTCCGTGCTCATCGACCACATCACCTAGCTCCTTTGCCTTCTTTGCAGGAGTTAAACCTTGCGAAGGCAGTGCAATCTGACTCCAGCCAACCTCTGACATCGGTAGCGCCCAAGGGGTACTTGCAACGCAAACTAATGAGAAGTTAATGAAACGTTCTCCACGCGCTGTTCCCTTAGCTAACTTCTTTGAACTGACCTTGAAGTTAGCGCTCTTGCGCGGTGCAACCTTAGGAAGCTTTACAACGCCGCTATCTACAATCTCGCCATCGCAGGTGATGTTCCACTGCAGCTGGTACTCGCTTAAATCCTTAAAGAAGTGCTTGTTAAAGACCTTAAATTGCCCTGTAGCAGCCTTAACCGCTGTGATAACAACAGGGGCCGCAAGTGCCTTAAATTCATGCATGGCAGGCTTTGCTGTGCGATCTGGAAAGACCATTCCATCGCAGCAGAAGTTGCCATCATGCTTTTCTTCGCCGTAATCGCCACCGTATGCGTTGCGCTTGGTGCCATCGGCAAGGGTCTGAACCGGACCGTGATCCCACATCTCCCAGATAAATCCACCTTGCAAACCACGGGTTGCTTCAATAACTTCCCAGTACTCAGCCAATGTTCCGTTGCTGTTACCCATTGCATGCGAGTACTCGCACATAATCAATGGACGATCAGCCTTTGGCGACTTTGCATACTCCTTAATCGCGTTGATCGATGGATACATCGGTGCGATTACATCAGTTAGTGAATGGCTGCCCATCCAGTTTCCACGGATGCCGCCCTCGTAATGCAATGGACGTGATGGATCAAAGCTACGAGCAAAGGCAGCGGCTGCTTCATGGTTGCTTCCGGCACCTGATTCATTTCCGAGTGACCACATAACAACTGATGGATGATGAATATCGCGCTGAACCATTCGGCCAATGCGATCAACAAATGCTGTTAGGTAACGGGTGTCATTACACAACGAGTTAATAAATGCATGTGACTCGATATTTGCTTCACCGATAACGTAGAAGCCCAGCTCGTCACACAAATCTAAGAAAGCAGCATCATTTGGGTAATGCGATGTGCGCACTGCGTTGAAGTTCCAGCGCTTGAGCTCTAATAAATCTTGACGCATGTCATCGCGGGTTAATGCGCGACCAGTAAATCTATTGAAGTCATGGCGGTTGATTCCGTAAAACATAACCGGCTGACCGTTAACAAGGAAATCCTGTCCCTTAATAAGGATTGAACGGAAACCAATGCGCTGCTGTGAAACCTCAATAACAGCACCTTCTGGGTTACGAAGCTCAATATCTAAGGTATAAAGATGTGGCTCTTCTGCCGACCAGGCTTTGATTTTTGCCAGTTTTGTCGAGAGAACTACCTCTCCCATCGGAGGCGGCTCCATGATTGAAACCGCAGTTTGTGCAGATTTTGGCAGATTTCCATTCCAGAACTTGGCATGGAAGAAATCACGAGCTGCAATTGCAACCTCTTCTGGAGTTTCAGTCCAGATCGGTGGCACAAATGTCTTTAACGTCTGCGAAATTGTTGCGCTCTTCTGTTTGGCAAGTTCGCGGATACTCATGTGTAACGAGTAACCATCGGTTGATTCATTATCTATTGATGAAATCTGCGCGCGAACATTCAAGGTTCCAGTTGTTAAATCCTTTTCTAACCCTGCGATAGCGGCAAACTTTTCAATGAACACCTTGTTAGTTGCGTACAACTTTACAGAACGGGTAATACCACCATGCCACCATTGGTCTTGGTCCTCAATAAAGGTTGCATCAGACCACTTGGTGACATCGATTCGAACTACGTTATTGCCACTATTAACAAATTTTGTCACATCAAATTCGGCGGCTAGTCGTGAATCCTTGGTCAAACCAACTTCAACACCATTGATGTAAATAAGTGCAACTGATTCATATCCGCCTAAGTGCAGTACAACTCTTTTGCCAGCCCAGCTCTTCGGAATTTCAAAATCGCGCTCATACACACCAGTTGGATTTTCTTCTGGCACAAATGGTGGTTGCTCACTAAATGGCATCTGCACATTTGTATAAATTGGCTTATCGAAAAAGACATCTGATGGCTCTTGCATCGTCCACAAACCTGGAACCGGAATCGATGCCCATCGCTTGCCTAGCTTTTCTGTTGGCTTATGCAGCAGCTGGAAACGCCAGGTGCCATCTAAAGAGATCTGCTCAAAGTGCTCAATATTGAGCATCGGCAAGCGGTTAACAGAGGTTGTCTCGGGGCTCATCCAGTAGTTGTTAATCACGTGGGGAAGTCTCTCAGGAAAATCCCTTTTACACACTCGAGGCAAGCGTGAAAAACGGGGGTTGGTTTATCCATTGGCCTTTCTGCGATTACCTGTTGTTCACCCAAACAGGGGAGAATTGCGCCTATGAGCACCGAGCATCTGACCGACCGAGAGATTAGTTGGCTCTCATTTGATCAACGTGTCATAGAGCTTGCAGAGGATGAAACAACCCCACTGCTAGAACGGCTGAGGTTTCTAGCGATCGCATCATCAAACCTTGATGAATTTTTTATGGTGCGCGTTGCCACCCTGATGAGCAAGATTGAAAATGATGTCACCACACCTAATGTGGCTGGCCATCGACCAAAAGAGCTCCTGGCCTTGATCTCAGCCAAGGTAAATGAGTTGGTATCTCGTCAATCAGCCGCGTTAAATGAGAGTATCTTGCCTGAGCTAAACAAGCAGGGAATCCAATTTGTTACCTGGCAGGACCTGAATGAAAGCGAAAGCAATTACGTTGCTAAGCTTTTTCAAGATCGAATTTTTCCGGTTCTAACCCCTTTGGCTGTCGATCCTACCCATCCATTTCCTTATATCTCGGGTCTTTCACTAAATCTTGCAGTAATTGTTAAGAACCCATTGACTAGTGAAGAGTTCTTTGCTCGCGTTAAAGTTCCTGAAGTTCTGCCGCGTTTTATTGCAACAGCAAAAATTGGCTCAACGCGCTTTTTACCTCTTGAAGATTTGATTGCGATTCATCTACAAGAGTTATTTCCTGGAATGGTGATTGAGGATCACTACACTTTCCGTGTTACACGTAATCAAGATATCGAGCTTGAAGATGAAGAAACTGAAGACCTACTTGTAACGTTGGAGCAAGAGTTATTGCGACGTCGTTTTGGTCCACCGGTACGTCTTGAAATTGAGGCAGGGGTAGATCCAAAACTAGTGGAACAACTCGGTGGTCAACTTGGAATTGGCTCTGAAAACATTTTTCATGTACAGGCACCACTTAATCTGACCTCACTTCACAAAATTGCAGATTTAGATTTTCCTGACCTTAAGTTCACTCCCTTTAGATCTCGCACCGCAAAGGCGCTTTCTGAGGTAGAAACAGGCGATTTAGATATGTTTTTTGCCGCTATTCGGCAGGGCGAGATTTTGCTACACCACCCATACGAATCCTTTACCTCTTCAGTTGTTCACTTCCTGCAAAACGCGGCACAAGATCCACATGTATTGGCGATCAAGCAGACGCTGTATCGCACCTCTGGTGATTCTCCAATCATTGAAGCGTTGATCGAGGCGGCTGAAGCTGGCAAGCAAGTTGTTGCAGTTGTTGAAATCCGTGCGCGTTTTGATGAGCAAGCAAATGTGCGATGGGCAAGAAAGCTTGAGGCCGCGGGAGTACACGTAGTTTACGGCTTGATGGGACTTAAGACCCACGCAAAATTGTCTTTAGTTGTGCGCGATGAGCCACAAGGAATTCGTCGTTACTGCCATATTGGAACTGGTAACTACAACCCCAAGACTGCGCGTATGTATGAAGATCTTGGAATGCTGAGCGCAGAGAATGAGTTGACTGAGGATCTGACCCGTTTGTTCAATCAGCTTTCTGGTTTTGCTCCACAATCTACATACTCGCGTTTGCTAGTTGCTCCTCGCACTTTGCGTCCAGGTCTTATTGAAAAGATTGATCGCGAGATTGAACATGCAAAAAGTGGTCGACCATCCGGCATTCAATTTAAGCTAAATTCCATTTTAGATGAAGGCTTTGTTGCCAAGTTATATGAAGCCTCTCAAGCTGGTGTAAAAATCGAATTATTAATCCGCGGAATCTGCGCAGTTCAACCTGGAATCAAGGGTCTTTCTGAAAACATAACCGTTAAATCAATTTTGGGTCGCTTCCTAGAACACTCACGCATCTACCACTTTATTAACGGCGGAGATGATGAGTACTGGATCGGCAGTGCCGATTTGATGGGCCGAAACCTAGATCGACGGGTCGAGAGCCTGGTCTTAATTCAGCGAAAAGAGCATGTAATTCGCCTACAGGGGCTGCTCGATCTTGGTTTATCTGATGAGACATCTTCATGGCAGCTGAAGGAAACTACCTGGAGCCGCAGCAAGAAAAAGGGATTAATAGATGCTCACTCTGTTCTGATCGACAACTACGCAAAGGATCGGTAAATGGAAATTATTCAGGCAGCTGGTGCGGTTTTATGGCGTCGTCTCTCTGATGATTTAGTGCAAGTAGCTCTGATTCACCGACCTCGTTACGGGGATTGGTCTTTTCCTAAGGGAAAGGTCGAAGCAGATGAAAGCGAGGTCGCTTGCGCACACCGTGAAGTTTTGGAAGAAACTGGTTTTGAAACCATCTTCGGTCCAGAGCTGTGCAAAGTCGAATATCCAGTTGGCGAATTTACAAAAACCGTTCGTTACTGGTCGGCAGAGGCTGTTGGTGAATCCAGTGGCGTGCATGATGTGACTGAGGTTGATCAAATTATTTGGGTCACAATAGAAGATGCCTACAACAAACTTTCAAGAGAAGGCGATAAAGAGGTTCTAAAAAACTTTGAAAAGTTTGGAACTGACACAATCCCTTTAATTCTTCTGCGCCACGGCAAGGCAATTGCTCGCGAAGAATGGGAGGGCGATGATGGCGATCGTCCACTGGCACAACTTGGCCAGCAGCAGGCAAAGCGAATGCTTGCAACGTATCTTCCATATGGCATTACCGAAATTCATACCTCCGATGCGGTTCGTTGTTATGAAACAGTGGTTCCGATGGCTCGTTCACTTAAGTTAGACACGATCTATTGGAGCGAACTAAGCGAGTACGCATTTGAAAAGGATAAGAAGGCATCTGTTCGTGTGGTTCAGGAAATTATTGAAAGCGAAGCACGAGCAATTGTTTGCGGCCACAATCCTGTGCTCCCCGGAATGGTTGCAAAGTTCATAGGTAAAAAGAGCTTTAAGCAGTTAGATCATGGATTAATGCCGGGAGAATCATGGATTTTGCACCACCGCGAGGGCGAAATCGTTGCTATCGACTGGATGCCAGCCCCAGTTAATTAATCCTGTAGCCAATCTAGGCGGCGTAAAACGATGCCTTCGCGCAACGCCCAGGGGCAAATTTCAACTTCATCAACATCTAAGCGGTCCATAACAGCAAGGGCGACAATTCCACCAGCAACGATTTGCTGAGCTCTACTTGCCGAAACACCTGGAAGTTCTGTGCGAGATTTATTGTTCATGGCGATTAACTTAGGAACCGCCGTTTCCAAAGATTTTTTCTCCAAAAATTTTGGGCTATCCCCGTACCAATGCGCACAGATTCTGGCCAAAGTTCTAAAAGTCTTACTTGTTGCAACAAAATGATTTGCATCATGTGACAGCAGGGTTTGAGGAATAGAGTTCTTCAACATTTCCTCCGCATGTTTTTCTAATGCTTTCACACCTTTTGTCGTATACGGATCAGTGCCTAAAAATTCGCGGGTAGATCGCGCGGCTCCGAGGGGTAGGGACAATGTTGCTTCAGGTAGTTCGTTGTCACCACTGGCAATCTCTAATGAACCACCACCAATATCCAAGACTAAAAGTTTGCCTGCAGACCAACCTAGCCATCGACGCACCGCCAAAAATGTCATCGTGGCTTCATCATCTCCACCCAAGACCTGTAAATCGATCTCAAAATCTTTATTGATCGCAGCGATTATTTGTGCGCCATTTTTCGCCTCACGAAGTGCCGATGTTGCAAAAGCCAAGATCTCATCAGTTTCATTCTCATGCGCATGTTTCACCGCTTCTGATATGGCGTTACTGAGCAGGTCAACACCGGCTTGAGTGATCGCACCTTCGGGGTTCAAATACTCAGTCAGTCGCAGTTCAACCTTGTAATTAGTTGCAGGAGTTGGCCGGGCACCAGGATGCGCATCCATAACCTGAAGGTGGATGGTGTTTGAACCCACATCGAGAACGCCTAATCGCATGTAGTCAACCTATCGGTGAGCCAGACCCAACCCTTGGATTTTAAGATTTGGCTTTGTCCTGTCATAATTACGGCTGCTGTATTCGGGGTGACTCGAATAGCAGGCCTCTCTAGCTCAGTGGTAGAGCAGCGCACTTGTAATGCGCAGGTCGTCAGTTCAATCCTGACGGGGGGCTCCATCAGGATTTACGCGACGGTTGGGCACCATAGTTACTGGAAAGCTCAAATCCTCTAAAAACTGCATCATCAATGCGATGAACAAATCTGGCTTTTCCTTAACTAACGCATGAGATGTTCCCGGAAGAACTGCAAGTTGGCCTAAAGGCAAAGCTTCATATAACTCTTGAGTGTGCTTCAAGGTAACCATGTCATCATCACCTGAAACAACAAGCACCGGACACTGAATCTGCGCTAACTCTTCCTTTGAAATATCTGGTTCAGTTGCCCAGATTTTAAACATACGGGTTACCTTTTCCAGCAAGGTGTGCGGCGCATCAGGTGAGATCAAGGTGTACTCAGCAAGATCCTCTTCAGATACAGAGGGTTCGCCCATTTCATAATCAACACCCGAATAATGAAAGTTTCCACCGATCGAGATAACTGATTTAACAAGATCAGGACGTTGAATTGCAACCAGCAAAGAAATCACTGCGCCATCTGAGTACCCGACTAAATGTGCTGGCTCCTTCACAACTGTTTCAAGGTATGCAATCGCTTCGCGGGTTTGATACTCAAAGTGCAAACTTCCGGCGCGATCGCCGGTAGAGCCATGTGCGGTGCGGTCATATGCAAAGACATGGAAATCATCTTCAAGTGCCGGAACCAATAAATAATCCCAGCTAGAGGTTTTACTTAATCCGCCATGCAGCAAAACAACGGCTTCGCCCTGGTTTTCCCATTCGTAACAGTAGAGATCATGTCCATCGATCTTTAGGTACTCAGGCATTACACCGAATCCATAATGTGTCGATTACCTCGATCAAAAGTTAGGTAGTTATAGGTCCAGTCGGCCATAGTGCCGATCTTGTTGCGTCCACCCAAGAGATAAAACAGGTGTAGCCACAACCAGGCATACCAAGCTGGTATTCCAGTCATGCGCAAGGCTTTCACTTCAACGATCGCTTTATGACGACCGATCGTTGCCATAGAGCCTTTATCAGTGTACTTAAAGGGCTTTAATACACGCCCTGCTGCAAGGCTCTTGATCTGTTGGGCAACATGTCGTCCCTGTTGCATCGCAACGGGTGCAACCATCGGCAACATACGACCATCTTCACCGATGAAACCTGCGATATCGCCGATGGCAAAGATGTGCGGATAATTTTTAACCTGCAAGGTGTTGTCTACATCGATGCGAGTATTTACCAATGGCAAATTCAATTTAGCAGCGGTTGGCTCACCCTTTACACCTGCTGCCCAAATTGTGACCTCAGATGGCAATGAACTTCCATCCTTCATCTCAATCTTTCGTGGGCCAATCTCTTTTACCGCGGTGTTCAGGTGCACTGTTACGCCAAGTTTTTCTAAATCTTTTTTACCATGCGCAGAAAGTTTTTCTGAAAACATCGGCAGAATACGAGGACCTGCTTCAATTAAATTAATCTTGATATGCGCTGCAGCGTTTGCTTGATCATGCTTGAGCGGACCACGTACAAGCTCTGCAAATGCACCTGCCATTTCAACACCTGTTGGGCCACCGCCAACAACAGAGATGGAAAACATCGTGTCATCCTCAAAGCGGCACAGATCCTCAAAGCGGCGCAAAACTTCGGCGCGAATTATCAAAGCTTCATGGACACTCTTCATTCCCAAGGCATGTTCGGTAACTCCAGGAATGCCAAAGTCAGCCGTTGCCGAACCCAGGGCAACAACTAGGTAATCAAAATCCAAAACCTCGCTGCTATCTAGCTTCACACTTTTGTTTTTGTGATCAATGGCGATTGGAGTTCCCATGCGAAATTGAATTCCGGTTTTGCGCAGCGCTCCACGAATTGGGTGGGCAACGTGATCTGCCGCTAAACCTGCGGTAGATACCTGGTACAACAAAGGTAGAAAGGTTTGGAAGTTGTGGCGATCAACCACAGTGACATCGGCAAAACCAGCCATCTTGCGGGCTGCGGTAAGGCCGCCAAAACCGGCGCCCAGAATTACTACACGAGGCTTCTGGGATGTCTTTTGCATGGGTTAAGTCTAGGCTTCACAGCATGAACCCGCCTCTTCGACACCGTAAGTACCTCGTTACTGGGGCATCTGGATATGTAGGCGGGCGTTTAGTTCGTGCATTAGTTGATGAAAAAGAAGATGTTCGCATTTTGGTGCGCGATAAAAACAAGATCATGGGTCAACCATGGGCAACTCACGTCGATATCTGCGAAGGCAGCGCTGAAAACTTTGTCGATTTACAACGCAGCCTTGAAGGTGTTCACACAGCCTTTTACTTGCTGCACTCAATCAACTTAGGACCTCACTTCGATGAGATCGAAAGTGAGATGGCACGCAACTTTGCCAAGGCTGCAGAACAAGCAGGTGTTGCTCAAATTATTTATCTTGGCGGAATCGCAAATGATGCAAAAATCAGTAAGCACCTTGCATCCCGCGCAATGACAGGAAGCTCACTTGCAACCACATCTGTTGCGGTGCTTGAACTGCGCGCCGGAATCATTATTGGTTCAGGCTCTGCCAGCTTTGAAATGTTGCGCCACTTAACCCACCGCTTGCCGATCATGACAACTCCTAAATGGGTCATGAACAAAACTCATCCAATTGCAATCCGCGATGTGTTGTATTACCTCAAGGCCGCGGCGCATCTAGAAAAGCCGGTAAACAAGGTTTATGACATCGGAGGCCCCGAAGTCTTGTCATACGCAGACATGATGCAAAAGTTTGCAAAGTTATCTGGATTAAAAAAGCGTTGGATTATCAGAGTTCCGGTGTTAACCCCAGGGCTATCTAGTTTGTGGATCGGGCTGGTAACACCAGTGCCAACAGCCCTTGCGCGACCACTTGTTGGCTCGCTCATCAGCGAGGTTGTGGCAGATCCGGCAAAGAGCATTGATGCACTTATTCCAAAGCCGGCCGAAGGTTTAATCGATGTTGAAAACGCAATTCAGTTAGCACTTTCTAAGATCACCACTCACAACGTTGAAACACGTTGGTCTGATGCAACGATGCCAACTGCTCCATGGCAAAAAGCCCAAGGTGATCCTGATTGGGCGGGCGAAATGGTGTTGCGCGATCGCCGCGAAAAAATTACAGATGTACCCGCCGAACAGGTATGGCGCCAGGTAGAACGAATTGGTGGCGACAATGGTTGGTTTGGCTCCGATTTCCTTTGGTGGGCACGTGGAGTACTCGACCGTTTCTTAGTTGGTGGAGTTGGTTTACGTCGCGGACGTCGTGATCCTGATTTCTTACGTGTTGGCGAGAGTTTAGATTTCTGGAGAGTTGAAGAGCTCGAACCTGGTCGCAGATTAAAGCTGTATGCCGAAATGGTTTTGCCCGGAAAGGCATGGCTTGAATTTACAGTCACACGAGAAAATGGAAAGACCAAGATTGTTCAGGAAGCAACATTTAATCCACGTGGATTAGGTGGGCAGTTGTATTGGTATGCGGTTTCACCATTTCACCTATTTGTCTTTCCAACAATGCTGAGAAATATCATTAAGAAGGCCCGCATTAATGCATGAGATGGCGGGCTATAAATCCCGTCTGCAAGTTCCCACACTTTGAGCGTTGCCTGACATAGGATTTCGGCCATGTCCGCACAAGAAGAGTCAGCGATCAACACTGGCCTAAGCGACCTCGAAGTTCGTATCCTGGATTTTGAAGGCAATTGGTGGCGCTATGCCGGCGCCAAAGAGGCTGCAATCAAAGAGCTTTTTGATCTGACCGCGCCTCGCTACTACCAACTCTTAAATGATCTGATCGACCGCGACGATGCCCTAGCCGCCTCACCGATGCTAGTTAAGCGCCTTCGCCGCCTGCGTGAGGCCCGTATGGCCACCCGCACAGCCCGCTAAGCACCCCCAACCCCCTCGTTTTGCGCCTCGGAAATAAAGGCTCTAGATTTGGCGTTAGCACTCTCGGGGTGTGAGTGATAAAACACCCCGCCTAACGCAGGACTAAACACAAGGAGCACAACTCATGGCAAAGCAGATTGCCTTTAATGAAGAAGCACGTCGCGGTCTAGAGCGCGGCATGAATATCTTGGCTGATGCGGTCAAGGTAACCCTTGGACCTCGTGGACGTAACGTCGTTCTCGAGAAGAAGTGGGGCGCCCCAACAATTACAAATGATGGCGTTTCCATTGCAAAGGAAATTGAACTTGATGATCCATGGGAGAAAATCGGCGCTGAACTCGTTAAAGAGGTAGCAAAGAAGACTGATGATGTTGCCGGTGACGGAACAACAACTGCAACTGTCTTAGCTCAGGCGCTCGTACGTGAAGGTCTACGTAACGTAGCTGCCGGATCAAACCCAATGGCGCTTAAGCGCGGTATTGAAAAGGCTGTGGCAGAGATCGTTGCCGAGCTGCTCTCAATGGCTAAGGCGGTTGACTCAAAGGAACAGATCGCAGCAACAGCATCTATCTCTGCAGCAGATGCAACTATCGGCGAGATGATTGCTGAGGCGATGGACAAGGTTGGAAAAGAAGGCGTAATCACCGTAGAAGAGTCAAATACCTTTGGGCTAGAGCTAGAGCTCACCGAAGGTATGCGCTTTGACAAGGGTTACATCTCTCCATACTTTGTAACTGATCAGGATCGCATGGAAGTTGTTCTTGAAGATGCGTATGTATTGATCGCAAACTCAAAGATTGCAAACATCAAGGATCTAGTTCCAGTACTTGAAAAGGTTATGCAATCAGGTAAGCCACTTTTGATCATCGCTGAAGATGTCGAAGGTGAAGCGCTCGCAACACTAGTTGTTAACAAGATCCGCGGAACATTCCGCTCAGCAGCTGTTAAGGCACCTGGCTTTGGAGATCGTCGCAAGGCGATGCTTCAGGACATTGCAATCCTTACCGGTGCAACTGTTATCTCAGAGGAAGTTGGACTTCGTCTAGATGCAGCAGAGCTTGATCTTTTGGGTAAGGCTCGCAAAGTTGTTATCAGCAAGGAAGAGACAACAATCGTTGAAGGTGCTGGCGATGATGCTCAGATTAAGGGCCGCGTACAGCAGATCCGCAACGAGATTGAGAACTCAGATTCAGATTACGACCGCGAGAAGCTACAAGAGCGCCTAGCAAAGCTTGCAGGTGGCGTAGCTGTTATCAAGGCGGGAGCTGCAACTGAGGTAGAGCTCAAGGAGCGCAAGCACCGCATTGAAGATGCAGTGCGCAATGCAAAGGCTGCAGTAGAAGAAGGAATCGTTGCCGGTGGTGGCGTTGCACTTCTACAAGCAGGTGCTGCAGTGTTCAAGCGTCTAACAGGATTAACTGGCGATGAAGCAACTGGTGCAAAGATTGTTGAATATGCAATCGAAGCTCCAATCAAGCAGATCGCAGTAAATGCAGGACTCGAAGGCGGAGTTGTTGTTGAGAAGGTCCGTCACCTTCCAGCAGGACAAGGTCTTAACGCTGCAACTGGCGAATATGTAGACATGATCAAATCTGGAATCATCGATCCAGCAAAGGTGACACGTTCTGCATTGCAAAACGCTGCATCAATCGCGGCTCTGTTTATTACAACAGAAGCGGTTATTGCAGATAAGCCAGAGAAGGCCGCAGCTGCCCCACAAGGCGGCGGGGATATGGACTTCTAAGCCCTATTAATTAAGCGTAACGCCGTCTTCAATTAACATGAAGGCGGCGTTCTGCTTTACCCTTAGAGCATGGCCAAGAACAAGAAGAGCACAGCTGTTGCCTTTGATGCACAGGATCTTGCCCGCAACGCCGCGCTAGAGCAGGCGGAAAAGAATGATCAAGTCGGCGGATTTGTTTCAGTTGATTTTGATGATGACAATCGCGTTGCAACATATTTATTTGAAGGAAACCTTGCTGGATACAAAGGTTGGCGTTGGTGTATCACCATTGCAAAGGTTGATGAGGATTCACAGCCAACAATTTGCGATGTTGTAGTTCTTCCAGGCCCAGATGCATTACGTGCACCTGAGTGGATTCCATATCGCGACCGAATTTTGCCGGGCGATGTTGGTGTTGGTGACATTGTTCCAAGCTCACTTGATGACACTCGTTTAGTTCCTGGTGCACAAGCACTTCCACACGATGAAGAGCTTGATACTGCGATGGCGGTTGAACTTGGTTTAGGTCGTGCACGAGTTCTTTCAATTGAAGGACGTGACCAGGCAGCAAAGCGTTGGTATGAAGGTGAGCGTGGACCAAACGCTCCCGTTGCCCAGTCAGCGCCTAAGCCATGTCATAGCTGCGGATTCTTCATTCCAATTGCAGGATCTCTACGCTCAACCTTTGGCGTATGCGCCAATGCGATCTCACCCGATGATGCACGCGTAGTGAGCGTGGATCACGGCTGCGGCGCACATTCGGAAGCGACCTTCACAGAGCCGGTGTTAAACTAAGTACCTGCTATCGCAACCGCGATACCTATTTACACACGAGTAAAGAAAACTAGCAAGGAGCCCTCCCCATGCCTACAGGACGCGTTAAATGGTTCTCATTGGAAAAAGGCTTCGGCTTCATTGCAAATGATGAAGGCGAAGATGTTTATCTAGCTGCAACCTCTCTTCCAGAAGGTGTTGCAACGGTTAAGCCTGGAACAAAGCTTGAGTTTTCTATTGCAGACAGCCGTAAAGGCCCACAAGCATTATCTGTACACATCATTGATGCTCCACCATCACTAGTAGAGAACTCACGTGTTAATAGTGATGATCTTGCTGCGATGATTGAAGACACAATCAAGATGTTAGACAAGGTCGGAAATGGTCTACGCCATGGACGTCACCCCAATGCACAAGAGGCTGATCGTCTTGGTCGTGTGTTGCGCGGTATCGCTACAGCGCTAGGTGCGTAA
>CAZQNP010000009.1:0-16208 GCA_964594645.1 uncultured Candidatus Planktophila sp. | reverse complement strand
CCAGCTATCACCCAGCACATTGTTCCAATAGCGACTAGAGTTACCGCATTGCGTAGTCGAGAAGTCATGGGGCAAGAGTAATGCGTTTATCGGTAAAAGAGGATGGTAATTGGCGTTCTTTTCGCCACCGTAATTACCAAATCCTCTTTCCTGCCAACACAGTTTCAAATATCGGCAGCTGGGCCCAACGTATTGCACAGGATTGGCTTGTACTAGAACTCACAGATAACAATGGAACCTATCTCGGTTTAGTAACCGCGGTTCAATTTGCTCCAGTGCTCTTCTTCTCGTTACACGGCGGAAAGTTTGCCGATCGCTTTAACAAGCGAAAGGTTTTGATTCTCACCAACCTCGTTGGTGGCGCAGCATCTTTGGCTTTGGGTGTGCTCGTAATGACTGGGCTGATCCAGTTATGGCATGTCTTTGTGTTAGCTGCAATCTTGGGTATTTCAACGGCAATTGATGCACCGGTGCGTCAATCCTTCACAACTGAGGTTGTTGGTCAGAGCGATCTACCAAACGCGGTTTCTCTAAACTCAGCTAATTTCAACGCTGGGCGCTTAGTTGGACCTGCTATTTCAGGTGGTTTGATCGCAGCCTTTGGAACCGGGCCATCCTTTATCGTTAATGGACTTTCATACTTCTTTGTTATCGCAGCTTTAATGCGGCTCAATGAGAAAGCCTTTTTCCACCTAGATCGACCAAAATCAGATGGCAGCATCCGCGAAGGAATTGCCTACGCCAAGGCACGGCCCGATATCTACGTCGTGATGCTGATGGTTTTCTTCTTAGCGACCTTTGGCCTGAACTTTCAGATCTTTAACGCGCTAATGGCAACACAGGAGTTTGGTTTAGGCCCCGCAAGCTTCGGTTTGATGGGAACCTTTATTGCTATTGGCTCCTTAACCGGTGCAATCGGCTCTGCGCGTTTAGAGCGGTTTAGAAATGCAAAGTTTGTGATTAAGGGCGGAATTGTTTTCTCCATCTCAATCATGGTTCTTTCAATCATTCCAAGCTACAGCCTTTATATTCTCTGGCTACCAATCTGTGGCTTTGCAGCACTTACTACCTTGGTCTCGGCTAACTCAATTGTTCAAACCAGCACCGATCCTGCAATTCGCGGGCGTGTAATGGGTGTTTATCTTTTGATCTTCATGGGTGGAACACCATTTGGTTCTCCGCTTATCGGTAGCGCAACTGAGTTAATCGGTATCCGACCAACTATTGCGGTGTGCGGTGGTATTTCTTTGGCGGCATCTACCTTTATCTGGTTGCGTTACAAGAACCGAGTAGAGCTACCTGCCGATACCTCGGTTGCAACAGTCTTAAAGACTGTTAATCGCAATAAGGATCAATAAACCAACAAGTGCAAGCAGGGTGACTAACCGCCTGGTTTTGTAGCTCATGCTGTCTCCTTTACCTCAGATGGAATCACCTTCACGATGATGAAAGCTATGCCGATCAAGACAAAAACCATGATGTAGGCCCTTGAGATACCAAAGCTATCTCCCAAAAGACCCAGTAAAAATGGGGCTCCAGCGATAGCAATTCCAGCTGCCAATGAGGCGCGACCGATTGCTAAATCGGGGCGTCCATCGCTTAAACCGATTAAACGAATTGAAGACAGTGCAAACTGCATCGAGATTCCAAGGCCAACAACCAATAGACAGAGCAATGACAAAACCATGTTGTGCGACAACCAGAAGCCTAAGAATCCAAAGAACTGCAGCGCAATGATTGCCAGCAGTTGAGTATCTAAAGCAAAACGCTTCAGCAGTAATCCGCCGTACCAACGACCGATTCCCATACCTGTACCAAGGGCCACAATTGCAACGGTTGAGATCGCAGCGGTTGAACCTACGCGCTCTTTCAGCAACGCTGCTGCCCAGAATGATGTTGCAAACTCACTTGAAATACATGCCACAAAACCAAACCATGCGATCCAAAACTTGCGTGAAAGCTTTCCGCCTTGTGGGCCATGCTCATCTGGAACATGATCCTCGGCATCCTTTTCCCGACCAACAAAGAAAAGAATTAGTGCTACAGGTAGTGCAAGTAGTAAACCTAAACGCCACAAACCAGGGTATGCGATGGCAATTGTTCCAATTAACGCGGTTCCGGTAACAAATCCAACTGATGCAATGCCATTTGCCTGCGGAATCGCAACTTCGGCAGCCTTGCCGTAATGGGCAGACATCTTTGTCAGCATGGTGTTAATGACAACTGATGTCCCAAAGCCGGTAATAAATGTTGCAGGTAATGTCAGGTAAACCGGGGGAGAAACAACAAAGAGAGTAATTCCAACGACAAAGATTGATAACCCAATCCAGCTTGCACGATTGCGACCGTACTTATGTGCAATGCGTGGATTAGCCCAACCGGCAACAATTGATGCAATACCCATGGCGGTACCGTGTAAACCAGCAATTGTGAGCGATGTTCCTTGGTCAGCGCGTAGCAATGATTGCGCAGGCCCAAAGCCACCTAGGTAGAAGTTAACAATCGCGGTCTGAACCGCTACTACCCAGAAGAATTGATCGCGGTGGAAGCCCTTACTCATTACAGAGCAGCAACAACGTGGTCAATGCACTTGGTAAGTGCTTCAACATCACTTGGATCAACGGCAGGGAACATACCGATACGTAGCTGATTCTTACCCAGTTTGCGGTATGGCTCGGTATCAACAATTCCATTCTCGCGAAGTGCCGCTGCGATCCTGGTTGCATCGATTGCATCATCAAAGTTAATAGTTCCAACTACCTTTGAACGCATCGCTGCATCTGTAACAAATGGTGTTGTGTAGCTGGTCTTTTCCGCCCACGAATACAAAATCTCTGAAGACTTACCACTTCGACCTGCAGCAAAGGAAAGTCCACCATTGGCGTTCATCCACTCGATCTGTTCTGCAAGCAGCATCAAGGTAACTAGCGCTGGTGTGTTGTAGGTCTGATCTAAACGTGAGTTCTCAATAGCAATTCCTAGATCAAAAAATGCTGGTACCCAGCGGCCACTTGCCTTGATCTTTTCCGCACGTGCAATAGCGGCAGGTGACATGATCGCAATCCATAAACCACCATCGGATGCAAAGGACTTTTGTGGTGCAAAGTAATAGGTATCAAACTCTTTGGCATCAACCATTAACCCACCAGCGGCAGATGTGGCATCAACTAAAACCAATGCGCCATCTGTTCCTGCTGGACGCACGATAGGCATTGCAACGCCAGTACTTGTTTCATTATGGGTTAGTGCGTAAACATCGATTCCAGCCTCTGCTACCGCGGTTGGATGTGATCCTGGCTCCGATTTGATAACCGTTGGCTCACCTAAAAATGGTGCTTCCTTTGCAGCTGCTGCAAACTTTGATGAGAACTCACCAAATACAAGGTGCTGTGAACGCTCTTCAATCAGTCCAAATGTTGCGATATCCCAAAACGCTGTTGAGCCACCGTTACCTAGAACAACTTCGTAGCCTTCTGGAAGGTTAAACAAAGATGTAAGGCCTTCACGAACACGCTTCACAACATTCTTCACCGGCTTTTGGCGGTGCGATGTTCCCAAGATCGAGTTACCACTTGCCGACAATGCAGCTAGCGCTTCTGGGCGAATCTTTGATGGACCACAACCAAAACGTCCATCTAGTGGCTTTAAATTGTCAGGAATAATGATGCTCATGGGCTAAGACTACGGGTAGTAGCGAGAGAGTTCCCAATCACCGCTCGTGGTGGTCCGCTCAAAGCGCAAGCGATCATGTAAACGTGAGTATCGGCCCTGCCAAAACTCGATATTTAATGGTGTGACTCGATATCCACCCCAATGAGCAGGGCGCGGAACCGTTGTTCCTTCAGGCCACTTTGCAGCAGCACCTGCATACCGTTGCTCTAACTCTTCACGTGATGCAAGGTGTGAAGACTGTGCACTTGCCCAGGCACCGATCTGTGAACCCCATGGCCTAGTTGCAAAGTAATCATCTGACTCTTGCGCAGAAACTTTTTCAGCGATTCCGCTAATCGAAACCTGTCGCTCCATGGCATACCAAGGAAAGAGCAAAGACACATTTGGATTTAATTCAATTCCATGTGCTTTGCGTGATTGGTAGTTAGTAAAGAATGTAAATCCACCATCTGAAATATCTTTTAACAAAACAGTTCGCGTATTGATCTGAGAATCTGCGGTAACTGTAGAAAGCACCATTGCATTTGCTTCAACAATGACGGAGTTTTCATGGGCATCCTTTAACCACGATGCAAAAGCTTCAAAGGGATTTTCGGGCAAGCTCTCTAAACCGGCATCACTGTAAGACCTGCGCATTGCGCGGATCTCATCGCGGGTAACGATCTCTTCAGCCATACCCCTATCGAACCCCACTTTGGGTCCAGGGGCGAGTTTTCACCCTTCACTGCAACGGCCTATGCAAGGAGCAACCTTTATAACAATCGGATAAATGACCGGCCAAAAAAGGGGAAAAGATGGTGTTTGGTTTGCTTACCTACGCACAAAAGAGTGGAATTACCCCAACAGCGCACGCCCTCGTGTGCGCAAATTCCATCCATGGAGGATATAAATGAACACAAAGCGTTTCGGATTTGCTGGCGTTCTTGCAGCATTCGCGCTTGCGGTTTCAACACTTGTAGCACCATCAGCAAGTGCAAATACTCAGATCGTTGTCTGGGCAGATGAATCTCGCGGGCCAAACCTTGCAAAGGTAATCGCAGCAAAGGGTGACTGGGTTCCAGGCTTCACCGTAAGAGTAGTTACATTCTCAAGCTTTGATGCACTCAAGGATGCTTTCGATAAGGCAACTGATGCATCAGGTCCAGATATCGTTGTTGGTGGAAACGACTGGGTACCAACAGGTGCAAAGAGCGGAAAGCTAGCTCCAATCACACTTACAGCTGGCGTACGCGCTCGCTTCAACCCAACACAGTTCGTTGACCTTACATACAAGGGCAAGCTGTACGGAGTTCCTGTAGACATCAACAACGTTGCAATGATCTACAACACCAAGCTAGTTTCATCAGCACCAAAGACTTTTGGTGAGATGGTTTCAAATTACAAGTCTCTCAAGGCATCTAAGGGCTTGAAGGCTGGTCTATGTATTGCAGGCGGCGGAATGTCATGGGGAGCTCACTCAGTATTCTCAGCACTCGGCGCAGATGCATACCAATTCAACTCACGTGGTGGAATTGTTTACGGCCGTGGCTTCAACGCAACAACATTTGGTAAGAATGTTCGTACATTCCTAATGGATGGCAAGAAGAGCAATGGCTTCTTCCCAGCAACAGACACAGGTTGCAAGGACAACTTCCTTGCAGGAACTGTTCCTTACGCAGTTATTGGTAACTGGGAGTGGGCAGATTACGTAGCAAAGGGATTCACAATGAACCTAATGCCAGTACCAGGTGTTCGTGAAGGTACATACGGAAAGATGTTCGGATCTGTAAGCGGTGCGCTTCTAACAACATTTGCTGCAAAGCATGGTGTTGAGTCAGCTGCTAAGTCACTTCTAACAAACTTCTTCGCATCAACAGATGGCCAGGTTCGTTACCAGGCACTTGAGAAGCGTCCACCTGCTGAAAAGGGTGCACAGTCAGACTCAACAGTTTCAGCTGCACAGCGTGGATTCGGTTCAGCCGCTTCCCTTGCTGGAATTCCACAGATCGGCGCATTCCTCAACAGCAACAAGGGTGGCGCTAACTACTGGGATTCAGCACCTGCTTACTGGACAGCTGTTCTCATTGATGGCAAGGATGCAGTTCGTGAAGCATCTAAGCTTTCATCAATCTGGCGCACTAACACCGATGGTGGCAGAGGCGATCTATAATTAATTTGATTCATTCAAATTAAAGATTGAATGAGTGATGCGGGCGGATTTCCGCCCGCATCACTCATTTCACAATAGCAACACCATTACGATCAGCGACAGGACATCAAATGACTTACTTGATTAGAGGCAAAGTAGCCCTCTTCTTAAAGGTAGTTGTTGTGACCCTTTTTGCATCAGTTCTCTTAATGTTGGCGCAAAGCGCCTTTGCTCAACGCGAATATGTAATCGCAGCATTTTTAGCTATCGCAGTGCTTCTTTTAGCTCTCACCTACTTGAGCAAGATTTCAGTACCACTCAAATTCTTTATTCCAGGCATTCTTCTGTTAACCGCATTTGTGATCGGACCAATCTTGTACACCGTCACGATGTCAGGGTTTAATTACAAGACCGGAAACATTATTTCCAAAGAGGAAGCGATTGTTCAGATCAAGGTGCGCGGAATCGAGCCGGCACCATCTGGGCTTAGCTTTGATATCAAATTAGGTACTTACGATGGCGAGCCAGCAATCCTGGCTTCAGATATCAATACCCCCGAATACTTTGTTTCAACCAAGGATGATCGAATTCCACTAGTGGCATCATCCTTAACCTTCAATGAGTTTGGTGTGGCTATAGCAGCCCCGAACTTCACACTGCTTCCAGAATCTGAGTTTGCTACCGCAGATAAGAAGTACACCGGTACCCGCTTTGTCTTTGATGATCAGTACTTCATCGCACTTGAGGGTTTTGAGGCTGGTGTGGTTTCGCAGCAGATCCTTGAGTTTCTCCCTGAAGCTGATCAGTTTAAAAACCTTGTAACAGGGGCTATTTATACCGACAATGGACGCGGTAACTACGCGCTTGCCGACGATAAGAGCGCGATCCTTGAACCAGGTTGGCGAGCACCGATCTGGTTTGAAAACTATGTCAATATTGTTAGCGATCCTCGGGTTCGCGAGCCACTGATTCGCGTATTTATCTGGACGGTAGTTTTTGCCTTCTTAACGGTGCTCACAACCTTTGCACTAGGGCTACTGCTGGCACTGGCACTTAACAAACCAATCCGTGGTCGCCGTGTTTATCGCTCAATTTTGGTTCTTCCGTATGCGATGCCAAGTGTTATGAGTATCTTGATCTGGGGCGGAATGTTTAACACCGAGTTTGGTGCCATTAACACCTTGTTGGGTACCGATATTGCCTGGTTCTCAGATCCTAACTTTGCTCGCGTTGCTGTGATTTTGGTGAATCTCTGGCTTGGCTTCCCGTACTTCTACTTAATCTCCAGCGGCTCGCTGCAAGCGATACCGAGCGAGTTAATGGAAGCGGCTGCAATCGATGGCGCAAATCCTCGCCAGATCTTCCGCAAGATCACCTTGCCTTTATTACTTCAGATTTTGTCACCGCTGCTCATTGCATCCTTTGCCTTTAACTTCAATAACTTTAACTTGATCTTCCTGCTTACTGGTGGCGGCCCTCGCAATGAACTAGATGGTGAGATTGCTGGTGCTACAGATATCTTGATTAGCTACACCTACAAGATTGCCTTTGGTTCGGGTACCCAAGATCTCGGATTAGCTAGTGCGATCTCGCTGATCATCTTCCTGCTCGTTGCTGCAATCTCGCTGTACAGCTTGAGAAAGTCTAAAGTTTTGGAGACCTTCGCATGAGCAAGTGGCTAAGACAAGATTTATGGAGACACCTCGTAGGCACGGCAATCTGCTTATTTGCCTTATTTCCGCTGTATTTAGTGATTATCTCCTCATTTAGCTCCTCAGGTAGCTTGCAGTTGAGCTCCTTCATTCCACGCGAGATTTCATTTGCAAATTACAACAAGCTGTTTAACGACCCAACAATTCCTTACCTAACCTGGGTTAAGAACTCATTGTTAATCGCAGGCTCTGTTGCTGTGTTCTCTGTAATCATCGGAACCGCTTCTGCCTTTGCATTTAGCCGCTTAAAGTTCAAGGGTCGCAAGTTTGGTATTCAACTGCTGCTCTTGGTTCAGATGTTCCCGGCAATCCTTGCGATCTCTGCGGTGTATGTAATCATGGAGCGTGTTTATAACTTTGCCCCTGAAATCGGTTTAGGAACTCAACCTGGTCTGCTCTTGGTGTATCTGGGTGGTGCCATGGGTGTAAACATTTGGTTGCTTAAGGGTTTTGTGGATTCTATTCCGGCAGAGCTAGATGAAGCGGCCAAGATCGATGGCGCATCTGAGGTTCAGACCTTCTGGTTAATCTTTGTACCTCTTGCAGCACCGGTGTTAGCGGTTGTTGCACTACTCAGCTTTATCGGAACCTTTAACGAGTTTATTCTGGCTCGCTTGTTCTTAGTTGATATGGAAAGTCGCACGGTGGCTGTTGGTTTACAGCAATTCATTGGTGGCCAATACTCACAAAACTGGGGACCATTTGCCGCCGGTTCAATCCTTGCCTCAATTCCAATTGTCATCATCTTCTTGTCTCTGCAAAAGTACATCGTGAGCGGATTAACGGCAGGTTCGGTTAAGGGCTAATGCGCACCAAAAGAGTTAGCTCTGTTGTTGCAGCTTTTGCCTGTTTAGTGTTTGCAACAAGCGCAGTAGCTGCAACACCATCACTTAAAGCAGACAAGGTAGGCCTCTCAAAAGACCTGATTTACTTTGTTTTTCCCGATAGATATCTCAATGGCGATACCAGCAATGACAAGTTCGCGGGGTACGACCCAACCGATACCGCCTTTTTCCACGGTGGAGATCTCAAAGGTTTAACCGGCACCTGCGCTGCAGGTGATAATGGTTTGGCTCGTATTAAAAAGCTTGGCTTTACCGCCGTTTGGGTTACGCCTCTTGTAGTTCAGCAAAAGCCAACACCGTATGGTGCTGGGTATCACGGCTATTGGGGCGTTGATTTCTTAAATGTCGATCCGCATCTGGGCACCAAAGAGGACATGGTTGCATTTGCAGAATGTGCAAAGAAGTTAGGTCTCAAGCTCATCTTGGATGTTGTAACAAACCACACCGGCGATGTAATTCAGTATAAAGATAGAGAAGCCTTTATTCCGGCAGATATGGCCAATGCAAAAAATCCAGCCTGGCTCAATGACCTCAGTAATTATCACAACGTCGGTGACATCAATAAGTGCTGGGGCGAAGGCTCTTGCATGCAGCTGGGCGATTTTTACGGACTAGATGACATCGCTACCGAAAAACCTGTCGTCTACAACGGTTGGGCAGAGGTCTATGGCAAATGGATTAAGGATTACGGGATTTCGGGGTTCCGAGTAGATACCGCACGACATGTAGATGACAACTTCTTCAAGAACTGGTCACCACAGATTAACGCCGCAGCCCAATCTGTTGGTATCAATGATTTCACCATCTTTGGCGAGGTCTGGGATGTTAATCCAATTAATCTTATGAACTACATCCGCCGTAATCAGATTCAAACGGTTTTGGATTTTCCATTCCAGCGTTCTGCCGCAGAGTTTGCATCAGGGTATTCAGATGCAACCACAATTGAAAACCTCTTTGCCTACGATGATCTATACACAACGGCAACAACTAACGCTTCAAATATGGTGACCTTCCTGGGCAACCATGACATGGGCCGGGCCGGCAAAATCATTGAATCTAAGCGCATAAACCCCGCATCTGAGCTTCTGCCCAGAACCTTGCTGGGCCATTCATTGATGTACTTAACCCGCGGTATTCCATCGGTGTATTACGGCGATGAGGTTGGAATGACAGGCACCGGCTCTGGCAGTGATCAATTAGCTCGCCAAGATATGTTTTCAACCAAGGTCAATATCTGGAAGACCGAAAAACGCATCGGCTCATCTCCTATTGGTACCGGTAATGCCTTTGACATTACAGATAAGCACCCTATTGCGAATCATCTTAAAGCTCTAGCAACACTTCGTGCAGCCAATCCAGGACTAGCTAACTCATCTATGCAGATCCGTTATGCAAAGGATTACCTGCTGGCTATTTCAAAGAAGGATCAACTAGAAAACCGCGAGTATCTAGTTGCTTTTAATAATTCCAACAAGCCGATTCGAGCAACGATCAATACTGCAACATCAAAAGGTGGATGGAAGTTGCTGATGGGTAAGACAGCTGTCAGAGCATCGGCGGAAAAGGTAACAATCACCGTTCCTGCTTTATCTACCGTCGTTCTAAAGGCTAATCAAAAGATAGACCAGACAGCGGTAAAGGTTGGAAAGATTACTTCAAAGTTAGATTTCTTAACAGGTTACTATGAAACTAAAGCCGCGGTTACAACCAAGGATTTGGCACAAGTTACCTTCTTTGGTCGAACAGCTGCTGATCAACCATGGAGCTCTCTGGGCACAGACACTAATTCGCCATACATGGTTTATCTCGACCCAATTGAGTATGAAGGTAAAGCGGTGCAAGTAAAGGCACAGGTTACAAATTCGAAGGGAGCAAGGTTTGAGCTACCAAGTACAACCATTCGTATCCCCGCACCATGATGGAAGCGATTTATATGTAAGCAACAGTGCTCCACGAATTGGCGACAAGGTATTGCTCAAGGTTCGAGTACCGCACTCGTACACCTTTGAAAAAGGCTTTATTCGAATCTATGAAGATGGCGAACCACGCAGCCATGAGCTGGTTTTAGGCTCAAAAGGTAGCCAAGAAGACTGGTATCAGGTCGAAGTACCCATCATCAATACCCATACCTTGTACCGCTTTGTCTTTGTCTCACGCGATAAGTACGACTGGCTCAACGCATTCGGCCTTGCCGATCATGATGTCCACACAAACAATGATTTTCAAATAGTTGCGGTTCCAGCAAACCCTGAATGGATTAAATCCTCAGTCTTTTATCAAATCTTCCCAGACCGCTTTGCAAAGTCCGGCAATACATATCCTGTTCCAGACTGGGCACATCCCCGCGACTGGAATGAGTTACCCAGAGGTCGCAGTGAGTTTACGAGCAGCGAACTATATGGCGGAGATATTCCAGGGGTTGAAGAGCATCTAGATCACATCCACAACTTAGGTGTAACCGGTATCTACTTCACACCATTTTTTCCATCACGTTCAAACCATCGTTACGATGCAAGCAGCTTTACAGAGGTTGATCCAATTCTTGGTGGAAACAAAGCGCTCTTCTCTCTCGTAAAGAAAGCAAACAAGCTTGGCATCCGAATCATGGGAGATCTGACCTCGAATCATTGTGGTGCGGGCCATCCTTGGCTTGCAAAGGCAAAGAAGAGTAAAACTGCAAAAGAGCGTTCATACTTTTATTGGGATAAATCAGTTAAGCATGGTTACGTTGGATGGTGGGGATTAGCCTCCTTACCAAAGCTCAACTTCAATTCAGCAGCTCTTAAAAACGAGATGTATAGAGGCAAGAACTCAATTGTTCGCAAATGGATCTCGCCACAATATGGAATGTCGGGCTGGCGTATCGATGTTGGCAACATGACGGGTCGATTAGGCGCCGATGATTTACATGATGATGTGATGCGCGGTATCCGACAGGCGATGGATGAAACAAATCCCGATGCCTGGCTTGTTGCTGAAAACGGGGATTTTGTCGCAAGTGATCTCAACGGTCTCGGGTGGCATGGAGCGATGAATTATCAAGGTTTTATGCGCCCGGTATGGAACTGGCTCAATCGCAACTCAGAGATTGGCGGTGGCTTTCAGGGTCTGCCCTTTGCCATGCCACAGATTTCAGGTCAACAGTTGATCAATAGCATGAAGCAGTTCAACGCCTCTGTGCCCTGGAGAAGTGTTACCGCAAGTATGGTGCTTTTAGATAGCCATGACACCGCACGTTTTCGCACAGTAGTAAATGGTGATGTTCCCTCTCATCTATCTGCAATGACTATGGTTCTGACATATCCAGGTGTGCCATCAATCTTTGCCGGTGATGAGATCGGCCTTGAAGGCTCTTGGGGCGAAGATGGTCGCCGCACCATTAACTGGGATGATCGTTCACAATGGGATCACAACTTTATGGCAAAGGTTCAGCAACTCATTGCAATTCGCAAGAGTAATGATGCTTTGATCAATGGCGGCCTACGCTGGATCGCTGCTGAAAAGGATTTCATTCTCTATCTTCGTGAATCTAAAGAACAATCAATTTTAGTTTTTGTCTCACGCAAAGGCGTGCATGCCAAGGTTGATATCTCGGCTTTGGGTCTACAAGTCACAGATACTCTCTTTGGCGAAGTTGTATCAGGATCTAAGTTTGCAATTAAATCAAAGGAAGCAACACAAGCTATTTGGCAAGTTAAGCGCTAAGCCAAAAACGCAGTGGTTCCTGCAAGTACTTAGCCCACGATCTTTCATTGTGGCCACTTCTCTTGTAAACCTTTGATTCAAAGTTATGTGTAAAGCCACGATTGCGCATTAGCGAATCAACAAAGTTTTGCAACGGCACATACTCTTTATCTAGACCCTTGTCTCCACGACTCATCCAGATCTTGTGGGTCAACGGCAAAGCTTCAACCATTGAACGCGCAAAGTTCTCATCACTAATGACCCAATGTGGCGATAAAGCTAGCGCGGTTGTGAACTTATCTGGGTGCTGGATTGCTGCATACAAAGTGGCTAAACCACCCATACTGGAGCCAATAACCGCTGTTTTTTCAGGGGAGTGCGCACCATAAATTGCAGGCACAATCTCATCAAAAATCTTTTCTAGGTATGCATCTGAGTGCAAAACAATTGATTGATCCTTTATCGCCCAGCGTGGATCTACATAGGCACCTGCTGTAAAGAATTTTTCAGGAGCTAAATCCTTGGCTCGTCCCCAAGGATTCTCCTTGGTCGCACTGTGCCAGACACCAATAACTGTTGGGGGCTTAATCCCTTGCTCATTTGCGACATCAATCGCCGCTTGTGCCATCTTCCAGGTCTGACGCCTATGAGTACTGGTTGTTCCATCAAAGACATTTTGCCCATCATGTGCGATCAGCAAGTGCTCGCTTCCGCCACGAGGTGCCCAATAATCCACAATGCGCTCATCAAAACGGGTGCGCACAACCTCACCGGGAACTCCTCGGATTTGGAAGCGCTTAATCTCCTGCATGGTGATTTAATCATCCCATGTCATCGCCGAAAACATCAATAATCTGGTTTCGTCGCGACCTTCGAATCAATGATCATCCAGCGCTTTTGGCGGCTATCGAATCAGCTGATCAAGTAATTCCACTCTTCATTCTCGATAAGCAGCAAATTCAAGAAGCAGGTTCCAAGCTGCTTGCATATATGGCGCAATCACTTCGACATTTAGATCAATCACTGGGCAATAAACTGCATATCATCGAAGGTGATCAGGTAGAGGTACTGACGACTTTGATCAAGAAGTACGGTGTAGAACAAGTTCATATCTCTGCTGAGTATGAAAGATATGGCGCAGCACGTGATGCACGGGTAGAAGCTGCAGGAATCAATCTTGTAAGAACCGGCAGTCCATATGCGGTTGCACCAGGTCGCGTACTAAAGCCATCTGATGCAACACCGTACAAGGTGTACACCCCGTTTTATAAGGGCTGGAGAGCGCATGGCTGGCGTGCACCAGCTGTAACGCCAAAGAAGTTCACCTGTGTAGAGCCAACCGCTGAATACCGCGCCTTTCCTGATTTTCCAATGCCAGAAGGGGTTAATGTCATTGAGGCGGGAGAAACCGCTGCGCTCAAGCGATTCAAGGAGTTCACCGCTAAGGGTTTAGATTCTTACGACGAGAACAGAAACTTTGCCGCAATCGATGGAACCTCAAAGATGAGCTCTTACTTGAAGTTTGGCGAAATCCATCCACGCACCTTGCTTGCAGGTTTAGGTGAGAGCAAAGCGCATGACACCTTTAGAAAAGAGATCGCTTGGCGTGAGTTTTACGCAGATGTTTTGTTTAACAATCCAATGACCGATGTCGAATACTACGCACCTAAGTTTGCACAGATGCGCTATGACAAGCCAGGGGCACAGTTCAAAGCATGGTGTGAAGGTAAGACTGGCTACCCATTTGTAGATGCTGCGATGCGACAGCTGGTACATGAGGGTTGGATGCACAACAGAACTCGTATGGTTGTCGCATCATTTTTAGTTAAAGATCTGCACCTTGAATGGCAGTTAGGTGAGCGATTCTTCGCAGATCACCTAGTTGATTACGATGTTGCATCAAATGCCCATGGCTGGCAGTGGACAGCTGGAACCGGAACTGATGCATCTCCGTATTACCGTGTCTTTAACCCCATCGAACAGGGCCGGCGCTTTGATGAAAACGGTGATTACATTCGCAGGTATGTTCCAGAGCTTGCCCACTTATCAGCCGCTGAAATTCATGAACCATGGTTGTTCCTCGATGGGTACAGCAAAGGTTATCCAGAGCGAATCGTTGATCACGCGGTCGAACGCCATGAAGCGCTAGCTCGCTTGCAAGAGATTAAAGCTGACAAACCCCCAATGCCTGGCGCTTAGCCGCATACATCGCATTATCTGCACGCAGCAACAAGTCATCCCCGCCATTATTATCTGCAAGACCAATACTTACTCCAATGCTTATTTGGTGGCCATCGATAACAAATGGATAAGACAAAGTTGCACGAAGTGCTAAAGCGATCTCCATTACCGCACCTTGGGATCCATCGATCAAAATCCCAAACTCATCTCCACCTAGGCGGGCAAGCAGCGCACCACCCGGAAGCACCCGAGTAAACCTTTGTGCAACCTGTTGCAAAATCTTGTCGCCCACCTCGTGACCATATGTGTCATTGACCGGCTTAAATCCATCAAGATCTAAGAGCATCAAGGACCCATTACGTGTGGCAAAGTTTGGAATCTCAGCAATCAATCGTCTGCGATTTGGCAACATCGTTAACTCATCTGTTCGGGCCAAGATCCTTTCCTGCCCAATGCTGCGTGCTTGATGCAGCGCGATACTCATTCTGATAAAGGCCAATGCCAAGGTACCGATCGCTGGGATAACAATGAAATGCGGAAAGTTATCTGGATCTATTGCTAAAAGTGCTAATAAGGTAGCGCTTAAGAAAACAGAGATTGTTATCAAAACCGGATTAACCCCACCTTTGCTCTTGTTATCTGTTCCTGGATGCCAACAACTTTCGGCAATGACTACAAAAGCAATAAGCCATCCATAATCAATGAGTGAGCCAAACTCATATGTCTCGTTCAGGTTTTGCCACAAGAAGAGAAGATCTGTTGCGGCATAGAGAAAAACTCCAAAAGATAGAAGCAATCCGCGTGAAGAAAACCCTTGCAGCACAACTGTTGCAGCAATGAAACATAAAAGTACCAAATCAGCTATCGGGTAGATAATCGCCAGAAAGGATTGGTTGAAATCACCATCAAAGCGCGGAAGCACGGGGCTAAGCGCAAAGGCGGCCCCCAGGGTGCTCAACCCCAATCCAACGATGGATGCATCTACCAACTCAAGCATTGTGAGCCTTTGCTGAATTGAAATCAGAAGCTGAAAACCCAGAAGAGCTAAGGGATAGAACAACAAGTAAAAGAAATCAGATGCTGTACCAAGAAATGCCAAGCCCTCAATATAAGAGCTTGTAGTTGCAACAATGGAGCCAAGACTCCAACTTGCAATAGCTAGCGCGCTCATCGGTTGTGCCCATTTACTGTTGATTCTGGGAGCGGCTAGAACCGAAATCAGAGTCGCAATGGCAACACTGTTAAAGGCGACCAGATCTCCCCAAACCCCTGTAAAGCGCTGATGCAACGCAAGCTGTACTACTAAGAGTGCAGGGGGCATTAATCTCACAGCGCGCATTCTCGTAGCGTAGGAACACCTTTAGTGTTGCGGGATAGGGGTTCCCATAGATACAAAAAACCCGCTACCTGTTTGGCAGCGGGTTTTTGTAAGAGTTAAGTTTTAGAAGCCTCTTGTACAGATCAATCGTGCACTTGCACGTGTGTCTGCGACATTTGCTGCAAGCTCTGCAGGCTTATTAGTTGCTGCAACCTTTGCAGACTCTAACTTTCGAAGAGTAATGTCGATGTTGCGGATCTTGCTTCCGTAGGCACGCACTGCAGATGTCCATGAAGCAACCGCTGTTGTAAGAATCCTCTTATCCGCATCAGTTACGGCTGCAGCTAACTTTGCCTGTGCTGCAATCTGGCGCTTTGTCGCCTCATCTAGCTTGGCCTGAATCTCTGCCTTGCTTGCAGTTTCAGTTGTGATTCCTAATTCAATAACTGGCAACTGTGCCTTGAAATCAGCGTTTGTCTTTGCTGAAGCACGTTGTGCCTTAACCGCTTCATTTGCAGCTGAAAGGCAATCAAGTGACAGCCAGGTCAGCTTTGTGCTTGAAACCAATGGGTTACGGGCACAGCGGTATGTTCCATTACTAGTCTTCGTTGTCTGACCTGACTTCTTGCATGCAACTCCATTAGAGATCTTGGTTGCTGCATCTGCAG
>CAZQNP010000008.1:5558-46254 GCA_964594645.1 uncultured Candidatus Planktophila sp. | reverse complement strand
ACTCATAATTCCGTCGTCGTCGGTTCGAGCCCGACCCGCCCCACCAAAAAATTTAGGTGCCTCAGAAATTAGAAGGTGTGAAGCAAATGAAGATCACTGCAACGCGAGTAGCAACAGAAGCCGATGCAAAAGCAATTGCAGAACTTGCCAATGAGCACGAACTAAGTGTTGATAGCAAAAGTAGCTTGTTCAGTGAGCAAGGAGCATTGGACTTCATTTCTGGTTACATCGATAAGAGTTTTGCTTACTTGATAAGTCTTGATGGTGAATCTGGCTTCTCGGCTGTAGTTAATTTACATCCAGATTCAGTTAGAGGTCGTTACTTCACAGATGTCTACGCAAGGCCACAAGTGAAGAACTTAGAAGATATCGTTCTTTGGGCAATTGAGTTGGCAGATTCTGAACATCCTGATTGGGATATATGGCCTGGCGTTAACTCACTGGATAAACGATTGCAGAGCGCCTGGGCTAAGCATGGCTATGAATTTTTACGACGTTACTACACCATGAGGATGAAGATCACCTCATCGCCTTCAATTCGGCAGATACAGGATCTCGAAATCAAAGCAATTGACATCGTAGATTCCAATCAGATTGCTCTCTTTCACGCAGCACATCAGAATTCATTCTCAAATCACTTTGGGTTCGCTCCAAGAGAGTTAGATAAGTGGAGTGAATTGTTACTTGATTCAGCAACTGATCCAAAGGGGGTCTTCATGGCCTTCAAAAATGGAGAGCCAGTCGGTTTTTGCCAATGCACCGATGAGTACGCAGAGGAAAAAAGAGGATTTGTTAATCTTCTAGGCGTCACCCATGAACATCAAGGACTAGGAATCGGTGAGGCATTACTACAAACTGGAATTTCTTACTACTTAACGAAAGGATACGACTCGGTAGAGTTAAATGTAGACACCGGAAATGAGTCTGGCGCGTTAAAGCTCTACGAAAAAGTTGGATTTAGTGCCGAAAGCTCTTGGATTCAGATGTACCGACCTATCGATAAAGGCGCAACTGCTTAATCTTGATTCCCTCGCGAGCGATGACTTTATTCCGACTCACCTCGCATTTAGATTCGTCTTGGAAAATTCTTAGGTCTTGGCTTTCCTGCCTTTCAAAACGCCAAGTTCATAAGAGGACACAGCCACAAGTGTCATAGCTACCAGCGGAAGCACAAACCAAAGCATGATTGTGGTAAATCCTGTTGCTGCGTCATGTTCTGTTGAAGCAAGAGCCAACGACAAGGTATAGGCGAGATAGAGCAGCACAAATAAGCCACCCTCCCAGCGGGCTAGAACAAAGCCGGTAAATGCAAGTGGCACAAGAGCAAATGCGGCTGCCACCATCAATGGCATATCAATCGCAATAGCTGCCGCTGACACAGGAATTCCATCACCAAAGATCATTGCTGGAAGGCCAATTACTGCGCCAATATTAAAAATGTTACTTCCGACAATGTTTCCAACCGCCATATCTGTTTCGCCACGACGAACGGCAATTAGCGAGGTAGCAAGTTCAGGCAGCGAGGTACCTACAGCGACAACGGTTAATCCGATTACTAAACTGCTCACACCTAAATTAGTAGCAATGCTTACAGCGCCTGTGACCAAGAGTTGAGCGCCAGCAACAAGTAAGCCAATACCTGCTGCAAGGAAAAGAATTGCTAACCATAGAGAGACGGGCTTGCTATTAAGCGGCATTTCATCCGGCTTCGTATCTGAGGATCGCACTTCCTTGCGACCTAAAACAATGCTAATTACTGTATGGACTACAAGAACTCCAAAGAGCAAAGCTCCATCCAGCAGACTGATTCGACCATCTAGGCTCAGTAAGAGAAAAAATATTGAGAACCCAATCATGACCGGCATATCAAAACGCACTAATTGACGCTTGATAACGAGCGGACTGATAACAGCTGAGAGTCCAAGAATAAAGAGAATGTTGACGATGTTGCTGCCGACAACATTTCCAATCGCTAGATCTGGTTCACCGTTGAGCACCGCACCGGCTGTGACAGCAAGCTCTGGCGCAGAAGTTGCTGCTGAGACCACCACTAGACCAATAACTAAAGGAGATATCCCCGCCTTAGCAGCCAAAGTTCCAGCCCCTCGAACTAAAGCCTCGCCACCTGCAACCAGAAGCACTAGCCCGGCAACAACAATGCCCAGATCAAGAATATTCATGACGTGAAGAGTAAATGAGCAGCAGATTGTTTGCCTGCTCTACAAAGATCTGCGTGTTCAGTTTCTTAATCCATGCTCGCTCCATTCCTGAGGAATTCCTGCGAATTCTTAATCTCCAAATAAATCAGTGCGCTCTCGACTAGGTGATTATGCTTACCCGCAAAGATTCCAGCGTCGGAGCTTTGGCCCAGCTGGGGAATGCGGGGAAAAATGTCTAACGCTCCATGGCTGGCTCACTATCCAAGTGAAGTTCCACATCAACTTCCACCTGTTCCATTTGCCAATTTGCCAGAGCTCCTAAGAGCTTCGGCTGATCAGTACAAAAAAACAATTGCATTTACACAGGTAATGCCAAATGGCATGAATGGATCTTTAACCTATGGCCAGATCGATCAGCTCTCAGATCAATTCGCGGTTTACTTACGTGAAGTATTAGCTCTTTCGGTAGGAGACAGAGTTGCTGTCCAGATGCCTAACTGCCTGAGCTATCCAATCGTTGCATTTGGTGTATTCAAAGCAGGATGTGTTTTGGTAAATACCAATCCTCTGTACACAGCTAACGAGTTGATTCACCAGTTTAGTGATTCAGGCGCAACGACTTTGATTGTGATCGATATGTTTGCTGATCGCTTGCCCGAGGTCATGGCTCACACTGAGATCAAAAATGTAATAACGGTAAAGATTTCAGAGTTCTTCCCTCCTGTTGTTGGAGGAATTGTTCGATTAGTTCAAAAGTTTTGGAGCAAGAGCCTTCCGAAAATAACGGTGAAGCACACAAAGTTTGCGTCCACGCTTGCATCAGGTAAGTCTGCCTACTCAAAGGAGAAGGTTCTGGCTTATGCCAGCGAACTCACTCATGGAAGTTTAGCCGCCTTGCAGTACACGGGTGGAACAACGGGAGTTTCAAAGGGAGCGATGCTCAGTCATGGAAACCTGGTGACAAACACTTTGCAGATGATCGCCCATAGCGGCAGTGGCATGAGAGCTGGCAAGGAGATTGTTTTAACAGCCCTACCGCTGTATCACATCTTCGCCTTCACAGTTAATTTGCTGGGCTTTTACTACAACGGTGCGCGAAACATTTTGGTTCCTTCTCCAAGACCACCTAGCAATCTTCGTCGGGCCTTTGATAACTACAAGATCACTTGGCTAAGCGGCGTCAATACCCTCTTCAATGCTCTGCTCAATGAGCGATGGTTTCAAGATGCACCACCCAAGCACCTGCACGCCTCGGCCGCCGGAGGCATGGCTCTTCAGGCCTCCGTGGCACAACGTTGGCGCGAGTTAACAGGAACACCAATCGTTGAAGGTTATGGATTAACTGAGTCTTCTCCGGTAATTACCTTCAACCCTTTAACAGGTTTAGGAAAAGATGGATCTATCGGAATTCCAATTCCATCAACTGAAGTTAAGTGTGTCGATCCAAATGGTAAAGAGGTTCCGATCGGAGAGTCTGGAGAAATCATCGCTCGTGGACCACAGATAATGCTTGGCTACTGGCAAAAGCCTGAAGAAAGTGCAAAAACACTTAAGGATGGCTGGCTACATACAGGTGATATTGCACAAATGGATGCAGATGGTTACTTCACAATCGTTGATCGTCTTAAGGACATGATCATTGTTAGCGGATTCAATGTCTACCCCAATGAGATCGAAGAGCAGATTGCAGCTGTTCCTGGAGTCTTAGAGGTTGGCGTTATTGGTGTTCCAGATGAACGCAGTGGTGAGCGAGTGCAGGCATATGTGAAAACATCAATACCAGCTCCCAGCAAGGAGGCGATCATCTCCCATTGCAGAGTCAGTCTTGCTGCCTACAAAATTCCACAAGAGATTATCTTTGTAGATGAGCTTCCAAAGAGCCCTATCGGCAAGATTCTTCGCCGCACATTGCGTGATGAAGCTATGTCTTTGAAATCATCCAACAACAACGCCAACAAGGGAGCTAAGTGATGCGTACACAAACTATGGTCTCTGAGCAGTTGGTCAATGAAGCTACCGTCGTCAATGACTTTGAGCAGACGTTGCTCAGAATCTTCATTCTGATCATTATGTTTGGTCTAGGTGCCGGGTTAACACCAAAGGATTTTGCCTTGGCTTTGCGCCGACCTTGGGGGCTTTTCATCGGTTGGGTTACTCAATTTGGCATCATGCCGCTCACCACCTACGTACTGATCGTGACTGTTTTGATTCCATTCTCTGACCCTAAAGATGTCATGTTTGTTGCATTAGGTGCCTTGATTATGGGAAGCGTGCCAGCAGGTACTACCTCAAACCTATTTACCTATTTCTCTAAAGGAAATCTCGCCCTGAGCGTCACGATGACTGTGAACTCTACCCTATGGGCCTTTATCATGACCCCAGCTTCTCTCTTCGTTTACTCAAGACTGGTCGGTATCGATGAATCGCTCAGTATTGAATTTGGAGAGCTAGCGATTGTAATTGTTGGATTGATTATTCCAGTGGCGCTAGGAATGCTGCTGCGAAAGTTCAGTTCAAATATCGGGGCGGTTCTAGAGTTAGTTGGAAGCGTTGTCGGTTTGCTCTTCATTCCATTCTTAATTGCCATTTGGGTTCCGCGTAATTGGCAGCTATTGCTGACCACAGAATGGCCAACATATGTAGTAGCAATAGGCATGGGCTTTGTGGGCATAACGGTTGCTTACTACATTTCAAAGCTACTTCGTCTACACCCAATGAACGCACGAACTATTGCGCTCGAGACCGGCATTAACAATGGACCGTTAGCTATTGCCGTGATCGTTGCCGTGTACATTGATAATCCTGGTCTGGATCAAATTCTTCTTGTTCCAGCCCTGTACTCGCTATTTATTGTCCTGATCTCAACAGCTGTGACCTTGGTCTTTAGAAGAGCAAACCTGGCGGCAGAGCAAAAGATTCCAAACCTGTTGTAGCCGCATTTAGATAAAAGTCCGATGCCAAGGAGGCACAAGTGAAAAGATTAAGCACGACTCTCATCTTTTCTCTTGCGCTCTGCCTTACCGCACAATCATCCTTTGCTAGCCAACTGGCGATTTGGGACCGGCTTCAAGGAACTACACCTAAAGGTTACGTCCTCTTAATTCGGCATAGCTTGGCACCAGGAGTTGGTGACCCCGAAAACTTCAAGTTAAATGATTGCTCCACTCAACGCAATCTTTCAGATATTGGGCGACAAGATGCACGCGATCTTGGTGCCTGGCTCGCGCGTAGGCAGATCAAGATAACTCGTGTTGAATCTAGTAGATGGTGCCGCGCAAAAGAGACTGCCACCTTGCTCAACCTCGGCAAGGTTCGGCTCAATAGAAATCTTGATTCGCTCTTTCAAGAAACAGATTTAGCCAACCACCCACAAACCCTTAGGGTTCGCAAGCAGATTGTTGATTACCGAAACAGGAGCGGCCTACTGATTATGGTCGGACACTTTGTAAATATCGGCGCTGTCACCAATGTAGGAGTTTCATCTGGTGAAGGGGTCTTGGTGCGTGCTGATAGCAAAGGCATAATCAGGGTTGTTGGCACAACCCCGAAGTTAAACCGATGAATGCTTAGGCTAGATCGAAGCGATCTGCGTTCATCACCTTGGTCCAGGCGGCAACAAAGTCCTTAACAAACTTTTCCTTGTTGTCACTTTGTGCATAGACCTCAGAGTATGAACGAAGAATTGAGTTTGAACCAAAGACTAGATCCACGCGTGTGGCGGTCCAATCAACAGCACCGCTCTTGCGATCACGGATATTGTAGAGGTTCTCCCCTGCTGGCTCCCATGTGTACTTCATGTCAGTCAGGTTTACAAAGAAGTCAGTTGTAAGTGCGCCAACATTCTTTGTGAAGACTCCATGAGTTGTACCTGCATGGTTAGTTCCAAGCACGCGCATTCCACCCATCAACACAGTCATTTCTGGAGCGGTTAAGCCCATTAACTGTGCACGATCTAGAAGAAGTTCTTCTGGAGAAACTGCGTAACTCTTTTGTACCCAGTTACGGAAACCATCGTGAATTGGTTCTAGAACCTTGTAGCTATTCACATCGGTCTGCTCTTGGGTTGCATCACCACGGCCAGGAGCAAACGGAACTGCAATCTTCACTCCAGCTGCAGCTGCGCCCTTTTCAACGCCGATATTTCCAGCCAAAACAATTACATCGGCGATGCTTGCACCAGTTTCCTTTGCAACTGGCTCAAGTGCAGCAAGCACCTTATTCAGGCGTGCAGGCTCATTGCCCTCCCAGTTGCGAGCAGGCTCTAGACGGATACGTGCTCCATTTGCGCCACCGCGAAGATCTGAACCACGGAATGTGCGAGCGCTATCCCATGCCGTTGCAACCATCTCTGAAACAGTTAGACCGGTTGCCTCAATCTTTGCCTTTACCGCTGCAACATCATATGAGGTTGTGCCGGCAGGAATTGGATCCTGCCAAATCAAATCTTCTTGTGGAACATCTGGTCCGATGTAGCGAACCTTTGGACCCATATCGCGGTGGGTTAACTTAAACCAAGCACGGGCAAAAGCATCATCGAGCAATGCTGGATTCTCATGGAACCTCTTTGAGATTTCAAGGTAAATCGGATCCTTGATCATCGCCATATCGGCATCGGTCATCATTGGGTTGTAGCGAATTGATGGATCTTCAACATCTACAGGCTTGTCTGCATCTGCGATATTTGTTGGCTCCCATTGATGTGCACCAGCTGGTGACTTAACCAGTGCCCATTCATGCTTAAAGAGCATCTCAAAGTAACCGGCATCCCATTTGGTTGGCTCAGTTGTCCAAGCGCCTTCAATTCCACTTGTAACTGTATTGCGACCTACGCCACGCTTTGTGTTGTTGTTCCAGCCCAAGCCCTGCTCGAAGATATCTGCAGCTTCAGGTGCTGGTCCAAGTAATGCTGCATTTCCATTTCCATGCGCCTTACCTACTGTGTGGCCACCTGCAGTTAATGCAACGGTCTCTTCATCATTCATCGCCATACGAGCAAAGGTCTCGCGAACATGCTGCGCAGTTAGTAATGGATTTGAAACACCGTTAATTCCTTCTGGATTTACGTAGATCAATCCCATCTGCACCGCAGCAAGTGGATTCTCCAAAGTACTTGCATCGGTGGTGTCTGCGTATCGCTCATCACTTGGCTTCATCAGCTCAGACTCTGAACCCCAGTAAATATCCTTTTCTGGATGCCAGACATCTTCGCGCCCAAATGCAAAACCAAAGGTCTTGAGTCCCATGCTCTCGTAAGCGATGGTGCCGGCCAAAATAAATAGATCTGCCCAGCTCAACTTGTTTCCGTACTTCTGCTTAATTGGCCATAGCAAGCGACGGGCCTTATCAAGATTGCCGTTATCTGGCCATGAGTTCAAAGGTGCAAATCTAAAGCTTCCGGTACCTGCTCCACCACGTCCATCGGCCACACGATATGTTCCTGCTGAGTGCCATGCCATACGGATCATTAATCCGCCGTAGTGACCCCAGTCTGCTGGCCACCACTCTTGTGATTGCGTCATGAATTCATGCAAATCTTTTTTCAAAGCAGCAACATCAAGTGTCTTGACCGCTTCACGATAGTCGAAATCTTCACCGAGAGGATTTGTCTTGCGATCATGCTGATGCAGGATGTCGAGGTTGAGTGCGTTTGGGTACAAATAAGTATTTGTCTCAGCTCCGTGTGTTATTGCTCCGTGAGCTACTGGGCACTTTCCGTCCATGATTTCCTCCTATGAATGCAGTGAAGTGCCCTAAGTATGGGTTGCGCGGTGTTTGCCCGCAAATTATGAGAGATAGGCTTTGATCATGACCAGAACAGTAAAAAAGTGGAGCGGTAAAGATGCTGCTCAGTGCATCATCACCCCTTCCGATTTAGACCATAAATACAGTCGTGGAGTGCTGGGTCTTATTACTGGTTCTGCGCAGTATCCAGGTGCGGCGGTCTTAACAACCGCTGCAGCATCTGCAACAGGTGTGGGCATGGTTCGTTTTCATAGCTCATCAGGTCTTGCCCATTTAGTTTTACATACAACCCCATCGGCGGTTGTACAGCCAGGAAAGGTTGCTGCATGGTTGGTTGGAAGTGGAGTTGATGCAAAAAAGTACTCAGACTTTACGACTTACTTACGTCATCGCTGGTTCAAGTTAATTCGATTGCAATCGGTCCCTACGGTTTTGGATGCAGGAGCGCTCTCAATGGCCGGCTTACTGGAGCAGCCAACTGTCATTACTCCACACAGCGGCGAACTTGCACAACTGCTTGTTTCGCGCGGAGTTCAAGCAAGTGCAGAAGGTATTGAAGGCGATCCTAAAAAGTGGGTTCAAATCGCCGCCGACACATTGGGCGTTACCGTATTGCTCAAAGGTGCAACCACCTATGTGGCTAATGACCAGCTTCTGCTTCAATTACCAGAGGCGACCCCATGGCTGGCAACTGCAGGCAGCGGCGATGTTTTGGCCGGAATCTTGGGGGCACTTGTTGCGACCAATGCAATTGAAATTCTCAACGATTACAACCATCTTGCACGCGTTGCTGCATCTGCTGCCTATATTCAAAACCAAGCAGCGCTCCGTGCATCTGCTGGTGGTCCAATCAACGCCGAAGCGATTATCTCTGCAATTGCTCCAGTAATTGCACAACTTCTTAAAAAGTAATTTGTAGGGCTACCCCTATACGACACAGCTGCAAGTGTGACCAGACCTGTGCTTGTCTAGTGAGATTACTGAGCGTAACTTTTCATTATGAGTGATCGTGTCTTGGTGATCATCGATGATCCCTTTGAACTTTCGAGTGTAGGTGCTGCACTAAAACTTCATGGTGTCGATGTTGTTGGTGAGGCTCATAAAGGAAGCACTGCAATTAATTTGTTTCGAAGCACCCAGCCCAATGTTTTACTGATTGATATGCATCGAACTCAAGAAAGTTCAATTGAGATTGCCGCAGATATCAGGAAGGAATCGCCCGGCATTGGCGTTGTAATACTTGTTCCATGTGCCGATGTTCGTTTGATGGGAGAAGATGATTCAGAGATCCCTGTTCGCAGTTTGTTGGTCCTGAAGTATTCAGTTAACAACCTCTCAGTCTTGTGTGAAGCGATATCAGCCTCTCGAGCCTTTACAGCTAAGGATTCGATCACCTGGATTAATGGTGGTATCGCTATCCAAGCCAAGGATTCACAAGGTTTGATGTCATCGCTCTCAGATACTCAGATTCAAACTCTGCGTTTTGTCGCAGATGGATTGACCAACGCTGAAATTGGAAGAATGCGATTTGTGAGCGAAAAGGCCATCGAGCAGATACTTTCCAGGATCGCTATTGCGCTGAACATTCAGCCAGATCACAGAAAAAACATGAGAGTTCAACTGGTCAAGGAGTATATGAAGTGGATTGGCGCGCCTGCCTTGTAGAAGATCACAAGTAAGAAGGTTGAAAGGTAAAGTTCAACCTTATGGAGCTAGAGCAGATTCGCCTTCGATGGAATGATGTTCTAGACACTCTTGAGTCACACAATCGAATCGCCTGGATCGCTTACTTTGATGCTCGGCTTACTTCCTATGCCGATGGTGTGTTAACCCTTGATTTCTCCGACAGCCGCAAATTTGCAACATCACATGAATATTCAGAGACCCGACCAAATCTCAAGGCTGCCCTCATTAGGGCTATCGAAGAAACCTTGGATGTAACAATGGAGATCAAGGAACAATGAAAATCAAGGTATTTCTGCTCGCTGTAGCGCTAGTTGTCGGTGTCGCAGGTGCGCCTCAATCTCTTGCTGCAACCTCGCTTCTTAGCATGCAGGTTAAACAGACACCAAGCGCTTCGGAAACCTTGCTGACTCTGTACGGGACCCTCAAGCCCAATCGCTCAGGTGCAACTGTAAAGATTCAGGTTGATACCAATGGAAAGTGGAGCACAACCCGCTTTTCAACAAAGGTCACCAAGGTTGGAACATGGAGGGTGACCGCACTTGCCACTGCTCTCAATGCTCAAGTTCGCTACCGTGCTGTAACTGAAATTGCCGGCAGGAGTTTGTTCTCACCGATTCGCGCAATCACCATTAAGCAGCAACCAGAGTTCTCTAACGCCGATCCTGCCCAATTCATTGATTTGAAGGGCCCTGGTGGTCGAATCCACGGAACCGATGTCAGCCGTTGGCAGCATCCCAATGACAAGCCGATTGATTTTGTAAAAAAATATGAAGCAGGAATGCGATTTGTTTTTATTAAAGCTTCAGATACTAGAGATAGAGCCGATCGCCTAGCGGTGAAATACGCAGCAATGGATCATCATGCAGCACAAGCGGCTGGTCTTTACACCGGTTTTTATCATTATGCGGTTTTGCCTGATGTATCCACCAATGAAGAGATTAAGAAAGATGCCTTAGCTCAAGCCCAGAAGGTGGTCTGGCGATTGGCTTCGATGGGTGGGTATTCAGATAGAGATCTTCCATACGCCTTAGATCTTGAGAATAAGTGTGTTCGCTACTCATCAACAGGTGCCTGCCAGAAGAATGCAACCAGAAGCGCTGTAACTTTGTGGGCACTTACATTTCTTGCTTCATTAAAAGAGAAAACAGGTCGAACTCCAATTTTGTATTCATATCCAGCATTTCTTGAAAGCTCCATGGTTCGTTCGCCAGAGCTTGCGCAATACCCATTGTGGCTTGCTCAATATGGAATCGATCCAGCTAATCCGATTAATCAGCCAGGTGTAAAGCCGGGTGGTTGCTTTGTTCACTCGTGGACCGGTGCAAATTGTGATTCACAATGGACGGTGTGGCAGTACTCATCATGTGGAATTGCACCAAAGTACGGGGTGCCCGGAAATAGATTAGATCTCAATGTATTCCGCGGCTCGCCATCATCATTTTTGGAGTTAGTAAAAGGTGTGTGGAAGCCAAACTTGGTTGACTTAATGCCACAACAAGAGGCCACAGCCATGAGTATTCTCAATCAAAGTTCGACCACCACCAATAGGCCTGTCTCATTGAGGGTTAGTGTCACCCGACCAACAGGCTTACCTGTTGTCACTGGAAGTGTGAAGTTTGTTTTTGATAGATCAACAACACCTGAAGTAAGGCCTACTCAACGTATTGTGCGTGAGACAAGCGGCGGATGGACACTTGAACTCAGAGGAGTTCCTGCCGGAAGTTTCAAGGGAAAGATTGTCTTTGAAGATATTTCAGGTACCCACGCAACATCAAATGCTGAAGTAAGTTTTGATGTGGTTCAAGGTCCTACACCTTCACCAAAGCCAACACCTTCACCTACTGCTACCAAGAAGCCAGCAACAGATAGTTGCAGAGGTCAGATTAAGAATTAGCCTCTAGTAGTTCATCGAGCGCAGCTAATTCGCGATCCACAAGCTCTTCATATGCAGTAACTGACTCTTTGCGGTTCTTAGCGCTCCAGCCAAGAACAGGTGCAATCAGAGTAGCAACCTCATCGGCAAGATGTACGCCGTGATCTTGCGCCTCAAAAGCCAAACGGGTACGGCGTGAAATAACATCATCGACGGTTCGTGCACCTTCATGGCTTGCTGCATAAACAATTTCAGCCTTGATGTACGGAAGTTCAGGATCTAGTTTTTTAGCAAGCTTTGGCTCTTGCGCAATAATTTCGAGAATCTCGATAATTAATGAGCCGTAGCGATTAAGTAAGTGGGTAACGGTTTCAGCATCTAGCCCTGATTCCTGTGCAATGCGATCTCGCTGTTGTTCTAGAGCAAAGTATCCATCTGCGCCAACTAATGGCAGCTTCTCTGTAACTGAATCTCGTGTAAGGCGACGCAGTTCAATTACCGCACGGTCTACAGCATCCTTACCCATAACTCGGTAGGTCGTGTACTTACCGCCCGCAATTGAAACAAAACCCGGAACCGGGCGATCGACGGTGTGTTCGCGAGAGAGCTTTGTAGTGGTTGAGCTCTTGTTATTTGCAACCAATGGACGCAAGCCCGCATACACACCAATGATTTCTTCAGCCTTTAGCTTTGGCTCAAGAACACGGTTTGCTTGGTCAAGAATGTATTGAACATCTTCACGCGTTGCGTAAGGCTCTGCGCGATCACCGGTGTATGGAGTATCGGTAGTGCCCACGATCCACTTGTCTCCCCATGGAATCAAGAAGAGTACAGAAACTGCGGTTTTCAAGATGATGCCCGCATCAGATTGAATTGCAGAGCCGGGCAACACAATATGAACACCCTTGCTCATGGTTACACCGTATCCGGCTGTAAGTTCAAACTTTGCATGGAGCTCATCGCTCCAAATACCGGCGCACATAATTGTTGCTCCAGCTTTAATCGCAATCTTCTTTCCAGATTCAAGGTCGCGAGCATTTACTCCAACAACTCGCTTACCCTCGCGAATCAAAGACTCAGCAGCAACGCGTGTTGCAATGATGGCGCCATGACGGGCGGCTGTGCGTGCAACCGACATTGTGTGTCTGGCATCATCAACTTGAGCATCAAAGTATTTAATAGCGCCGGTGACAATGTCGTGGCGCAAAGATGGAGCAATCTCATTGATCTGTTTTTGGCTCAAGTGCTTGTGCCATGGCAGCGCGCGCTGGAATCCGCGTAGAGCGTCATAGAGAGCAAGGCCAGCGCCAACATAGGTACGCTCTTTTAACTTTTCAGTTAATGGAAACAAAAATCCAACAGGTTTTACAAGATGAGGGCACAGTGTTGAAACCATGAGCTCCCGCTCATGAAGTGCTTCTCGCACAAGTTTGAAGTCGTACTGCTCTAAGTAACGCAGGCCACCATGGATCAACTTGCTTGATCTGCTAGAGGTTCCTGATGCAATATCTTGCGAATCAATTAGGGCGACCTTTAAACCGCGTGATGCCGCATCAAGGGCTGCTCCAACACCAGTAACTCCCCCGCCGATAACCAAGATATCGAACTCATCGGAGCCCAACTGCGAAATCGCAGCATCGTGCTGCTCTGGACCAAGTTGGGATAAGAACATATGTGTTGAATCTCCATAACGAATGAGTACGCTAAGCCTAACTTACAACGAGAGGTTTTGTGCATCGTGGCTTATATCGGCAGCTTGGATCAAGGAACCAGCAGTACTCGATTCATGATCTTTGATCATTCCGGTCAAGTGGTTGGACAACATCAACTAGAACATCGCCAGATACTGCCTCAAGCAGGATGGGTGGAACATGATGCCGCTGAGATTTGGGAGCGAGTTCAAGAGGTAATCGCTGGTGCGCTCAAGCAGGCCAATATCTTGGGCTCAGATTTAGCCGCTATCGGCTTAACCAATCAGCGTGAAACCACCGTTGTCTGGGATGTAACAACAGGTCAGCCATTAAGCAACGCGATCGTTTGGCAGGACACCCGCACAACTGATTTCTTATCTACTCTCACCCCTGAGCAACAAAGCGCGATTCGACATAAGACTGGCTTAACAATCGCCCCTTACTTTGCAGGCAGCAAGATGAACTGGTTCCTCTCTAATGTTCCAGCAGCAAGTAATGAAAATGCTCGCTTTGGAACTATTGATTCCTGGCTGCTCTGGAACCTTTCGGGTGGAGTTCGCGGTGGAGTTCATGCAACCGATGTGACAAATGCAAGTCGTACCCTTTTGATGAACCTTGAAACGCTCGATTGGGATCAAGAGCTGCTATCAATCTTTGGTGTATCACGCGCTGCTCTTCCTGCAATTAAATCCTCCTCTGAGGTTTATGGCATGACAGATCCGCATGGACCCTTTGGTACCTCTATTCCAATCGCTGGAATTTTGGGAGACCAACAGGCGGCCATGGTTGGTCAGGTGTGTTTTGAACGTGGAGAATCAAAGACAACATATGGCACCGGAAACTTTGCACTGCTAAATACCGGAACAGAAATTGTTAGATCTAAGAATGGGTTGCTCACAACGGTATGTTTCAAATTAGGTAATCAACCAGCTCACTACGCACTTGAAGGATCGGTTGCTGTAACAGGCTCTGCAATTCAATGGTTACGCGATCAGTTGGGAATCATCACCAACGCCGCTGAAACTGAAGCGCTTGCATCATCTGTTGCAGATACCGCTGGCGTTTACTTTGTTCCAGCTTTTTCTGGACTCTTTGCTCCTTACTGGCGAAGTGATGCACGAGGTGTAATTGTTGGTTTAACCCGTGCGGCAACAAAGGCTCACCTCGCCCGAGCTGCGTTAGAAGCAATTTGCTATCAAACCCGCGATGTTATGGATGCCATGGTTGCAGACAGTGGTGTTCCTATGAAAGAGATGCGTGTAGATGGTGGCATCACAGCAAATTCGTTGTGTATGCAGATGCAGGCAGATGTAATGGGAATCGACATCACCCGCCCGTTAATTGGTGAAACAACCGCCCTTGGCGCCGCCTACGCCGCTGGTCTTGCCGTTGGTTTCTGGTCATCAACCGATGAAGTGAGAAAACAGTGGAAACAATCTCGACGTTGGAGCGCTGTAAGTACGCAAGAGCAACGCACTGAAGGTTATGCCGGATGGAAAAAGGCGGTTGAACGCACTCTGAACTGGGTGGATTAAGCCTTAGTTATTTCGATCAAGAAGGCGTTAGCTGGAGCAAGGATTGGCGCTGTAACACCAATAGATGCAAGTGCCGATCCGGAGAGTGTAATTCCGCTCATCCAGTCGGGCGGAGTAATCAACATAAACCGTGGTTTGCCCGCAGGGAAGACCGCTTTAACACTGTATGTTGCTGAAGGATCTAAGCCAGGAAACTTCAAAGGCGATGGATGAATAGCAACTGTTGGTGTTAATTGAACATAAGCAAAGATCGCTCTGGAAAGATCATGAGCTGTAACGCCGTGAAGGTATGCATGAGCTTCTGGATAATCAACTCGCACCATTTTGCCTGAATGTAGGTGCGCACGATTGTCCTTGTAGTACTGCGCCCAGTTTGCAAGATGTTTGCGCTCTTGGTCGGTCGCTTCGGTGATGTTCCATTCGATTCCGGCGTGGCCAAATAGTGCAGTTGTTGCACGCATCGAAAGTTCAAGGGTGCGGCCAGTTTGATGTCCATGTGTTGGACCTATGTGGGTGCCAAGAAGTTCTGGCGCAATCACTTGAGAGGTCCAACGTTGAATAGTTTGGCGCTCCAGCGCATCATTGTTATCACTAGTCCAGAAGCGATCTACTAAATCAACAACTCCAAGATCAATACGTGCGCCTCCAGATGCGCATGATTCAATCTCTAATCCGGAATGACGCTTCTTTAACTCTGCAAATAAACGGTAGATCGCCTGTGTTTGGCGATGGACTCCTGCTTTTCCAAGGTGGCCTGCATCTACCAATACACGATTGTGATCCCATTTTATGTAAGCGATGTTGTGTGAAGCCAAGACTGCAGATGTCTGTTCAAGAACATGGTTGAAGGCACCTTCATGACCTAGATCCAAAACTAATTGATGTCTCCATAGTGGCGGGACGCGATCGCCTTCGTGCAAAATCCATTCAGGATGTGCACGGTATAGATCTGAATCAGGGTTAACCATTTCGCCCTCGAACCACAAGCCGAACTCAATTCCCTTGTCATTGATGTACTTAATGATGGGAGATAAACCATTGGGCCAAACAGCGGGATCGATTACCCAGTCACCAAGACCTGCACGGTCATCTCGGCGTGAATGGAACCAACCATCATCTAGAACTACCCGCTCAATTCCAACTTCGGCAGCAACATCGATAAGAGCTTTGATTTTCTCTTCATTATGGTCGAAGTACAGCGCCTCCCACATGTTCAGAGTTAGTGGACGTGGGCGCTTTGGGTGCACTGAACGTGCGCGAAGATATGAGTGATAAGCAGCGCTAACGCCATCTAAACCTTCAGCTGAGAAAACTGAGATTAAAGCTGGTGCTTCATAACTTTCTCCAGCCGAAAGTGTTATCTCGCCAGGAAGTAACAACTCACCAGCACCAATTGAGGTCGAACCGTCAAAGAGTTTTTCAACTAAATAATGTGAGTTTCCGCTCCAGGCGATACTTGTCGCCCAGGCATTTCCGGATTGGAAAGAGGTTTGCGGAGTTAAAGCGATATCTGCGATTGAGAAGTTGTGCCCGCTTCGGCCTTCACGTGATTCGCGAACCCAAGTTCCAGTTGCAACATCTTTCCGCTGAGGGTTTCGCTCATTAGACCAACGACCTGCAAAATCCAAAGTTTGTGTCGCCTCTTTTGGAAGTGGAAGCCAGTGGATGAATTCGTTGAGGTTGTAATCACTCGAGCCGATATTTTTAACCGAACCCTTTTGAGTTAGGACGCCATGAGTATCTAAATCAAAGTTCAGCGTTACCTCTAGCTCAGCATGGAAATCGCGCAAGGTAACAGTTACATTATTTTTATTGTGGTGAAAATCAGTTACCTCAAACTTTGTAGACCAAGCTTTTCCTTGACGATGGCCAGATAAAGTTGGGCGACCTAAAAATCCTCGTGAGCTCTCGCGCATGATTCCTGGGAATTGCGGAAAATCCCATGAACTGTTGGCGATAGATGGGCGAATTGCGGTTTGTACAGATGCAAGATCGCCCTTCAGAGGCGCTCCCCAATGTTGAATGATGAGGGCTCCATCTACAACTTCGAGTAACAAGGCAGAGGTAGGGGCGCTCAATAATGCAGATTGCTTACTCACACAGGTAGAGTAACGACACTATGAGCGAGAGTAAAAAACTTAACGCAGGCGTCATCAGAAATGATCGCCAAATGGCTGATGGGCGAACAATTCGTTACTACGACACCGCCGGCCAAGCGCGAACCGCTCTCGATGCTCGACCACAGGAGGAGCAGCCAGGAATTGGCGAGCTACGCCTTGATCCATTGGTCAATGAGTGGATTGCAATGGCCGCACACCGCCAGGGCAGAATCTTTCTGCCACCTAAAGAGTTGTGCCCGCTGTGCCCAACTACAGGTGAGCTTTTAACAGAGATTCCAGAATCTGATTTTGAGGTTGTTGTTTTTGATAACCGCTCACCATCATTACGCCCACCAATCGGTGACTGGGCACTGCCTGACATCGTTGGACCTGATACAGATTTAGGAACCGCTGCCGGAAAGTGTGAGGTTATTTGCTTCACCGCAGAGCATGGAAATGCCTTTAAGGATTTAACACCGCAACGTGTTCGTGTATTACTTGAAGCATGGATAGATCGAACAGCTGAGTTGTCAAAGGAAAGTTTTATTCAACATATCGCACCATTTGAAAACCGCGGCGAAGAGATCGGTGTAACCCTCTCGCACCCACATGGGCAAATTTATGCTTACTCATATCTGCCACCTCGTGTAGAAAAGATGTTGGCAGCGGCAAGTAAGTACAAGAAGGACACTGGCAAGGTTTTGTTTGATGAGATCGTTGCGCGCGAGCTGCTAGATGAAGAGCGAATCGTTGCTCGTAATGATCGTTGGATCGCTTATGTTCCATATGCGGCCCGCTATCCATTTGAAATCCATGTAACTCCCCTCAATCCAGTTGCAGATTTAACTGAGCTCACAGATTCTGACCGTGATGCTTTTCCTGAAATCGCACTTGAGGTTACTCGCCGCCTAGATGGCGTCTTTGGAATAGAAATGGCATACATCGCAGCTTGGCACCAAGCACCTGTACGTATTGGTCGAGATCTACTTCGCCTGCATTGGCAGATTACAAGTGTGCGACGCGCCCCCGGAAAGCTAAAGTACCTTGCAGGCTCTGAATCAGCGATGGGTGCCTTTATTATGGATATGCGCCCTGAGCAATCTGCGGCCCAACTACGTGAAGTAGTTCTGTAATGCGCGTACTTGTCACAGGTGGCACCGGGTATATCGGGTCAACCGCTGTCGAAGTTTTGCTGGGTCAAGGATTTGAGATTTCAATCCTTGATGATTGCAGCATGGGTCATGCAGATACCGTGCCAGCGGGTGTGCGTTTCATTCAGGGATCACTGCTGAATTCAGCTGAAGTCGCCGAAGCTTTGAGCGGTTGCGATGCGGTTATGCACTTTGCCGGCAAATCATTGGTTGGCGAATCAGTTGAAAAGCCAGATCTTTATCAATCAGTAAATGTTGATGGAACCCGCATTTTGCTAGATGAGATGCGCAAGCAAGCAATCACAAAGATTGTCTTTTCCTCATCTGCAGCAACCTATGGTGAACCAAAGGTTGTTCCTATCCTAGAAACGGCAGAGACGAATCCAACCAACCCATATGGCGCAACAAAGTTAGCCATTGATCACATGATTACTGAAGAGGCCAAAAACCACGGCATCTCTGCAGCATCACTTCGATACTTTAATGTTGCAGGCGCACTCAAGGCACAGCGTGGCTGGCTTGCCGAGCGCCACAACCCAGAAACCCATTTGATCCCTAATGTTCTTCGAAGTACGCAGGCAAACCCGGTAAAGATTTTTGGTACAGATTGGCCTACAGCAGATGGCACATGTGTTCGAGATTATGTTCATGTTATTGATTTAATCGATGCACATGTAAAGGCATTGAACTCCTTAGGTACGGCAGGTCATGAGATTTACAATTTAGGTAGTGGCTCCGGGTACTCTGTTCGCGAGGTTGTTAAAGCTGCAAGTGATGCAATAGGTCACCAAATTCCATACCTCGACTCACCACGTCGCGCCGGAGATCCTGCAGTTTTGATTGCAGATATAACAAAGGCAAAGAGAGTGCTTAATTGGTCCCCTACTAGAAGCCTTACAACTATGGTCGCCGATACCCTCAATTCAATGGCCTAAGCATGAGCAGTATTGAAGAAAAATTCCTAGAGACCTTTGGTGACGAGCCAGATTTGGTTGCTGCAGCACCTGGCCGAGTAAATCTCATTGGTGAACACATTGATTACAGTGATGGTTTTGTTCTGCCCTTTGCAATCAAAGATCGAACCTTGGTTGCAGCACGAAAGCGCGATGACTCAACTGTTCGCATTGCATCTGCTCAGCGTCGAAGCAAGGTTGTTACCGTAGATATCAATGACATAAAGCCCGGCCTTAAGGGCGAATGGGAGCGTTACGCGCTTGGGGTTTTATGGTCGATGGGTGTTAAGGGTGGTGTCGATGTAATGATTGATGGCCATGTTCCCTTGGGTGCTGGCTTGTCATCATCTGCTGCCCTTGAATGCTCTGTCGCAACCGCGATGAACCATCTTTTTGACATGGGATACGACCTAGAAGAGTTGGCGCGACTTACGCAAAAAGCAGAAAATCAATATGTGGGCGTGCCATGCGGAATCATGGATCAATCAGTTTCATTGATGGCAACTCAGGGCTTTGCACTTTTGCTGGATTGTCGCGATCTATCAACGAAAAACATCCCATTTGATGTGGCATCTAGTGGTTTAGAGCTACTCATTATTGATACGCAAGCGCACCACGCTTTGACCGATGGTGGGTATGCAGAGCGCCGCGCTTCATGCGAGTCGGCGGTGGCAAAGTTGGGCGTCACCTCGCTACGAGAGTTAACCTTGCAACAGCTAGAGCAATCTCGATCACTGCTTACTGAGATTGAGTTTGTTCGTGTTCGCCATGCAGTAACTGAGATGCAGCGAGTTTTAGATTGTGTAGATGCATTGGGTAACTCAGATTTTGAAAAAGTTGGAACTTTGATAAATCAATCCCATGCCTCTTTGCGTGATGACTACACAGTCTCATGTCCTGAGTTAGATACCGCGGTTGATGCTGCGCTATCGGCAGGAGCCCTGGGATCGCGAATGGTTGGTGGTGGCTTTGGTGGAAGTGCTATCGCCTTGATTCAGGCATCAAATACCACTGAAACAATTAAGGCTATTGAAAAAGCATTTTCAGCTAAGGGATTTAAAGCCCCACGCTTTTTTACCTCTCTGCCAAGTCAAGGCGCAGAGCTAATTTCTCGTCGTTGATTACAAAGGGGTAATAGAAAGAACTTCTACCCCACCGATTGCACCTAAAACATTAAGCAAGTCAGTTGGATCATTTCCTGGCACCGCGACGGTAATGTCGTCGTAACCACGACCATCCTCGGACTTCACAACCGCTAGCGCACGAATATCTCCACCGGCTGCGCCGATTGCTGAAGCCAAGAGCCCCAAAGAACCAGGACGATCCGGAAGAGCTACATTTAATTGAAATAGTGCCATGGCTTAACAATACCCTGACACTATTTCTACAGCGGCTAATTAGTTAGACGGTGCCGTTCCTAGTGTGACTTTGAAACTCTGAACGCCTCCAGTGGGCACAGTTACAGTGACGGTAATCGTTGATCCAGGAGCGTATGAACGTATCTTCACAATTGCACCAACTTGATCAGCAATCTTCACCCCATCAATAGCTGTGATTACTGAACCCGCAGGAATTCCAGCCTTTTCAGCGCCCTCATTTGGACTCAAGCGTCCAATTCGGGCACCTGTTCCGGTAAATGATGGATCAAAGAAGACTCCTAAGACTGGACGTGTTGATCTACCAGTTGCGACCAACTCATCAACCACACGTTTTGCTTCATTGATTGGAATTGCAAAGCCCAATCCAATGCTTCCGCTAGTGCCACCAGATGACAATGTTGCGATTGCGGAGTTAACGCCGATGATTCGACCTTGTGAATCCAATAGCGCGCCGCCAGAGTTGCCTGGATTAATTGCGGCATCGGTTTGAATAGCGTTTACAAATGATTCAGTTCCAAAACTGCCTGCAGTTACTGGGCGATTTAACGCTGACACAATTCCGCTTGTAACGGTGCTGGCAAGCCCCAACGGAGAACCAATCGCAACAACTGGCTCTCCCACACTTACTCGTGATGAATCACCAAGAGTAACCATTGGAAGGTTTCCGCGATTAACCCTTAAGACCGCTAAATCGTATGCGATGTCACGCCCGACAATCTGGGCAGGGATTGTGTCTCCACTTAAAAGTTCAATAGTGATATTTCCTGTGGTCGCTGCAGAGGCGATCACATGGTTGTTTGTAACGATGAAAGAGGTGTTTCTGTCTGACTTGTAGACCCATCCACTTCCGCTGCCGCCTCCTCCGAGGGTAACTACCTTGATTGAAACAACAGATGGGGTAACCAATGAGGCGATGCTTTTCACATCAATAGTTGGAGCACCTAAAGTAAGTGCGGTTCGGTTAGTTGAACATCCATTTGAGCCAGCTAAGAAGATTGCTTGTGTTCGCTTATCAACACAGACCTTAACTCCAGCCGGTTGAGAAATTGCTGCGGTAGCGACACCGCTTGCAACCGATGCACCCACTAAAAAGGATGCGAGTACCTTGGTTGTTGTCTTCATCTAAAAACCTCTTTCAGTGTCAGTATCAACTTTTCACCTTAACCTGAGAGAAAGTTTAAAAAGGACTTACTAATTGGTGCAACTTATGCGAGTACAACCCAGCCGCTCTTAATTGCGACCTTGACCGTAGGTAGTGGGTTTGTCGCAGGACCCGAAACCACCGCACCCTTTTTGAATGGATTGAAACTTGCATTATGCACAGAGCAAACAATGAGCTTGCGCGCACTGAAGTACTTGGTCGCGCCACCCTGGTGGGTACAGATGGTTTGGTAAGCAAAGACTCCGGTCTTGGTACGGAATAGAAGCGCAGGAGCGCCATTGCTCAATTGAAATGCGAAGGTTCCGCCGACCTTGATGCGATTTAATCTCACGATTTGAGCATTCGCCTGTGCCGGGCGTGCACCCAGCAGTGATGTAGCAACGCCGGCCAGGGCCATGCGAAGTGCTGAGCGTCGTGTTAGCTTCATATGCTCCCTGACTTGGATTCGAACCAAGAACCTGTCGATTAACAGTCGACTGCTCTGCCGTTGAGCTATCAGGGATTAACGGTGCAAGCGCAAACTCTAGCGCACCCACGCGTATGGGCAAAAATTAGAGTGTTCTCAGACTTAAGGGAGCCCAGAATAAAGAGAACCCAGACTAAAGAGATCCCAGCGCCAGGTCATGCAGGGAGCGTCGGGCTGACTCGAGGGCCACTAACTGGGCAAAGGCTGCGTTGTACTCAATCTCATTTTCTACAGGATTGAGTCGCTGCAGTGATGACTTTAGGTCAGCAATTGAGCGTGAAATCGCTACTTCGCGAAGTCGGGCGACGATGCTTGCGACATAGGGCTGTGTTGGCTTTCCATCTGCGCGAATTGGTTCAACTGAAAGTTCGGTAAAGAGCGCACGTAAGTTTTCATCGGTGATCAGTTCTGGAGAAAGCTTTTCATGTGAATCTATAGCTGCGCGCATCGCACTGTATGCAGGATGTGTGAAAGCTCCCTGCTCAATTGAACTCCATAAATCACCTTCAAAGAGTTGTGGTTCTTGCAAGCGTGACTTTAGAACCTCTCGTTCTAATATCAACCGGGCTTCGTTGGGATCAGGTCTAAAGTTTGGTTGAGCGGTCAACTCTTCGCCATCGTTACGAGATTGTTGAGGCGCAGATTTAACACCTTGTGCAACTGCGCGAGTAACAATCTCAACCTCAACACCTAGCCAACCAGCAAGAAGGCGTGTGTATTCAGGGCGCAAAGATTTGTCTCGAATTTGAGCAACAAGAGGCGCTGCCGCATTAAGTGCGTTAACCCGTCCTTCTGCAGTTTCTAACTTGTGGTGAGCCAACTCTGCGCGAATTGCAAACTCAAATAATGGCACTCTACGGGCGATCAAATCACGAAGAGCTAGATCTCCCTTTTCTTGGCGCAGCTCGCAGGGATCTAGTCCATCTGGTTCGACCGCAACAAAGGTTTGCGTTACAAACTTTTGATCCTCGCTAAATGCGCGAAGCGCCGCCTTTTGGCCGGCTGCATCACCATCAAAGGTAAAGATAACTTCTCCACGGAATGCATCATCATCCATCAACAAACGTCGCAGAATTCTGATGTGATCTGCTCCAAAAGCGGTTCCACAAGTTGCAACCGCCGTTGTTATCCCAGCAAGGTGGGCAGCCATAACATCTGTATACCCTTCAACAATGACCGCTTGACGCTTTTTTGCGATCTCTTTTTTGGCTACATCAAGGCCGTAAAGAACCTGACTCTTCTTATAAATTGGTGATTCTGAGGAGTTCAAGTACTTAGGGCCTTGATCCTCATCATCGCTTGCCAACTTTCGAGCGCCAAAACCAACGATGTCACCGGAGATATCTTTGATCGGCCACATGAGGCGATTGCGGAACTTATCTATGGGGCCGCGTTGACCCATCTTCGATAGCCCTGCTAATTCAAGTTCATCAATTGAGTATCCAAGCCCGCGCAGATGCTTGGTTAAGCCATCCCACTCATCGGGTGAGTAGCCAACGCCAAACTGCTGACAGGCAGCCTTATCAAATCCACGTTTGGTTAAAAGTTCGCGACCGTGGGCAGCGTTAGGCGAGGTATTGAGTTGCTCTTGATAAAACTTTGCGGCTTCAACATGAGCGGCAATTAATCGAGCTCGTGTACCTGATGTAACCACCGGACCAGATGATGAAGATGAACTCTCCTCATATCGCAAGGTGTATCCGATGCGATCTGCAAGGCGTTCAATAGTTTCAGTAAATGTCAGATGATCAATCTTCATCAAAAATGCAATGACATCGCCACCGGTCTGGCAACCAAAGCAGTGAAAATATCCCTTGCTAGGAGTTACATGAAAGGAAGGTGATTTTTCATCATGGAAGGGACATAAACCTTTCTTCTGTCCGCCACCAGCATTTTTTAACTGAACGTAATCGGCAACGACTTCATCGATAGGCGCACGGTCGCGGATGTATGCAACATCCTCATCCTTGATACGTCCGCTCATGCCCTCACCTTACCGATTCGCTAGTAGGCGCGCATGAAGAGCGTATGCACCAGGGTCGGTTAGCGCGGCAACTTGATCAATGATTACGCGCATCTTGGCAACTTCGTCGGAGGCTTCATTCCATGGCTTTTGGAAAAAGGAGTCCATTTCGTGGGGGTACTTCAAAAGCATTTCTACTAACTCTTTGATGATCACATGTTGTTTTGCATATCGATCTTGAGAGTGGGCTGCATTGATCAAGTAATGCCCCGCAATCGCCTTGAGGAAATCCACCTCAATCTTTTGCTCGCGGGGAATCATTAAATCAGCGCTGTAACGGGATAACGGGCCATCTCCATGAACCTTACGTGTCTCAAGTTCGGCGGCTAGAACAAAGCGACCGATCAGCTGGCTGGTTGAATCCTTAAGGCGGGCCAAACTTCGGTGACTTCCATCGTAGTAATGCGGCCATGCAGATAAGGATGACAAGCGGGCATGAGCATCAAGTGCTTCCTGCTCCGTTGCATCGCTCTTGTAATCAGTGATCATCACTTTATACAAATCTGTAAAGTCATTATTGAAATTGGTAACCGATACCTGACCCGCAAAAATAGCATCCTCTAAATCATGAACTGAGTATGCGCAATCATCAGACCAATCCATGATCTGCGCTTCAATACATTTCTTGCCGATGGGAGCATCTTTTCTCATCCAAGTAAAGACTTCGACATCATCGTCGTACACACCAAATTTGCGCGGATTTTCAGATCGTGGCCATGGATACTTTGTGGCTCCATCTAGTGATGCTCTTGTTAAGTTCAGGCCCACGCTTTTTCCATCTGCATCTACAGTCTTTGCTTCAAGTCGCACTAGTAAACGAAAGCTCTGCGCATTTCCTTCAAAGCCACCAAAATCTTGCGCCAACTCAGCAAGTGCTTCCTCGCCATTGTGCCCAAATGGCGGATGGCCCAAGTCATGTGACAAACACGCGGTGTCCTGAAGATCTGGATCTGCACCCAGTGATTCACCTAGTTCGCGACCGATTTGAGCACACTCTAAAGAGTGCGAAAGCCGTGTGCGCTGAAAATCATTCTCCCAAGGAACAGCTACTTGCGTCTTTGCAGCCAGTCGTCGCAGTGAGGCTGAGTGAATTACACGTGCACGATCGCGCATGAACTCAGTTCTGCCAGCACGTTTTGCCGGTTCATCGAGGAACCGTTCTTGATCGTGGTTGCTGTAGCTCACGGAAGTACCTTAGTAACAATGTCGGCTTCGGGTAAGCGATCGCTGATCTGAATCCCCCGCTTGCCAACTGTTATGTAGGCCAAATAAGCCGCCGCTTCGCGTAGTAGATAGCGGTAACCACTGTTATCAAGGGTATTTGGACCTGTTTGTACAGGAGAACATGTCGCCAATACCCCTTGATCATTTGCCATCTTGATCGATCGTGCGCAATGAAATGGATCGGTAACAATGATGACATCGCTGACATAACGCTTCTTCATTACTTCGGCATAAGCCTTAGTGCTACTTAAGGTATCGCGACCTACTTCAACGGCTGTAATTTTTCGAGAAGGGATCCCGTTGGTACGCAACCAAAACTTTCCAGATGCTGCCTCTGTTGTGCGATCACCAGGTGCCCCTGATCCAACGGTAATGATTGTTGGTGCGTAACCAAGATCAAAGATTCTTTTTGCTTCAACAAGGCGTCCTTCAAGTGCTTGGCCTGGTTTTCCATTCAACTGCGCAGTGCCCAAAACAACGATGACATCTGCTTGTCGAACCACGGGATTATTGGCAGCTCGCCACACCTGCGAGATTCCATAGGCAGGAGCAATTAGGGCAAGAATTACGATGACAGTGATTGTTCTACGAATCCATCTAAAAAGAAACATCTATCCGCCCGAAAATGCATCCTCTAGTTCGACATGAACTAGTTCATCTGGATCATTGAGCCAGCCATCTGGCAAGGTGGGTGGGCGACCATGACTTGTGCGCCCACGAGGTTTTTCTCCAACCTCAGTTGGATATGGCTGATCCTCAAGTTGATCAAGAAGATTGCGCATCTCTTGCAATGAAGAAACCATTCCTAAATCATGACGAATCTCGCGCGGAACGCGGAAACCTTTTAAGTACCAAGCCATGTGCTTTCGCATATCGCGCATTCCGCGATCTTCTGATTCCAAGTACTCAACAATGAGATTTGCGTGACGGAACATAACTTCGCGCACCTCATGCAAAGTTGGCGTTACCTGTTTTCCTTCGCCCTTAAGTGCTGATACAAGATCGGTAAACAACCATGGACGTCCTAAACAGCCGCGACCAACCACAACTCCTGCACATCCGCTTTGCTCCACCATCGAAACTGCATCGCTGCCAGACCAAATATCTCCATTGCCTAAAACAGGTACCCCGCTTGGCTTTAAGTGCTCTACAAGACGGGCAATTGCAGACCAGTCGGCCTTTCCTTCATACATCTGTGCCGCTGTACGTGCGTGTAGCGCCACCCAAGCAACCCCTAAGTCAGCTGCTGATTGCGCCGCCTCCAAATAGGTTTCATGATCACTATCGATACCAATGCGCATCTTTACAGTTACCGGAATTCCAAATGGTTTTGCCGCCTCAACCGCTGCACCAACAATGCTTGTGAAAAGCTTGCGCTTAAATGGAAGTGCAGCTCCCCCGCCTTTGCGAGTTACCTTCGGTACAGGGCATCCAAAGTTCATATCAATGTGATCGGCAAGGTTTTCCTTACCAAGCATTGTGACTGCAGCACGCATCGTTGTGGGATCAACGCTGTACAACTGAACCGAACGTGGCCACTCATCTTTGCCAGGAACAATCATTCGCAGAGTCTCAGGTCGTCTTTCAATTAACGCACGAGCGGTAACCATTTCAGAAACAAAAAGTCCTGCACCTTGTTCGCGACAGAGTGTGCGAAATGGAGCGTTGGTAATTCCGGCCATGGGAGCCAGAACAACCGGCGGATCAATGTAATGATCACCGCTTGCTAGTGGAAGTAAGAGTGGTTTTAGCAACCTAGTAAACGAGGTGCTAACCATGCCTCGACCTTGTCCAGGCCGATGCGCTCTTGCGCCATTGTGTCGCGATCGCGAATTGTTACCGCATTATCTTCAAGGGTCTCGAAGTCTACGGTGATGCAATATGGAGTACCGATCTCATCTTGACGACGGTAACGACGTCCAATTGCACCTGCATCATCAAAATCAATGTTCCAGTTCTTGCGAAGTTGCGCTGCAAGATCACGGGCCTTTGGTGACAGATCTGCGTTACGTGACAATGGCAAGACCGCCGCCTTAATTGGTGCCAAGCGATGATCAAGCTTTAATACCGCTCGCTTTTCCATCTCGCCCTTGCTATTTGGTGCTTCATCTTCTGTGAAAGCATCCATCAAGAAGGTAAGGGTGCAACGATCCACACCTGCTGCAGGCTCAATTACATAAGGGGTCCAGCGCTCCCCCTTTTCCTGATCAAAGTAGGAAAGATCCTTACCTGATGCAGCAGAGTGGGCCTTAAGGTCGAAATCGGTACGGTTGGCAATACCTTCAAGCTCGCCCCATTCAGTTCCGGCGAACTCAAACTTGTATTCGATATCGGCTGTGCGCTTTGAATAGTGGGACAGCTTTTCCTTTGGGTGATCGTAGATACGTAAACGATCTGGGTTGATTCCAAGATCTACATACCAAGCAAGGCGGGTATCGATCCAGTACTGGTGCCACTCTTCATCGCTACCTGGAACAACGAAGAACTCCATCTCCATCTGCTCAAACTCACGTGTACGGAAAATAAAGTTTCCAGGTGTAATTTCATTTCGGAAAGATTTTCCAATCTGGCCAATTCCAAATGGAGGCTTCTTTCGTGAGGTTGTCATGACCTGATCAAAGTTAATAAAAATTCCTTGTGCAGTTTCTGGGCGCAAATATGCAAGACCTGACTCATCTTCAACGGGTCCCAAGAAAGTCTTGAGCAAACCGCTGAACTGCTTAGGTGTTGTGAACTGTCCTTTGTTTCCACATGCCGGGCAATTGACCTCAGTTAAGGATGCAGGCTTCTTCTTATGCTTTGCCTCGTAGGCTTCTTCAAGGTGATCGGCGCGGTAACGCTTATTACAAGCGGTGCATTCAGTTAAAGGATCACTAAATGTTGCAACGTGTCCTGATGCTTCCCACACTTCCTTTGCCAAGATCACACATGAATCAAGACCGACAACATCTTCACGGCCCATGACCATGGATTTCCACCACTGGCGCTTTACATTGTTCTTGAGCTCAACTCCCAGTGGGCCGTAATCCCAAGATGCGCGAAGTCCGCCATAGATTTCAGATGACGGGTAAACAAAGCCACGACGCTTTGCAAGTCCTACGATATTTTCTAAACGGTCCGTTGCCACAATTTTTCCTATCCGGCGAATATAAGAGCCGGTGAATAGGTACTGCCCGGCTGGCTGTCGGCGAAAAGCAACTGGTGTTACTTCCGTATGAGAATTTTACTCTGAGTACGGCCTTTCATATGCACCTGGCTCATCAATAGCTTGTGCGAGCAACGGGATCGCATTCATTTTTACGTTGAAATTGCTCAGGGCCCTGCGATAGGAACCAACATTTTCCCAATGGGTAACAAGGGACCATAAAGTTGAATCATCTAGGTTTTGCCCAAACTCTCCGCTGACAAAGCCTGCGCAAGCAGAAAAGGCCTCAAGTGCAGTGGCTAGCTGCGCCTCAAAATGGGAGGCGTTACCCAGAGGGGTCGAAAATCGGGCTACTGCAAACATGTGCTGAGCGTATCGGCTCGGTTTTGGAAATGATAATCATTTCCACTTTTATGATAATCTCTCACTATGAATATCGCCATCATCCTCGCCGCCCTTACCGCAATTTCAACCTTTGCTGGAGGCGCGCTCGCACTTAAGGCAAAGGATCGCCTTCATCTAGTACTCGGTTTGTCAGCTGGTCTGCTCCTTGGTCTTGTTGCCTTTGACCTACTTCCTGAAGTCTTTGAACTTGGTACACAGGAGTTTTTGCACGCTCCCACCGTTTCAATCGCCTTGGTCGGTGGTTTCTTGTTACTTCACTTCTACGAGCGAATCTTTGGCTCTCATGAACCAGCTGAGTCAGATTACGGCCATGACCATAAGCATTCTCATAACTTCACTGGTGCATTTGGTGCTATCGCTATGGGTGGACATGTATTTCTTGATGGATTAGCACTTGGTGTGGCGTTTAAGGTCAGCTCTGATTTAGGTTTTGCAGTTTTCATCGCTCTGCTTGTACACGCCTTTAGCGATGGCCTTAACACCGTTTCCTTCATGATTAAATCAGGTTTGTGGGGAAAGAAGAGCGTTGGTTTGCTCGGCATAGACGCATTAGCTCGCGTTTCAGGAGCAGCAATAGGAAGCACCTTAGTCTTAAGTAACAATTTGATCGCACTGTATCTTGCCGCTTTTTCAGGAATAGTCATCTATCTTGCGACTTCACACATCTTGCCAGAAGCTCACTCTCGTCATTCATCGCGCTGGACCATGGTTGCAACCATTTCGGGTGTTTTGATCATGTGGGCTGTTGTTGCCTATCTTCACTCAGGCGACGCTCACTCTCATGGCTCAGGACAAGATGTCCACCATGAGGATGTACATAAGGAAGATGGGCATCAACATGAAGGCCAACATAAAGAGAATGTAGTTAAAGATGAGGCTCACAAAGAAGATGGGCATCAACACTCAGAAAATGAATAAATCTGATCTCAAGTTGATCGCGGTTCTTGAGCGCACCGGAGGCTTTGCTAGCGCTCAAGAGCTGCATCAAATTCTGCGCAGAGAAGGCGATGGAATCGGTTTAACCACCGTGTATCGCGCACTACAGTCATTAGTTGATGACAAAATTGTGGATCTGCTGCGTCGCGAAGATGGAGAAGCTATCTACCGCTTATGTGGTGACACCCACCATCACCATTTAGTCTGCAAAAGCTGTGGTGACACAGTTGAAATTGAAGGTGGAGCAATTGAAAAATGGGCCAAGAGCATGGCTGACGAACACGGTTTTAGAGATGTGGGACATACCGCTGAGATCTTCGGCATTTGTTCAAAGTGCTAGTTTTTAAGCTTTTCCGCTAGCTCTTCAATTCGGCAATCGCTACGCTTTTCCGAATCTTCTATCTCTTGCTGAATACTCCTCGATCGCTTTCCATAAGGTTTTGCGAGTGACATCTGGCCACAACACATCCATAAAGACAAACTCTGCGTAAACGCTTTGCCATGGCAAGAAGTTGCTGGTGCGCTGCTCCCCTGATGAACGAAGGAAAAGATCAACATCACTCATCTGTGGAGAATCAAGGTACTTAGCAAATACCTTTTCAGTGATCGCATCTGCCTTGATTTTTCCGCGCTTAACATCACGAGCTAGTTCAGTTGCTGCATCTACAATCTCGGAACGGCCGCCATAATTGACGCACATATTCAAAGTTAGAACCTTGTTTTTCTTAGTTAGCTCTTCCGCCTCTTCAAGTTCTTTTATGACCGTGCTCCATAAGCGCTTTGGTCGACCAACCCAGCGAATCCGCACACCCATCTCATTCATCTGATCTCGACGCCTGCGAATTACATCGCGGTTAAAGCCCATCAAAAACTTAACTTCATCAGGTGAACGTCGCCAGTTTTCAGTTGAAAATGCATACGCGCTAATCTCTTTAACGCCATATTCGATTGCGCCTTCTACGACATCAAATAGCGCTGCTTCGCCTGCTTCATGACCTGCGGTGCGTGGTAACCCGCGTTGTTGCGCCCAACGTCCATTGCCATCCATAACGATTGCAACGTGATGAGGAATCTTGATTGTCATACCCGCTCCACCATTGGTAATGAACGCAATCCACGCTCAAGGTGCCATTGTAAATAAGCCGCTATCAATCCACTAGCCTCTCGCCGATGCTTTCCTTCACTGGCTGTGGCTTTTTCCCAGTCACTACTTAAGAGCGCGCCCATAAGTTCTAGGGTTTCGGGTGCAGGTGTTGCACATGCCGACGGTCTGCAATCTGCACACACCGATCCGCCACCAACTAATGAAAAATATCTGTGGGGTCCTGGTTTTTCGCACCGTGAACAGATTGTCATCGATGGCGCATACCCGGCCACAGCCAAAGATCGCAATAAGAAAGCATCCAAAATAAGCAAAGGTTCGTAACGATTTTCAGCTAAAGCTTTCATGCCACCAACGACTAACTGAAACTCTTGTAACGCTGGCTCATTTTCTTGACTAGTAAAGCGCTCTGCCGCCTCCAGAATTGTGGCGGCAATAGTCCAGCGTTGATAATCCTCGGTAAGTGCTTCACCGTAATTCATAAGCGCTTCAACTTGAGTTACGGTGTCAAAGGTTTTTCCGGTGTACAGCTGAATATCAACATGGCTGCCAGGTTCTAGGCGTGCACCAAACTTTGATTTTGTACGACGAACACCCTTTGCAACGCCCCGAATTCGTCCATGATCGCGGGTAAGCATGGTGATGATGCGATCGGCTTCACCTAGTTTTTGGGTGCGCAGGACGATTGCCTCATCCCGGTACAAACTCATACGGGTAAAGGTAGTGTGTGAATTAGCGAATTGCGCGGTTTATCGCAGACACGACAGCTTTTAGCGCCGCGGTTGTTGTGTTTGGATCAATTCCGACGCCCCAGAAGACATCCCCGTCGATCGCGCACTCAAGATAGGCCGCAGCTGATGCATCTCCACCGGCTGATAACGCATGTTCAAAGTAATCAAGTACTCGAACATCTACGCCATATGCCTGCAAGATGTTACAGAAGGCGGCGATTGGTCCGTTGCCTTGCCCCTTGAGTTCATGTAACTGACCACGATCAGTTAATGACACTGTCAGATAAACATCCTCACCAAGAACTGAGCTTTGTGACAATCCTTTAAGTCGGAAACGTCCCCATGGTGCGCCATCGGTTGGAAGGTACTCATCCTCAAAGATGTTCCAAAGCGCCTCTGCACTTATCTCGCCACCTTCGGCATCGGTCTTTGCTTGAACATTCTTAGAAAACTCAATCTGTAAACGGCGAGGCAGATCAAGATGATGTTCATTCTTCATCAAGTAAGCAACGCCACCCTTACCGGATTGAGAGTTCACGCGAATAACCGCTTCATATGAACGACCAATATCTAATGGGTCAATAGGCAGATAAGGAATAGCCCAGGTGTGATCACGCACCTCTTTACCTGCAGCCTTTGCATCACGAGCTAGGTGATCAAAACCCTTTTTGATTGCATCCTGATGTGAACCGGAAAAAGCGGTGAAAACAAGATCCCCACCATATGGATGACGCTCTGGCACGCGCAATTGGTTTGCGTATTCAACGGTGCGGCGAACCTCATCGATATTGGAAAAATCAACATGCGGATCAATTCCGTGTGTGACCAAGTTAAGACCAAGGGTCACAAGACAAACATTTCCGGTGCGCTCACCATTGCCGAACAAGGTACCTTCGATGCGATCTGCACCTGCGAGATAACCAAGCTCTGCCGCAGCAACACCTGTACCACGATCATTGTGAGGATGAAGAGAGACAATCACGCTGTCCCGATTGTTTAAGTTGCGGCACATCCACTCAATTGAATCGGCATAGACATTGGGCATGGCTAACTCCACAGTCGCCGGAAGGTTCATAATCGTCTTCCACTGCGGGGTTGGCTTCCAGACATCGTTAACCGCGTTACAAACCTCAACTGCAAACTCAAGTTCAGTACCGGTATATGACTCAGGTGAGTATTCAAATGACACCTTGGTTTCAGGAACCGTTGCCATGAGATCTAGGCAAATCTGGGCTGCATCAGTTGCAATCTTCTTGATGCCCTCCTTATCTAGACCAAAAACTACTCGGCGCTGCAAAGTCGATGTGCTGTTATACAAGTGAACGATCGCCTGCTTAGAACCCTTGATGGCTTCAAAGGTGCGGACAATTAGCGCCTCTCGTGCCTGAGTTAAAACCTGGATAACAACATCATCTGGGATTAAGTCCTCTTCGATGATCTTGCGTACAAAATCAAAATCTGTCTGGCTGGCACTTGGAAAGCCAACTTCGATTTCTTTGTAACCCATCTCAACCAACAACTTAAACATCGCTAACTTGCGCGGTGTGTCCATCGGATCAATCAGCGCTTGATTTCCATCGCGAAGATCAACTGAACACCACTTAGGTGCCTTTGTAATTTTCTTGTTAGGCCAGGTGCGATCAGCAAGATCTACCGGATGAAATGGCGCGTAACGATGCACCGGCATCTTTGAAGGCACTTGTTGAGGAAAGTTCATGAGTTGCTCCTTGATAATCAATTGGCGGGTTTTGTCATGGGTGAACCGGTACGACAAACCCCGCGGCGAGGGGACCGGTTATTTGGCCCCGCCACGGCAGCTAAGGAGGAGGCTGCGGTTGATCATGCGTTAAGGGTAACGCGTTGGTTAAAGGACTGGCAAGTAACGATCGAGTTCAAATGCACTTACCTGTCGACTGTATTCGAGCCACTCTGCACGCTTATTACGTAGTACATACTCAAATACATGCTCGCCCAAGGTTTCACGAACCAATTGGCTCTTCTCCATCTCAATGATTGCTTCATTGAGGTTTGAAGGAAGCGCCACAGGAGTATTGGAATCATTGAGAACGTACTTCTCTTCTACTCCCTTGAGTCCTGCAGCAAGCATCACCGCATATGCCAGATATGGATTACAAGCCGTATCTGGAGAACGAAATTCGATTCGTGTGGAGTTCTCTTTCTTTGGCTTGTACATCGGAACGCGAACCAACGCGCCTCGATCACTTTGGCCCCAGTTAGCAAAGGCAGGTGCTTCTCCTCCGCCATGTAAGCGCTTGTATGAGTTAACCCATTGATTTGTAATGGCTGTAATTTCTGGCGCATGCTTGATTAAACCTGCAATAAAGCTACGTCCCACCGCAGAGAGGTTGAACTCTGCCGATGAATCAAAGAAGGCATTCTCTTCACCTTGAAAGAGCGAGACGTGGGTGTGCATTCCGCTACCTGGATGATTAGTAAATGGCTTTGGCATAAATGAGGCATGGAAGCCCTGATCTAGCGCTACCTCTTTAATGACATGACGGAAGGTCATGATGTTATCGGCGGTTGTTAGCGCGTCGGCATAGCGAAGATCGATCTCCTGTTGCCCTGGTGCGCCTTCATGGTGTGAAAACTCAACACTGATTCCCATAGCTTCCAGCATTGTGATTGCTTGACGTCTGAAGTCATGTCCAACAACAGCTGGTGTGTGATCGAAGTATCCGCCTTGATCTACAGGAACTGGCGCAACACCAGCCTCTGGTCGATTCTTAAACAGAAAGAATTCAATTTCAGGATGGGTATAACAGGTGTATCCCATCTTCGCCGCTTTATCTAAGGTGCGACGCAAAACATTGCGCGGATCAGCAGGTGATGCCGAACCATCTGGCATTGAAATATCGCAGAACATTCGTGCAGCACCTGGAGCTTCGGTGCGCCACGGCAGGATCGAAAATGTTGCAGGATCTGGCTTTGCCAACATATCTGACTCAGTAATGCGCGCAAAACCTTCGATGGCAGAACCATCAAATCCAATGCCTTCGGCAAAAGCGTTTTCAAGTTCGGCAGGTGCAATCGCAACAGATTTCAAAAAACCCAAAACATCTGTGAACCACAAACGAATGAAACGAATGTTGCGTTCTTCAAGGGTGCGAAGAACAAACTCCTGCTGCTTATTTGTATCTGCTGACATGGCGTCATTCTGACAAATGCAGGTTACGGCTGTGTTAACTCGGCAAGGGTCAAGCAGGCTTAAATGACGAAGAAATCAGCCTTGTCTAGCAGGGTCTTGGGGGCTAAATCAGATGTGATTACCGCGTTTGCGCTGATGCGTGAACCCGTTCCGATGGTGATATTTCCTAGGACTCGTGCACCCGCCCCGATGATTACATCATTACCGATAGTTGGGTGGCGTTTTCCGTGCTCGATTCCTCGAGCACCTAATGTGACATCGTGATACAGCATCACATCATCGCCAATCACCGCTGTCATTCCGATAACAACCCCCATGCCATGGTCAATAAAGAAACGTCGACCAATAATTGCACCCGGATGAATTTCAATGCCGGTTGCAGAGCGTACGAGATTGGAGTGAATGCGTGCGATTAGCTTGAGTCCGCGCTTCCATAAGAAGTGTGAGATTCGATGCCCCCACACCGCATGCACACCAGGGTATGCAAGAGCGACCTCTAAACGATTACGCGCAGCCGGGTCGTGGCTAATCGCGTTGTCGAGATCCTCAATAATGCGGCTAATTAGGGGCATGAATTAATCCTCTAGATCTTGATACAACACTGTTGAAAGGTAACGCTCACCGGCAGATGCGCAGATAACCGCAATGTTCTTACCGGCAAACTCTGGACGCTTTGCAACCTCAATAGCTGCCCACAAAGTCGCACCTGATGAGATACCTGCAAGGATTCCTTCTTCAGCTGCTGCACGACGTGCATACTTCATAGCATCCTCTGCAGTTGCATCCAAGATCTCGTCATAAACGGTGCGATCCAAAATGTTTGGAATGAAGTTTGGTCCAATTCCTTGCAGCGGGTGTGGTCCTGGGGCTCCACCATTTAAAATTGGTGATGCGGCAGGCTCGACACCAAATACCTTGATGCCAGGATTTTTTTCCTTCAAGAATCGGCCAGTACCTGTAATGGTTCCACCAGTTCCGATTCCTGAAACAAATGCATCTACCTTGCCATCAAGATCGCGCCAGATTTCAGGACCTGTTGTCTTGTAGTGAATTGCAGGACCCGCCTCATTTTCAAATTGACGAACAAGAACAGCACCTGACTCGCCTAGCTTTTCAGCCGCCGCTACCGCGCCCTTCATACCCTCGCCAGCGGGAGTCAAAACAAGCTCTGCGCCAAATGCGCGAATGAGCTTGCGGCGCTCCTTTGATACCGACTCTGGCATTGTGAAAATTGATTTATATCCACGGGCAGCGGCCACCATCGCAACTGCAATTCCGGTGTTACCTGAGGTTGCCTCAACAATTGTGCCGCCTGGCTTTAGCGCACCGCTTGCCTCTGCCGCATCGATCATTGCAATACCAAGGCGATCCTTGACTGATGAACTTGGGTTGTAGAACTCTAGTTTTGCGTAAACATTTCCGGCAGCGCCGTCATTTATCTTGTTAATGCGGACCATTGGTGTGTTTCCAAAAGCATCTGTAATCGTGTTAAAAGTTGTCATGATTCTCCCTAGTTGATCTTAAAAATTTTGAATGAAAATTGCTTAATTAGGTTGACGGCTGAGGTAAATCAAAGATCAGCAGCTGCAAGATGTAGAAAGGCAGAAATCAACAACACGGTTACGTGTAAACAACCAGTTGATGATCGAACGCATGCCTCAATTCTACGCAACTGCATCAATTATGCGAGTTGCCAATCATTTGCAACTAGCTCTCAGTCCAGCGTGAGGTCATCGGCAGGCGGCGGTCTTTTCCGAAGGCACGGCCTGAAACCTTGGTGCCAGGTGGGTATTGGCGGCGCTTGTACTCGGCCTTATCGACAAGTGAGATAACACGACGGACAAGTTGGGCATCAAAACCATCGGCCAAAAGTGCCTCGTAGCCATGGTCCTCATCAACATAGGCCCGAAGTACCTGATCCAATAATGGATAGTCGGGCAGAGAATCTGAGTCCTTTTGATCTGGGCGAAGTTCGGCGCTGGGCTCTTTGGTAATGGAACGCTCTGGAATTGGTGGGACTTCCCCGCGCTCAACAGCTAATGCGTTGCGGTATTTAGAAAGTGCCCAAACATCGGTCTTGTAAATATCTTTGATCGGGGCAAAGCCGCCCACTGCGTCGCCATATAAAGTTGAGTAACCAACGGCTAGTTCGCTCTTATTGCCTGTGGCCAAAACCAGGTGACCTTCTTGATTTGAAATACCCATCAAAGTTGTTCCGCGAACTCGTGCCTGCAGGTTTTCTTCAGCTAAACCCTTTAAAACAACATTGTCCATAAAGGCATCAACCATCGGGGCGATCGGTGTAATTCTGAAGTGAATACCGGTGGCATCTGCCAGTGCCTGTGCATCTTCTACTGAATGGTTTGAAGAATACTTGCTAGGCATGGCAACACCGTTGACCCGCTTGGCCCCCAGAGCATCAATTGCAATTGCAGCAACTAACGCAGAATCAATGCCACCTGAAAGCCCTAGGACAACGGATCTAAAGCCATTCTTACCAACGTAATCACGAAGGCCCATAACAAGTGCCTGCCACATTTCAGCTTCATTGGAAAGCCTTGTGGCAATTGAAGAATTGGCCGCAGTTGCATGCGAGGTTGGCTGCTCTGAAATAACTACATCAGGTCGCGCGCTGCCTTCGGCGCAATCAATATCTACAACAATTAAATGATCATCAAATTGAGCAGTGCGGGCAAGAACGGTTCCATCCTTACCGACAACGATTGTGTCGCCATCAAAGACAAGATCATCCTGGCCACCAGTCATGTTGACGTAGGCAACAGGGGCGCTGATCTCCTTGGCCCGCTTTTGTACTAGTGCTAATCGCACATCATCCTTATTGCGTTCAAATGGTGAGCCATTAGGAACAACGAGTAGCCCCGGTGTTCTTGATGCAATTGAATCCAATGAATGCCAAATATCTTCACAGATCGCAACTGCGACATCGACTCCGTGAATGCGCACTACAAGGCTTTGATCCCCTGGCACAAAGTTTCGGAACTCATCAAAGACCCCGTAATTTGGCAGATGGCGCTTTACATATGTAGCCCGGACTTTTCCATCATGAATTACAGCAACCGCGTTTTTCGGACCTTGGTCTAGATAACCGACAACGGCCACAATGTCGCCGGTGATACCCGCTGCGATCTCTTGTACAGCGCGAATGCTTGCTGCTTGAAAGGATGGGCGCAAAGCTAAATCTTCAACCGGATATCCCGTCACAATCATCTCGGGAAAAACGATCAGGTTAGCGCCTGAATCTTTTGCCGCTTTCACTGAGTCTGCGATCAGCCCAGCATTGCCCGCAAGGTCTCCAACCGTTGGGTTGATTTGGGCCAGCGCCACGCGCAACTTCATTTTTCAAGTGTAACGGGGGTAGCATTTGGTGCATTAACCGGCGAGTCTACGAGCCGGTCAATATGAATGGCCCGGAGACCACCTACGTGGCTTCGAGGAGAGGAAACTATGGAAGCCCTTTATGGCGGTGCGCTGCACCGACGCGTGACAATCGTTGATCTTGCCGCAGCCAAAAAGCGTGGCGAAAAATGGTCGATGCTCACCGCTTATGAATCAATGACCGCCGAGATCTTTGATGAGGCGGGCATTCCGGTGCTTCTGGTAGGAGACAGTGCCGGCAACAACTTTCTGGGTGAAGAGAACACAATCCCTGTCACCGTGGATGAGTTAATCCCGTTGGCCCGCGCAGTTGTTCGCGGCTCAAAGCGCGCACTGGTTGTGGCAGATCTTCCCTTTGGCTCATATGAAGCATCACCTGAAATAGCTCTTGCTACATCGATTCGTTTTTTCAAAGAGTCAGGTGCGATGGCGGTAAAGCTAGAAGGTGCCCATCTTGAAACTGTTAAAAAATTAGTTGCCAGCGGCATTCCGGTAATGGGCCACTTAGGACTTACTCCGCAATCGATGCATCAATTAGGAGGGTATCGAGTTCAGGGTCGCACCGATGGCGATGCGATCCTTGAAGCAGCCCTGGCCCTTGAAGCCGCCGGTGCCTTTGCGATTGTTCTTGAGTTAGTTCCGGCAGAGCTAGCGGCCAGAATTACCGCAGCGCTTTCGATTCCAACGATTGGCATTGGCGCAGGCGTTAACTGCGATGCACAGGTTTTGGTCTGGACAGATCTGATGGGGCTTACTAAGAAAGCGCCGAAGTTAGCTAAGGCATATCGCAACCTTCGGGCTGAAATGTTGGCGGCTACAACCGAGTTTGCCGATGATGTTCGCGCAGGTAACTTCCCTACCGAGGCTCAAACCTTCAACTAAGCAAGGAGTTGAACTAAGGTTGCCAGATGGCAAAGTATGTAATTGATCTGGCCCCCCTGAAGAAATCAAGGGATTTTTCCTTGCTGTGGGCTGCCGGTCTGATTTCCTACTTGGGATCGATGATTACCTATGTTGCGGTGCCCTTTCAAATCAAAGAGCTCACCGATTCATATGTTGCAGTTGCCACCAGTGGAGTTGTGCAGATTGTGCCCTTGGTGATCTTTGGCCTTTACGGAGGCGTCTTGGCCGATGCCATTGACCGCAAAAAATTAATCTGGGTCACCGAACTTCTCTCGCTCTTGTTCACTGGGCTTTTGCTGGTGAACTCAATGATGGAGTCGCCAAACCTTTATCTGATCTACATCGTCTCAGGATTGTTTGCCGCAACTAGCGGGCTGCGACAGCCCGCCATGCAGGCCGCCCTACCCCGCTTAGTCGACCATGAAGATATGACTGCGGCCGCTGCCTTGATGAGTTTGCGATGGCAAATCGGCGTCATCGTTGGGCCGGCCATTGGTGGAGTTTTAATTGCATCGTATTCAGTAACGGTTGGATACGCCGCAGATATCGCAACCTTCATAATTTCAATTGGGCTAATCGCCTTTATGAAAAACATTCCACCTTCGCACGAGGCGGAAACTCCATCACTGGCAGGCTTAATTCAAGGGGTTAAATACGCTTATAACCGCAAGGATTTATGGGGTACATACCTAGTTGATTTAGCTGCCATGTTCTTTGCAATGCCAATTGCATTAATTCCATTTTGGGTTGATCAATTGGGCGCACCCTGGGCGTTGGGATTGTTGTATGCAGCAGGCACTATTGGATCGATAGCGGTAACCCTTACAAGTGGGTGGACTAAAAATGTTCACTTCTATGGTCGCGCAATAGTTTGGGCCGCCATTGGGTGGGGGGTCGCGATCGCATTGTCCGGTGTGACAAATTACCTTTGGGTAGTTTTCTTATTTCTAGCTCTGGCAGGGGCCTCGGATATGGTCAGCGCCCTCTTTAGATCTGCGATGTGGAACCAAACAATTCCTGACAATCTCCGCGGCCGTCTTGCCGGCATTGAACTGCTCTCGTACTCCTTGGGACCTCTTGCTGGTCAGATGAGAGCGGCATCAATGGCCGCGGTTACTACATTGAACTTCTCAGTAACCGCCGGTGGAATCATTTGCATAGTTGTTGTCGCAGCTTTGGCCCTTCTGCTGCCAGATTTGAGAAATTTCGACATCAGAACCAACAAATACGCCCTCGAAAATCAGAAAATGGCGGAAAATTTACGCTTAAACCCTCAATCTGAGGAGGAGAATTCGTAACTTGACACAGATTTGCGGGATTTTCATCAATTTTGCTGTGAATTTGAATTAGCACTATTGAAAATCTGCGAAATTTTCGCAAATGCATAAAAAAATATAAAAATAAATTTGCGACACGCACTAAATTTTTTCTCACAAAATGTTGGCATTTTTGCCCAATTGATGTCACGCTTATCCACGAACAGGTTTGGGTGACGGATCCGAACCATTCCGATAGGAGAAGTACGTGGCCGCAGCAAAGAAAGCAGCACCAAAGAAGCGCAAGAAGGCAGCAGCACCAGCTGCTCCAAAGAAGCGCAAGAAGGCAGCTGCAGTAGCAGCACCAAAGAAGCGTCGCAAGAAGGCAGCAGCTAAGAAGGCAGTAGCAGCTCCAAAGAAGCGCAAGAAGGCAGCAAAGAAGGCAACTGCAAAGAAGGCGGCTCCAAAGCGTCGCAAGAAGGCAGCAGCTAAGAAGGCAGCTCCAAAGCG
>CAZQNP010000008.1:0-5458 GCA_964594645.1 uncultured Candidatus Planktophila sp. | reverse complement strand
CGCAAGAAGGCAGCAGCAGCAAAGAAGGCTGCTCCAAAGCGCAAGAAGGCAGCTAAGAAGGTTGCAGCTCCAGCAGCAGCACCAAAGAAGCGCCGCAAGAAGGCAGCAAAGAAGGCTAAGTAAAGCCCTCCAGCTTATTAAAAAAACCCGCCACTCTATGTGGCGGGTTTTTTTATCTTCTTTTCTAAGAGATTAGATTCCATTACTTCTCATCGAGGGTTTCTTCACGAAGCCTCTCTTCAATGCGTTCAAAGATTTCAGCAAGGGTTTGTTGATCACTCTTTGATAAGTGGTCCATAAATCGATTGCGCACACTTTCAACATGATCGGGAGCTGCAGCAACAATCGCCTTCCACCCCTTGGGGGTCATCACCGCGAAGTACCCTCTTTTGTCACCCGGGCATGGCTCTCGGCGAACCCAGCCCTCTTTCTCCATAACCTTCATTCGGTGCGATAACCGCGAGCGCGATAACAGGGCGTTTGCAGCCAGTTCACTCATTCTCATCCTGCGATCTGGGGCATCACTGAGTTGAACCAATATTTCATAATCTGGCATGGATAGATCATGGAAATCTAGATCTGAATCCAAGGCTTCTATTAGTCTGCGACTTGCGATGATGTAGCGTCGCCAAGCCTTCATTTCAGTGGGGTTGAGCCACCTTGGTGCGGTAGCGTTTTCACCTGCCATGAGTGCAGTCTACGGCAAAGGTTGAAGCTTCAACTACTTTTATTTAGAGGAGAGTTTTGTGAGTAACCAGAGTTTGTCGGGCGCGGGTTTAGATTTTTCCCATCAAGATACTTCAGTTCGGCCACAAGATGATCTTTACCGTCACTTCAATGGTGGCTGGCTCAAGACCGCAGACATCCCAGCCGATCGTGCCAGCGATGGCGCCTTTATCGCCCTTCGCATTCAATCAGAGGCAAGGGTGCGCGAAATTATTGAAGGCGCAACCGGCTCAGATGAGGCAACCAAGATTGGCAATCTCTACCGATCATTTATGGATTCAGCTGCCGTCAATGCAAAGGGCGTAACACCGATTGTCCCGGAGCTAGCCGAGGTCGATTCAATCTCTTCACTGACCGATTTCATCTCTACTCTCTCAAAGCTAGAAGCCCGCGGAACCTCTGGAATCTTCGGCACCTTTATCTACGCAGACATGAAGGATGCATCAACAAATATCTTGTACATACAACAGGGTGGAATCTCTCTACCCGACGAGGCGTACTACCGCGAGGATAAGTATGCAGAGATCCGCTCTGCTTTCCTTTCTCATATTGAAGCGATGTTCACCCTTGCTGGAGTTTCAAACCCAGCAGAGAATGCGGCCAAGGTAATGGCCCTTGAAACCAGTATCGCAAGCCATCATTGGGACCAGGTGAAAGATCGCGATGCGACCCTTACCTACAACAAGATGAATCGCACCGAAGTTAAGGCCTTAATGCCAGCCTTTGATTGGGAGCTCTACCTAACCGATGGACAAATTCCAGCGGTTGTACTGGACTCTGTCATCGTTCAGCAGCCATCATTTTTTGAGGGCCTCGGAACAATTCTGGCTAGCTTTGATTTGGCTGCCTGGAAGGCCTGGTTGAAGTGGCACATCATTAGCGGGGCCGCCCCGTACCTTTCAGATGATTTCACCAATGAGAACTTCGCTTTCTTTGGCAAGGTCTTGAGTGGAACCCCTGAACTTCGCGAGCGCTGGAAGCGTGCCGTTTCTATGATTGAAGGATCACTCGGTGAGGCGGTTGGAAAGGTTTATGTAGAAAAGTACTTTCCGGCAGAGGCTAAGGCCCGCATGGAGAAGCTTGTCGCAAATTTGATTGAGGCCTACCGCATCAGCATCAATGAACTTGAGTGGATGAGCCCTGAGACCAAGGTGAAGGCGCTGGAGAAGTTGGGCAAGTTCCGTCCCAAGATTGGCTACCCCGACAAGTGGCGCGATTACAGCGCGCTGCAAACCACCCCCGATGATCTCTACGGCAATGTTGGTCGCGTCGTTAAGTTTCAGCGAGATCATGAGTTAAGCAAGGTGGGAAAGCCGGTAGATCGCGAAGAGTGGTTTATGGCTCCGCAAACAGTAAATGCTTACTACAACCCAGTAATGAATGAGATCGTATTTCCTGCGGCAATTTTGCAGCCGCCATTTTTCGGCTTAGATCATGATGATGCCGTTAACTACGGAGCCATTGGTGCAGTTATTGGCCATGAAATCGGCCATGGCTTTGATGATCAAGGCTCTAAGTACGATGGCGATGGAGCTTTAAACAACTGGTGGACCGATGCAGATCGAGCCGCCTTTGAAGAGCGCACCAAGGCGCTTATTGCTCAATACGATGTATTGGTGCCAGAAGAGGCACCAGATGTCACTGTTAATGGCGCGCTGACGATCGGTGAGAATATCGGCGACCTCGGAGGACTTGCGATCGCGTACAAGGCGTATCAAATTTCGCTACAAGGAAAGCCATCGCCTGTGATCGAGGGTATGAGCGGTGAAAAGCGTTTAATGCTTTCTTGGGCCCAGGTCTGGCGCGCCAAGGTTCGACCGGAAGAGATGCGCCGTCGAATCGCAACTGATCCGCACTCCCCTGCAGAATTTCGTTGCAATCAAATTCTTAAGAACTTCACCCCGTTCTATGAAGAGTTTGGTGTTACCGACAAAGATGCGCTGTGGCTAGAGGAACAAGCTCGAGTTCAGATTTGGTAATGCATTGAGTTTTTCATTTGATATCAAGCACTCTGAAAGCGGCTCACTTGCTCGTGTTGGAACCATCAACACTCCACATGGGGCGATTCAGACACCGGCCTTTATTCCGGTAGGTACAAAGGCCACGGTTAAATCGGTCTTGCCAGAAGCGATGAAGGATTTAGGTTCGCAAGCTTTACTTTCGAATGCTTATCACCTGTATCTGCAACCGGGCTCTGATGTCTTAGATGAGGCTGGTGGGCTAGCTAAATTCATGAACTGGCCAGGGCCTACCTTTACCGACTCTGGTGGCTTTCAGGTTTTGTCATTAGGTGTTGGCTTCAAAAAAGTTTTGGCGATGGATGCCCAAACATTCCGACGCGATGATGTGATCGCAGGAAACAAGGATCGCCTGGCACATGTTGATGATGAGGGTGTGACATTTAAGTCCCACCTTGATGGATCGATGCACCGATTTACCCCTGAGGTTTCGATGCAGGTGCAACATCAAATCGGTGCTGACATCATGTTTGCCTTTGATGAGTGCACTACCTTGCACAACACCCGCCCCTATCAAGAGCTGGCTATGGATCGCACCTATGCCTGGGCGATCAGATGTCTTGATGAACATAAACGACTTACAGAAGAACGGGTGGGCAAGCCCTACCAAGCACTTTTTGGAGTTATCCAAGGGGCCCAATACGAGGATCTGCGAAAGAAGGCGGCAACTGATCTGGGCACAATGGAGTCCAACGGCCAATCCTTTGATGGCTTTGGAATCGGCGGGGCTTTGGATAAAGGCCAGCTGAGAACAATTATTTCCTGGGTCAATGAGATCCTGCCGGAAAACAAACCTCGCCACTTACTTGGCATTGGCGCTCCCGAAGATCTATTTGTTGGGGTAGAAAATGGTTGCGACACCTTTGATTGCGTATTAGCGAGCAGAATTGCACGCACCAGCGCTGTGTACACGATGGAGGGGCGCTTTAACCTGTCTAACAGCCGTTTTAAGCGGGATTTCACGCCCATAGACGCCGAATGTGACTGTTACACCTGTACGCACTACACACGGGCTTATATGCACCATGTATTCCGCGGTAAGGAAATCATTAGCGCGACCTTGGCAACGATTCATAATGAAAGATTTATTGTTCGCTTGGTAGATCAGATGCGCCAGGCACTTCTAGATGGAAACTTTGCCGAGATGAAGGCCGATTTCTTGGGCCGATACACCCACCGAAGTGGTCAAGCCCGAGATTAAAGCTGGCCGGATTAAGGTTTTTTTACAACCTTTGGCAGGTTCCAGTTGTACTTAATCGATAGCTCGCGGACTAAGACAACGACAAGACCTGCGATGGCAACAACGGCGGCTTCATTGATGTCGAGGGCATCTAGGGCTAAGTAAACAACCGCACCTGAAAGACAGGCGGTTCCAATAGTTTCGCGGTGAAGCAGTACCGGCTCTGTCTGGCACATGATGTCTCGGAATAATCCACCCGAAACCGCACCAATTAATCCAAGCACCGCAGCGGCAACTAGTGGAGCATCATTTGACAGTGCGAACTGCACACTGGAAACGGTTGCAACGGCCAACCCCAAAGTATCTAAGGACAAAGCAAAACGTCCGACATCTTGGGTTTTGCCTACCGCGATAGTGATTAAGAATGCGGCGATGATCGGTGCGAACAACCAAGGGTATTGAATCCATGGTGGTTGCTGCCCCATAAAGAGGTTGCGCAAAGTTCCACCTGAAATAGATGCGATTGCTGCGATAAAGAGAATGCCGCCGTAATCTAAACCTTTGCTGGCTGCAACCCTTGCTCCCACCAATGCAAAGGCAAAGGTTGAAACTAGGTCAAGACCAAAAACCAGCAGGTCTAGATCCATAGCGAACTACTTCTTGGCAGCTAGACGTGCCTCGCGACGAATCTTCTGCTCCTTTGGATCTGGAACAGGTACAGCTGATATTAGGCGCTTGGTGTAATCATTCTTTGGGTTCTTCAGGATCTGATCGCGATCGCCAACTTCGACAAGCAGACCATCTTGCATAACTGCAATTCGGTGCGACAAGATGTCAACAACTGCTAAGTCGTGTGAGATGAATAAGCATGCAAAGTTCAACTTGCCCTGAAGCTCTTGCAGAAGCTCTAGGAAACGAGCTTGTACAGAAACATCAAGTGCTGAAGTTGGCTCATCTGCAATCAATAGATCTGGCGTTAATGCAAGCGCACGTGCGATACCTACGCGCTGGCGCTGACCACCTGAAAGCTCATGTGGGTAACGGTTACGGTAGCTACGAGGAAGCTCAACTTGATCTAGTAGCTCTTCTACCTTGCGCGCAAGTTCTGCACCCTTAGCTAGCTTTGCCAAATACAGCGGTTCACCAATTGACTCACCGATTGGTAGTCGTGGGTTGAGTGATGAAGCTGGATCTTGGAAAACAATTCCGGTGTGCTGGCGAATGTCAGAAAGTTGCTTTGCATTAGCGCCAGCAATCTCCTTGCCAACGATCTCAATGCTGCCGTCCTTAACAGGTAGCAAACCAATCGATGCGCGCCCAACGGTTGTCTTTCCAGAACCTGACTCTCCCACCAAGCCAACAATTTCACCTGGGTAGATTTCTAGATTGAAGTTCTTGACCGCGGTAAATGCCGGTTGGCGACCACGCTTTGGATACTCGATTGTGACATCTGAGAGCTTTAGCACTGGTGCTGGCTTTGCACTCTCTGAGTATGGAAGCGCACGCTTCTTGGTTGAACCTAACTTTGGAACAG
>CAZQNP010000007.1:22097-49046 GCA_964594645.1 uncultured Candidatus Planktophila sp. | reverse complement strand
ATGAGAGCGCTCTGAAGGGACCAAAGATGGTTTGGATTCTCTTGCGAAGCTCATATCCATGGAGTGGGGCCTGTGAGAGCAGGCCAAGGAGGGCAAACTCTAAAGACTCTGAACGCGAGCGCATCTGACCCCTTCCCGGCTATATGGCTTTACTACTCCGACAGATATATCCACTCGATATATCGAGCCGTAATCTATTGGGATATACCTGCTCCGCGCAACCTGAACACGCCCTTAAACTCCACATGTGGTAATTCCCTCACGCCTTCCCGAGTACCTAATAGCGGCCATTGTGATCATTCTGGCCCCTGGTCCGAGCGTTTTATTTGTAATCGCTCGGGCCATTGCGTGGGGTCGAAAGACAGCGGTGTTAACAGTGGCTGGAAATGTCACTGGAGCTTTTTCTCTCTCGGTCTTTGTGGCACTTGGGCTTGGTCCAATTTTGCAACGTTCAGAGCTTGCCTACATTGCGGTGCAATGGGGCGGCGGTCTGTATCTGATCTATCTTGGAGTTGACGCAATTAGAAAACGCACCGTACATGCCGCAGATATGACTGACCAAGGCGATGTTGCACCTAGTGCTCGACGTTCCATGTGGGATGGCTACTGGGTTGGTGCACTCAATCCCAAAGGTGCCGTCTTCTTTGCCGCAGTTCTGCCGCAGTTCATAGATCGTGAACGTGGCAGCGTTACTTCTCAGCTCATTCTTTTGGGTGGAGTCTTTGCGATTTTGGCATTTGTTTCAGATGGTGCGTGGGGCATGCTGGCAGGGACTGCTCGCAACTGGTTGGCAACTGATAGCAAACGTTTGGAAAAGCTGCGTACAACAGGTGGCATCATCATGATTGTTTTGGGTCTTGGAGTCTTGTATTCAGCAATTGTCAGTACTTGAGTACACAATAAGCCCATGATTAAACCTGCAAAGCCGGCCCGCGAGAACATCTCCCCCTCTGATCTGACCTTCGGCTTATCGACCTGTAAGAGGTGTCTCTGGATTAAGTACTGGTTCAAGGTGACGATGCCGGGCGCTTTTCCATTGGTCGGAACAATGGCGTCGTTACAAGAGGAGCATTTTCAGGGCGCAGATATGCCAACAATTGATCCCTCGCTGCGACCCGGAAAGGTCACCAAGTGGGGCGAGTGGGTTAAAAGCAAACCGTTAGTAGTAAATGGCGTTGAAAGCCGTTGGAGAATTCTCGGAAAGTACGATCTTGTATCCACAAATGATGATGGAAGTATCGGATTAATTGATTGTAAGGTTTCAGATAGTCAACGAGATAGTGGTCAGTTCTACTCACCACAGCTTGAAGCTTATGCATATGCACTTGAAAACCCAGCTGCAGGAAAGGCGCAAACTGTTGCATCCATGGGTCTACTTGTTTGGCGGCCAACAACTGCAATTGGAAGCAACGCGGATGAGTATGGCTTTGGAGTCTTTCAAAAGTATGTGCCGGTTGAACGGGATCAAGCAAACTTTCTCAAAGTTATTGGTGAGTTTATTGATGTTCTTGAAGGAGAGCTTCCAGATTCAGGTCCTGAGTGCCAAACCTGCAACTACCTAGTTGCACGTAACGCTTTGGATTAATCCTCTTCCTCACCAAGCTTGGCCTTCTTTGGTGCATAGATATCTATGTACTCCTGGCCTGACATCGCTTGAATAGTATTCATAATCTGATCTGTCACATCACGAAGGTGCTGCAGATCAGTTGAATCACCATCAAAGTACATTGGTTCACCAAAGTGCATGCCAACACGTTTTACATTTGGGATAACTTTTCCAGTTGGCTGAATCTTGTCGGTGTTAAACATCGCTACCGGCACAACTGGGGCTCCTGACTCAATCGCCAATCGCGCAATTCCAGTGCGCCCCTTGTACAGACGCCCATCAGGTGAACGAGTTCCTTCTGGGTAAATTCCGATGCAATCGCCATCGGCTAAAACTTTAAGTCCGGTGATCAAAGCCGCTTCGCTACGGCGACCACCTGAGCGATCAACTGGAACCTGACCTAGCGCAATAAAGGTTAACTTCTTGAGCAAACCCTTAGGTCCAGGAGATGTGAAGTACTCGCTCTTTGCAAGAAAGGTAACTTTGCGGGGAACAACCATGGGCATAAAGATGGAGTCGCTAAAGGAGAGATGGTTGGAGGCGATGATCACTGGCCCCTTTGCAGGAACATGGCGCAAACCGCGAACCTTGGGTCTAAAGGCCAACATTAAAAATGGGGTCAAAAACGCCCGAAGGGTTCCGTAGGGCAGGTTGTTGAGCACAGGTCTAATTTAGTGGCTATTGACGACTATGACACTATCTGAGGGTGGGTAAAGAGAGAAAAGACGCAGATGGCTTTGATGAAGAGGAGCTAATCCGCTCAGAGTTTGAGTCGATTGTCTCTGGCTTGAATCTCGACCAATCAGCCCCCACCACATATCTGGATGATCTAGATCGCATCGACAATGAGGGCTTTGTACAGCCCAATCCGCCAACCCAATCACCACGAGGCTTTATTCAATCTGCACGCAATGCGATAACCCGTTGGTTCCACAGAAATAATCGAGATGATGATGGAGCCACCTTGTGAGTGATTTTTCATGGGCAATCTTGGGTCCAGGTGGAATAGCCACTGCATTTGCAAAGGATCTAGCGCTGCTTAATGGCCACTCAATCGGCGCGGTTGGTTCCCGCTCATTAGCTAATGCAGAAAACTTTGCCGCACAGTTTGGCGGTAAAGCCTATGGAAGTTATGAAGAGTTAGTAAATGATCCAGCTATAGATGCTGTCTATGTAGCCACTCCGCATCCGGCACACCACGACAATGTAATCATGGCGCTCAATGCCGGGAAACCAGTGTTGTGCGAGAAACCATTTTCGGTAAATGCGATAGAGGCACAAGCCATGGTTGATGCCGCATCGAAAAATCAGGTGGCGCTAATGGAAGCGATGTGGGCAAGATTCTTACCTCACTACGCAAAGGTCAAAGAGATTGTTGCAAGTGGTGTTTTAGGTCCGATTCTTTCAATTCATGCAGACCATGGCCAACGCCTTGCAGATCAAGGTATTACACGATTGATTGAGCCATCATTGGCTGGTGGAGCTTTGCTAGATTTAGGTATCTACCCAATCTCATTTGCTCACATGATTTTAGGTAATCCAACATCAATACATTCAGCAGCAGTGATGACCGATAAGGGCGTCGATGCCCAAACATCCATGATTTTTTCTTACAACAATGGCGCGCAAGCGGTACTGACAACAACAATGATTGAACAAACTCCATGCCGAGCGGTAGTTGCAGGTTTGAATGGTTGGCTCGAAATTGATCGTACCTTTTACAACCCAGCAAGTATGCGGGTCGTCTTGAATGATGGCTCAGTAACCGAGTACCCAAACAATTACACAGGCCATGGGTTACGCGAACAGGCAGAAAGCTTCAAACAATTAGTTCAATCAGGAAAACTAGAGTCGGAGATCCTTACCTGGAAAGATACTGTCGACATCATGAAGAGTATGGACACGGTGCGTCAACAGATAGGCTTGAAGTATCCTTTTGAATCTTAAGCTCTGGCTAAATCAGCAACACCAACGAGACCTGCTTCATTTCCTAACTCTGCCGCGATTAACTCTGGGTAAGGATGCTTTCCAGCAAATGGCATCGTTCTTTCAAGCCCTTCACGAGTTGGTTTCAGCAGGATCTCACCTGCATCAATTACTCCCCCGCCAATAACAACACAAGCAGGATCCAGAAGAACAGAGAGTGAAGCAATTCCCGCCCCTAGCCATTGTCCTGTTGTATTAAAAGCTGCAAGTGCAACAGGATCTCCATCGCGAGCTGCATCGGTGATCGCTTGACCCGTAAGACCTGCAACCGTTCCATCTCCTCGTGATAACAAGTTTCGAGCGATCTCAGGACTTGCATTGATCGCCTCGCGTGCATGGCGCAATAAGGCATTTCCAGATGCGTACTGTTCAAAACAGCCACGTGCCCCGCATCCACATAAATGTCCATCGGGAACTACTCGCAGATGTCCAAACTCTGCAGCGATTCCATATGCTCCACGATACAAAGAGCCGTTAACAACAATTCCGCCACCGATTCCGGTTCCAACGGTAAGCATCATCATGTGGTTTTGGTTTCTGCCTGCACCAAACTTTGCTTCGCCCCATGCTGCAGCGTTTGCATCATTTTCAATTACAACCGGCAGGCCAATTTGAGCGGTTAGCTCTGCATCTAAATCAACACCGTTCCAACCGGCAATATTTGGAGTTGCAAGCATGGTCTTTCGGTCCGAGGAAACAAATCCGGCGGCCGAGACACCCACAGAGGTCACCTCAAACTGTGCCATTAACTCTTTAGCTGTATCGGCGATGGTACGGGTTAACTCAACACCACCTTGACGAGGAGTCTCCTTACGAGCGGTTGCAAGAATTTTTCCATTCTCATCAACTACTCCACCAAGAACCTTGGTGCCTCCAACATCGATGCCGATCGTGTTGCCCATGGAAAAATTAAGCTTCTAGATGTGACTTCAGTTGTGCAAGAGCGGCATCGATCGTTGCCTTCTCCGCCTTTTGACGCATCATCGCTGGAACCGGCATCGATAGAGAGGTTGCGAGCTCATAACTGACCTCGGTGGTGTCCTCATCAACGCTTGTGATCGTATAGACCCCATCCATACCGGTCAGTAGATCGGCCTCATCAAGTGAGAATAAAAGTTTGTTGGGAGCCTGGCTCCAGTCGTAATCAAGGGTTGGGCGATCCTTCATCATTCCGGCATCGATGCTCATCTTCACCTTTGTGATGCGGCCCTGATCATCGTGAGCCAAGGCTTCTGCGCTCTTGATCTGTGAAGACCACTCTGGGTACTTGTCCAACTCAAATAACGCCTTTTGAACCGCTGCAATTGGTGCGTCAATGGATACTACTGATTTGCTGAATTCTGTCATGGCGCAAGGCTACCCTCTTCCCCTTTTGTCCGCCTCCACGCTAGCGTTCGCCCATGAATGAAATCTCAATCCCGCCCCTTGTTCCCGCTGCAACCGCCGGGAATCTCACAAATCTAATCGCTGAACGCGCCTGGTTTGAGCCAGAGCGCGTCATCATGTCCCGCCCGCTTGGCGATGGATGGCAACCTGTCACCGCTCGTGAAGTAGAAGAAGAGATCCGTGCCACCGCAAAGGGTCTTATTGCTTCAGGAGTTCAAATCGGAGATCGCGTGGCCATTATGGCTCGCACTCGGTACGAGTGGACGATTTTAGATTTTGCTACCTGGTTTGCAGGCGCAGTAGTTGTGCCAATCTACGACACATCATCTGCAGAGCAGATTGATTGGATCCTGAGCGATTCACACTCTGTAGCGATTATTGTCGAGACTCCAGCATTGGCTGAGTTGGTAAAAACGGTAATGCCATCACATACTCGAAACATCTGGACGATGACCGATGATGTTCTCACCGTTTTGCGTGAAGCTGGAAAGCACATCGGCGATGATGAAATTGATCGCCGTCGCGAAGCACTAACTCCTGCATCATTGGCTACTTTGATTTACACGTCAGGTACAACTGGAAAGCCAAAGGGTGTCCAATTATCACACAGTAACTTCCTTGCTGAATGTGGCAATGTTGTTCAAGGCGCAAGTGAATTATTCCTAAAGCCTGGAGGATCAACTCTTCTATTCCTTCCAGTTGCACACGTATTCGGCCGCATGGTTCAAATTGGTGCAATTACAGCTGGACTTCACCTTGCTCATTGCAGCGATCCTGTGGGACGTTTACCAATCGATCTTGGAACATTTAAGCCAACCTTCGTACTAGCTGTTCCACGTATCTTTGAAAAAATTTACAACGGCGCAGAAGCAAAGGCAGAAGCTGCAGGAAAGGGAAAGATTTTCCGTAAGGCTGCAGATGTGGCTATTGCTTACTCAGAGGCCCTTGATAAGAAGCACGTCTCACCTATCTTGAAGTTAAAGCATGGCCTCTTCGACAAGTTGGTTTACAGCAAGATCCGCGCTGGAATGGGTGGACGTGTTGAAGCCGCAATCTCGGGAGGCGCACCTCTTGGTGTTCGTCTAGGTCACTTCTACCGAGGAATTGGAGTCGCAGTTCTTGAAGGTTATGGATTAACTGAAACTACAGCTGGTGCAACTTTGAACCTACATGGTGCACACCGCGTTGGCTCTGTTGGTCGACCAATTCCAGGTACATCAATCAAGATCGCAGAAGATGGAGAGGTCTTGATTCGCGGACCTATCGTCATGGATGGCTACTGGCAAAACCAGGCCGCAAATGATGAGGTATTTGACTCAGAGCGTTGGTTCAAATCAGGAGATCTAGGAAAGCTAGATGAAGATGGCTTCCTCTACATCGTCGGTCGTAAGAAGGAGCTCATCGTTACCGCGGGTGGCAAGAATGTTGCACCTGCAGTTCTAGAAGACCGCTTGCGTGCACATCCATTGGTCAGCCAGTGCATGGTTGTTGGAGACAATCAACCATTTATCGCAGCTCTAATAACAATTGATCCAGATGCGCTCAAGCTATGGGTTGCAAACAACAAGAAGGATGGAGCATCGATAGCAGACCTGGTCAACGACCCAGATCTCATCGCAGTAATCCAAACAGCTGTTGATGATGCTAATAAGGCTGTCAGTAAGGCGGAATCAATTCGTAAATTCACTTTGCTACCAACAGATTTCACAATCGCTGGTGGCCACTTGACTGCAAAGCTTTCAGTTAAGCGACATGTTGTTGCGAAGGAGTTTGCTAAGGAGATTGAAGCATTGTTCACAAAATGAACAATGAGCGAGTAACCCTCGCACAAGAGTTACATGATGGGATCGCCCAGGACCTTGTAGTCCTGGGCTTTTCCATTGATCAAGCAATATCACAAAGCAATGAGCCAGAGGTAAAGAGCTCCTTGCGCGCTATCCGGTTCACCACAACGGCGTTGATTGAAAAACTTCGCACTCAGATGCACCAGTTAAGAAGCGCCGATCCCCTCAATGATCCGGGTTTAGAGATCGACTCCATGTATGAGACCTTTCGAGTAGTTCAAGAGATATTACGAAACATCGAAAAGCACTCAGGGGCGGATTCGGTAAGAATCGAGATTTCAGATAACGGCAAAGGTGGTGCAGCCTCTGGTGAATACTCCTATGGCATTGTCGGTTTACAAGAAAGAATCGCAAAAATCAATGGGGAGATCCGTATTGATTCATCATCGCAAGGGACAAGTATTGGTGTAACAATTCCCTTGGATAGGTGATGACAAAACTCTTAGTTATAGATGATCACGATGTTGTGCGGCAAGGATTAATTACAGCGCTGCGCTCCCATGGATTTGAGCAGCTAGATTCAGCTGGAACGGTGAAGCAGGCCCGATCTAAGATCGCTGCCTTCAACCCTGATGCAATGATTATTGATATTAATCTTCCTGATGGTTCTGGCTTTGAAATTGTTGAGTGGGTACGCAAGTTATCTTCACACACAGCCATAGTGGTTTTATCTCTGAACGATCCGCTTCGCTTTGCAAAGCTCGCTCGAGCAAGCGGGGCCAATGCATACCTTTCAAAAACTCAATCGATCGATGAGATTGTTTCAGCGCTCAACTTTGCTATCAGTAACCCCGGATCTTTTACTAGCCAACTTGTAGAACCAAGTAAAGGTGTAGTTGATTTAACCGCCCGCGAGTTTGATGTGCTTTATCTGATCGCAAATGGGTTGAGCAATGTTCAGATATCGACAACCTTGTTTCTGAGTATTTCAACTGTTAAGACGCATATCTCGGCGATACTGCGAAAGCTCAACGCATCCAACAGAACGGGGGCAGTTACAGTCGCCCGTGAAAAGGGTTTACTTCTCGAGTAGTTGATTAAACCTTGTTGACCAAATCTCCCAGCGCCAGTTTTCTACAATCCAGTTTCGCCCAGCCGCTCCCATTTCCTGTGATTTTTTCGGATTAGTGAGTAAGGAGATAATGGCTGCGGCGATCTGATTGTTGTTTGTTCCATCTACAACAAGACCTGTTTGCCCTTCAACAACAGCATCTGGTGCTCCCCCAGAGTTGCCGGCAACTACTGGCAAACCACATGCGCTTGCTTCAAGATAAACAATTCCTAAACCTTCAACCTCAAGACCTGCTAAACGTGATCGTGAAGGCATTGCAAAGACATCGCCGGCACAGATAAATCGCGGAAGCTCTGCATACTGAATTCTTCCGATAAATGAAACATGGTTCTCAACTTTGTGTAAGGCTACTAATTTAGCCAGGTGTTCCAAGTAAGGCCCCTTACCAACCAACAAGAGATGGGCATTCGGAACCTGCTTAAGAATTTCTGGTAGCGACTCGATTAAGTGATCTTGGCCCTTTCGATGCACAAGACGTCCGACCGAGACAATCACCTTCTTGTCATCTATCCCCAACTCTTTCCGCAGCTCTGATGAATCTTGCGGTGAAAAATGCTCTGTATCTATGCCTGGGGCGATCTTCACCATCTGCTGGCTAGCCTTTTTGGAAAGTGAACGAGAAATAGCTCTTTGAGTGAACTGCCCCAAATAGGTTAATGAATCAACGGTTGAACCAATTCGATGCATTGCAAGGTTGAAGGGAAACACCTTGGCCCACCACACCTCATGTCCATGGGTAAGAGCCACGGTTTTCTTAACCCCTGCTCTTTTCAATGAGGCCGATAGCAATCCCAATGGCGCTGCTGCTCCAAAAGCTGCCACTGTTATTGAGTGTTGCTTGACTAGGCGATTTAAGTTGAAGGCAACGCGTGGAGTAGGCAGCAAAATCTTCGCACGATCCCGGATTACCGTAACGCCAAATTTTTCTTTCCATTGTTGGTCATACGATTCAGAGCCATCCTGAGCTGACGTGTAGACAATCGTTGAACCATGGGCCCGACGTTCGATCAACCCAATGAGAAAGGTTTCAATTCCACCTGCGCGAGGACCAAAATCATTGGTGACAAAGAGAATTGGATTAGAAACGACGGGCTCCGACCAATGGCTTTCTTCCCAATGAACCACTTGCTGCAACTTTCACACGAGAACCTTTTCGTGGAGCGTGGACCATCTTGCCTCCACCCAAATAGATTGCCACGTGAGAGACAGGGCGGCCATAGAACAAAAGGTCACCAGGCTTGAGAGATTTCAATGAAACCTTTTTACCAAGGCGAGATTGCGCAGCTGATGAGTGCGGTAATGAGACACCCGCTGCTTGGTAGGCACGCATCGTTAATCCTGAACAATCCCAGGTCGTCATACCTGATGCACCAAAGACGTAACGATCACCGATCTGCTTGAGCGCATACTTCAGCGCAGTACCCGCGCGACCTGAAACAGCGCTTGCACTCTTTGCAGCCTTAAGTGAAGAGGCTTGATCGGCATTCTCCTCATCTTCGGCCAGTCGAGCCAGGCGCTCTCGCTCGGCCTTGCTTAACTTGGAGAGCAGCTTTTCTGCTTGATCTAATTTCTTCTGAGCCAGCGCAGATTGCGCCGTTAACCTCTTCTGTGTCGCTGCAACTAACGCCACCTTGTCATTGACAGTCAATGTGGTTGCATTCAAACGTTGTTGCGCGGTTTCAAACTTGCGAAGCTGTGCAGATTTGCGACGGGTTATGGCATCTAACGCCCCGGCAGATGAGAGATAGAGAGCCGGATCGCTAGAGAAGAGGAGTTCAAAGCTCTGCCCAAAGCCACCGCTCTTGTACTGCTCGACCGCGATGCTTCCCAAAGATTTTTGAAGAGTATCTACTGTCTGTCCTTGGATCTGTGCCTTGGCTTTAATTCCATTTAGGGTCTTTGTCAGCGCTGCTAACTTCACCTTCGCCTCTTGGGCACCTTCGGCGGCGGCGGTTGCATCCTCTTCTAATTGGCGCACCTGGGCCTGAACCTGTGCCAAGCTCGGCGCAGCGGTAGCGCCAACTGGGGCCAAAACCCCAGCAGCGACCGCAACTGCGGTCAGAGTGCGTAGCCAGAAAGACATAAGGGCAAGGCTAACCCCGCCTATGCCCACCTCTCAACCTCAACAAGGCTACTTTGCCTGTGAATTTTCTCTGGCTTACGCTCCGCGAGCGTTAAATTGCAGAGGAGGTGTCAATCCGCTCTCAGCCAACACAGAGAGTGCGCCGACCGTCTCTTCGCTGATTTGAGAGGTCTTATCGAGGAAGAAGGAGACTACGCAGGTATCGCAGGCGATAGCGGCCATAGTGCAGGTTGAACAATCAATGATCATGTGAAGAAATGTACAGAGAGCCACTGACAAGTTTTTAAGACTGGTAAGTAATACTTGGCAGGTGGGCGTTGTAGCAACCTTGGTAGTTGGAAGCGATGGTTCGACATCTAAAGAGAGTCGATCAGCAGGGATTAGCTCACCTGAAGATAGAAAAGCTTTTCTGCAAAGACGTCGTGAGGTTGATGTCATTATCGTGGGCGGCAATACAGCTCGCCACGAGCCTTACAACCGAACACCAGTCCCATTAGTTGTCATCTCACGATCTTTGGTAAACCCAGTGCAAGGAAATCACTTAGCGCTGTTTTGGAACTGCTCCCCTGCCAAAGCGGTTGAAAAAGCCAGAAAGATCTTTGGCGAAAAAATCTTGATCGAAGGCGGAGTATCAATGATCAATGAGTTGATCTCCCATAAATTGATTGATCAACTAGAGCTCAGTGTTACATCAGCCAGCGGCGGCGAGGACAAGGTAGATATTGATGAGCTTTTAGCTAACTTTGCACAAGTCAGTAAGCGCATCGATGCCGGAACTATTTTTTACTCAGCCAGCAATTAGAAGGCAGAGATTAAAGAAACGCCGGTAACGGCTAAGGCGATTCCAACATATTGAACTTTGTGCAATCTTTCATTTAAAAACTTAAAAGCCAAAAGCGCGGTTGCAATTGGATACAGTGATCCAAAAACCATAGCAACAGAGACAAGGCCCTTTGTCGTTGCTACACCCAGCAAGAGATTAGCCATGAAATCGGCCGCCCCAATGAAAATCAGTATCGGAAGATCCTTCTTTGAGAATTTACCGGTAGTTCTAAATTTGAGCGCAAGTGAGATAGTTACGAAAAATGTAGCACCGCGCATCGAGACCATTGTCAGTAAGGCGCTTTCTTGAGAACCGATAGACATAAATGTCAGAGACATTCCAAAACCTGCTGCAGCACCTAGCGCCAACAGTAAGGGTTTGATAGGCAGACCATTTGATAGCTCTGGGCCGCTTGCACAAAAGACTCCAATTAAGGCGATGACAATTCCCAGCGATGCGATCGTAGAAAGCTTGTCACCTGTCACGATTGCATAGATCAGTGGAATGACTGCGCTCATTGAACTAATCGGCGCGACAACTCCCATGCGCCCTGTAGATAGTCCTTCATATAAACACGCTAAACCGATGTAACCAAATAAACCTGCTAGTGCTCCTGACAGAAGGTATCCATCTAATCCAAAGGCTTGGCCATCTGTATCTCTTGAAACAGCAACTATCAGCAAGCCAACGCCTAGACCGATAACCTGGGAAAAACCCAATACTGCAAATGGGTGGCGCATCTTGCTCATTCGACCTGCAAAGAAATCTGCACTTCCCCACAGTGCACTTGATAGAAGCGCTAGGAGTGATGCCATAAAGAGAAGGCTACCGCCCCGCCTCCCAAGAATCAGGCTCTCTCATCTTTATCCTAAGTCAGTGGATGCGAATGGTTTTGAGCGCTTAATTGATCATCTTCGCACCGTTACTCCAAGAGCCGAGTTAACACTTACCGAAGTTCCGGCTCCGCAAAAATTAGCAACCTACGCCTTTGCATTTTCTGCAGATGCATCCAACGGTCTAATCGGCGAGCAAGAGGATGAGATCGCTAACGGTCGATTTGTGCTCTTGCATGAGCCAGGTGGACAAGCCACTTGGGATGGAGAGTTTCGCTGCGTTACCTTTGTTAGCGCAGATGTAGATCCCATCATGCAGGAGGATCCTTTGCTTCCTGAAGTTGGCTGGAGCTGGTTTCTAGAATCATTGGATTTGAATCAATGTGTTTACAACAACCCAAGTGGCACTGTTACCAGAGTGACAAGCGCTTCTTTTGGAAAGTTGTCACCTCGCAACAATGAGGCAGAGATTGAAATCCGCGCTTCATGGACACCTGTTGTTGAAGATCCAAAGGAGATCATTAACCACATTGTCGCCTGGTGTAATTTGATTTCAGAGGTTGCTGGCTTACCGCCGGTACCTGAAGGTGTTTCATCGATTTCATCCCCACGCAGGCATTAAGTATGAGTGATGAAGTTGTTGCGGTTCCTTTACTAGAACCGGCTGAAGGCACACCTGATGTCATAGATACTGAAGTAGCTTTCCGAAATGCGTTAAACCTTCTTTCTCAGGGAGAAGGACCTTTCGCAGTAGATGCCGAGCGAGCATCTGGGTTTCGCTACAGCGCTCGTGCGTATTTGATTCAGATCAAAAGAAAAAATGGCGGACTGCATCTAATTGATCCAATTCCATTTGGACCACAACACTCTCTCTTTGCAGAACTCAATGCACTGCTCAATACTGATGAGGTTATTTTGCATGCGAGTACTCAAGATCTGCCATGTTTGCGAGAATTAGGAATTAACCCAGTAAAACTCTTTGACACCGAATTAGCAGGAAGAATCGCTGGTTTACCACGCGTTGGTTTGGGACCACTTCTTGAATCTCTGATGGGTGTTACCTTAGCTAAGGAACATAGCGCCGCTGATTGGTCGGCTAGACCACTGCCAAAAGAGTGGCTTACCTATGCAGCCCTGGATGTAGAACTGTTAGTCGAGTTACGTGACACCATGAATTCAATTTTGGAGAATGCCAAGAAGTTGCCATGGGCCCATGAGGAGTTTGCTTCAATCTTGATGGCACCACCTGCCCCGCCGCGGGTTGATCCTTGGCGAAGAACATCAGGTATGCACAAGATCAAAAGACGTGATCAATTAGCGATCATTAGATCATTGTGGGTCGCGCGAGATGGCGTTGCAGCTGTGCAAGACATAGCTCCGGGAAAACTGCTTAACGACTCTGCCATTGTCGAGTTAGCTATCGCTGCGCCAACAAACAAAAAAGAGTTTGAAAAATGTCTGCGTCCTTTGGGGTTGCGCGCACGTTGGATGGAGAATCTTCAACTGTGGCTGGACTCAATTGCAGCCGCCGTAGCGATGCCGGAAGATCTTTGGCCTGCGATGCGAACAAATGCAGACACCCTGCCGCCAATTAAGTTATGGCGAGATAAGTTTCCTGAGAAGTTTGCCCCCCTTTCTCATGCAAGGGCTGCGATTGAGTTGATCGCCGAACAGAATGAAATCCCAGTTGAAAACCTCATCACCCCAGAGTTTGTTCGTCGCATATGCTGGAAGCCACCTGTTGGTGCTACCTCGACCCTTTCAATTCCTGAAGTAGAAAAGGCGCTGGCTGAATTAGGCGCACGTCCATGGCAGATTGCTTTGGTAGCCCCGGCATTGGCTGCGGCGCTTTTGGAGCGTGAGCCAATCCCAGTTGAGGAGCCAGAGGCCAGCCCCGAAGAGGGCTAGATAGGTGCTGTTACAAACCCATACTGACGAGTAACATCTGCTCCATACCTAGAAGAAGGATGAGCCATGTCTCGCACAGTTGTTCTCGTTGATGCAGTTCGTACCCCATTCGGTAAGGCCGGAAGCATGTACGCCGGTACCCGAGCCGATGATCTAATGGTTCGCGCAATCCGTGGCCTTCTCGAACGAAATCCCAAGATTGATCCCGCAACTATTGAAGATGTAGCTATCGCTGCTGCAACACAAACAGGTGATCAAGGCATGAACATTGGGCGAAGTGCAGCCCTACTGTCTGGTTTACCAAATACCGTTCCTGGCTACTCTATTGATCGCTGGTGCGCAGGTGCGCTGACCGCGGTGACAACTATCGCAGGTGCTATTGCGATGGGAACAAATGAGATTGCAATCGCCGGTGGCGTTGAGCACATGGGTAACCATCCAATGGGTGAAGGTATGGATCCAAATCCTCGCTACCTTGCAGAGCGCATCGTTGAACAAGATGCACTTGCAATGGGAGCAACCGCTGAACGTTTACATGATCGCTTTCCACAGCTCACTAAGGAGCGCGCAGATCGTTACGCGATGAACTCACAGTTGAAAACTGCGAAGGCTTATGCAGAAGGAAAGATTCAACGTGATTTGATTCCAACCGCTGCACGCAGCGCTGAACTTGGCTGGACAGTTGCAACTGTTGATGAGGCACCACGTCCACAAACGACAATGGAAGGTCTTGCAGGATTGAAGACACCGTTTCGTCCCTCTGGTCGCGTAACTCCAGGAAACTCTTCAGGACTCAACGATGGAGCAACAGCAGCCCTTCTTGCAAGTGAAGAAAAGGCGTTGGAGCTTGGTTTAACAATTAAAGCCAAGATGGTTACCTTCGCTTTTGCTGGTGTTGAGCCAGAGATCATGGGATATGGACCGGTCCCTTCAACCATTAAAGCGCTTAAGCAAGCGGGCCTAAAGATTGAGGATATCGGCGCATTTGAGGTTAATGAAGCCTTTGCAGTGCAGGTTATCGCCTTCTTGGATCACTTTGGAATCGCAGATGATGATCCACGTGTTAATCCATATGGTGGAGCGATCGCTGTAGGTCATCCCCTTGCATCATCAGGAGTGCGCTTAATGCTCAATCTTGCACGCACCTTTGAAGCACAACCAGAGGTTCGTTATGGAATTACAACAATGTGTATCGGTCTAGGCATGGGCGGAACAGTTATCTGGGAAAACCCACACTTCAAGGGAGCAAAGTAATCATGAGCGCAGATATCACTCTTCCAGCAGGTGCACCTGAAGAAGTAGTAACCAACGCATTGGTTCGCGAGATTGATCTTGCAGCCTTCGGCGGTAAAGGTTCATTAGCTTTGATTACTTTGGATAATGGACATGATCACAACCGTCCAAACACCTTTGGCCCACAATCAGTCAAAGCACTTGATGCAGCGATCACAGATGCGATCGGCCGCAACCCGGCAGCGATTGCAATTACCGGTAAGCCATTTATCTTTGCAGCAGGTGCTGATCTTTCAGCGCTCTCTTTCTTAAATGATCGTAATCAATCACTTGCCATCGGCAAGCTAGGTCACGATGTCTTCCGTCGTTTAGGTGAGAGCTCAATTCCAACCTTTGCATTTATCAACGGACTTGCACTTGGTGGTGGCCTTGAAGTTGGACTCCACTGCCATTACCGCACCGTTGCAACAACGGCATTTACAGCATTGCCTGAAGTTTTCCTAGGACTTGTTCCTGGTTGGGGTGGCGCAACAATTTTGCCTAAGTTGATTGGTCCAGAGCGCGCAGTGCAGGTAATTATGCTCAACGCCCTAAACAACAACACCATGATGAAGGCTAAGGATGCACTCAAGCTCGGTGTTGTAGATGCGATGTTTGAACCAGCTGATTTCTTAGAGCGTTCAATTGGTTTTGCTGTTGGAGTTCTCAACGGCACCACAAAGATTGAACGCGCTGATTACAGCAATGATCCAGCATGGGAAAGCGCACTTGCTACAGGCAAGGCAGCGGCCCTTAAGAAGTATGGCGGGGCTGAGATCGCCTCCCCTATGAAGGCGCTCGAACTCATCGCTGCGGCGCGAACAAATACTTTGGGAGAAGGCTTTGATGCCGAGGATCAAGTGCTTGCAGATCTGACAATGTCAGATCCACTGCGTGCATCGCTCTATGCATTTAACTTGATTCAGAAGAAGCGCAAGAAAGTTGAGGGTGCTCCAAAGCCAGCACTTGCCCGCAAGGTAACCAAGGTTGGCGTCGTTGGTGCAGGTTTGATGGCATCGCAATTAGCGCTGCTCTTAGTCCGAAATCTCAAGTGTCCTGTTGTGATGACAGATATCGACCAAGCGCGTGCCGATAAGGGTGTTGCTTGGGTGCGAAATGAGCTTGCCAAGCAGGTAGAGAAGAAGAGAATGAGCCCTGAATCGGCCGCTCGCCTCTCACTTCTTGTTTCAGGCTCTGCAGATCAATCAGTCTTTGCCGGATGTGACTTTGTTATTGAAGCTATCTTTGAGGAGCTCTCTCTTAAGCAGGAGCTGTTCAAGAAGCTAGAAGGCATTGTTTCACCAGAGTGCGTTCTTGCGACAAACACCTCTTCCCTATCGGTGGAGCGAATGACTGAAGGGCTAAAGAATCCAGAGCGAGTTGTTGGTTTCCACTTCTTTAATCCGGTAGCGGTAATGCCACTGCTGGAGGTAGCTCGTACATCAACAACTGATGATGCCACCACAGCAACAGCTATCGCTGTTGGTAAAGAGCTCAAGAAGACGATGATCATCTGTAAGGATGCACCTGGCTTTGTTGTAAATCGTTTGCTCACCCGTTTCATGGGTGAAGTTACCGATGCCGTTGATGAAGGAACCTCACCAGAGGTTGCAGACTCTGCAATGATGGAGATTGGTTTCCCAATGTCACCATTCCAGCTTCTAGATCTCGTTGGTCCTGGAGTGGCACTGCATGTTTCAGAAACTTTGCACAACAACCTTGGACCTCGCTACAGAATCTCTCCAACGATGCAGCGCATGGTTAAGGAAGGCGTACGTAACTTCTACATTAAGGGCGAGGATGGATCAGTATCTGCAAATCCAGCAGCTCTTGCCCTAGTTGAGAAGGGAACTTCACCTTCAACTGCAGAACAGGTACGTGCTCGCGCTCTAAAGGCGTTGGCAGAGGAGGCGCGCATGATGCTCGATGAGGGCGTTGTAACAACTCCTGCTGAGATAGATCTCTGCATGTTGATGGGCGCTGGCTGGCCGATGCACTTGGGTGGAATTTTGCCGTACTTGGATCGCGAAGGAATCAGCGAATCAGTTACTGGCAAGCGCTTCCATGACAAGGGAGTTGCATCTCTTCCATAGATCGCTGGAGTTCTTAAATCTAAGAAATCCACCCTGCAATCTGCTGCACTATCGCAGCAGGGGTGATTTCAAGATCTTCAAGAATCTCATTGCGCTTTGAGTGCTCGATAAACTCAAGAGGAACGCCGATGGAGTGCAGGGAGCAATTGATCCCTGCATCTCTCAAGCTTTCAGAGATCGCGCTGGCGATACCTGCATGCTTGATTCCATCCTCTAGTACAACAACAGTTGCGTAATCCGCGCACATTGCAATTACCGTCGGAGAAATTGGTTTGACCCAAACAGGATCTACTACGGTGATATCTATTGATCGTTCTTTAGCAATCTTTGCAACCTCAAGTGCCATTCCGGCCATGGCTCCGATACTGATCAGCAATACCTTCTTTGAATCTGCGCGATGTAAAAGATCTGCGCCCAACATCCGCTCAACCGCTGGAATATCAGCAGGAACCGCGCCCTTTGGAAAGCGAACCATTGAAGGAGCGTTCTCAATGCTTACACACTCACGCAAGATCTCCTTCAAGCGTGCGCCATCACGTGGAGCACCAACCCGCATATTGGGAACAATTCCAGTCAACGCTAAATCCCAAATACCGTGATGAGATGGTCCATCATCTCCAGTTATTCCGGCACGATCCAATACAAAAGTGACACCAGCATTATGTAAGGCAACATCTAGCAGTAACTGATCAAAAGCTCGGTTGAGAAATGTTGAGTAAATGGCAATAACCGGGTGCACGCCTGCATAAGCCAGACCTGCAGCACTTGTCACCGCATGTTGTTCTGCGATTCCAACATCAATTGTTCTATCTGGGAAGTTCTGTGAAAACTTATCAAGTCCGGTTGGACCTAGCATCGCAGCTGTGATCGCAACTACCTTTGAGTTCTCTCGACCAATCTGCGTAATCTCTTCAGAGAAAACATTGGTCCATGATGGCGCCGATGCCTTAAGTGGCTTGCCCGTTGCCGGATCGACGATTCCAACAGCGTGAAACTTTTCAGCGATATCTTCAATCGCGGGTGTATAACCACGCCCCTTTTCAGTAATCGCATGGACTATGACAGGTGCGCCAAACTCCTTGGCCATCTGCAAAGTCTTTTCCATTGCGGCAATGTCGTGTCCATCAATTGGTCCTAGATACTTAAATCCAAGATCCTCAAACATGCCCTGAGGGGCGACCATGTCCTTGATGCCCTTTTTCATGCCGTGCAAAGTTCCGTAGATGTACTTTCCGACGACAGGAGTGTTGTGCAGCATTCTCTTACCGCGCCCCAAAATCCGCTCGTACTCCTTGCTCGCACGTAAGGTCGTTAGATATGTAGCTAACCCACCGATAGTTGGAGAGTACGAACGTTCATTGTCATTAACAACGATCACAAGATTGCGATCAGACTCAGGTGATAGATTGTTCAGCGCCTCCCAGGACATTCCTCCCGTTAGGGCGCCATCGCCCACAACCGCAACAACGTGCCGCTGTGATTGGCCTGTTAAGGAAAAGCCTCGAGATACTCCATCAGCCCACGACAAAGCGGTGGATGCATGGGAGTTTTCGATTACATCATGCTCGCTCTCACGTCGATTGGGGTAACCCGAAATACCATCACGTTGGCGCAAAAGATCAAATTGATCTGCACGGCCGGTGAGTATTTTGTGAACATAGGATTGATGGCCTGTATCAAAGAGCACTACATCTCGTGGAGATTGAAAAACTCTATGTACGGCGATTGTTAACTCGACAACGCCAAGGTTTGGTCCAAGGTGCCCACCAGTACGAGAAACCTTCTCGATCAGAAACTCGCGAATATCAGCGGCCAGTTGGTTCAACTCGGCAGGGCTCATTGCCTGCAGTTGGTCTGGCGACTGGATATTAATTTTCATTGTCAACGAGTAAGAATTTACTCAACCAACAATGAACGAAGCACGTACTGCATGATTCCACCGTGACGGTAGTAATCGGCTTCACCAGGTGTATCAATGCGAACCTTCGCAGTGAACTTCTTGTCCCCTGCTGTCACTGTTAACTCCTTAGGAACTCCCCCGTTGTTAAGTGCGGTAATTCCAGTGATTGCAAAGGTTTCTGTTCCATCAAGACCCAATGATGCAGCGGTTTCGCCATCCTTAAACTGCAACGGTAAAACGCCCATTCCGATTAAGTTTGACCGGTGAATACGCTCAAAGCTCTCAGCGATAACAGCACGCACACCTAGAAGAGCTGTTCCCTTTGCTGCCCAGTCACGTGATGAACCAGATCCGTACTCTTTACCCGCCAAGATTACGAGCGGAACACCAGCTGCTTGATATGCAACGGATGCATCATAAATAGTGGTTTGCTCACCATTAGCTAGGAAGTTGCGGGTATATCCACCTTCAACGCCATTAAGGAGTAAGTTCTTAAGGCGAATATTGGCAAATGTTCCGCGAATCATTACCTCGTGATTACCACGACGAGATCCGTAAGAGTTGAAATCTGCCCGCTCGATACCATGCTCAGCTAGGTACTTACCCGCTGGTGAATCGGCCTTGATATTTCCGGCTGGCGAGATGTGATCTGTTGTTACAGAGTCTCCTAGAACCGCTAGTACTCGAGCACCTGATATATCAGTTACAGGAGTTGGATTCTTTGGCATTCCTTCAAAGTAAGGCGGCTTGCGGACATAGGTTGATTTTGCATCCCATTCAAAGACCTTACCTGTAGGTGTTGCAAGTGACTTCCAGCGATGATCGCCCTCAAACACCGTTGCATAATCCTTGGTAAACATCTCAGATGAGATTGAAGAGTCAATCACCGATTGAATCTCTTGCGGAGTAGGCCAAATATCCTTCAGGAATACATCATTTCCTATGGTGTCCTTACCCAAAGAATCCTTTTCAAAATCATGATCCATAGTTCCTGCGATTGCATAAGCAACGACAAGTGGTGGGGATGCTAAGTAGTTCATCTTTACATCAGGGCTAATTCGACCCTCAAAGTTACGGTTTCCAGAAAGAACCGCTGTAACAGCTAGATCTGATTCATTTATCGCTTTACTAATTTCAATTGGAAGCGGGCCTGAGTTACCAATACAAGTAACGCAACCATAACCAACAAGGTTAAAGCCAAGGGCTTCCATGTACTTGGTTAAATCTGCGCGATCGTAGTAATCAGTTACAACCTTAGATCCCGGTGCCAAAGTGGTCTTTACCCAAGGCTTTGATTTCAACCCCTTTTCCACTGCTTTCTTAGCAAGCAGAGCAGCGCCGATCATTACAGAAGGGTTAGAGGTATTGGTACATGAAGTAATTGATGCGATAACAACATCGCCATTCTTCACGCGGGTAGAGCCTGCAGGAACCTCGCCCTTGTTGGTTTTTTCACCAAAGTAGCTAGGAAGAACCTTTTCAAAGGCGCTCTTTGAATCACTCAGTGAGATGCGATCTTGTGGGCGCTTTGGACCTGAAATAGAGGGAACAACAGTTGAAAGATCAAGCTCAACAACTTGCGAGAAGCGTGGCTCAATAGATGGGTCATGCCACATCCCTTGGGCTTTGGCGTACTTTTCAACCAAAGCAACTTGCTCCTCAGTGCGACCTGTAAGACGTAGGTAACGAAGAGTTTCCTCATCAATAGGGAAAATTGCACATGTCGAGCCGTATTCAGGGCTCATGTTTCCGATTGTTGTTCGGTTAGCCATTGGAACCGCAGTAACTCCAGGACCAAAGAACTCTACAAACTTGCCGACAACACCGACCTTACGCAAGATCTCGGTGATTGTTAGGGCCATATCTGTCGCGGTTGTTCCTAATGGAAGTTCGCCTGTGAGCTTGAAGCCGACAACACGTGGAATGAGCATCGATACCGGCTGGCCAAGTAGTGCAGCCTCGGCCTCAATTCCGCCAACACCCCAGCCAAGGACTCCGAGACCATTAACCATAGTTGTGTGTGAATCTGTACCTACAACTGTGTCTGGGTATGCACGAAGGGTTCCGTCAACTGTGCGGGTCATAACGACACGTGCGAGGTACTCAATATTAACTTGGTGAACAATTCCTGTTCCGGGTGGAACTACCTTGAACTCATCAAATGCTGTTTGGCCCCAACGCAAGAAACGGTAACGCTCCTGGTTGCGCTCGTATTCAATGTCGGTGTTTTGTTCAAATGAATCCTTAGTTCCAAACTTATCTGCAATTACAGAGTGATCGATCACTAGTTCTGCTGGTGCAAGCGGGTTGACCTTAGAAGGATCTCCCCCGAGATCAACAATCGCCTCACGCATCGTGGCAAGATCGACGACACATGGAACACCAGTGAAGTCCTGCATGATCACACGAGCTGGCGTAAATTGAATCTCGGTATCTGGCTCAACTGATGGGTCCCACTTGGCTAGGGCGTTAATGTGCTCGGCGGTGATATTTGCGCCATCTTCGGTGCGCAACAGGTTCTCGAGCAATACCTTTAGGCTGTATGGAAGGTTGGCCGCGCCATCGATCTGCGAGATATCAAATATCTCGAAACTCTTACCCGCAACTTCTAGATTCTTTCTTGCGTTGAAAGAGTTCTTACTCATTATCAGCCTTTCGTCGATGCGCTTAACAGGCGCTCAAGATACCTCAGCACGCTCATACAGGGCAACACATTCGATGTGATGTGTCATTGGAAAGAGATCAAAGGCACGTAACCCCACCAGTGAATAACTGTGATCTTCAAGATAGGCGGTATCTCTAGCCAGGGCAGCTGGGTCACATGCGACATAAACAATCGCCCGCGGATTTAAGGCGCTTATCTGAGAAATTACATCCTTGCCAGCGCCCTCACGTGGTGGATCCAAGATAACAACATCGGCCGATGTCACCCGAGGCAAAAGCTTGGCAACATCACCTGTCGCAACAGTGACATTTTTAAAAGAGGCGAAATTTCTTCGTGCATCCTCTGTGGCAACTTTGCTGCCTTCTATCAAATCGACCTGACCATCAGGACCCACAAGCTCGATGATTGCTGCGGTGAATAAACCGACGCCACCATAGAGGTCAAGTACATGTTCTTTCTTCGATATTTGAGCAAAATCTAAAACCACTTGAGTGAGAACTTCTGGAGCTTTTGCATGGCTTTGCCAAAAAGATTCCTGGCTCACCTCCAAAGTTCTACCCTCAACAACTTCATGTAGCACCGCCGGACCTTCTGTAATTCGTGCCTTTTCTTCACCACGTGTCGGCGCTAATGCAATGGTTCGCTCGCCGGTATTTGAGGCGCTGATTTCAACCCGTACATCACCTTTGAGGTTTCGCCCAGATACTTCCGAAAAGTTCATACCATCAACACAAATAATGCAGTTATCTACCGGTGCAATTGAGTGCGAGCGAGACTTATAAAATCCAAGCTTTCCATTTCTGTTGGTTGTCGCAATTGCACGCGTTCTCCAACCAATAGGAGCACCTACCTCTTCTACCTCAACCTGAATATCCCTCTTTGCAATTCTGGAGAACTGCTCCGTAATCACATGAGATTTAAGGGTGCGCTGATAGGCAGGATCAATATGTTGGAAATCGCACCCGCCACATCCTGCGCGATGTGAATACTTGCAAGGGGGTTGAACTCTGAACTCTGATGGCTCGGAGATAGCAACTACATCGCCTCGATTAAATGATGAGCCGGTGCTAGTTATCTCAACAGTGCACCGCTCCCCTGGTATTGCGTGGCGAATGAAAATTACAGCCCCGTTGTAGCGGGCGATGAAATGGCCCCCATGCGCGACCTTTTCAATACTTACATCGATCAAATCACCGATTTTCAGGGCTGAACTCTTGTTTGATGCCATAAAGGCAAGTTTATGGGTGTAAGTTACTTCCTGTGCACGTAGTCATCATGGGTTGCGGTCGAGTTGGTTCATCACTTGCCACAGAGCTCGAAGCCGCAGGACACACAGTTTCAGTTATCGACCAAGCACGGGAAGCTTTCCGTCGTTTGGGTCCAAACTTCAAAGGTAGAACAGTTACCGGTGTTGGTTTCGACAGAGATACTCTCTTAGAAGCTGGTATTCAAGATGCCGATGCTTTTGCGGCGGTCAGCAATGGCGATAACTCAAATATTTTGGCGGCCCGAGTAGCCCGTGAAACATATGGCGTGCAAAATGTTGTTGCCCGAATTTATGACCCAGGCCGTGCTGAGATCTATCAGCGCTTAGGTATTCCTACAGTTGCAACGGTTTTATGGGCAACTGATCAAATCTTGCGTCGCCTAGTACCTGAAGGCTCTCGATCTGAGTGGAGAGATGCAACAGGAATGGTGCAGTTATGCGAAGTCCATCCTCAGGAAGATTGGTACGGACAACAAATTCTCTTGATTGATCAATTAACCCCTGCGCGAGTTGCCTTCATTACCCGTCTTGGCGAAGGACTTGTTCCTGATGAACACACCGTCTTGCAGCAAGGTGACCTTATTCATGTGATGGTTTCAGATAAAGATGTTGCTAAAACAGAAGAGATTTTGGCCAGCTCTCCGGAGGGTGAACGCGGATGAGAATTGCAATTGCAGGAGCCGGAAATGTGGGTCGAGCAATCGCTCGCGAACTTTTAGATAACGGTCACCAAGTCTTATTGATTGATAAGGATCCAAAGGCGCTCAAGCTAGAGAGCGTGCCTGATGCTGAATGGTTGATGGCAGATGCCTGCGAGATTACCTCACTCGATAATGCGCACCTGAACAACTGTCAGGTACTGGTCGCTGCCACTGGTGATGACAAGGCAAATTTGGTTACCTCTCTTTTAGGTAAGACAGAGTATGGAGTTCCACGTGTAGTTGCCCGCATTAATCATCCAAAGAATGAGTGGCTTTTTGACTCCTCATGGGGTGTAGATGTTGCGGTATCAACACCACGCATTATTTCGGCTTTGGTTGAAGAAGCGGTCAGTGTGGGTGATGTGGTTCGCCTCTTCTCATTTAGAAAGGGCCAAGCAAATCTCGTTGAGCTAACACTTCCAGATGGCTCAGCCTGCATCGGAAAGACCGTTGAAGAGATTGAACTTCCAGAAAATGCCGCTCTTGCAGCGATCGTGCGAGATGGACGAGTAATCACTGCAAAAGCTCATGATGTCTTTGCTGCCGGAGATGAACTACTTTTTGTTGCATCAGCTGATGCTGAGGCTCAGATTAAATCCTGCTTTATCTCTTAACTTTCAACCTTCTGCGCCGGCGGGCCAGCTTTAATAATCAGCCACGTTCCGTAGGCGGTTGCAAAAAATAGCGGGTACCCCATCGCTAAGTTAACAGTTCCCAAGAGGTTTACATTTCCGCTCAGGTAAATCGGATATTGCACAGCGATTCTTAGGAAAAACATTCCAACCCATAACCAGCTCGCCTTGATATACATCTTTTTTCTAGCCGGGTTTTTGCGCCACGTCAGATTCTCACCCAGTAGTGGCCCTAACACCAAGCCCAAGATCGGCCAGCCAACAAGGTTTGCCAGCAGATAAACAACGCCGTAGCCAAGATTTGTTAGCAGCTTAGGAATATAAAAGTCTTCGGCGTTTCCGCTGCGATTAGCAAAGTAGGCACAGATCAGAACTCCAATTACTCCAGAGACTGAGTGCTGGATCGATTCCTTTCGAATTAAACGAATGATCGCCAGAGTTACCGATAGTGAAAGAGCTGCCCAGATTGCAGTATTTACCTCTTTGGTGAGGTTAAAAACGATCAGGAAAACAACTGATGGAACACCAGAATCAATGAGACCCTTTTTTCCACCGAGCGCATTTACAACCTTGTCGCGATCTTCTTGATGTTGACTCATGAGCGTCCCGTCGATCCAAAGCCACCGGTTCCACGCCCTGAGCCTGGCAACTCATGTACTTCAACAAACTCTGCACGCTCAACCTTTTGAATAACTAACTGTGCGATTCGATCTCCCTTTTTAAAGGTGATCGCTTCTTGGGGATCATGATTAATCATGATGCATTGGAGCTCTCCCCTAAATCCTGCATCGACCGTACCTGGTGCATTCACCATAGTGACACCATGTTTGATCGCCAGCCCAGAGCGTGGGTGAACAAAGGCAGCATAACCATCGGGCAATGCAATTGAGATTCCAGTTGGAACAAGCGCTCTCTCACCTGGATTTAAGGTGATATCTATACGAGAGACAATATCTGCTCCTGCATCTCCACCCTTTGCATATGTTGGTAGTGGAATCGTTTCATCTAAACGTGTAATCAAGACCTGTAGATTTTTCATAGTCACGGATTAACCCCAAACTTTGGATCAACATAAGCCATCAGTTCAGGAGTCTTTGCTAACTCCTCTAGGTACTCCTTAGGTGCATTGTTTAAGAAGTGATCCATCGGAACGATGATGAAAAGCGCTGCGGCCTTAACCGCAATCTCGCCATCTGCAGAGTTCAATCGACCAACAGCAGAGGTATAAACCTTTCGACCCTCTTGGCCCGTGATCTGCGCGGTGATGTGAAGTGTTGTTCCGATTGGTACCGGCTTGAGGAAATCGGTCTCTAAACGTCCGGTTACAGCAGGTGCTCGAAGCAACCACATCAACTTTCCAAGCGCCTCATCAAATGCAAGTGATAAAAGTCCGCCATGTGCAAGACCAGGAGCGCCCTGATGATTTTCTGTAACGGTAAATTCGGCGGTGATATCAAGGGCATTGCCGGCATATGCGACAAGATGCAAACCAGTTGGATGTAGCTCGCCACAACCAAAGCAATGTCCAAAGTGAGATGGAATTTTGCTGCCCACAGCTGGTGCTAAGGAGTGTCGTTCTGGGATCACAGCCCCTTCAGGGGCGGTCGTACTTGGAATACGTGCCATACCTGAACTTTACTCCTTCACAATCCGATACGGTAATCCCCATGACCCAGAGCGAGCTGCGATATCGAGAGGTGATACGTGCGCCACTGTGGCTGATCGCCTTTGTGTACTTCCTCTTCCTGTCAATTGTTTTGTCTCTCTGGGCAGCACTTGGAAATACTCCAGCACAAATCTCTTTCGTGCTTTTAACGGTTTGGCTTGTTGTTCTTTACTTTCGAACAGCCTTAACCATTACGGTAGATGAGAAGTATCTGTATGCAGGCAAGGCGCGCATCGAACATCAGTACATCGGAGAAGTAAGCGCGCTAACAACTGCGCAGTTGAAGTTAGCCCGTACCCGCGATGCCGATCCATCAGCATTTCTAGCGATTCGATTTTGGTCAGGAAGAGCGATCAAGGTTGAGGTTAAGGACGCAAGAGATGCAACACCTTACTGGCTTATCTCAAGTAAAAATCCGAAGAGATTAGTTGAAGCTCTAAAAAACTAGTTGCACTCTTTACAAACAGCTTTAGCGCCTTCACCCTTTGCTAACTGGGTGATGTGATGCACCAAGAAGCAACGTGAGCATGTGAACTCATCTACCTGCTTGGGAACAACTCGCACAGCAAGCTCTTCACCTGAAAGATCTGCACCTGGAAGCTCAAGGTTTTCAGCAGCCTCAGCCTCATCAACATCGATTTGTCCGGATTGAGCATCAACACGCTTGGCCTTGAGTTCTTCTAGAGACTCCTCATGAAGTTCCTCATCAGTTTTTCTGGGTGTGTCGTAATCTGTTGCCATTGCTCTCACCGCCTTTTATAACTCATCAATTTGTGCTTGCGGGCGCATCATGGCGCACTTCAAGCCTTCTATGCTCTATAACACTCGGCGTGTCGGGGTTATTCCCCACTCATGGCTGGGATTTTTCAATTCCCTGGGCTTTTTCAATTCTTTGCGCCAGGCCACCATCTACGCGGGCATGGATAGAGGTGCCCTCTGCGATGTACTGCTCAGAGAAGATTTCACCTCGCTCATGAATTGCATGGACCAAGTCACCTCTGTCATATGGAATGACAACACTGATTTCTACAGATGGTCGAGGAAGTGAGTTTTCAATAGCATGCAATAAGCCATCTATTCCGAAACCTGTGCGAACTGAAAATGCGTAGCTATTTGGCTCTTTACGAAGGATCTCCATAATCACATGAGGATCTGCAATATCAACCTTGTTAATGGCGATTATCTCAGGAATGTCCTTGCCGCCAATTTCAT
>CAZQNP010000007.1:15550-21997 GCA_964594645.1 uncultured Candidatus Planktophila sp. | reverse complement strand
ATATCAACCTTGTTAATGGCGATTATCTCAGGAATGTCCTTGCCGCCAATTTCATCGATAACTAACCGCACTGCTCTGATCTGTTCAAAAGGATCTGGGTGTGAACCATCAACAACATGCACGATCAGATCTGATTCAGATACCTCTTCAAGTGTTGATTTGAAGGCATCGATCAACTGGTGCGGCAGATGGCGCACGAAACCTACGGTGTCGCTGAGAGTGTAGATGCGTCCATCACTTGTTTGAGTTTTGCGAACAGTTGGATCCAAGGTTGCAAAGAGTGCGTTCTCGACCAATACACCAGCATCGGTTAACTTGTTGAGTAAGGAGGATTTGCCGGCGTTTGTATAACCAGCGATTGCCACCGAAGGAATATTAAAACGCCTGCGTTCCTGACGCTTGGTATCTCGCGCTACCTTCATCTCCGCGATTTCTCTGCGCAGCTTTGCCATCTTGTCTCTAATACGACGGCGATCTGTTTCAATCTTTGTCTCACCAGGACCGCGACCACCGATTCCGGCACCACCTGCTGCTCGTCCACCAACCTGACGAGAAAGTGAATCACCCCAACCGCGAAGACGTGGAAGCAGGTAAGCAATCTGGGCTAGCTCAACCTGCGCCTTACCCTCTTTGCTCTTTGCATGTTGAGCGAAGATATCCAAAATCAATGCGGTTCGATCTACAACTTTAACCTTTAACTTATCTTCCAGCTGGCGAAGTTGTGATGGTGAAAGCTCACCATCACAGACAACGGTGTCTGCACCCGTTGCTGCAACCACTTGTTTAAGTTCAGTCACCTTTCCTGAACCAATGTAGGTTGCTGGATCTGGTTTATCACGACGCTGAATCAAACCTTCAAGAACCTCAGATCCTGCAGTTTCTGCTAAAGCTTTTAGTTCTGCCAAAGAGTTTTCAGCATCTTTAATTGTGCCTTCAGTCCAAACCCCAACTAGGACTACCCGTTCTAATTGAAGTTGGCGGTACTCAGCCTCTGAAATATCTTGAAGCTGCGTTGAAAAGCCTTGAACACGGCGCAGTGCGTGTCGTTCAGAAAGCTCTTGAGATTGATCTATCTGATTATCTTCTTCACTGGCATCAAACTCTGCTGCTACTCGAGCGCTCTCTTTGAGTAATCTTTCAAACTCTAAATCAAAATCCTTACTCAAGAAGAAACCTCGAGATATCTACATCCTTAATCAATACTGCCGGTCCGGTTAATGTCGCGTTGGAGTGGCCATCAATAGATACTTCTAGGCGTCCCCCTGGTGGATTAATAATCCAAGTCGCCGGGAGTTTGCCCTTAGTATGCAAGGTTGCAGCCAGGGCCACCGCACAAGTTCCGGTGCCACATGAACGGGTCTCACCAGAGCCTCTTTCAAAGACCCGCATCTGAATTGAATTCCCCTCGGTAATTTTCACAAACTCAACATTTACGCCTTCTGGGTATGAGTCGCGCGGACGCACGATTGGCGCTTCATTCAGATCACCAATCTGAGCCATATCATCAACAAACACAACCGCATGAGGATTACCAACGCTGATGTTGTAGCCATTCCAGATATGACCATTAGTTGCAGCGGTAATTGCTTCTCCTTCATCTGTTACCTGACCCATGTTGACTGAAATATCATCGGTAAGAGGCACACGAAGATGCTTAACTCCATCACGGGTGTTAATTGGAAAAATACCTTCAGGTTGATGTCCGCGCTCAACCAAGTAACGAGCCATTACTCGAATCCCGTTACCGCACATTTCAGCTAAAGAGCCGTCGGCATTGCGGTAATCCATAAACCATTTACCATCTCGCTTAATCATACGAATCAAGCCATCAGCACCAATACCGGATTTTCTATCGCAGATCGCAGCGGTTTGTGCGGTGGTAATAGAGTGCTCATCATTAGGATCGAAAACGAGAACAAAATCGTTTTCGGTACCGTGACCATATGTTGCAATCATTGCGATTAGTTTATCGATTCGAGGATGCGCTCAAGCGAGTTCTGTACCGGTGAGATCCAGGTAATACGCTCATCACGAGAGAACCAGGTCTCTTGGCGGCGTGCATACTGCCTGGTGGCTCTCTTTGTCTCTTCCTGAGCCTCTTCTTGAGTCACCTTGCCCTCAATCTGTGCGATCACTTGTGCATACCCCAGGGCTCTTTGCGCCGTTGTTCCCTGCATGATTCCAGCAGCCAAAAGTTTTTCGACCTCTTGCACTAATCCCTTTTCCCACATGTGGTCAACCCGCAGGGAGATCCGTTCAGACAGGGTATCGCGATCCATTACTAGGCCAAACTGTTTGGCGTATGGATAACGTGAACTCTCTTCTCGTGGAAGGTTTGCGGTAAATGGCTTTCCCGTAATTTTAATTACCTCTAGTGCGCGAATTACTCGACGTGAATTAGCCTTATCGATAGCAAGTGCTGCGGCAGGGTCCAACTTTTCCAAGCGCTCAAACAAAGGTGCAATTCCCTTTGTGGCAAACTCAAGTTCTAGCTCTGCTCGAACTACAGGATCTGTGTCTGGAAAGTTGAGTTCATCTAAAATTGCTTTGATATATAGACCAGTACCACCAACGATGATGGCGCTTTTTCCGCGGCCATGAATATCTGAGACCACGGCCCGCGCCTTATCTTGATACCAGGCAACATTTGCATCCTGATTTACATCAAGTAAATCCATCATGTGGTGGGCAATACCTTTTTGTTCTTCAAGTGTGATCTTTGCGGTGCCGATATCCATGCCTTTGTATAACTGCATTGAATCAGCATTAATGATTTCTGCATTGATCTCGTGAGCCAACTTGACAGCGAGATCGCTCTTTCCAGTTGCTGTGGCTCCGCAAATAACAATCAATCTCATCGCTTGACCGTAGGAATTCCTAGCATCGTTGCGGCAGGCCCTGGACTTTCAAGACGAGTTTGATGGGCTTCGGCTCCCCTGGTTTGGCGCACAGATAGCGGCTTGCCAATCAAATAGTGCGCGGATGCTTCAACGATCTTTACCTGCACCTCATCACCGGGACGTGCGACAAATTTGTTATCAAAGTGAACTAATCTGAAATCCTCGCTCCGCCCAGTTAAGCGTTCTTGGGCCTCATCTCGTCGACCTTCATAATCACCAACAAGCACCTTGTGGGTTGTTCCTATTGCTTCTTGATTAACTGAAAGCGAAATGCTCTGCTGATGGTTGTGTAGACGTGTGTAGCGTTCACCCACAACCTCAGGTGCAACTTGATCGGGCATTGTTGCAGCTGGAGTTCCTGGCCGCTTTGAGTATTGATATGTGTAGGCAGCTGTGAAACGTGCTTTGGTGCACAGATCTAGTGTTGCTTGAAAATCCTCTTCGGTTTCACCTGGGAAGCCCACGATAATGTCAGTTGTGATCGCAGCATGCGGAATAGCAGTGCGCACCCGCTCTAAAATTCCAAGGTAACGATCGGTGCGATAGGAACGACGCATCTGCTGCAAAATTCGATCTGAGCCAGATTGCAATGGCATATGAAGGTGTGGCATCACATTGGGTGTCTGGGCCATTGCTTCAATGACATCATCAGTGAAATCACGCGGATGCGGTGACATGAATCGAACCCGCTCAAGCCCATCAATTTCTCCACACTTGCGTAGTAACTTGGCAAAGGCTTGGCGATCACCAAAATCAACACCGTAGGCGTTTACATTTTGACCAAGCAAGGTAATCTCGATAACGCCTTGGTCAGCAAGTGCTTTTACTTCAGACAAAATATCGGCTTCGCTTCGATCCTTTTCAATTCCGCGCAGTGCTGGCACGATACAAAAAGTGCAGGTGTTATTGCATCCAACGGAGACTGAAACCCACGATGAAAAGGCTGATAAACGTCGAGCTGGCAAAGTAGAAGGAAAGTGTTTTAGCGCCTCTAAAATTTCGATCTGAGACTCTTCCTCAATACGTGCTCTTTCCAACAAAACTGGCAATGAACCCACGTTGTGCGTGCCAAAGACAACATCTACATATGGTGCCTTTTTCAAAATAGTTGCCTGGTCTTTTTGTGCAAGACATCCGCCGACAGCAATCTGCATATTTGGGTTAGCTTTTTTTATTGGAGCCAGAAAACTGAGATTTCCATACAGCTTGTTATCTGCATTTTCGCGGACCGCACAGGTGTTAAAGACGACGATATCTGCTTGCTCGCCCTGCGTTACCGGAGTAAAACCGGCCTCATCCAGTAACCCCGCAATTCGCTCGGAGTCATGGACATTCATCTGGCAGCCGTAGGTCTCGACTGTATAGGTACGGGTCATAGCGAAGAGATTGAGTACTCAAGGGTTGAACGGTTGATAACCAACATCTGATGGTTATCAAGGTGCTTCCAATCAGAGTTACCCCATCCAGTTGAAGCTATGAGGAAATCTTCGCCGCGCTGTGTGAAGCGCAGTTCATAATGATCTGGACCGCTCCATTCGCTCTTGTTCTCCTCATTGAACTCACAAATTGCGATCAAGGTCTCGGGGGTCTGAACCATGATGTTTAAGGCTGAGTAATCAGCAACTGCGCGGATCAAGTTAACGGTTTTTCTGGCACCCTCGACTAGGCCAAGTTCATCAACCTGAGACAAAAGCGCGTAAAAGAATCGCTCGCTATCAGTAGTGCCTGTAATCAACGCCTTGTACTTCTGGCTAATGAACTGCTCTGCGGTATCTGATGGGCGAATTGTGCCGTTGTGCATAAATGTTGTAGTTCCATGGGTAAAGGGATGGTTGTTATCTATATCTACAGTGATTCCCTTTGAAGCAAGACGTAAGTGAAAAAGCGCACCACTTGTCTCTAAATTCTGTCCAGTATCCGTTAAAAGCTGGCTCTCTTGCGCCGCCTTAATGTCCTTGATCACTTCGCCTTCGTAGCCAATTCCCCAACCATCTTTGTGTTCGGAAGAGAGTGCAACAAATTTATCGAAATCTGAGCCCACTACATCATAAAAACTCTTACGTTCGAGTGAGGTAAAGGCTAGCAATCTGCACATAGGTCAACTCTACTTGATGGTTAGAGATTCTTCTTTGCACGCTCTGCGGCTTGCGCTGCGCGCCACTTTGCAATTTCACCATGATTTCCGCTGAGCAAAACTGCTGGGACTTCAAGATCGCGCCACACTGAAGGTTTAGTGAAGTTGGGATACTCCAGATATCCCTCTTCATTGTGTGACTCTTCAGCCAATGAATCAGGGTTTCCAAGAACTCCTGGAATCAAACGAGTGATCGCTTCGATCATTACAAGAGATGCAACTTCTCCCCCACCCAGTACATAGTCTCCGATAGAGACCTCATGAACACGGTAGCTCTTGCTTTCATAATGTTGTCGTACGCGATCATCGATACCTTCATAACGACCACATGCAAATACCAAATGCTTTGAATGTGAAAAATGTGCAGCCATGGGTTGATCAAATCTCTTGCCTGCTGGAGTCAAAATAATCAGATCTGTTTCAGCGGTCATCAATGGGTCAAGCGCTTTGCCCCAAACCTCAGGGAGCATCACCATTCCGGCACCTCCACCATATGGAGTGTCATCAACTGTGTTGTGATTATCAGTTGAAAATGAACGCAGGTCGTGAATTCCAAACTCAACTAAGCCCTGCTCCTGTGCTTTTCCAAGTAGAGATAGCTGTAAAGGCGCAAAGTAATCAGGAAAAATTGTTACTGCATCAATCTTCATTCCACCACCCCTGTAATTGCCGGAGGAATTACAACTATTTTCTTGTTCGCGATATCAACTGTAGGAACCAATTGATGCACAAATGGAATCAATTGCTCACCATTAGCAGTCTTTATCGCCAGCAAATCTTGTCCTGGCAGATTAATGACATCACTAACTTCGCCAAAAACTTCTCCATTTTCAAGAACGGCTTGGCAGCCAATCAATTGAAGAACGTGATACTCATCTTCATCATCACTTGGCTCATTGATATCTACATCTGCGTACAGCATTGTGTTTCGCAGCTTTTCGATTCCGTTACGATCGGTTATTCCATCAAAGCCCAACAATAAAATGCCGTTGTGAACTCGACCAGAGGTGATCTTTAGATCTCCGTGAGAATCTGTTTGAACTGTTGCACCAATGGCAAAGCGACGATCAGGTTCATCTGTACGAACCTCTATCGTCGCCTCACCAAGAATTCCGTGAGCACGACCAATTCGCCCCACGAGCAAACGCATTGTTAGCGAACTTCGTCGGTCTCGATGAGATCGACGCGGACTGTACGTCCTGCGAGCGCACTTACAACTGTACGAAGCGCCTTTGCGGTACGACCATTACGACCAATGACCTTGCCGATATCTTCAGGGTTAACTCGAACCTCTAAAGTTGTCCCGCGACGTCCGCTCTTTTCAGCGACAACAACATCATCAGGATTATCGACGATTCCCTTGACCAAGTGCTCTAGGGCTTCATCCATCATTGTTACTCTGCAGCCGCTTCT
>CAZQNP010000007.1:13286-15450 GCA_964594645.1 uncultured Candidatus Planktophila sp. | reverse complement strand
GGAAGTCCCTTGTGCTTCTGCCAATCGCCAGTCACCTTAAGCAAAGCCTCTACAGCTTCAGATGGTTGTGCGCCAACGCCGAGCCAGTACAGAGCACGCTCTGAGTTGATCTCGATAAGTGATGGCTCTTGTCCTGGTACGTAGCGACCAATCTCTTCGATTGATAGTCCGTTACGTGCCTTGCGTGAGTCTGTAACTACAACGCGGAAAAATGGTGTGCGGATTTTGCCCATGCGCATTAAACGAATTTTTGTAGCCAAGAAAGTTGTACTCCTGTAAATGTGTGCCATGCGTATCAACCGCAGCGGGGTGCGCGATCAATTCATATGACTATCGAATTGTGGATGTTGCTGGGGGTAGAGGGCCCCTTCAACAGGTGTCCAAGTCTGCCATTTAAGCGCCCAGATGCGAAATCGGGTCCTACTGGCTCTCTTCCTGCGCTCGCTTAGCAGGGTTTCCTGATTTGGACTTTTTCTTCTTATTGACCGGCACACTCACCTTTGGCATGGCGGGCATACCCATCCCCGGTGGCATTCCAGCTGGCATTCCACCGTTTCGAACCTGCTTCATCATCTTCTGGGCGGCGCTAAAGCGATCTACCAAATTGTTCACATCTGAAACTTTGCGGCCTGAACCTAGGGCGATGCGTGCTCGACGGGAGCCATTGAGAAGCTTGGGTTCGCGACGCTCTGCTGGGGTCATTGATTGAACAATGGCTTTGGTTCGAACGATCTCGCCCTCATCAAAGTTTTCAATCTGCTTCTTCATCTGACCTGCACCAGGAAGCATTCCTAGCAGCTTAGACATATTGCCCATCTTGGACATCGCCTGTAACTGCTCTAAGAAATCCTCTAATGTGAAATCTTCACCGCTTGCAAACTTAGCCTCAAGCTTTGCTGATGTATCGGTATCAAAGGCTTTCTTGGCCTGCTCGGCTAGTGTTGCAACATCGCCCAGACCCAGGATGCGAGAAGCCATTCGATCTGGATAGAAAATATCAAACTCATGTAACTTTTCACCGGTTGATGCGAACATAATCGGACGCTTGGTCATTGAAGCAATTGAAAGTGCTGCTCCACCACGCGCATCGCCATCGAGCTTTGTCAGCACAACGCCATCAAAGCCCACACCATCTAAGAATGCTTGTGATGTTCTGACCGCATCCTGTCCGATCATGGCATCAACAACAAACAGGATTTCATCTGGGTTAATGGCATCGCGAATATCAGATGCTTGTTTCATCAGATCTTCATCGACACCTAAACGACCTGCGGTATCGACAATAACCATGTTGTACATCTTTGATTTTGCAAACTCGATGCCATCCTTGGCAACCTTTACCGGATTGCCTTGGCCGTTGCCAGGTTCAGGGGCAAAGACCGGAATATTGACCGATTCACCAACAACTTGCAGCTGCGTTACAGCGTTTGGGCGCTGCAGATCAGAGGCAACAAGTAATGGGGTGTTTCCCTGCTCTGCATAAAACTTGGCAAGCTTTCCGGCCAAGGTTGTCTTACCCGCACCCTGCAAACCTGCAAGCATGATCACCGTTGGTGGATTCTTGGCAAAGCGAACTCTGCGAGCTTGTCCTCCAAGAATCTCGATCAAAGAGGTATTAACAATTTCGAAGATCGCATTTGCCTGGTTGGTGCCAGATTGCAAGGTTGGCAGGGCGTCTAAGGACTTCTGACGAACATCAGCGATGAAATCGTCAACAACAGATAGAGCCACATCGGATTCGAGAAGAGCTTGTCTTATCTCCAGACAAGTAGCTTCGATATCTGAGGTAGATATCTTTCCCTTGGATCGCAAGGAGGAAAAGGCTCCACTAAAGCGCGAGGTCAGTGACTCAAACATAAGGAGGGAAGACTACTTCAAGGCCCGCTTAAGATGCGAAGCGACCTCGATTGCGCGCTCAGAAGATAGTGGTCCCCCAGATAAATTAGTGACATACAAGGTGTCGATTGCCTCTGCTCCAAGGGTTGTAACAATCGCTGAACGAATATCAATCTTTGATTGAGTTATTGCTGTGCCGATTCGGAAAAGCAACCCCGGCCTGTCATGGCTACGTACCTCAATGACCGTGGCATCCGTGGCAGCATCGGTAAAGATTTCAACCTCAGGTTCTGGTACCGGAATCGCAGGTATAGATGCATAAGCAGCT
>CAZQNP010000007.1:0-13186 GCA_964594645.1 uncultured Candidatus Planktophila sp. | reverse complement strand
GCAACTCGAAGCTGGCCACTTTCTGCAATCGCTCTTTGCTCATCGCTGATTTCTGGCTGTTGCGCTACTTCTGCACCTGCCATCACCCGCTTTACCCGTTGCACTAGATCATTGACCAGTGTGGCTTTCCAATCACTCCAGCCCGCGCTGCCAGTTGCTTCACCATCTGCGATGCTTAGCGCGTGCAGAAGCTCTAATGTATTCACATCCGGAATTGCTGCCAATATGGATTCAATCGTTGCCGGATCATCCAAATCTCGTCTGGTTGCCGTTGATGAAAGCAAGAGGTGGTGCAAAATCAAATTCTTGATGATTTCAATCTCTTTAACGCTAAAGCCCATTCTCGCAGCTATCGGCTCAATCAAGCGAACTCCACGCTCTGAGTGATCTTCTGCGCTGCCCTTTCCGATGTCATGAAAGAGGGCAGCAAATAAGAGTAAATCTGGCCGCGCAACCCTTCGAGTTAGCTTTGCTGCGTGTACAGCGGTTTCAACCATGTGGCGATCAACTGTGTGGCGATGTAGCGCATTTCGTTGAGGTAAAGAACGGACACTTCTCCATTCAGGAATCCACTCAAAAATGATTTCTTCTTGGTCTAGTGATTCAAAGATATCGACCATTGCATCACCTGCACCAATTAATGTAATTAATAGTTCGCGCGCTTCATTTGGCCAAGGGTTGGAAAGTGTGCCCTCCCCATTCTTTAGGCCTATTGCAAGTTTCGTGCAAGTATCCAGCGAGAGCGGTAAACCTAATTGCGCAGCGGTAGCTGCCGCGCGAAGTCCCACCAATGGATCCTCATCCAATGAATCCAATGAATCAATAACGATCTCACGGTTGATTGCGCTGACATTCTTTGCAACAGTAGTGACCCGATTCTTAGTGATGTACTTTCCTAAGCCATCCTTACCTTTATGTTCAATCGCATGCCAGGTGTAGTTAAGTAGATAATCAACTGAACGGGCCGCTCTTGCGACATCTCCCATCATTGCATCTGCATCTGAGTAATCGAGCAGCTGTGCAACCTTGTCCTGCTCCTGAAAAAGTAAACGGTCTTTCCCGCGACCACTTGCAATATGTAGGGATTCGCGAACATTGTTCAGCGTTCCTTCTGCCCAACTAATCTTTTCTAAAGGAACAGGAACAACTCCAGTTAATGAAATCGCCTTCAATGCCTGGATGTCACGTAACCCACCCCGAGCCTCCTTCAGATCTGGTTCGAGTAAGTACGCTAACTCACCGGCACGCGAATGCCGTTCCTGCAGAGTTTTGTGTAATTTGGCCAGATTTTCCTTGGAATTTTTGCGCCAGAACTCAAAACTGTCATTTTTAACATGTGCCACTAACTCAGAATTTCCGGCAATCAAACGGATATCTAATAATCCCGTGGCAACCCTTAAATCGGATGAGGCTGCATCTCGCGTTTGACTTCTTGTTCTGACTGAATGATCGACGCTTTTTGTGTCCCAGAGCGGATATAGCACTTCATTAACAAAGGTTTTTAGGTGCTCCTCTGAAATCTTTCCTGAGTGCAAAAAAACAATATCAAGATCTGAACCTGGAGATAGCTCGCCGCGGCCATAACCCCCAACCGCGGCGAGTGCTATCTCTCTACCCGAATTACTGAGACCAGCTACTTGTGCAGCCTTTTCAAATAGTTGAGTCAAGTTACGATCGCTCTCGTTCGATCGCTCTCGCCTCTCCCGGGTACTCATTTAAGTTACTTTAGATCGCGTCTATGCCGCGCTCTCCTGTTCTGACGCGAATAACTTGATCAACTGGTGTTGTCCATACCTTTCCATCACCAATTGATCCAGTTGAAGCCGCCTTCACGATTACATCAACGACAGAATCTGCATCCTTGTCATCGACAAGAACTTCAAGTCGTACCTTTGGCACAAGGTCAACGGTGTACTCGGCACCACGATAAACCTCGGTGTGCCCACCTTGGCGACCGAAACCACTTGCCTCTGAAACTGTCATACCTGTTATACCTGCACCCTGAAGGGCGTTCTTCACATCATCTAATTTGAATGGCTTCAAGATCGCTGTAATAAGTTTCATTGTTAAGCACCTTTCGAGATGCCAAAGACGCTGCCTTGGCTATTGTCTGATAGTTCATATGCACGTTCTGCATGAATTGCAAGATCGATGCCTGCGATCTCTTGATCATTGGTGATTCTGAAGCCAATCGTGAGATCGATAATCTTTCCGATGATCAGGGTTGCAATGAATGAGTACGCAAGTACCGCTGCCGCTCCCACGATCTGCTTAACTAGTTGTTCGGTGCCGCCGCCATTGAATAGGCCAACTTCAACGCCGACAAACCCGATCATTACCGTTCCAACGATTCCACCAACTAGGTGAACGGCTACAACATCCAGTGAATCGTCATATCCGAGCTTGAACTTGAGCCCTACAGAAAGTGCACATAGTGCACCTGACACCGCTCCGATAATCAATGCGCCACTTGCATTTACCGCTGCACATGCCGGAGTAATTGCAACTAACCCTGCAACAACACCAGATGCAGCACCAAGACTCGTAGCATGACCATCTCGAACCTTTTCTACAAGCAACCAGGCTAGAACCGCTGCCGTTGTTGCACCGATTGTGTTAAGAAGTGCAAGCCCGGCCGTTCCATTTGATGCAACCGCAGAGCCTGCGTTGAAGCCAAACCAGCCAAACCACAGTAGAGCTGCACCTAGCATTACCAGCGGCAAGCTATGTGGGCGCATTGCTACCTTTCCAAAACCAATTCGCTTACCCAAAATAAAGGCTAAAGCCAAACCAGCAGCACCTGCGTTGATGTGAACCGCAGTTCCACCAGCAAAGTCGAGCGCTCCCAGATCATTGGCGATCCAACCACCGGTTTTTGCAACAAAGTCATCAAAGGCAAATACCCAGTGTGCAACTGGGAAGTAAACAAGAGTTGCCCAAACAGCTGCAAAGACCATCCACGCACCAAACTTTGCGCGATCTGCAATAGAGCCTGAAATAAGTGCAACGGTAATTGCTGCAAAGATTCCTTGGAATGCGACGAATACCGCCGCAGGGATTGTTCCAATCAGAGCGGTTGAGTTATCAAGTCCATTCAAAAATGTAAATTGACCGATATCTCCGATGAGACCTCTGCCGCCAACTGATTCTCCGAAAACAAGAGAGAAACCAAATGCGATCCACAAAACAAAGACCACAGCAAGAGCGCCAAATGACATCATCATCATGTTGAGCACGCTCTTTACGCGAACCATGCCACCATAAAAAAGGGCAAGGCCCGGAATCATAAGAACAACAAGTCCTGTACTAATTAGCATCCACGCGGTATCGCCTGAATTGAGAGTTTCCATGAAAGACCACCTAAAGTAAGTTCGAGAAATTTCTCGTCTTTGAGATGGCTAAACCTTCTACCCGTGCAGTTACAACTAAGGGATTGCCTGGTTTCAGGTTGGTGACAAAACCAAGGCTTGTGTTAAATCTGGGTTACGCCAAAAGCCCCGATATGTAGCTCTGAGCGTCAAATGGAGCAAAGTCCTGCTCCGACTCTCCGGTGCCAATCCACTTGATGGGAATGCCCAGCTCAGCCTCTATCGCCAAGGCAACCCCGCCCTTAGCGCTGCCATCTAACTTAGTAAGAATTACTCCAGTTACATCAACACTTTCAGTAAAGATTCGAGCTTGTTGTAATCCGTTCTGTCCAGTAGTTGCATCAATTACCAAGAGAACTTCATTGATAGGAGAAACTTTTTCTACAACCCGCTTTACCTTTGATAGCTCTGCCATCAAATCACTCTTGTTATGTAATCGACCTGCGGTATCAATGATAAAGATCTCACTACCTGCATCGTGTGCACTTTTTGCACCATCAAAGGCTACGGATGCTGGGTCGCCATTTTCTTTGCCCGAAACAACTACAACACCGATGCGCGCTCCCCAAGTTTTGAGCTGATCAACCGCTGCAGCTCTAAAGGTGTCACCTGCAGCAAGAACCACGCTCTTTCCATTTTTTGTGTAATAAGCGGCTAACTTTGCAACTGAAGTTGTTTTCCCGGTTCCATTAACACCCACAACCATGATCGTTGTGGTGCCTTCAGCAAGGATCGGCTGCCGGGAGTTTTTGGACAGGTTCTGCATCATGATTTCAATCAACGCTTCTTCTGCGTTCTCGCTCTTTACCTTCTTGGCTGCCTCTAAAAACTCTCGCGTTAATCGAGGTCCCACATCTGATGACAGAAGCTCTTGTTCCAGTTCTGCCCAATCTGCAGGAGAAAAATCATTTGTGCCCTTTATCTTGGCGATGAACTTACTAAAAAGACCCATCGTGCAACGCCTTAACTTGCGTCAGATTCGCGTAGGCGTTGAGAGATAACCTCAGTCACGCCATCTCCACGCATGGTCACGCCATACAAAGCATCCGCGATTTCCATGGTGCGCTTTTGGTGGGTAATGATGATCAGCTGAGAACTTTCGCGAAGCTCCTCAAGAACTCCTAACAAGCGGCCAAGGTTTACATCATCAAGTGCCGCCTCAACCTCATCAAGCACATAGAACGGGCTTGGACGTGATTTAAAGATCGCAACCAACATGGCAACTGCGGTCAGAGACTTTTCTCCACCTGAAAGCAGCGAAAGACGCTTCACACGCTTTCCTGGTGGACGCGCCTCAACATCGACACCAGTTGTCAATGGGTTGTCTGGGTCGGTCAAGATTAAGCGACCATCTCCACCTGGAAAGAGTCGAGCGAAAATCTCTTCGAAGTGCTTAGCAGTCTCTTCGTAGGCTTCCATAAAGATCGATTGAACTCGGTCATCAACCTCTTTTACGATATCTAGCAAATCCTTCTTCGTATTCTTCAGATCCTCTAACTGTTCAGCAAGGAACTTCAATCGCTCTTCCAGCGATGTGTACTCCTCTAGTGCAAGTGGGTTGATCTTTCCTAGCAAGTTCAAGGAGCGCTCAGCTGAAGCAAGGCGCTTTTCTTGTTGATCTCTGCGGTATGGAACCATCTCGGTAGAGATGATTTCGCCATCTTCAGTTTCATGGAAAGTTGGCACATCCTTATCAGGTCCATACTCATTGACCAAGGTTGCTGTGTCGATACCAAACTCTTCAACAGTCTTAGCCTCGAGAGTCTCGATGCGAAGACGTTGTTCTGCACGAGCGATCTCATCTTTGTGCACACTCGAAGTGAGCTGTTCTAGTTGCGAAGCCAGCTCACGTCCACGTGTACGAACAGTTAATGTCTCACCGTCACGAGATGCGCGAGACTCTTCAAGCCGCCCACGCTCTGTTGCAGCTTTGGCTATAGAGCGTTCGATGTGAATCAAAACTTCATATGCTGCTTCAGCGACAGCCTGAGAAATTACTGCTGCACGTGCTCGAGCGCTGCGTCGCACAATCGCTCGTTCTGATGCATCACGTTCGGCTTGAGCGGATTGTTCTAAGGCGATTGCACGTGCCGCAACAGAATCAACTCGCTCCTCAATTGTGCGCACCGCAAGTCTTGCCTCAACTTCAGAGGTGCGTGCAAGTGATACCTGATTGCGAAGTACTTCGGTACGCGAGTGATCGGGTTCTGCAACTTCTCCTCGTTGCTGAAGCTGACTCTGGGCGATTGTAATTTCACCCTCATCGCGAGATTTCGCAGCTGTAGCCTCATTAATTGAGATGTTAAGACGCTCAACCTCTGCCATTGCAGATTTCATATTTTGTCCAGAAACAGCAAGCTGTTCTGTTAAGGCTGCAATACGTGCATCTGATTCATTGAGCTTTGAAAGAGCTGAATCAAAATCTGCTTGTCTCGAAGAGACTTCAGTTGTAGCTGTAGAGATTTCAAATTTAAGACGATCGCAATTGTGTGTGATCTCTTGGAGTTTGGTCTCTAGCTCATCAATCAATGCCTTGATCTCAATAAGTGAGGTCGAAGATTTGGAGCCACCGCGTGCGCGGTTACTGGAGATGACATCACCATCTCGCGTTACGACTGTAAGCGTTGGATGCGATCTCAAGATTGCTTCAGCTGCATTTGCATTCTCGGCAACAACTGTTGAGGCAAGCAGTGATGTAACTAGCTCACCGATAGAAGAGGAACGAATATGTGCAGACAATGGATTGAGCCCTGCTGGAATCGATGCTCCCCCGCCTTGACCTGGTTGGTAGACCAGAACATCTGCTTGACCAAGATTTTCACTTCGAAGAGTTGTTAAGGCGGTGACCGCAGATGAAAGATCCTTCACAACTACTGCATCTGCAAGAGTTCCAAGGGCTGCAGCTGCGGCAGCCTCCCATCCATTATCAATCTCAATCAAGCCCACGATGCTTCCGAGAATTGATACTCCACGAGAATCGCGGAGCAGGGCCGAGGCGCCATCACGATATTGTGAGGTGAGTTTGATCGCCTCAAGCTTTGATTCAACCGCATTGCGTTCGCGATCTGCAGCGCGTTCAGCATCTACCAACTCAGAATGCTTTGCCTTTGCCGCTTCTAAAAGATTCTTGGCGTTTTCGTACTGTGAATCCAAACCAAGTTCACCTGAGTCTGCACTTGCGATCTCAAGTTCATGTGATGAGTACTCGCGCTTTGCCTGATCGACTCGAGCTTGAGCTTCATCGCGAGCTTTAGTTAAGCGCTCAATCTCTTCGGCGATAGCTTCTAGACGGGCTTTGAGAGACTTGATGTGTCCTTCTTGTCGCGCAGTTCCTTCGCGTGCATCTGCAATCGCACGCATCGCTGCAGCAATTGTGTCTTCATCACTTTTGAGCGCTGCTTCTGCTTGCGCCAAGGCAGATGTTGCTGATGCCAACTCTTGCTGTGCTGTTAGTACATCTGCGCGCAGCTGGGACTCTTCAAGACGCAAGGTTCGTGCCTCTGCATCCAGGCTCTCTGGATCGCGACCTGATGTACGTGCCTCTTCAGCCTCCTCGTTTAGGAAGCGAGAACGCTCTTGAGCCAGGCTTTGTGTACCGCGGAATTTTTCACGCAAAGAGTTTAAGTTGTAGAAGGTTTCTTGTGCGGCCAGAAGCAATGGAGCTTCGAGTGCGGCTTGTGCATCAAGTGCCTCTTCGCGAGCTCTTACTGAATCAAGCTCATTTTCTACCGCTGTTCTGCGCTCACGTAAAGCGTTCTCATCGGCAACTTCTAGCTCTAAAGTCTTTGACATCGAGATAAAGTCATCGGCCAAGAGACGAAGCTTTGCATCACGAAGATCTGCCTGGATCGTTGCAGCTTTCTTTGCAACTTCTGCTTGCTTGCCTAATGGACGTAGTTGACGACGTAGTTCAACCGTTAAATCTTGAACACGTGCAAGGTTTGCCTGCATTGAATCTAATTTGCGAAGAGCTTTCTCTTTGCGTTTGCGGTGCTTAAGAACTCCAGCTGCTTCTTCGATAAAGCCTCTGCGCTCTTCGGGTGTTGCCATCAGGATTGCATCGAGCTGACCCTGTCCAACAATCACGTGCATTTCGCGACCAATACCTGAATCGCTGAGTAGCTCTTGGATATCTAGCAGACGTGAAGCTTCGCCATTTATCTGATACTCACTTTGACCATTGCGGAACAAAATTCTTGAGATCGTGACTTCGGTGTAATCGATCGGTAAAGCGCCATCGGAGTTATCGATCGTAAGTGAAACTTCTGCGCGACCAAGAGGTGCACGTCCACTTGTTCCAGCAAAGATGACATCTTCCATCTTGCCGCCGCGCAAAGATTTTGCGCCCTGCTCACCCATAACCCAGGTAAGGGCATCTACAACGTTGGATTTACCAGAACCATTGGGACCGACCACGCAGGTGATTCCGGGTTCAAGCCGAAGAGTGGTTGCCGAAGCGAAGGACTTAAAGCCCTTGAGCGTCATACTCTTCAAATACACGCGGTAAACCTATCGCCTCTTGAGCGTGATTTTGACGAATTTAGCCTTGCAGATTGGCGGTTTTTAAAGCCTCGTATGCAGCGCGGGCGGCGACTTGTTCAGCCTCTCGCTTACTCTTTCCAGTTCCCTCGCTCAACGCTTGCCCAGCTAACATCGCTACAGCGGTGAAGTTCTTATCGTGATCAGGGCCCTCTTCGCTGACTACGTACTCAGGTGCGCCCTTTCCTAATGAGGCGGCCAACTCTTGAAGCGCTGTCTTTCCATCAAGACCGGCACCACGTGCTACCGCTGAATCCATAGTTGGAGAAATAAGGGCACGAACGATCTCGGTGCAGCGCTCAAAACCAAACTGTAAATAAATAGCGCCGATCAATGCTTCGAGGGCATCTGCTAACAAAGAGTTTTTATCGCGGCCATTTGTGACCTCTTCGCCTTTTCCGAGGCGGATGTACTGGCCCAGTTGTAATCCACGTGCAATATCTGCCAAGGCACGCATATTGACAACACCTGAACGTAATGGAGATAAACGACTCTCATCAAAATCTGGATATCGTTTGTAAAGCTCTTCGGTAACAATTAATCCAAGAACTGAATCACCTAGAAATTCAAGACGTTCATTTGTTTCTTGACTTCCCGATTCATATGCAAATGATCGGTGGGTAAAGGCCAACTCAAGCAAAGCTGGATCGAGAGTTACTCCCAGCTGCTCACTGAGTATTGAGCTCAGATCAGACCTCTAATACCTGACGACGGTTGTAAGTACCGCACGTTGGGCAAGCGGTGTGTTGCAACTTAGGTTGCTGGCATTGACCACATGTTGAGAGAGCTGCTGCAGTAGTTTTCCACTGGCTACGACGTGAACGCGTCTTTGAACGCGACATTTTTCGCTTTGGTACTGGCACTTTTCTAACCTCTTCTCAATCATTTGGCAGCAGCGTGGCTGCAGAGAGAAAGTATCCCTCAAAAGGGCTAAATCTTGAAATCGGGATCCTCGAGGTTGAGCCCGCCCAAGCCGGCCCAGCGCGCATCGATCACCTCATGGGCGTGGTCTTCAGGCAGATCTACCCACTTTCCCCCGCACTCAGGGCACAAACCGAGGCAATCCTGGCTGCACACGGGATTGATGGGAAGCGAGAGCACTACAGCATCACGGATCGGGGTTTCAAGATCCATGATCTCCCCCTCCATCATCAACTCATCCTCGATCTCTAAATCCTCAAGGCTCTCTTCCTGCTTCTTCTTTCGCTTTCCGCGTTCATTGGTGGGCTCGTAGTTGTAGAGCTCTTGAATCTTTCGATCGATAACAATTTCCACTGGATCAAGGCATCGAATGCACTCACCCTTTGCTACCGCGTATACATCTGCGCTGAGCAAAACACCTTCAGTTACAGACTCTAAGCGGGCATCAACTTCGATGATATCTCCTGCAGGAACTGCGATTAATTCAACGCCAAACTTTTCCTTAACAACGATATCTAACTCATACTCCTTCATCTCCCCCGCACGGCGAGGAAGCTCATAGGTGTTGAGCTCAAATGTATCTACTTGTTTACTCATGGAGTTCTACTAGCGATTAATTTTCATCTGCAAGTTGAGACAAAACATCCTTATCATTTGCCCCAGCCAAGCGATCACGACCGCGTGAAACAGCATCCATAGTTTTATTGAGAATAACTTCTAAGGTAGCAAGACGACCATCGATGTACTCCTCAACCTCTGCCTTTTCTATTTCGGCGGTCTCGCGAGCATCATCGAGGATCTTTCGTGCCTCATCACGAGCAATCTGCACAATTGAAGTCTGCTCGACCATCTGGGCAACATCCTCGCGGGCGATTGCAATCATCTGCTCTGCACTCAATCGTGCCTCTTCAATAATCGCATCTCTGGTCTCAATAATCTTCTGTGCCGATGCAAAATCTGTTGGCAGTGATTCTCGAGCATCATCTAGAACTTCGAGCATTTCGGCGCGATGAACGACGCAACTTGCAGAAAGCGGAACGCTTCGTGCCTCTTCCACCATTGTGATCGCTGCTGTTAACTTCTCAACTGAATCCATATTACTTCCCCGCTATTCGTAGCTTGAGTGCTTCATTAATTGATGATGGGACCATTGTTGAGACATCACCGTTGTAGTGAGCAAGCTCTTTTACAAGTGATGAAGATAGGAATGAATGAGTTGGCGCAGTGGCCATAAACATGGTCTCAACACCTGAACCCTGCAAATTGACCTGGGCCATCTGTAGCTCATAATCAAAATCTGAAACTGCACGCAGTCCCTTTACGATCGCCTGAATTGAATTGGCCTTACAGTAATCAACTAACAAGCCACTCCATGAGTCAACAGAGACATTTGGAAACTTAGCGACTACTTCAGAGATCATTGAAATGCGCTCTTGAACTGTAAAGAGGCTGGATTTAGTTCTGTTTTCCAGAACGGCGACCACGACATGATCAAATTGCTGCGCTGCTCGCTCAATGATGTCTAAGTGGCCATATGTGATTGGATCAAAGGATCCTGGGCAAACCGCGCGCTTCATGGCGTAAACGCTAGCAAGATGGAGCCAAGTAATCCATTCTTAAGGCTGATAATTACCGTAATAAATGGTCGCCTGCCCATAATTTCGCTCGCGTGCAGGCGCGAAGGCATCGGGCCAAATAAATTGAGCTCCTCGCGCAGTGCGCTCAACTGCAATGAAGGCATCACTGCTTAGAAAATCCCCATCATGTAATGCAGACAAAACATCTTCTACCGCTTGATTGCTGAAATCATATGGTGGGTCGATATAGACAAGGTGATACTTTGTCTTTGGAAGATCCTTGAGGAATCTTTCAGCGCTCATACCAAATAGCTGCAGTTTTCCACTGGGATTAGATTTTCTAACCAGCTCATAATTATTCTCAATTGTCCTCTGCGCTTCATCGTCTTTCTCAACAACATGAACCAATGTTGCTCCACGTGACAAGGATTCAAGAGCAATTGCACCAGAACCACCAAAGAGATCTAAAATGTGTAGCCCTTCAAAGCTTCCAAACTCAGATGTAAGCGATGAAAACAATCCTTCACGGGCTCGGTCTGAGGTGGGACGAGTAGCACCAGCAACCACACCTAAGGTTCGACCGCGCGCTACACCAGCAATGATTCTCAATGAACTAACCCTTATCTAGATAATCGACCGCTTGATCTCGCTGTAATTGAGCGAGCTCTTTCCTAAGCGCAGGATAGTCGGTTAACTCATTATCTTTGGCGATAAGTTGCTCTGCATCATCTCGAGCTTGCTCAATCAGTGATTCATCCCTCAATACCCGCAATAAACGAAGGTGCGACTGGGTTCCTGATTGATTTCTTCCGAGAACATCTCCTTCACGCCTTTGTTCGAGGTCGATCCGCGAAAGCTCAAAGCCATCGAGAGTGGCAGCAACTGCGTTGAGTCGCTCGCGAGCAGGTGTGAGATCTTCACAATGAGACACCAAGAGACACAAGCCTGGTGATGTTCCTCGACCAACACGTCCTCTTAATTGGTGAAGTTGAGAAACACCAAATCGATCGGCATCCATGATCACCATGATTGTTGCGTTAGGAACATCTACTCCAACTTCAATAACGGTTGTGGAAACCAGAACATCGATCTCGCCTTTAGAGAAGGCCTGCATCGTCGCCTCTTTCTCCTCTGCCGTTAAACGACCGTGAAGAATCGCAATTTTTAAGCCTTGCAGTGGGCCGGCATGCAGCATCGGCGCCAGCTCCTCTACCGAGGAAATCTCATCTGTCTCTTCGCCAAAGAGGAAATCCAAATCTGCATCTTTACCCGCTTCTGGATCGGCTGAAATCCGTGGGGCGACTATGTAAGCCTGATGACCTTGCGAAACCTCTTCGCGAATTCTTTGCCATGCACGTTCTAGAAAATTTGGTTTCTCTTTGACGGGTACTACATGGGTGGTAATTGGTTGACGACCCAACGGAAGTTCTCGAAGCGTTGAAACATCTAAATCACCAAATACCGTCATGGCAACTGTACGAGGAATCGGAGTGGCGGTCATTACTAGAAGGTGTGGTGGAAGAACCGCTTTCTCTTTCAATGCATCACGTTGTTCAACACCAAATCGATGCTGCTCATCAACAACAATCAATCCAAGATCTTTGAACACAACAGATTCGCCAAGCAACGCATGGGTTCCAATAACAATCCCTGCGCTTCCATCTGCAGCTTTTGCTAGCGCTTCTCTTCTTGCTTGCGCCGATTGTGAACCTGTAATCAATGTGACTTGAGTTCCTTTATCCGAACCACCCAGCATTCCACCTTGTGCCAAGGTTCCAAGTTGCCGCTGGATAGTGCGAAGATGTTGCGCAGCAAGGACTTCTGTTGGGGCAAGTAGCGCCGCCTGTCCACCACTATCAACAACTGCAAGCATTGCGCGTAATGCAACTATTGTCTTTCCAGATCCAACCTCACCTTGAAGTAAACGATGCATGGGGTGGGGCTGAGCTAAATCACTTTCAATCTCTTTACACACTGCAACTTGGCCGGCGGTTAACTCAAATGGAAGGGATTTATCAAAGGCATCAAGAACTCCACCTGTGATTCGTTTTCTTGAGGTTGAGTTAAGTTTCTTCAACTCATTTCTGCGCATGACCAACAAAGATTGAAGAAGAAATGCCTCGTCAAAAGTTAGACGTTCGCGCGCGGTCTCAGCGTGATCTAAATCAGCGGGTTGGTGAAGCTGCACAAGAGCTTGGTGCAAGGTTGGATAAGCATGTTTTTCCCGTATCGATTCGGGTAGGAAATCCTCAATATCGTCCAAAGCACCGATAGCAAGTTGTGCACATTGAGAGATCTTCCACGATGGAAGTTTTGATGAAGCGGGATAAACCGGCAAAAACTTTCCGGCAAAACCTTCAACCGCTGAATCTACATCGGAGCCATCGGGAATCAACTCATAATCAGGGTGAGCCAACTGTTTCTTATTGTTGAATACTCCAATTTTGCCTGCAAACAAACCTTGTCGCCCAACCTTCAAATCCTTTTCACGCCAGGCTTGGTTGAAAAATGTCAGTGACAACTTGTCCGTACCGTCTGTAACTACAACTTCAAGGATGCTTCCTTTGCGACCCCGCAAAGGCCGGTTGGTTGTCGAGTAGATCTGCGCCAAAATTGTGGTTTCGTCGCCCTCGCGCAGTTCAGAGATATCAGTTAACTCGCCACGAACCATGTACCGTCGCGGATAGTGGCGCATCAGATCGCCGACCGTAGTGATTCCAAAGACGGTGCTGAGAACTTTGGCGGTGCGATCTCCCACGACCGCCGAAACCTTGTTCTCTA
>CAZQNP010000006.1:30057-49169 GCA_964594645.1 uncultured Candidatus Planktophila sp. | reverse complement strand
AGCACGCCGCCAGCGTTCGTCCTGAGCCAGGATCAAACTCTCCATAGAAAGTTTTCATCTTGGCGATCAGACAAACAAACTGTCGTTTAATTTGTCATTTATATACCAAAGGAAATCAACGGGTATAGCTTTTTATGGCTATACCTCATTGAGGTATTTATATTTGCCGTGGTTATTAATTAATCAAAAGCATTGTTAAACAATGATTTTTCGCTATTGAAAGCATGACTAAATAAGCCACTATTGGCATTGACTTATGGCACGCTGTTGAGTTCTCAAGGTACGGATGCGCACTGCTTTTCAGAATTTCTCCTGATTTTCAGGGCAGATCGCCAAACTTAGTGCATGCATGCAGGCGCGGTCAAACCGCACCTTTATGAACTACTAGATCTGGCTGAGGCTCAATTTCTTGAGCTTCTGTGCCTACTGTTGCGGCCTAAATGGTCCGTTCCCAGCAAGGAGCGTAACTATACATAGATGGCATGGACCGGTCAAATCAGCCTAGCCGGATGTCGGGAAAAGCTGAAAATCTGCGAAAAACGCGAATTATCCACGCCCGCTAGCGTTTTTGACCCCTATTGGGGAGACTACGATAACTCTACGGCAGCCAGATCTCGCTTGCCTTTTCTCAAAACCGCGTATTTTCCGCATAAAAAGTCGGATTTTGAGGGTCTGAAATCCTCGCCAGAAATCTTCTGATTATTGAGATATGCGCCACCTTCTTTAACGATGCGTCGCGCAGCTGATTTCGAGTCAACAACCCCTGTTGCTGCCAAGAGATCAACCCATGTAGGGATCTCCTCTTTGGCAGAGATAGTTGTGCGTGGAAGTTCGGCAAGTGCAGATGCAAGTGTTGCCTCATCTAGTTCTGATAACTCTCCCTGACCAAACAATGCACGAGCTGCAGCTTCAACTCGCTGTGTTGTCTCTTCTGAGTGAACAAGCGAGGTTAACTCTCGTGCTAATGCACGATGTGCTTCACGCAAACCTGGATTTTCATTATGTGATTTTTCAAGTTCCATGATCTCTTCATGTGACTTAAAGGAGAAAACCTTCAAGAAGTTGATGACATCTTTATCATCTGAGTTCAACCAGAATTGGAAGAAGGCATAAGGAGATGTCATCTCGGGATCTAGCCAGACAGAACCGCCTGCTGTCTTACCAAACTTTGTGCCATCTGCCTTCATCAGTAGTGGAACGGTAAGTGCGTGACCACTTCCCTGTTCTACACGTCGAATCAGGTCGAGTCCTGCAACGATATTTCCCCATTGATCCGAGCCACCAACTTGCAAGGTACAGTTATTGCGACGATACAGTTCTAGGAAATCGTAAGATTGCAAAACTTGATAAGAGAATTCGGTGTACGAGATTCCCCCACCCTCAAGACGAGCAGATACTGAATCCTTAGAGAGCATTTGATTAACACTGAAGTGCTTACCGATATCACGCAGAAATTCAATTGCACTTAATGGTGATGTCCAATCGAGATTGTTGACCACTTGTGCAGGATTTTTTAGCGCATCAAAATCTAGGAACGCTGAAACCTGTTTGCGAATACGACTAACCCATGCTTCAACTATCTCTGTGCTGTTAAGGGTGCGCTCTTCATTCTTTCCACTGGGGTCTCCGACTAAACCTGTCGCTCCACCTACGAGTGCGATCGGATTGTGGCCAGCTAATTGAAAGCGGCGTAATACTAGGAGAACCACAAGATTACCTGCGTGCAGTGATGGTGCGGTTGGATCAAAGCCCACGTAAAGAGTTGTCGGCTTCTTGAGGGCTTCTAGAAGTGCCGCCTCATCGGTTGACTGGGCTATTAAGCCACGCCAGCGTAGATCTTCAATCAGGTTCATGAGCTCATCATCTCTGAGAATGCCTTCTGCTTGCTGGCTATTTCTTCTTGGGTTTTTGAATTTGCTTGCAAAGCATCTTTAATCTGTTGAGCAACAAGCAAAGGTGCGGTGCCGCCCGAAGTTGTACGCGAGTTCAACGCTCCATGGACCGTTAGAACATCACGTACTCCCCCATCAAGTTCAGGATGCACGGAATGAAACTCTTCATCCGTTAACTGATGAAGCTGACGTGATGAGGCCTCGCACATCGCTACACACTTTCCGGCAGCCTCATGAGCGTGTGCGAAAGGGACCTTCTTTTTTGCAAGATAATCGGCGATCTCTGTTGCGAGAGAAAAACCAGTCGGTGCCGCAAGGGCCATCTTCTCACGATCAAAATCTGTTGTTGCAACCATGCCAGTAACGGCAGGAAGAACCAATAACAAGGTGTCGATACTGTCGAACAACGGTTCTTTGTCTTCCTGCAAATCACGGTTGTAGGCAAAGGGAAGACCCTTAAGCATGGTGAGAACGCTCATAAGATTTCCAACAAGACGACCAGATTTTCCTCGAGCAAGCTCTGCCATGTCAGGATTCTTTTTTTGCGGCATGATTGATGAGCCGGTTGAGTATGCATCTGCAACTTTTGCCCAGGCAAACTCTTGTGATGACCACAATGTCCACTCTTCGCCGATACGGGATAGGTGGTTTCCGATCATTGCGCAGATGAACAACGCCTCTGCCACATAATCACGATCACTAACAGCATCAATACTGTTTGCAAAGGTTGCGTCAAACCCTAAATTCTTTGCAGTGAAGGCTGGTTCGAGTGTAAGAGATGAACCAGCAAGTGCACCTGCACCCAGAGAACTAACGGAGGTGCGGGCTAACCAATCATTAATACGATCTAGATCACGAGCAAAGGCGTGTGCATGCTTTGCCAGCTCATGTCCAAAGGAAACTGGTTGTGCATGTTGAATATGAGTAAATCCTGGTGCCGGGTCATTTACATACTCAGCTGCTTTTTCAAGAATCGCAATCTGCAGTTGGGTAATCAAGTCAGCGATCTCAAGGAGGTGATCAATTGCAAAAAGGCGAAGATCTGTTGTGACCTGGTCATTGCGGGAACGACCAGCGCGCAGGGCTCCTCCAACCACGCCTAGCTTCTGAGTCAGGCCACGCTCTAAGGCGCTATGAACATCCTCATCACTATCGATTGCTACGAAGTCGCCAGCCGCGACCTCATGTGAGAGCTCTTTGAGCGCCTCAAGAATCGCCTCGGAATCCTTTGGTGCTATGAGTTCGCTCTTTTTCAAAATCGCCAGATGCGCCATTGATGAACGCAGGTCATAGGGAGCTAAGCGCCAATCAAAGTGAACACTTCTGGACAGGGCAAAGACTGAGTCCTCAGGACCTTGCGCAAAACGTCCGCCCCATAGAGCCATTACTTCCTCTTTCCATCACCTTGTGCGTAAGCGAGCAATTCTTTCGCTAAATGTGCCCCACCTGTGGCTTTCTTCGATACCAAAATAATCGTGTCGTCCCCAGCGATAGTGCCAATTACTCCAGTTAAACCAGCGTGATCTAAGGAGCTTGCTAAAAACTGAGCCGCCCCTGGTGGAGTATGAATGACCGCCAAATTAGCGCTGTGGTCTACTGAAAGAATCAACTTAGAAGGCACGGGAGTACTTCTCACAATGGCATCTTCAGAACTTTCCCTGATCTCATAAATCGTTTCACCATCTTTGTTGCGGGCCTTTACAGCACCAATCTCCTCAAGATCTCTACTTGCCGTGGCTTGAGTAACCACATAACCGGCTTTCTTAAGCAGCGTAACTAGATCCGATTGCGAATGAACCATTCCTGCCTGGATAAGATCTATCGCCTTTGCCCTACGAGCAGATACCGATTGTGCATTAATTGCCATCGAGCATCACCTTCTTGAAAATTGTTAAGAACTTATTTATTTGCACATCTGTCACAATCAAGGCTGGTGCCAAACGAATTGTCGTTGCATTTGCAGCGTTTACAAGAACTCCTAATTTTTGTAATGCGGCTGCTACATCTGCAGCTTTGCGATTTTCTAGCTCGATGCCAAGTAGCAGGCCCGCACCTCTAACCTCTGCAACACCGGGAATCAACGCAAGCTCTTGCATCAGGTACGCACCCTGCTTTTCAACCTTTTTCAAAATTTTGCTTGATTCAATAAATTTGATTGCAGCTAGTCCTGCAGCTGTTGTTACTGGATTTCCTCCAAAAGTGGAGCCATGATCACCTGGTTGAAACAGGTCTGTTGCATCTCCTAAGGCGATCATTGCACCGAGAGGTAAACCGCCACCTAGACCCTTTGCCAAAGTAATCACATCGGGTGTAATTCCGGAGTACTCGTAGCCAAACCAATCTCCGGTGCGACCCATTCCGGTTTGCACCGCATCGATGACAAGCAATGCACCTTTGTCATTGCAGAGTTGTCGAAGCTGCTGCAGATAATCAGCAGGCGGAACTATGACTCCCGCTTCTCCCATTATTGGTTCGATGATTACCATTGCAGTTTTTCTGCCTACCGCCTTGCGCATTGCATTGATGTCGCCATATGGAACATGCTTGACGCCCTTAACTAGTGGAAGAAAAGGCTCGCGCTTGGCCGGCTGTCCCGTAAGAGAGAGTGCTCCCATGGTTCGTCCATGAAAAGCACCCTGTGCAGCCACAATTCGGGTTCTACCGGTGCGACGTGAAAGTTTGAGTGCGGCTTCATTGGCTTCAGCACCTGACTGACAGAAAAACACCTTTGCACTCTTCACACCAGTCATTTCTGTTAACTTCGCTGCTAGTTCAACTGCGTTTGGATGCGCATAAAAGTTACTGACATGGCTGAGTCTGGACACCTGTTGAGAGACAGCTTTTACGATTGCAGGGTGAGCCTGTCCCAAGATGCTGGTTGCGATACCACCCAGAAAATCCAGGTACTGCTTTCCATCTGCATCGGTTACAACAATGCCTTTACCTTTAACTAACGCAACCGAAGGTGTTCCGTAGTTATTCTGGACTGAATTTTTCCATTGTGTGATTATTGTTTTGTTACTCATGCAACCACCAAGGTTCCGCCTGTACCAGCAAGTGCTGATGCAAAGCTATCGGGATCTGTTCCATCAATAATTCGTACCGCCTTTGCTCCGTATGACAAGGCATCTAAAGCCGCCTGCACCTTTGGTGCCATGCCTTCTGCAAAACCTGACTTGATCGCTTCGAGATCAACCGCCGAAATTGAGTCAATCAATGAGCTCTTATCAGGCCAGTTGCGATAGATGCCAGCAACGTCGGTCATAACGATTAACTGCGAAGCTCCTAATGCGGCTGCAATAGCTGCCGCAGCGAAATCAGCGTTTACATTCAATCCCGTTTTGAGATCTTCATCAGATGAAATCGGAGCCACTACCGGAACAAATCCTTCTGCAATTATCTCTAAAAGTTGTGTCGGGTTTACCTTTTGGACTTCCCCGACTAAACCCAGATCTGCTGAAGTGCCATCAATCAAAGTTGTGCGACGCTTTGCGATCACCGTCGGCAAAGCACGAGCCGATACCGCTCTTGCTTTAATTCCTGAACTACTCAGTGTTGCGGCAACTTGCTGGCCCACTTGATTTACCAAGACCTCTTCTACAACATCAAAGATCGCCTGTGTCGTGACCCTGAAGCCGCCCAGCCATTGACTTGTGATCTCTTTAGCCTTCAGGGCGGCATCGATCTGAGGACCTCCGCCATGCACAACTACGACCTTCTCGCCGGTAGCTAGGGCAGCTGCGATGGCTTGGGCAAAGTTGCCATTCTCATCCTTCATCGCATGCCCACCAAACTTAACAACGATCATGATGAGTACGCAGAGTTCTCGTGAACATAATCATGGGAGAGATCATTAGTCATAATCGTGGCGCTGAAATTTCCAACTTTCAGGTTGATTTCAATCTCGACCAATCGGTCAGCAAAATTCACCAAACTCTTATCCGCATCAGGTGCGCAATTGGTGCACACCTGCACCCCATTGAGCTTTACATCGATTTTTAACGGATCCATATAGGCATCAGCGGTACCGACAGCGGCTAGCACTCGACCCCAGTTGGGATCTCCTCCAAAGATTGCGGCCTTTAATAGGTTGTTACGTGCGCACGCTCGTCCAATCTCAACCGCGTCATCTTCTGAAGCCGCATTAACAACTGTAATAGCTACAGTCTTTGTTGATCCCTCAGCATCTGCAATGAGCTGCTCAGACAATGATCCACAGACCTTCATCAGCATCTCTTCTAAATCAGAATCAGAGATAACCACTTGACTTGCACCGGAGGACATGAAAAGCACGGTGTCATTTGTGGATGTGCAACCATCAGAATCGATACGGTTGTATGTACGGTTAGTTACGCGTTTAAAGATCTCCTGCGCATTCTGCGAGACAATGGCATCGGTCATTACTACAGATAACATCGTTGCAAGTGCAGGTGCAAGCATTCCGGCTCCCTTTGCAATCGCAGCAAATTCGGCGCCGTTCAATGCTGCGGAAGCGATCTTCGGAACAGAGTCGGTCGTCATAATCGCTTGCGCGCTTGTTTGTAGACCATCACCGCTTAATGCCGTTGCGATTGAGTCTAATCCTGCGATGATTTTCTCCATTGGCAACCGTTCACCGATCAAACCAGTTGAGCAGACAATGACTTCTGCTGATGAGATATCAAGTAATTGCCCAACATGTTCTGCGGTCTTATGTGTATCTGCAAAGCCTTCGGGGCCGGTGCAAGCATTTGCCCCACCACTATTGAGCACAGCTGCCCGAACGATCCCACCTTGAGCAACTTGGCGGGACCACAAAACCGGTGCAGCCACAACCTTGTTTGAGGTGAAAACAGCTGAAGCTACAAATTGTGGGCCTTGGTTTTGGATCAGGGTTAAATCCAGAGCACCAGTACTTTTCAGGCCTGCAGCAATTGAAGCTGAACGAAATCCTTGAGGAAGTTTCATGCGCCGAGACCATCGAGCGCTAAACCACTGTTTTCTGCGAGACCGCAAATTAAATTTGCATTTTGAATCGCTTGCCCTGCAGCGCCTTTGCCCAGGTTATCAATGGCAACAGACACAACGATTCTATTTGTATGCACATCGATCGCTACCTGAATTTGAACCTTATTGCTGCCCGTGACCGCGCTGGTTTTTGGCATTTGTCCGATAGGCAAAAGATCGACAAAGAACTCATTTGCATAGTGCTCAGAAAAGAGATCGTGTACCTGCTCAGTTGTCATAGCTTGAGTAAGTTTTGCGGTGATTGTAGAGAGGATTCCACGAGGCATAGGTGCCAGAATTGGCGTGAAGGAGATCTTGGTTTCTTTGCAAGCGATCGAAGAGAGTGCCTGCTCGATCTCTGGCGTGTGTTGGTGAACTCCGCCAAATTTGTATGAAGTCAAGGAATTCATAACCTCGCTACCGATCAGATTGATCTTTGCGCTTCTGCCAGCGCCAGTTGTTCCCGAAGCTGCAACGACAACAATATCTGAGGTATCGATGATTGATATTGCAGGAGCAATACCCAAAGAAATAGAGGTTGCATAGCAACCAGGATTAGCAACCCTGCTTTCTTTCTTAATCGCTTCACGTTGGCTAGTCGAAAGCTCTGGCATTCCATATACCCAGGCCCCTGCATACTTTCCACCGTAATACTTTTTCCATTGGGAAGGGTTTTCTAATCTGTAATCTGCACCTAAATCGATGACTCTTACATGATCAGGAATCTTTGAAATCAAAGCTGCTGATTCGCCATGTGGCAAGGCGAGAAAGGCCAGATCGATCTTGGAAAAATCGATCGCATCAGCCGCGACAAATACACGTCCAGCATAACTTTGAAGTTGAGGATGGATGGAGGTGACCTGCTCCCCCGCATTTGAGTGTGCGCTAACTACCGCAACCTCGAACTTAGGGTGAATAGCTAAAAGTCTCAAGAGTTCTCCGCCTGCATAACCGCTTGCGCCAATGACCGCTGTTTTCATGAGCCCAGCGTAAAGGATTATCTATAATTATGCAATCTTATGCATAATTATGCGGTACGTACAACTGCTCCGAACTTTGCTGCCGCCACCGCTGTTGCAGCTTCACGCATAGCTGAAACCTCTTCGCCAGTGAGCGTGCGATCGGAGGCGCGGAAGACGAGGGTGAAGGCGAGTGAGATCTTGCCCTCCCCTATCTTGTCGTAACGATCAAACAAGGTAATTGACTCGAGCAAATCCCCAGCACCTTCGCGCAGCGCACCTTCAAGATCTGCCGCGCTAACCGTTGAATCAACAATCAAAGCAACATCTTGAACCGCAGCAGGCATTGTTCCCACAGTAGTTGGACGAACCAGAGCTGAGTCTGGAAGGGCATTGAGAGCTACAGCAAAGGCAACGGATCGTTCTGGCAGACCATAGGCGGCAACGATACGTGGGTGCAGTTCACCTGCGTGAGCAACCGCCTTTCCATTTACGATTAACTCGGCGCAACGACCAGGATGCCATGGTGCAAGATCTGATCGAGCAACGCTCCATTGCAGGTTACACAACTGCAAAATATCTTGGGCAAGGGCGATCGCATCCTGCCAATTGTAGGCACGGGCTTTTCCTTGCCAATTTTCATTTTCAACTTTTCCAACGAGTAGTCCAGCTACGTGATAACCCTGAGTTGGAACACTTGCAAAAATCTCATCAATTACCTTCTGATCTGGACGTTTAGCTAGATCAGGAGAAATGGCTGGCACTAATTTCTGAGAGCTACGGAAGATTGAACCCATTTCGAAGATCGCGAAATCCTTAGCGCCACGACTGATGTTACGCGCGGCAACTTCAATTAAACCAGGGACAAGGTGGACGCGCATTAATGGAAACTCTTCAGACATTGGGTTTGCAACCTTGTATGTTGATGCGCGTTCTCCGACAAATCCCATGGAATCAATGGTTGCTTGATTAGTGAACGGGAAGGTCTGAACCTCCGCCAAGCCACGGCTGGCCAACATCATTGCAACTGCGCGACGACGCTTCTGCGTCGGAGTCAAAGTCGCGTGTAGGGGTCGTGGAGGAAGAATTGAAGGAATCTTGTCGTAGCCAATCATGCGGGCTACCTCTTCAGTCAGATCCGCAGCGGTCAATAAGTCAGAGCGCCATGATGGCGGGTCGACGGTGAAGCTCTTTTCATCGACATCGCAGCCAACCACGCGGAGCAACTCTGCAACCTTTGCCGCTGGTACATCAAATCCTAATGTCTTCGAGACATAGTTTGGATCAATGGTTACCAATGGTGCATAGATCGGTTGACCATCAACCACTGTTGCCACATGCTCTGCTGAACTGTTTTCAGTCAGTAATTGCACAAATCGAGCTGATGCAAACTCTGCCAAAGATGGGTCAACGCTGCGTTCTAAACGTCGTGAAGCCTCTGATGAGAGTTTGTGGCGCCTTGAGTTCTTGGCGATGCATACAGGGCAAAAGTGAACCGCCTCTAAAGCGATCTCAGTTGTTGTCTCTGTGATCTCAGAAGAGAGACCACCCATGGTTCCGGCTAGAGCTAACGGTTGTTCATCGTCAGAGACCATTAAATCTTCAGGATCCAAGGTGCGTTCTACTCCATCGAGAGTTTTAAACTTTTGTGCAGAACTTGCACGCTTGATCGTCAGCCCGCCCTTGATCTTAGATTTATCAAATGCGTGTAGTGGTTGACCAAGTTCGAGCATCACATAGTTTGTTACATCTACGACCAAGGAAATAGAGCGCATGCCCATTTTCTCAATACGACGACGCATCCACATTGGTGTCTTGGCTTTTGGATCAAAATTTGAAAGGGTGCGTAGATAGAAAACAGAAGCAGATGATTTATCGCCAATTGTGGCGGATACGCCCTTGCCGGTTTCCTCAAACTTTAAATCACGTAAAGCGTTAACAGGATCTGTATATTTTAAGTCCAGTGACGCAGCAACTTCGCGAGCTATACCGCGAATGCTTAGTGCATATCCACGGTCTGGGTTTACCGCTACATCAAAGATGACATCGTTGATCTGAAGCGCTTCGATCGCATCTGCGCCGATGGTTACTTCGCTCTCTGCAAAAACCATGATGCCCTCGTGATCTTCGCTGATTCCGAGTTCGCGAGCAGAACAGATCATTCCGTTCGAGGTCTTGCCGTAAGTTTCGCGTGCACCAATCTTGAAATCTCCGGGCAGAACCGCACCTGGCAGAGCCGCTACTACAAGATCCCCTACAGCAAAGTTTGTTGCACCACAGATTACGTACCGAGTCTCACCCTCGCCACAGTCAAGCCCAACGTAGCGAATTGGCTTCTTAAACTCAGTGATCTCTTCGATAGAGAGAACCTTTGCAAACTTCAGCGGCCCAGTTAAATCTGCTCCCTGATAAATGATCTCTTCAACCTCAAAACCAACACGAATGAGTCCGTCAGAGATTTGATCAGCCGTAACCGAGGCAGGGATATCTACAAACTCTTTGATCCAGGATAACGGAGCGCGCATTACAGGCCGACTCCAAACTGACGTGTGAAACGAAGATCGCCTTCAACAATGTCATGCATATCTGTGATTCCGTGACGAACCATAAGTGTTCGCTCTAGGCCCATACCAAATGCAAAACCGCTATAAAGATCGGTATCGATTCCGCAGGTAGCCAAAACCTTTGGATTAACCATTCCGCAACCGCCCCACTCGATCCAGCGATTGTTAAAGAAGATATCTACTTCTGCACTTGGTTCTGTAAAGGGAAAGAAGGATGGACGCAAACGTGTTGTTACATCGGGTCCAAACATATGACGTGCAAAGTTATCAAGGGTTCCCTTGAGGTGAGCCATTGTGATTGCCTTATCAATAACAAGACCCTCAACTTGATGGAACACTGGACTATGGGTTGCGTCTAACTCATCTGCACGAAATGTGCGTCCAGGGCAAACCACATAAATTGGTGGCTGCTGCGTCAACATCGTGCGAATTTGAACAGGTGATGTATGGGTTCGTAAAACCATTCCTGATTCAACAGGTTCGATAAAGAAGGTGTCCTGCATTGTTCGTGCAGGATGATCTGCGGGAATGTTGAGTGCGTCAAAGTTCAACCAGCCTGATTCAAGCTCTGGACCCTCTTGGACTGAAAAGCCCTGTTCGATAAAGAAATCGGAGACCTCATTTTTGATGATTGAGATGGGATGCAGGCCACCGCGATGTGAGCGATTGACCGGCAAGGTGATATCGACAACCTCTTCAAGCAATACTTTGCGATCACGTTCTGCTTCTAAGGTACTGGTCGCATCAGCCAGGGCCTGGGCGATTGCAGCTTTGGCCTCACCAATCACCTTTCCAAAAGAGGCTTTATCCTCAGGAGAAAGGGAGCCGAGAGAGCGAGATGCAAGAGCGATTGGTGATTTGTCTCCTGCATGGGCCAAACGTGCCACTTTGAGTGAATCTAAATCGGTGGCGGAGGCGAAAGCCTTTCGGGCATCTTCTACCCAGGATGAAATCTCCTCAACGCGCATAGGGAGAACTCTATCGGTTAGTGCTTCTCGAGGCCTGCATATTTGAAAGGTGATACATAACTATTGAGGCCGCTGCAGAGAGATTTAGGCTTTCGGCATTTCCGGGCATTGGAATGCTTACGACATCGATCTGATCTACCACTTGGCCTGTCGATAAACCACGCGCTTCATTGCCAAAGACAGCAACGATATCTCCTGTTGCTTGCAGTGAATCAAGAGCAATAGAGCCTGCTGCTCCGAGTGAAAAGGCTTTAACGCCCAACTGAAGGAGATCGTCAAGTGCAACAGATTCAAAAACTGGTGTGTGCCAAAGCGATCCCGCTGTGCTGCGCACAACCTTGGGTGAGTACATATCAACACTTCCAGGTGAGGTAACAACAGCATCCATACCAAAAGCATCAGCTGAACGCAGGATTGTTCCAGCATTGCCTGGGTCTTGAACCTCTGACAAATAAACAAATTTGCGGGAACCATTAAGGGCGATTGAGTTCAAATCAATCTTTGGTATTGTGCAGATTGCGAGGATTCCTTGCGGTGTGATCGTTTCAGACATTTGCTTCATTACTTCATCGCTTACATCAACGACATTGAAAACTGATAAGTCAGTTATTTCCTCAACTTTACTTCTGCCATTGACAGTTAAGTAAAGGGTTTCAATCTTTGGGCCACTCTTTGAAACAAGCGCCTCGCGTGCACACTGCAAACCTTCGGAAACAAACTGACCGGCGTTCTTTCTTTCCTTGACTCCCCGAGAACCAATAAGAGCCTTAACTCGCGCAATATGTGGCGAGTTAAGGCTCTCAATCATTGTTGGAACTTAGAGTGCTGCAAGGCTCTTGCGAGCTACATCAACAAGTGTTTTGAATGTTGCTGGATCATTTGTCGCAAGCTCTGAGAGAACGCGGCGATCTACCTCAACACCTGAAGCCTTGAGGCCCTGGATGAAGCGGTTGTATGTAAGACCATGCTCGCGGCAACCAGCGTTGATGCGCTGGATCCACAGACGACGGAAATCGCCCTTCTTGTCTTTACGGTCATTGAATGCATAGACCATTGAGTGCGTGACTTGCTCTTTCGCCTTTGTGAAAAGACGTGAACGTTGTCCGCGGTATCCGCTGGCACGCTCAAGAGTTGTGCGACGCTTTTTAGCTGCGTGTACTCCGCGCTTTACTCTCATTTAACCCGCTCCTTACTTCAAACCAAGCATGCGCTTGGCGGTGACTGCGACAGTTGGCTTTGCAGCTGACTCTGTCGATAGACGACGTGTTACCCGTGAAGATTTGTGCTCGAGCAAGTGGCGCTTTCCAGCGCGCTCGTGCATAACCTTTCCAGAACCTGTGATGCGGAAGGTCTTCTTCGCACCGCTGTGAGTTTTCATCTTTGGCATCTTCTTAAGCTCCATCCGTTGTCTCTGCAGCTGCGGCCTTCGCCTTGCGTGCTGCCTTTGCTTCTGCAACTGCTTCTGTCTTCTTCTTGGTTGGCCCAAGAACCATCGTCATGTTTCGTCCCTCTTGCTTAGGAGCGAACTCAACAAAACCGACCTCTGCAATATCTTCTGCAAGACGTTGCAACATCTTGTAACCCAACTCAGGACGCGTTTGTTCGCGACCTCGGAACTTCATAGTCACCTTGACTTTGTCGCCACCCTTAAGAAACTTCTCAACCTGACTACGCTTTGTTTCGTAATCATGGTTTTCGATCTTTGGAGTGAGGCGCACCTCCTTCACCACAATGTGGGTCTGGTTTTGGCGTGCTTCCCGTGCCTTCTGTGCAACTTCGTACTTGTACTTTCCGAAGTCCATGATCTTGCAAACAGGTGGATTGGCTTCTGGTGCAATCTCAACTAGGTCGAGACCAACTTCATCTGCCATCTTTAACGCCGTATCGATATCGACAACTCCAACTTGTTCACCGGTATAACCGATTAAACGAATTTCGGGTGTGCGAATACGATCATTGATGCGCGGTTCAGTGCTGACTTTGAGCTCCTTCGGTTCGTTAACGCTTTGGTGTAACAGCGCTGCAAAAGAAAACCGCAAGGGCAAGAGAATTAAATCTCTTATCCGACAAACCAGCCCGCACTAGTGGCGGTGAAGGTGGGAGCGGTAACTCCTCTTGCAGTGGTAGTTACTCCACTGGTCTGAGGCAAAGATTACCCGCTCGCTCCCAAAAGGCGAAATTGAGCCCAGATCCTGAGGGGCGGGGTCAGGCCCTGAGCACTACCCTTGAGCCATGGCCAAGGAAAAGAAGGTATTCGACATCACGAGTGCGCAAAACGCCCTCACCCGTGATCAAGCTGGCCGCCAAAAGCGGTACTTCATATCAATGATGATCCGCACCGCCTGCTTTGTATTAACAGTTATCCTGCCAAGCCCATACCGCTGGATCGCCTTGGCCGGTGCTGTCACCCTTCCTTACTTTGCGGTTGTGATTGCAAACGCTGGCCGTGAAACCATAACTCGTGGTTCAGAGATCAAAGAAGATAAGCCTTTAGCGCTCGATTGAGTTATGTCTTCTGAGAAGAAAGCTAGGGAGCCTTGGTCTCTCTTTAAATCTTTAGTCGCATTAGCCCTTGTAGTTCTCTGCGTCTGGGCTGCGCAGTGGCAGTATCAAAGAGGTGTTGACCGCCAGGCTCGAAACGCGGTTATTGAAGAACGTATCGCTAGAGATGCAATTTCACTCAATGAGATTAAAGGCGATTTAGCCAACTACGAGTGGCAATATGTTTCAGCAACCGGCCGCTTTGATCAAAGCAAGCAGATTCTGCTTCGCAATCGTTACTCAGAAGGTAAGTATGGGTATGAAGTATTGACCTTGTTTACAAGTACGACAGGTAAGAAGTTTTGGGTTGATCGTGGATGGGTGCAAGCCGGTGCAACCGCAACAACTCCCCCTGTAGTAAGTAAGGTTCCCGAAGGTGAGGTAAGCATCTCGGGCAGATTCCGCTTGGACTCATCGCTGCCTCGTGGTTCGTTCTTTGCATTACCTACATCAGGTGAAGGGTTAGTTGCAGAACTCAATGCCCAATCGCAGGAAGATACTGAAAAGTTCTACATTAATTTATTGAGTGGATCAGATCCATCACTTACGCCAGCTGCACCTGCCCAGCTTCCGCCTTTAAGCGATGGCCCACATACCGCTTACGCTCTTCAATGGCTCATCTTTGGAGGGCTAATAATTTACGGACGTATCTTAATTAGACGTACCCGTTAAATCCTGACGGTTATAGAGCTCAGAGTAAAGACCACCCTTGGCTACCAACTCTTCATGGGTACCCCGCTCGACGATCGCACCCTTTTCTAGTACCAGAATCTGATCAGCATCGCGAACCGTACTCAATCGGTGTGCAATGACAATACTTGTGCGACCCTTCAATGCGGTTTGTAGCGCAGCATGAACCAACTGCTCATTCTCTGAATCTAAATGCGCTGTCGCTTCATCAAGGATTACTACCGCAGGAGATTTAAGGAGCAATCGGGCAATGGCTAAACGTTGCTTCTCACCACCGGATAATCGGTGACCTCGCTCTCCCACCATTGTCTCTAGGCCATTAGGAAGGGATTCAATCAGCTTCCAAATTTGAGCAGATTTGCAAGCCTGCATCATCTCTTCTTCAGTCGCATCCTGTTTTGCATAGCGAAGATTATCAGCGATTGTTTCGTGGAATAAATGTGCATCCTGCATTACAACACCTATTGAATCGCGCAATGATTCCAAGGTGAGATCCCTAATGTCATGACCATCAATTGAAATTGAACCCTCTGTTACATCGTAAAGACGCGGTAACAGAGCGCTAATCGTTGTCTTACCCGCGCCAGAAGGACCAACTAGCGCGGTCATGGTGCCAGGTGCTGCCACAAAGGAAAGATCGCGTAGAACTTGCCCGCTCTGAACGGTTTCAGCCTTTGCAGCCGACTCGAGTGATGCAAGTGAAATTTCTTCAGCACGCGGGTATGAAAAATTAACATTCTTAAACTCGATGCGCGGTTCGGTAGTTTTCAGGACTACTGCATTTTCGCGATCCTTAACCATAGGTTCTAGATCAAGAACCTCAAAGACTCTTTCAAAGGAAACTAGAGAGGTCATAACATCGATGCGAACATTTGAAAGCGCGGTCAAAGGACCATATAGACGTGCAAGTAGCGCGGTAATTGCAAGAAGCGTTCCAACTGTTACCCCGCCCTCGATAGCAAGGTGTCCACCGATTCCATAAGCAAAGGCTGTTGCAATCGCGGCAACGCTTGTAAGTGCGATGAAGAATAATCTATTGAGCATCGCCATCTTGATGCCAATATCTGCCACTCGACGAGCCCGACTTCTGAAGTATTCACGCTCACGATCTGGTTCACCATACAAAGCAACCAACATCGCACCTGAAACATTAAAGCGCTCAGTCATTGTGCTGGACATCTCAGCGTTTACGCCAAAGGATTCGCGGGTCAATGATTGCAATCTTCTTCCGACCCATTTAGTTGGGATAAGAAAGACCGGAAGCAGTAGAAGCGAGAAGATCGTTATCTGCCAAGACAGAATCAGCATCGTGATTGTGACCAGAACCAAACTGACTACATTACTTACAACCCCTGAAAGGGTTGCGGTAAATGCCTGCTGAGCTCCGATTACATCTGAGTTGATTCGGGAGATTAATGCTCCGGTTTGGGTTCGGGTAAAAAAGGCGATTGACTGTTTTTGCACATGAGCAAAAACTAAAGAACGAAGATCGTAAATAAGCCCTTCGCCAATACGGGAGGAGAAGTAACGGCCTAACATATTTATGGCTGCATCTGCGATAGCGAGTATTCCCACAAGAATTGCAAGGCTGGTAACAACAGATGGGTCTTTTGGAATGACTCCTTCATCTATCAAGCGCTTGAGCAGTAATGGGGTCGCAACAATCAAGCCAGCATCTACAACAACAGTTGCTAAGTAAATAAAGATATTTGTTCGATATGGACGGGCAAAGGAAAAGATTCTCTTGACGGTTCCTGGCTTAAGTTTTTGTTCCTTCACTGAAGGATCTGCGGTCATAGAGCGGTGGGTCATCCACGCTGCATGCATTGACATAACTAAACGGTAAAGCCGAGAGCGCGCAGCTGATCTCTTCCATCATCGGTGATCTTGTCTGGGCCCCAAGGTGGCATCCATACCCAATTGATCTTTACATCAGTTGTCATACCTGCAAGAGCTGCGCGGGTTTGATCTTCAATTACATCTTGAAGCGGGCAGGCTGCAGAGGTAAGTGTCATATTTAAGATTGCAATATTCGCTTCATCGACCATGACATCATAAATCAGGCCCAGATCAACAACATTGATTCCAAGCTCTGGATCAACAACATCCTTCATCGCCTCTGTTACATCATCAACGCTAGTAGCCATCTTTACTCTCCCCTATTTGTAGTCGTAATTCTAACCGCTGCATCCTTAAAGGCCATCCATCCCAGTAGGGCGCATTTAATACGCGCAGGGAACTTGGAAACGCCTGCCAAAGCCACCGCATCCTCGAGAACATCAGGATTTCCCTCTCTGGTGCCCTTGCTCTGCATCAGCTCGGTGAACTCTTGAAGAATTGCATCAGCCTCTTGAAAACCTTTATTTACAAGAAGATCACTTGCGATTGAAACACTCGCCTGTGAAATCGAACATCCAACCCCATCCCAAGTTATCGCGGTGATCACCCCATCCTTAGCCGAGATGTTCAAGGTGATCTCATCTCCACAACTTGGATTAACGTGGTGGACCTGAGCATCGTAAGTATCTGCTAACCCTTTATTAAGTGGGTGCTTATAGTGATCTAAGATCACCTCTTGATAAAGGCTATCTAACTCCATTACGCGAAGTATTTCTGTGCGCCGATAACCGCTGCAAATAAGGCATCACAATCAGATTCATCGTTGTATAAATACAAAGAGGCGCGCGTAGTTGCGGGTACGCCTAATTTTCTGGTCAGCGGCCAAGCACAGTGATGTCCTGTTCGAACCGCTACGCCCTGACTATCTAAGTACTGACCGAGATCGTGTGGATGAATCTGTCCTACCGTAAATGAAACAGCTCCTCCGCGAGCATCGGTGTTGTTTGGTCCGACAATTGATAATGCGGGAATCTGCAGTAATCCTTCAATTAAATATCCGGTTAAGGCGACCTCATGTTCAAAGATTGCATCCATGCCAATTGTGGTGAGGTACTCCAAAGCTGCACCGAGTCCTACCGCCTGCGCCATATTAGGCACTCCAGGTTCAAACTTTCGTGGAGCTGGTGCCCAAGTTGCCGATGTCATCGTTACCGTTTCAATCATGGAGCCACCGAAGAGAAACGGTGGAAGTTCATTGAGAAGCGAACTCCACAAGACACCGATACCTGTTGGACCTACAGCTTTATGACCCGAGAAGGCTAAGAAATCAACTCCGAGTTTTGTTACATCAATCGGCATATGTGGAACTGATTGACATGCATCAAGAACCACCACCGCACCTACTTCATGCGCACGCTTTACAATCGCCTCAAGCGGATTAATTGTGCCCAAAACATTTGATTGATGGGTCAGTGCTACAACCTTAGTTCCCTCGGAAATTACGGAATTTATCTTTGATAGATCCAAACGACCTTCGGGAGTTACCTCAAACCATTTCAATTCAGCGCCAGTTCGAGCAGCCAACTGTTGCCAAGGGATCAGGTTGGCATGGTGCTCCATCTCTGTCACGACAATGCGGTTGCTGGAGGTCAGCGCAAAGCGAGAACCAGGCTCAGCATTTCCCATCGCATAAGCAATTAAGTTAAGTGACTCGGTAGCGCTCTTGGTAAAGACAATCTCATCAACAGGTGCGCCCAAGAATCGCGCGACTACCGAGCGAGCAGCTTCAAAGGCATCGGTGGCCTCTTCTGCTAACTGGTGAGCACCTCGGTGAACAGCAGCGTTATGAAACTTGTAAAAGTTGCCTTCTGCCTCAATAACCGAGAGCGGCTTTTGACTGGTGGCACCACTATCAAGGTAAACAAGTTTTTTACCGTCGCGAATAGTACGTTCAAAGATTGGAAAATCTTTGCGTACCTTCGCGACGTTGAAAGACATACCTTGCTTACTTGCTCACATAATCTGCATAGCCGTTAGCCTCAAGCTTTTCAGCAAGCTCCGGTCCGCCTTGTTCCACTACGCGACCATTAGCAAATACATGCACGAAGTCAGGTTGGATGTAACGCAGAATACGTGTGTAGTGGGTAATCAAGATGACGCCAAGGTTGTTAGCAGCCTTTGCCCGGTTAACTCCCTCTGAAACAATTCTTAGCGCATCAACATCGAGGCCAGAGTCGGTTTCATCAAGGATCGCCATCTTTGGCTTAAGTAGTTCAAGCTGCATGATTTCGTGGCGCTTCTTTTCTCCACCTGAAAATCCTTCATTCACATTACGAGTTGCAAATGCTGGATCCATATTGAGAGCTTCCATTGCATCCTTAACTTCGCCGACCCAGGTGCGAAGTTTTGGAGCCTCACCACGTAGCGCAGTTGCTGCGGTGCGAAGGAAGTTGGAGACAGATACTCCTGGAACCTCTACCGGATACTGCATAGCAAGGAACAAGCCCGCCTTTGCGCGTTCATCAACTGACATCTCAAGAACATCTACGCCATCGAGAGTTACGGACCCACCTGTGATGGTGTACTTAGGGTGTCCTGCAATTGAGTAAGCAAGAGTCGATTTACCTGAACCATTTGGACCCATGATCGCGTGAGTTTCACCTGACTTGATTG
>CAZQNP010000006.1:25666-29957 GCA_964594645.1 uncultured Candidatus Planktophila sp. | reverse complement strand
GATTTACCTGAACCATTTGGACCCATGATCGCGTGAGTTTCACCTGACTTGATTGTCAGATCTACTCCCTTAAGGATCTCGACCATTCCATCATCTGTATTGACAGAGACCTGGAGGTTACGGATTTCTAGTGTGCTCATTATTTTCTCTCTTCTCTCGTTACTAAATCTCTACCGTGACGGCGTTTCCGTCGATTGATACCGCATAAGTTTCTAGAGGAATGTTTGCTGGAAGGGTGAGCGCTTGTCCGGTGCGAAGATCAAACTCCGCTCCATGTAACCAGCACTCAATTTTGAAGCCGGAGACATCACCTTCGGAAAGAGATGCATCGGAGTGGGTGCATGTATCTGCAACTGCAAATACCTCATCCCCCACACGCGCGACACAAATGGATTTGCCATCCTTCTCAATGCGAACTGGCTTGCCTTCTGCGATTTGGTCTAATGCGAGATCAGCCATTGCGCGCCGCCTTTTCAAGTTCATTATCAATGCGATCCATGATTCGGTTTTGAACCTCTTCATCTCCGATCTCAGTGACGATCTCATTGAAGAAACCACGAACTACTAGGCGACGTGCATCTGCCATCGCGATTCCACGTGACATTAAGTAGAAAAGCTGCTCATCATCAAAGCGACCTGTAGTACTTGCGTGTCCGGCACCAACGATTTCACCTGTTTCAATTTCAAGGTTTGGCACCGAGTCGGCACGTGCACCATCTGAAAGCAAAAGATTACGGTTGAGCTCGTAAGTGTCTGTACCCTCCGCAGCTGCACGAATCAATACATCACCGATCCACACAGTGTGCGCATCTTTCCCAGCTAGCGCACCCTTGTAGTTCACATTTGATTTAGCATGTGGGACAGCGTGATCAACATGATTGCGGTGCTCAAAGAACTGGCCAGCAGTTGCAAAGTAAACGCCAAGAAGATCTGCCGATGCCCCCGGTGCCTTAAAGGCAACTGTTGGCAGGATTCTTACAACATCTCCACCAACAGTGACCGTAATTGATTTAAAGGTTGCATCCTTATCAACTATCGCATGATGGCGAGCTGTGTACACAGACTTAGATTCAAACTCTTGGAGGGTTACAAACTTAAGGTTTGACCCTGGAGCCAAGTAGATCTCTAAATCTTCAGCCAAAACGGTATCTGTGGTGTTTTCAACGATCACAGTCGCAACCGCATGAGTGCCTAGAGAGATACGAACTCGTGAGAATTCAGCGGTGTCTAGAGCGCCAGCGGAACGACCCAAGAAAATCGGCTCTGAAAGCTCTGTATTTGCCGCAATGGCAAGGTGTGCAACTGAACTTACCGCTCCCCTAACACGTTCAATGATTACATCATCAGATGCAGAAAGAGGCTCTAGATTCTCTCGAGTAAATGTCACACCAGATGGCAATGCGCCCTTTGCAATCAATGACTCGCGATCAGATTGGATAGCGGCACCATCATGAAGTCCACGAAGTCGCTTAAGTGGCGTAAAACGCCACGCTTCCTCGCGCCCTGTTGGCGTTAAGTAATTAGTAGTTAAAACTGACATTAACCGACAGCACCTTCCATCTGAAGTTCAATTAGGCGATTGAGCTCAAGTGCGTACTCCATTGGAAGTTCGCGTGCGATTGGTTCGATAAATCCACGAACAATCATCGCCATAGCCTCATCCTCATTTAGTCCACGCGACATCAGATAGAACAACTGATCATCGCTCACCTTTGAAACAGTTGCCTCGTGACCCATAGAGACATCATCTTCGCGGATATCAACATACGGGTATGTATCAGAGCGTGAAATTGTGTCTACCAACAAAGCATCACACTTAACTGTGCTTGCAGAGTGGTGAGCACCTTCTTGCACCTGCACAAGTCCACGGTAAGAGGTACGACCTCCACCACGCGCTACCGATTTCGAGATTACAGAAGATGATGTGTATGGAGCTGCGTGAACCATCTTCGCACCTGAATCCTGATGCTGACCTTCACCTGCGAAGGCAAGTGACAAGGTCTCACCCTTTGCATGTGGGCCCATCAAGAAAATCGCTGGGTACTTCATGGTTACCTTTGAACCGATGTTTCCATCGACCCACTCCATGGTTGCACCTTCTGCACATGTTGCACGCTTTGTTACCAAGTTGTACACATTGTTAGACCAGTTTTGAATTGTGGTGTAACGAACTCGTGCACCCTTTTTCACAATGATTTCAACAACAGCTGAGTGAAGTGAATCTGATTTGTAAATTGGCGCGGTGCAGCCTTCTACATAGTGAATGTATGAATCCTCATCAGCGATGATGAGTGTGCGTTCAAATTGACCCATGTTCTCGGTATTAATTCGGAAGTACGCCTGCAAAGGAATATCTACATGAACACCCTTTGGAACGTAGATAAATGAACCACCAGACCACACAGCGGTATTAAGCGCTGCAAACTTGTTATCTCCTACTGGAATAACAGTTCCGAAGTACTCCTTGAACAATTCAGGATGCAGCTTCAGTGCGCTATCGGTATCAAGGAAAATAACACCTTGTGCCTCTAAATCTTCGCGGATCGAGTGGTAAACAACCTCTGACTCGTACTGTGCTGCAACACCTGACACAAGACGTTGCTTTTCAGCCTCAGGAATACCCAAACGATCATAAGTATTTTTGATCTCGTCAGGAAGGTCATCCCAAGTCGTCGCTTGCTTTTCGGTAGAGCGCACGAAGTACTTGATTGTGTCAAAGAAGATTCCTGAAAGATCTGAACCCCAATTAGGCATTGGCTTCTTATCAAACAAGGAAAGTCCCTTTAGGCGAAGATCAAGCATCCACTGTGGCTCAGACTTCTTAGATGAGATGTCACGAACTACATCTTCATTAAGTCCACGCTTGGCGTTATCGCCAATCGTGCTCTTATCTGACCAACCGTATTCGTAGTTGCCGAGGCCTTCGAGCTCTGGATGTGCTGTTGTCATGCACGGACCTTTCCCTTGCTTGTGTTTGGTTGTGAACTTTGGTTTTTGTTGTGTTGTGGCTTGGGGATGAAAGTTGTACATACGCCATCACCATGGGCGATAGTTGCTAAACGCTGAACATGTGTTCCAAGTACCTTGGAAAGCGCTTCAGTTTCCGCTTCACATAGTTGTGGGAACTCAGCTGCCACATGTGCAATTGGGCAGTGGTGCTGACACAACTCTTCACCCATTGGCTTTTGAGTAACGCTGGCGGCATAACCTTGATCTGAAAGAAATGTTGCGAGCGCATCGACCTTGTGCGAGCGCTTTGCCACAGCAATCGTTGCCTTTCGCTCAATATCATCGGCACGTGATTGGGCAAAGGCGTTAACTAGATGTTCGCCAGATTGCGCAGACATAAACTTCAAGGCAGCTACCGCTAGATCGTCATAAGAGTGTTCAAAGGTTTCACGACCCTTATCTGACATGACAAATACCTTTGATGGGCGACCGCGACCTCTAATAGATGATGAACGAGGATCGCGCGCCTCGAGTACTCCATCGGCAACAAGCAGATCCAAATGTCGACGAATACCTGCCGGTGTGAGCCCTAAGCGTTCTCCCAGCACAGCAGCGGTGGATGGGCCATTCTCAAGAATTGACCGTGCCACGAGGTCACGGGTACGGGAGTCATCCCCTACCTGCTGTCCTGCGGTCATTTTCACAACAGTATTGTGTCGTAATTAGACACGTTCAGCCACTCGGGAGCGTGCGGGTCGGCGGAGTCATAGGCTACGGCCATGGGTAAATTGCGAGCACGGGCGATACGAGTTTTGGCACCGGCTAGCGGATTTCTCCTCTTCGCACAGGCGGCCATCGTTGTAACAGGTGGTGCGGTTCGGTTGACTGGTTCAGGTCTGGGCTGCCCGACCTGGCCCGAGTGCACTCCGGGTTCATACACCCCAAAGCCATATCAAGTCGAGGAGCAGGTAAAGGTCTGGATCGAATTTGGAAATCGCTTACTTACCTTTGTGCTGGTCTTAGCTGCAATCACAGTTGTTGTGAGTGTGCTTGCCGCAGGAAGAAAAGATTTGCGTGGATTGGCGCTCGGACAGGTTCTTGGAATTTTGGGTCAAGGCATTCTGGGTGGAATTACCGTTCTAACTGATTTACACCCTGCAACGGTGGCTGCGCATTTCTTGCTGTCTATTATTTTGATAGCGGGTGCGACCTCGCTTCGAGCGCAAAGATTTGCTCCCTTGGACAATCAGGAATCCACGCCCTTGGTTAAGAAGATTGCCACCGCGCACATTGCGATCTCCTTCTTAGTTATTTTCTTGGGAACTCTGGTAACAGGGACTGG
>CAZQNP010000006.1:0-25566 GCA_964594645.1 uncultured Candidatus Planktophila sp. | reverse complement strand
TGGTTATCGGTAACAAAGAGAATGGACAGTAAATGAGCGCATTAACTGGATGGACCGCATTAGATGATAAGGCGGTTGCATATGCAAGAGCACTTGCCGCCGATGCTGTTCAGAAGGTTGGCAACGGTCATCCAGGAACTGCGATGTCACTTGCACCAGTTGCGTACAACTTGTTTCAGCGCCATTTAGTGCATGACCCATCAGATGCACACTGGCTAGGTCGCGATCGATTTATTCTTTCCTGTGGCCACTCATCTTTGACCCTTTACATTCAACTTTTCCTCAGCGGATATGGCCTGGAGATGAAGGATTTGGAGAGCTTTAGAACGTGGGGCTCTCTGACACCTGGTCACCCAGAGTACGGACATACAGCTGGTGTTGAAATGACAACAGGTCCATTAGGCCAAGGTGTGGCAACCGCTGTTGGAATGGCGATGGCAGCTCGTTATGAGCGTGGATTACTAGATCCCGAAGCCCCTGCACATCAATCCATTTTTGATCACACAATCTGGGTGATTTGTTCCGATGGAGATCTGCAAGAAGGTGTTAGCGCTGAAGCGCACTCACTTGCTGGAACTCAGGAGCTTGGAAATCTCAACATTATTTACGATGACAATCGCATCTCAATTGAAGGCGATACACATAACGCATTTACAGAAGATGTCTCTGCTCGTTACCGTGCATATGGTTGGCATGTCATTGATGTCGCTGCTGCTGCAGATGGCAGCGTAGATGTAGCAGCACTTGATGCAGCGATGATTGCTGCAAAGAAGGAATCATCAAAGCCTTCTCTCATTCGCATGAAATCAGTTATCGCATGGCCTGCACCGAAAGCTCGCGGAACCGCAGCATCGCATGGTTCTGCACTGGGTGAAGAAGAGATCAAGCAAACAAAGATTGAGTTGGGACTTAATCCTGATGAGCACTTTGCAATGCCAGCAGAGGTATTGGCACACACCCGTTTAGTCAAAGTTCGTGGGGCGCAAGCTCGCACTGAGTGGAATGCAAAGTTTGAGCAATGGAAGGCAAGTAACCCCGATAAAGCTGATCTATTAGCGAGATTGCAAACACGATCACTTCCTGCGGGTTGGGATTCTAATCTTCCTGTTTTTGCTCCAGGTAAAGATGTTGCAACTCGCGCAGCCTCTGGTGAAGTTATCAATGCGATCGCTGCGGTGTTGCCAGAGTTTTGGGGAGGCTCTGCAGATCTTGCAGGTTCAAACAACACAAGTATTAAAGGCGGCGGCTCCTTCTTGCCAGCAAGCAGCTCTATTGAAGGAGCTACTCCTTACGGGCGCATCATTCACTTCGGAATTAGAGAACATGCAATGGCATCTATTCTCAATGGAATTACTCTGCATGGACTAACCCGATCATTTGGTGGAACCTTTGCAGTCTTTAGCGATTACATGCGTCCTGCGGTTCGACTTGCTGCGCTCATGCAGATTCCTGCAACCTTTGTCTGGACACATGATTCGATTGGAGTTGGCGAGGATGGACCTACGCACCAACCCATCGAACACTTTGCAGCCCTACGAGCGATTCCGGGACTTGATGTAATTCGACCGGGTGATGCCAATGAGGTCACAGAGGCGTGGCGAAAGATTATGGTTCGCGATCGCGCCTGTGGAATTTTGTTATCTCGCCAGAACCTGCCGGTCTTTGATCGCACCGTATGTGAACCAGCATCAGGCACTGCCAAAGGTGCTTATGTATTGAAGGATCTACCAAACCCACAAGCTATTTTGATCGCGACCGGCTCTGAAGTTTCCTTAGCCATTGATGCCCAGAGCGCACTTGCTGCTGAAGGAATCAATGTCCGTGTTGTCAGCGCGCCATGTCTAGAATGGTTTGCAGAGCAGGATCAACAGTACAAAGACTCCGTCCTCTCCCCTGGAGTCGTGAAGATCAGCATCGAGGTTGGCATCGCACAGGGTTGGCGTGAACTCATTGGCGATTCAGGGGTTGCTATCTCACTTGAACATTACGGCGCATCTGCAGATGCGAAGAGATTGTTTAAGGAGTTTGGTTTCTCAGTTGAGAATGTTGTAGCTCAAGTAAAGAAGGCGATCTAATGACGGTTCAGGCGGTATCAGCGGCCGGAACATCGATCTGGCTCGATGATTTATCTCGCGCGAAGATCTCATCACAAGAAGTAAATGCTTTGCCCGCTCGCATCAAGAACAGTGGAGTCGTTGGAGTAACAACAAATCCAAGCATCTTTAGCGCAGCTATCAGTGGCGCTGCCGAGTATGCAGCAGATATCGCAGACATGAAGGGCGCTTCGGTCGATGAGGTCGTCAAAAAGCTAACCACCGATGATGTTCGACAGGCTTGTGATTTGTTTACCGCAATCTATGAATCCACCCAGGGTGTTGATGGTCGAGTGAGCATTGAGGTGGACCCACGATTGGCTCATGACACTCAAGGGACAATCGATGCCGGTAAAGAGCTATGGGCAATTATTGAGCGTCCAAATTTGATGATCAAGGTTCCAGCAACGGTCGAAGGGTTGCCTGCGATTACCGCACTGATTGCAGCGGGAATTAGTGTGAATGTAACTCTTATTTTTTCTGTAAAACGGTATGGACAAGTTATTGAGGCTTACATGAAGGGTATTGAGCAGTGCGAAGATCCTTCACAGGTTCACTCTGTTGCCTCCTTTTTCATCAGCAGAATTGATTCCGCTATCGATGCCCTGCTCAAGAAAAATGGCTCAGCCCAAGCGATGGCCTTGTTAGGTAAGGCTGCGATCGCAAATGCTCATTTGGCCTACCAACTCTTTGAGGAAAAATTTGCTTCAGAGCGATGGAACACCTTGGAAGGAAAGGGAGCACACAAGCAACGTCCGCTCTGGGCTTCAACAGGCGTGAAGGATCCGGCCTATGAAGATACGCGCTACGTTATTGAACTAATTGCCCCCAACACCGTCAACACGATGCCGCAATCAACCTTAGATGCACTTATTGATCATGGTGTTGTTCGAGGAAACACGATCTCAGGTGGGTATGCAGATGCAGTTGAGGTGCTTAAGGTGCTTTCAGCACTTGGTATTTCCTTGGATGAGATAACAAATGAGTTAGAGATTGATGGAGTAAAGAAGTTCGCCCAAGCATGGGATGAACTACTCGAGAATGTAAAGGCTGCTCAAAACTAATGATTTCAATAAAAGGAAGTTCACTGAACAAGATTGATCGCTCATCTAGCGAGTACAAAGCTCTGCAAGCTTTTCACGAGCGCCTGATGGGTAAAGACTCCACAATCTGGGGAGCAGATGCACAAGCTGAGGCTTCAATCCGCATGAACTGGATTGACCTACCTGAGAGTTCACGGGATTTGCTGCCACAGTTTGATGCTCTTGCTGCAAAACACCGCGATAAGAGCCAGGTTATTTTGTGCGGAATGGGCGGATCTTCCCTTGGACCTGAAGTTATCGCTGCGACATTTTCCAAAAAACTATTTGTACTAGATTCAACTGACCCAGATTATGTAGCGCATGCACTTGAGTTTGATTTAAGCAAAAGCCTAGTAGTGGTGAGCTCGAAATCTGGATCAACGATCGAAACCGCATCTCAGCGCGCACTCTTTGAGGGAGCCTTTTTGGACGCGGGGTTAAATCCTGTTGATCACATGGTCTTTGTTACAGATCCAGGCTCTCCTCTTGATACTCAGGTTCGTGCAGGCGGCTTTACCGTCGTCAATGCCGATCCGAATGTAGGAGGACGCTTTAGCGTCTTAAGTCCTTTTGGATTGGTGCCAGCTGCGTTAATCGGTGTTGATGTATCTGTGTTGCTCGATAACGCAAGTGATACCAAGAAGGCGTTCTTCGCAGATTCGCAGGTGATGTGTGACATCGCCTACCTGTTGTCATTTGTGTCAGGTCAGTACGTTGCATTTACAGATGAAGGTTCTGGAATGCCGGGGCTCAGCGACTGGATCGAACAGCTGGTTGCCGAGTCGACTGGTAAGAATGAGGTTGGGCGTCTTCCAGTAGTTGCAGAGAGTTCTCACAACGGGCGTGAAGGAAACGCCTTCACTATTGCATTCACGGGTAATGCAGATCTTGTTGTTGAAGGTGATTTAGCTTCTCAGTTTATTGTGTGGGAGTGGGTAACGGCGCTGGTTGGTGCCGCACTTGCCATCGACCCTTTCAATCAGCCCAATGTGACTGAAGCGAAGGAGCAAACATCAGCGCTATTGAATGAGTGGAAGGGCGTGTTGCCTACATTTACCCCAGATTTAACTGATGGTTCGGTTGAGATCTTCGGGACTGGAATGAACACCACTGATGCGTTAACGCAATTGATTGCTGCGGTTCCACATGATGGCTACATCGCGATCATGGCTTACCTTGATCGCAAGGATGATGTTGAGATTGCAGAGCTTCGTGAAATCTTGGCCGATAAATCAGGCCGTCCCGTAACATTTGGTTGGGGCCCACGCTTCTTGCACTCAACAGGACAGTTTCATAAAGGTGGACAACAAAACGGTGTATTCCTGCAAATCACGGGAGAGGTAAAGAAGGATATTGCGATTCCTGGCCAAAGCTATGGATTCAAAACTTTACTTGCAGCTCAAGCCCTCGGTGATGGTAAAGCGCTGGCTTCAAGAAAATACCCACTGCTTCGATTTAATCTTTCAAATCGAGCGGTGGGTATCTCTGAAATTCTTGATGCCGTTAAATCCCTTTAAAACTTACTCGTCATCTTCTCCGCGAAGTTTGCGCAACGCCTCTTCTAGAAGCTTCTCGCCCTCTGCATCTGTACGACGCTCCTTAACGTAGGCAAGGTGGGTCTTGTAAGGCTCATTTTTAATTGGGCTAGGTGGATTGTTGCGGTCACGACCTGCTGGGTAACCGCACTTCGGGCAATCCCATTCAGCTGGAATAACAACTGTTTCCTCGACTGCAAATGATGGGCGAACCTCATGCCCATTGGCGCAAAAATATGAAACATAGGCGCGAGCGATTGAATCGCCACGCTCAGCCTCGCCCATTGGGCCTGCGCCAACACGACTTCCGCGAATTGCACTTGCCATGCGTATCCCCTTGTTTTACTTAACGGTTGGATTAAAAGTTTTTACTTGAGAACGAGTGAGAGCGCAACAACTAGAGCAAACCAAAGACCACCAACAACGATTGTGATGCGATCGAGGTTCTTCTCTACGACTGATGAGCCACCGTAGTTTGATGAGACGCCACCACCGAATAGATCGGAGAGGCCGCTTCCCTTGCCCTTGTGAAGAAGTACCAAAAGGATCATGAGGACGCTCGTAATAACGAGTGCGATTGAGAGAGCTAGTATCACTTTTCTTAAACTCCTAGTTCGTAGAGGGTAAGGATACCCGCCAAAAGGGGGTAATGCTTACTCCGTCACCGCGTGGAACTTAACGATCTTGGCCAATTCCTCAGGATCTAGGCTCGCTCCGCCGATCAAAGCGCCATCCACATCCGGCTTCTTCATGATTTCCACGATGTTGGAAGATTTCACAGATCCGCCATAAAGGATGCGCATATTGGCAGCGATCTCGGGTGATCCAATGCTTTCAATCTCTTCGCGGATTGAGGCACATACCTCTTGTGCATCTTCAGGTGTAGCGGTCTTGCCAGTACCAATCGCCCACACTGGTTCGTAAGCGATCACAATCTTCTTGAGCTCTGGCTTTGTAAATCCTTCAAGGCCTGCACGAATCTGACGAATCACATGACTTACATGTGTTCCCGCTTCGCGAATGGCTAGCTCTTCACCTACACAAAAGATAGGAGTTAACTCATGGGCAAGAGCTGCTTTGATCTTGCGATTTACCAAAGCATCGGATTCATTGTGGATCGCACGGCGCTCTGAGTGACCGATGACAACATAGGTGCAGCCAAGCTTTGCCAGCATTGATCCCGAGATATCTCCGGTAAATGCACCGCCACTTTCTGGCGAAAGATCCTGTGCACCATATTGAAGACGCAGGCGATCGCCATCGACCAGGGTTTGAATAGAGCGGATATCTGTAAATGGAGGAATTACCGCGACATCGACCGCGTCGTAATCCTTGTCCTCAAGGCTATAAACCAACTTTTGAGCAACTGCGATCGCCTCAAGGTGATTGAGGTTCATCTTCCAGTTTCCAGCCATTAATGGTTTACGCATCATCTGCTCCTATGTTCAGTATCTTTAAATCAGATCAAGTGCTTTAAGGCCAGGAAGTTCCTTGCCTTCTAGATATTCAAGTGAGGCTCCACCGCCGGTAGAAATGTACCCGAAATCAGAGTCGGCAAAACCTAAGGCGCGAACCGCTGCGGCAGAGTCTCCCCCGCCCACAACAGAAATACCTGAAACTTGGGTTAACGCTTGAGCGACAACCTTGGTTCCGGCAGCAAAGTTAGGAAACTCAAAGACCCCCATAGGCCCATTCCAAAAGAGTGTTTTGCACTTAACAATTTCAGCAGCAAATGCTGCAGCAGAAACTGGTCCGATATCCAAGCCCATTTGATCTGCTGGAATTGCATCTGCAGAAACCAATGTTGGGGTGGCATCTGCAGCAAATGTTGGTGCAACCACGATATCTGTTGGAAGTAAAAGCTTTACGCCATTTTTCTCAGCGGTGGCAATCAATCCAGTAACCACATCAAGCATCTCTACTTCAACAAGTGATGTTCCAATCTCCTTGCCTTGCGCCTTGAGGAATGTAAAAACCATACCTCCACCGATAGCTAGGACATCAACCTTTCCTAGCAAGTTTTCGATAACACCTAGCTTGTCTGAAACCTTCGCTCCACCAAGTACAACGCCATAAGGGCGATCTGGATTTTGCGTGAGCTTCTTGAGCACCTCAACCTCTGCGGCTACTAACTTTCCTGCTGTATGTGGAAGTAGCTTAGGTAGATCAAAGACAGATGCGTGCTTGCGGTGCACCGCACCGAAACCATCACCTACATAAAAATCGCCTAGCTGAGCAAGCTCTGCAGCAAAGGCTGCTCGCTCTGACTCTTCCTTGCTTGTCTCGGCTGCACTAAAACGAATATTTTCAAGCAGAAGCACTTCGCCAGCCTTTAGTGATTGAGCCGCTGAAGTTACAGATGCTCCTGTTACCTCGCCAGTGAACTTCACTTCATGTCCAAGCAGTTCAGCTAAACGCTTTGCTATTGGTGCAAGTGAGAGTTCAGGTTTTGCTTCACCCTTAGGGCGTCCAAGGTGTGCGGCAATTACAAGGGATGCACCCTTTTCAAGCAAAGCTTGAATAGTAGGAAGCGAGGCTTTGATGCGACCATCATCTTTAATGACACCCTCTTTCAAGGGAACATTAAGATCACAGCGCAGAAAGACTCGCTTTCCGGCTACATCAATTGTTGAAAGATCTGGCATTACAGAGATTTGCCGACGTAATCAATCAAGTCCACGAGACGGTTTGAGTAACCCCACTCGTTGTCATACCAACCAACGATCTTTACCTGGTTACCAATTACTTTAGTAAGGCCTGCATCGAAGATACATGATGATGGATCAGTCACGATATCTGAAGAAACAATTGGATCTTCAGTGTATGAAAGGAATCCCTTGAGTGGACCATTTGCAGCCGCCTTCATTGCTGCGTTGATCTCTGCCGCTGATGCTTCCTTTGCAAGCTCAACAGTGAGATCTGTTGCAGATCCTGTTGGGACAGGAACACGCATCGCGTAACCATCTAGCTTGCCCTTGAGCTCTGGAAGTACGAGTGAGATCGCCTTTGCCGCGCCTGTAGATGTTGGAATCATATTGGTCGCCGCAGCACGTGCGCGACGAAGATCCTTGTGTGGGAAGTCGAGGATTACCTGGTCATTTGTGTATGCGTGAATTGTTGTCATCAAGCCCTTAACAATTCCCCAGTTATCTTGAAGTACCTTCGCCATAGGTGCAAGGCAGTTTGTTGTACATGAAGCGTTAGAGATGATGTTGTGCTTTGAGCCGTCGTACTGTGTGTGGTTCACACCCATAACGATCGTGATGTCTTCATCAGTTGCTGGAGCAGAGATAATGACCTTCTTGGCACCTGCGGTGATGTGCTTTTGCGCATCCGCTGCCTTGGTAAAGATACCTGTTGACTCAACTACAACATCAGCCTTAACAGCTGCCCATGGAAGGTTTGCTGGATCGCGCTCTGAGAAAACCTTGATCGTCTTTCCACCAACGGTGATTGAATCATCTGTGTATGTAACTTCGAGTCCTAATCGACCAAGGATTGAGTCATACTTCAAAAGGTGGGCAAGAGTCTCGTTGGGTGTGAGGTCATTGATACCGACGATGTTGATATTTGGGTTAGTAAGTGAGGCACGGAAGAAGTTACGTCCGATACGTCCAAAACCATTGATTCCGACATTAATCACGAAAGTGTCCTTGCTACTAATGGGGCGCACCCTTGGAAATTTTTCCAAAGGGCAAAGAAATGCCCAGCCGTTGGTGGTTCGAAAAACTGCCACAACGCTGGGGGCTTGGGTAGAACCTTACCAGCCAAGGCTGAGTGAAATCCTTCAGTAAGGAGGTGTTAATTGAGCAAATCTGGTGAGAGACCGCTCTCAGTATCGGGAATTCCAAGCTCTGCAGCGCGCTTATCAGCCATCGCCAGCAGGCGACGGATTCGACCGGCGATAGCATCCTTAGTCATTGGTGGAACGGCTAATGAGCCAAGCTCCTCCAAAGATGCTTGTCCATGATTGATGCGCAACTCCCCCGCCTCTTTGAGGTGATCTGGAATTGTTGGACCGAGAATCTCCATTGCACGTTGTACACGTGCCGCAGCTGCAACAGCTGCTCGAGCGGAACGACGCAGGTTTGCATCATCAAAGTTTGCAAGTCTGTTTGCCGTTGCGCGAACCTCGCGACGCATGCGACGTTCCTCCCAGGCCATCACACTTTCATGTGCACCGAGTCGGGTCAGCAATACTCCGATCGCATCGCCATCACGGATTACAACCCGATCAACCCCGCGAACCTCGCGCGCCTTTGCAACAATTCCTAAACGTCGCGCCGCGCCAACAAGTGCCAGGGCAGCCTCTGGACCTGGGCAGGTAATCTCCAAAGAGGATGATCTTCCCGGCTCGGTTAATGAGCCATGCGCAATAAATGCACCGCGCCATGCCGCCTCTGAATCACAGATCGCAGCTGACACTACCTGCGGCGGGAGTCCGCGAACCGGACGCCCATTGGTATCTACTAAACCTGTTTGGCGAGCAAGGGCATCGCCTTCATTGATTACTCGAACAACGTAACGTGAACCTTTGCGCAATCCACTTGATGACAAAACCGCAAGATCTGAGTCATGCCCGTAGATATCAGCGATATCTTTTCGAAGACGACGAGCGCTTTGCGAGGTATCTAGCTCTACCTCTATAACTATCTTTCCTGCAGCGATATGAAGGCCGCCGGCAAAGCGAAGTAATGAGGAGACCTCAGCTTTGCGACAACACGGTTTGGTAATCGCTAAACGAGATAACTCATCTTTAACTGATGCTGTCATTGCCATGGGCTTATCCAACCATTTACCGAGCGAGAATGTGGCCCAAATGGAGAGCTAATTTTTGGGCATCATGATGGATGCTTCCGGGTGCCTTTCGAATATCGGCCACCACAATCTCTCCACCTAAGGTTGATGCTGCAAGCTGTAGCGCCTGTGCATCCCGCACTACTGATTGGTCAACAAGGCAGTAATCAACCCTTACTCCTGGGGCGTAGCGATAAAAAAACTCTAAATGCTCCTCTGGAGTGGAGCCGGCGAACTCATCTCCTTGAGAATGTGATGAAGCATCTAGATTGAGAATTAAAATCTTTTGGGCAGATGTACTTTGCAGGGCGGCTAGTTGAGCTGGTACCAATAAGTGTGGAATCACACTAGAAAACCACGAACCCGGTCCCATAGTGATCCAATCAGCATCTGCAATTGCCGCTAACGCTTCATCTCTTGCGGGTGGATCTTCGGGAATGATTCGCAGCGATTCAATGTGACCCTTAGCGGTTGCTACCTCTTTTTGGCCTCGAACAACAATTCTTCCAGTCGATGTATTGAAGGTGCCTTCAATATCCAATGCGACAGCTGCCATTGGAAGCACCCGACCTATAACCTTCAGCAGTTGACCAACTCGATCTAGTGCTACAACTGGATCATCGCCAGCGTTCCACATCGATGCAAGTAAGAGATTTCCCATCGCATGGCCGTTGAGCTCTCCATCGCTGACAAAGCGATGTTGCATGATTTCCGCCCAGGTTCTGCCCCACTCATCATCTGCGCACAATGCAGCAAGTGCCATGCGTAAATCACCTGGTGGAAATATTGGAAACTCTTCACGCAGTCGACCACTGGATCCGCCATTGTCGGCAACTGTCACAATTGCAGTTAACTCATTTGTGATTTGGCGCAGCGCGGTTAATGTCGCAGCCAATCCGTGACCGCCGCCAAGTGCAACTACCTTAGACAAGGTTATTCACGACCTACATCGCGATGTGTTGGATGTGCCGAGATCTCTGAGCCCATCTCATTGAGCTGGCGAGCGATCTCTTGTGTAATCGCAACACTTCGGTGCTTTCCGCCAGTACAACCAACTGAGATGGTTACGTACTTTTTGCCTTCACGCATATACCCCTCGATCATTGAATGCACGAGATGAACATAGTCCTGAACAAAATCACTCACGCCTTCACTGCCCAAAACGCGACCACTTACTTGTGGAGTCAAACCGGTCAATGGGCGAAGTTCTGGATCCCAATGTGGGTTGGGTATGAAACGACAATCCAGAACCAAATCTGAGTCAACTGGAATTCCGTACTTGTAGCCAAAGGAAAGAACATTGATACGAATACCTTGGTGCTTGCCTGCCCCAAAAATCTCACCGATACGTTTTTCCAACTGATGAACATTAAGATTAGATGTATCGATCGCTACATCTGATTGCGAACGAATATCTTCAAGTTTATTTCGCTCGCGGGCTATGCCATCAACGATGCGATCCTTACCTTGCAAAGGATGTGGCCTACGTGTTGACTCAAAACGCTGCACCAACGCTTGATCAGTTGCATCAAGAAAAACTAAACGATACGCAGAGTTGCTTTGCTTTAACTCAGCTAATGCATGAGTGAGTTCATCAAAGAACTCTCCCCCGCGAACATCTACAACAACAGCTAACTCTTTGCCCTGTGGACCGGTTCCTTTACTGACTAGCGCTGGAAGCAAGGCTGGTGGCAGGTTATCTACTACGTACCAACCCAGATCTTCAAGGGCGTGGGCGACGGTAGACCGGCCTGCACCTGACATGCCCGTAAGGATCAAGGTCTCCTGATTGCTCATGCTCTTATCCTCTTACATCTGTCAAGAAGGTTGAAACACGCTCAAGGCTCTTCTCCAGATAGGCCGGCAGCATCTCTTGGTGCTCCTGATTCTTGGTCTCGAACAAGTAGTTAAGCAGCAGTAAACGTCGCTGTAAGAGCAAAGCCTTCATCGCAAGCTTTGTGTAATCCGGCAATGGCTTAACGCTCTTGTAGCCATCTAACAGTGCCGCATCTTGTTCGGGGGTATCCAGGTAGTACATTGCAACCGCTAGATCCTGGGCTTCTAATCCGAATCCGCAATCATCGAAATCAAAGATCGATAAGCGATCCTCATGCCACATGAGATTCCAACCATGGAAATCGGCGTGAATTATGTGAACTGGAGAGTTTTCATACAGCTCTCGTGTGAAGCTCATGATGTGATCATGTGCCTCTTTTAGTAAAGCATGATCAACATCTGAGAGTTTGGATTTATCGGAGAAAAGGTAATCCTCCGTCCCCCAGAAAAAATCATTGAAGGTTGGAAGCGCTGAATCGGCGCTGAGGGCAAAATCTGCCGACTCTTGATGCAGTATTGCTATAGCTCTTCCAACCTCATGTAACTGACTCAAGGTTGGCTCATCCCCCAACTCTTCCCCCTCGAGCCACGAGTACATAACTCCGTACATTTCTTGCCCAGAATCTGCATGCAGAGCAGAGACTATGTACTCATCCGCAACTGTCGCAATTGGAGTTGGCGTGTGAATGCCAGAGGTTCGATTGAGGTGACGCACCCACTCAATTTCTCCTCTCATATTCTCTATGGTTCGAGTCGAGTTAATGTTAATTCTCAGGGCGTACTTTGTACCGGATTGTGTTTCTACAGAAAAGGTGGCGTTAAATTCGAAGTTGATGCAAGAAATCTTCGCATCGTAAATGCCATAATTCTTCAGTAACTCTGCGGCGAAGGTGGTCAAGGAACGTTGCTGTTCTTCTGCTGGTAGATCAAAAAATGCCGTACCCACTACTTGTCCTCCAAGATTTCTCCAGTTTCGGTGTTAATTCTCTGAGTTACAACCGCTGTTAAATGAGATTCGATAATCGATGCGATCTTTGATCCAATGCCAGGTGTCGCAGCGATCTCTTCTACCGAGGCTTTTCTAATTGCAGCAACCGATCCAAATCGCTCGAGTAAAGAGGCTCTGCGGGCAGAACCTAATTGTGGAATCTCATCGAGTACCGACTCCAACATCACCTTTGAACGGCGGGAGCGATGGAAGGTAATCGCAAAACGGTGCGCCTCATCTCGAATGCGCTGTAAGAGATACAGCCCCTCGCTGCTTCGAGGCAGAATGAGCGGATCTTTAGAACCCGGAATCCATACCTCTTCCAATCTCTTGGCTAATCCACACAAAGCGATGTCTGTGATTCCCAGTTCATCTAAAGCACGTTGAGCAGCGTTAACTTGGGGCTGACCACCATCAACAACAATGAGTTGAGGAGGGTAGGCAAACTTGCTTGGTTTTCCGCCCAGCTCTGCGACCTCAGCTTCATTCTCCTCGCGATCATCCAGTAAGCGTTTTAGTCGACGAGTAATCACCTGATGCATCGCACGGGTGTCATCAAAACCTTCGCTGGTGTCGATGATGAAACGACGGTACTCGCTCTTTTTAATCATTCCATCCTCAAAGACGACCATCGACGCTACTACCGATGTGCCTGAGATATTTGAAATGTCAAAGCACTCAATTCGAAGCGGGGTACGGCCAAGGTTTAGATGTTCCTCAATTTCAGTCAATGCTTTTCCGCTGACCGCTGCATCTGTTGCGCGCTTACTGAGGTATTGAATAAGGGAGTACTGGGCGTTTCTCTTTACAGTATCTAGCAGCTCCACCTTTTCACCACGTTGTGGAACTTTGATTTCAACTTTTGTAGATCCAATAGAGCTGAGCCATTGTTCTAACTGATCCTTATCGGCGGGTTCGGCATTGATATAGATGTTTCGTGGAACTGCGATCGCACCCGTGCCATAGATTGAATACAGAAGAGCGGTTAACTCATCTTGACCTTCGAGCACCATCTCCTGATCCACAATCCAAGATCTAGAACCCTTTACCGAACCCCGCTGCATAGAGAAGATTGAGCCGGCTGCATGGAAGCCATCGTGATAGATCGAAATGAAATCCCCATCTAAATCATCTGAGAAGTTTCCTTCAGTTGATTTTTGAGCTTTTTCAAAGGATTCGATCTGATCGCGCAGACGTGCTGCTCGCTCAAACTCTTCATTTGCGGCGGCTGCATTCATTTCTTCGTGGAGCTTAGGAAGAATGTTCTCCATTCCTGATTCCATGAACTCATTGAGGCGTTCGGCTAATCTCTTGTGATCCTCTTTAGATATCCAATCCACACAAGGTGCCGCGCACTTTCCAATGTCGCCCAATAAGCATTGACGCTTACTTCTTTGAGCGCGGGTAAAGTTTGCAGAGGAGCAGGATCTGACTGGGAAAACTTTCAGCAAAACCTCAAATGTGTTTCGAAGTGCCCATGCATTTGTATAAGGCCCAAAGTACTTTAGGCCCGGTCGCTTATCTTTGCGGGTTATGAAGATCATTGGATATTCATCATTAAGAGACAAGGCGAGATAGGGATAAGACTTGTCATCCTTGAACTGAACGTTGTACTTAGGCTGGTACTGCTTGATCCAACTAAACTCTAGAGCCAGTGCCTCTAGCTCAGTACTTACAATCGTCCAATCAACACGAACCGCTTCATGGACCATCCGATACGTTTTTGTCGCAAGATTTGCCTGAAAGTAATTGCTCAAACGGTTCTTTAGGTTCTTGGCTTTACCGACGTAGATGACCTTGTCCTGCTTATTGTAAAAACGGTACACCCCAGGGTGCTCAGGGATGTTGCTTGGCCGATAACTTTGAGGATCTGCCATTGAATTACTTCTTAGCTGTAGCTTTTCTATTGGTTTTTAAGATCTCACCCAAGAACTGACCTGTGTAACTCTCCTTCACGCTTGCAACTGTTTCAGGCGTACCTTCGGCTACGACCATTCCCCCACGGAAGCCACCTTCTGGGCCCATATCGATCACCCAGTCAGAGCACTTGATCACATCAAGGTTGTGTTCAATAACAACTACCGTGTTACCGGTATCAACTAGACGATTGAGAACGGTTAACAACTTATTCACATCTTCAAAGTGCAGGCCAGTTGTTGGCTCATCCAAAACATAGATTGTGCGACCAGTTGATCGACGTTGTAGCTCAGTTGCAAGCTTTACACGCTGAGCTTCTCCACCTGACAAGGTTGGAGCTGATTGGCCTAGACGCACATATCCCAAGCCCACATCATTGAGTGTCTTGAGATAACGTGCGATCGCTGGCACCGACTCGAAGAAACCATGCGCCTCTTCGATTGGCATGTTCAAGACCTCAGCGATTGTCTTTCCTTTGTAGTGGACTTCAAGGGTTTCTCGGTTATATCGAGCACCGTGACAGACCTCGCAAGGAACATAGACATCGGGCAAGAAGTTCATCTCGATTGTGATGGTTCCATCACCAGAACAGTTCTCGCAACGTCCGCCCTTAACGTTGAAGGAGAAACGTCCTTGCTGATAACCGCGAATCTTTGCCTCACTTGTTTCAGCAAAGAGCGCGCGAATCTTGTCAAAAACACCGGTATAGGTTGCAGGGTTTGAGCGAGGTGTGCGGCCGATTGGTGATTGATCTACATGCACAACCTTGTCGAGGTGTTCAATACCTGAAACGGTTCTATGACGACCTGGTACCAAGCGGGCACCATTTAACTTATTGGCCAAGGTTGTATACAAAATGTCATTTACAAGGGTTGATTTTCCAGAACCTGAAACACCGGTCACAGAGACGAAAACTCCAAGTGGGACTTCAACCTCAATATCCTTAAGGTTGTTCTCCTTTGCACCCTTAACTACAAGCTTTCGCTTGGGATCAATTGCTCGTCGTTTCTTTGGAATCTCAATAGATTTACGGCCAGACAGATATGCCCCAGTAATTGACTCCTTGGATGCGATCAAATCTTCGTAGCTACCTGAAACCACAACCTTTCCACCATGTTCGCCAGCTCCTGGACCGATATCGACGATCCAGTCTGCGGTGCGAATGGTTTCTTCATCATGTTCAACAACAATGAGAGTATTTCCAAGATTTCGCAGACGAGTAAGGGTTTCAATTAAGCGCTTGTTGTCACGTTGGTGCAAACCAATTGATGGCTCATCCAAAACATAAAGGACGCCAACTAATCCACTACCAATTTGCGTAGCTAGGCGAATACGTTGCGCCTCTCCTCCCGAAAGTGAGCCTGCAGGTCGGGCTAGCGAAAGATAATCAAGACCTACATCGAGCAAGAAGCCAAGACGAGCGTTGACCTCTTTCATGACACGTTCTGCGATCTGGGCTTCGCGCTTATTGAGCTTGATCTGCTTCAAGAAGGTTGCGCAATCTGCAATAGAAAGTTCACAGATTTCAGAGATGTTCTTATTGCCAATTGTTACAGCCAGCACCTCTGGTTTTAGACGTGCTCCATTACAGCTTTCACAGGCGATTTCTCGCATGTACGCCTCGTACTTGTCTCTGCTGTAATCACTATCAGTCTCTTCATGCCTGCGATGAATAAAGGGAATTACACCTTCAAAACCTGTGGTGTAGTTGCGAGCACCGTAGCGGCCCTTGTACTTCATCTTGATCTCGTACTCGTAGCCATTCAAAATCGCTTCACGTGCCTTGGCCGAGATCTTTTTCCATGGTGTGTCTAGCGAGAATGGAAGATCCTTAGCTAACGCTTCTAGCAAACGAAGGAAGTAATCGGAGGATTGTCCTCCTGACCAAGGTGCGATCGCACCATCATTAATGGAAATCGAATCATCAGGGATGATCAAATCCTCATCGACCTCTTTCTTGGTTCCAATTCCGGAACACTCAGCACATGCACCAAATGGAGAGTTGAAGGAGAAGGAACGTGGTTCGAGCTCTTCAAAGGAGAGTTCGCAATCATGACAGGCAAGGTGTTCGCTGTAAGTGCGCTCTTTGTCATCGCCCTTTGCATCTACAAAATCAAGAACAACAATTCCCGATGCCAAGCGAAGTGCGGTTTCAATGGAATCGGTAAGGCGGGTCTTGCTTTCAGCCTTGGCCGTCAATCGATCGATAACAACTTCAATTGTGTGTTTTTCTTGCTTCTTCAACTTAGGTGCATCAGAGAGTTGAACTACCTCGCCATCAATACGAGCGCGTGAATAACCTTGGGTTATCAAATCACTGAAGAGCTCAACAAACTCACCCTTGCGGGCTCGCACAACCGGCGCTAAAACTTGAAACTTAGTTGTCGCCGGAAGTTCAAGGATCTGATCAACTATTTGCTGAGGTGATTGCCGCGTAACAACCTTGTTGCACTTAGGACAGTGAGGTGTTCCTGCACGTGCAAAGAGCAGACGTAGGTAGTCGTAAACCTCGGTGATAGTTCCTACAGTTGATCGCGGGTTTCGGTTAGTAGATTTCTGATCAATTGAGACCGCAGGTGAAAGACCCTCAATAAAATCCACATCTGGCTTGTCCATCTGACCCAAGAACTGACGGGCGTAGGCCGAAAGGGATTCAACGTAGCGACGCTGACCTTCAGCAAAGATTGTGTCAAAGGCTAGAGATGATTTTCCAGAACCCGAAAGGCCGGTGAAGACAACTAGGGAGTCTCGTGGAAGTTCGATGGAGACATTTTTGAGGTTGTGTTCACGGGCTCCGCGCACAACTAACTTATCGATGCTCAAACCCCGGCCTCTTCCATCATTCGCAACTCTTTCTTCAGGATCTTGATCTCATCACGCAATCGCGCTGCGACCTCAAACTGAAGTTCAGATGCTGCATTTCTCATCTGTTCGGTGAGCGAGCCTATCAATGCGATCAGATCCTTGCGCGGCAAAGAGGTAGAGGATTTATCGTAAATGCCTGCTGAAGATGCGACCTTCTTAGATCCACCCTTCTCATGTGACAAGAGCTCCTCTGTATCCTCACTTTCGCGGGCGATGAGATCGGTGATATCGGCGATTTTCTTACGCAAAGGTTGGGGATCTACGCCACGTTCTAGGTTATAGGCGACCTGCTTAGCTCTGCGGCGGTTGGTCTCATCAATCGCCTTGGCCATCGAATCGGTAATTCTGTCGGCGTACATGTGAACCTCACCAGAAACGTTACGGGCGGCACGACCAATAGTCTGAATCAAGGATGTAGATGAGCGCAGGAAGCCCTCCTTATCTGCATCCAGAATCGCCACCAAAGAAACTTCGGGTAAATCCAGACCTTCACGGAGCAGATTGATACCAATCAAAACATCGTAATCACCGGTGCGAAGTTCACGCAGCAGCTCGACTCTGCGCAAGGTATCTACTTCGGAGTGTAGGTAGCGAACATTGACACCCTTTTCCTGAAGATAATCAGTTAGATCCTCCGACATCTTCTTAGTCAAAGTTGTAACCAGAACACGTTCATTTTTTTCAGCACGAATCGTAATCTCGTGCAGCAGATCATCAATCTGTCCCTTAATTGGCTTTATAACAATTTGTGGATCAACCAATCCTGTTGGTCGAATAACCTGTTCAACGACATCCCCATCGACCTTGGCCAACTCGTATTTTCCTGGAGTTGCAGATAGATAGATGGTTTGTCCGGTGCGTTCAACAAACTCAGGAAACTTAAGCGGACGGTTATCCAGCGCACTGGGCAGGCGGAATCCATGTTCTACAAGGGTTCGCTTACGTGAGGCATCTCCTTCAAACATGGCACCTAGCTGTGGCACAGTTACATGGCTTTCATCGATTACAAGTAGAAAATCTTCTGGAAAGTAATCAAGGAGGCAATGGGGCGCAGAGCCAGCTGGTCGATCATCTAAGTGTCGTGAGTAGTTTTCGATTCCGCTACAGAAGCCAATTTGTTCCATCATTTCGATATCAAAGGTTGTTCTCATGCGCAGACGCTGTGCTTCAAGCAATTTGCCTTGCTTCTCAAAGAGATTAAGTTGAACCTGAAGCTCATCCTGAATATCCCCGATTGCACGCTTCATTGTTTCAGGACCTGCCGCGTAGTGTGTTGCAGGAAAGACAAAGATCTCCTCTTCATCTCTGATGATCTCTCCGGTGAGAGGGTGCAAAGTTGAGATCTTTTCAATCTCATCGCCAAACATCTCGATTCGAATCGCGAGCTCTTCATACATCGGAATGATTTCAATGGTGTCTCCGCGAACTCTGAAGGTTCCGCGCTCAAAGGCCATGTCATTACGTTTGTACTGAACATCTACAAAGCGGCGCAGCAAGGCGTTACGTTCTACCTCATCGCCCACGCGTAAACGAACCATACGGTCGACATACTCTTGTGGTGTTCCCAAACCGTAGATACAAGAAACGGTAGCCACCACAATTACATCTCTGCGGGTCAATAATGAGTTGGTGGCAGAGTGCCTTAGGCGCTCCACCTCTTCATTAACGCTCGAGTCCTTCTCGATGAAGGTATCGGTTTGAGGAACATAAGCCTCTGGCTGGTAGTAGTCGTAGTAGGAAACAAAGTATTCAACTGCGTTATTTGGCAACAGTTCACGAAACTCATTAGCAAGTTGCGCGGCAAGTGTCTTATTTGGTGCAAGCACAAGGGTTGGACGCTGTAGCTGCTCGATCAGCCACGCCGTAGTTGCTGACTTACCTGTACCTGTGGCACCCAAGAGAACGACATCCCGCTCCCCTGCATTGATTCGTTTTGTTATCTCTGCAATCGCTGCCGGCTGATCTCCTGCAGGAACATAATCGCTGATGACCTGAAAAGGCTCAACTCTGCGTTGTAAATCAGATATTGGGCGCATTTGGTAAGCCTACTTACTAATTTTCGTGAAGGCTATCCCAGATGTTTTCCACTTGTCGCAGCAGTTCATCCTCGCTTCCATCATTTTCTATGAGGAAATCCGCCGCCTCTACGCGCTGCTCACGGGTAGCTTGCGCCGCTATTCGACCTTCAATCTCTGAGATATGCATTCCGCGCTGACGCAGACGGGCAATGCGGTTCTCGATTTCAGATTCAACGGTGATCACAATATCAAAGCGATCTTGTGCTCCCGTTTCAACTAGGAGAGGTATTTCGTACACAAGCACCTCATCTGACTTTAGTGAGGCAACGGCTTCTTCAAATTCACGGCGAACGAAGGGATGAATAATGCCCTCTAATTTAATCTTCGCTTCAGGGTTCTTAAAGATCAACTCTCCCAATGCACGTCGATCGATATCTCCATTGTTCAGGATGGAATCTCCGAACAAGGCAACTACTTCATCAAAGCCTTGCGAGCCTCTTTCAATCGCCGTCCGAGCAAGTTGGTCTGCGTCGATAACCAAAGCTCCAAGTTCAGCAAAGTATTGAGCTGCTAATGACTTGCCGCAGCCAATGCCACCCGTTAGTGCTATTACGCGCATGTATTAAGAATAACCTTAAGAAACAAGAAAGACCCCGCACAAGTGCGAGGTCTTTCTTGATGTAATTCTTTACTCAGCAACCACTTCATCTGCAGGAGTTGCAGCAGCGTCAGCGGCCTTGGCCTCTGCCTTCTGCTTCTTGTGTGCCATGAAACGCTCCTGAGCTTGGGCGTATTGACGCTCCCACTCTTCGCGCTGTGTTTCATATCCTGGCTTCCACTCTTGTGAGTCTGCATCAAAACCTTCAGGGTAAATGAAGTTTCCTTCTGCATCGTAGCGAGCAGCCATTCCGTACTGAGTTGGATCAAATGCTTCGATCTCAATCTCTGTACCCTCATTAGCCTGCTTCAGTGAAAGTGAGATACGACGACGCTCTAGGTCGATGTCGATGATCTTTACAAATAGCTCATCATCAACCTGAACAACCTGCTCTGGAATCTCTACGTGGCGTTCTGCCAACTCTGAGATGTGAACAAGTCCTTCGATACCTTCGTGAACACGGATGAATGCACCAAATGGAACAAGCTTTGTCACAACACCTGGAACAACCTGATTGATTGTGTGGGTGCGAGCAAATGCCTGCCATGGATCTTCCTGTGTTGCCTTAAGTGAAAGCGATACACGCTCGCGCTCAAAATCAACTTCGAGAACTTCTACAGTTACCTCGTCGCCAACTTCAACAACCTCACCTGGGTGATCGATGTGCTTCCATGAAAGCTCTGAAACGTGAACCAAGCCATCTACGCCACCAAGGTCAACGAATGCACCGAAGTTAACGATTGATGAAACAACACCTGTGCGAACCTGGCCCTTTTGTAGCTGGTTCAGGAATGTCGTGCGTGACTCTGATTGTGTCTGCTCGAGGAATGCACGACGTGAAAGAACAACGTTGTTGCGATTCTTATCGAGTTCGATGATGCGTGCTTCAACCTGCTTGCCAATGTATGGAGTTAGGTCGCGAACGCGGCGCATCTCAACGAGGGATGCTGGAAGGAATCCACGTAGACCGATGTCCACGATGAGTCCGCCCTTAACAACTTCAATAACAGTTCCGACGACAACCTCGTCGCGCTCCTTCTTGCCTTCGATATCTCCCCATGCACGCTCGTACTGTGCGCGCTTCTTAGAAAGAATTAGGCGACCCTCTTTGTCCTCTTTTTGAAGAACGAGAGCTTCGATAATCTCACCGACTTTAACGATTGAGTTTGGATCTGCATCGTGGCGAATTGAAAGCTCGCGAGAAGGAATAACACCCTCTGTCTTGTATCCGATGTCGACAAGAACTTCGTCGCGTCCAACTTGAACAACTGCACCTGATACTAGGTCGCCGTCATTAAAGTTTCTGATTGTGCCTTCGATCGCTGCTAGAAAATCTTCAGCTGATCCAATGTCATTTACTGCAATTTGTGGTGTAGACAATTGTGCTCCGTAGGGATAGAAAGTAGTAGTTCCCGCTTTCGCGGCTGAAGGGCAAGGGTACGGTTTGCACGCTCATATGGGCAAATCCACTTCTTTTCATGAGCGTGAAAGATAGACTTGTCTACCTTATGAATCGATATCGAGAGCTAATTGCTTTCCCGCAGGTGATTCGCCTAGGCATCAGCGCATTTCCGGCTCGATTGGCCTACGGAATGATTGGCCTGGGAATCTTCTTCAAAGCCGAACAGGAAACCGGCTCTATTGCGATAGCTGGATTTGCGATCGGTTTGAACTCCCTAGCGGGCTCAATAACTGCTGGGCTGCGCGGCTCTGTGATGGATAAGTTTGGCCAAAAGTGGCCGATTCGAATTTTAGTTCCTATGTACTCAGCGCTAATCCTGTTGCTCAACACCATGGAAACAAGCAGATCAATATTGATTACAGCATTCATATTGGGAGTTACTGCGCCACCGATCAACCTTTCAGTACGCCCTTTGTGGAAGGACATTGTTCCTCCCTCATATCTTCGCACCGCGTACGCCTTTGATTCATCGATGATGAATTCAACAAGTGTTATTGGTCCAGTAATTATTACTGCGCTATCACTGTCTAATCGACCTGGGTTTGGATTAGGTACCACTGCAGCGTTGATGTTTATCGGTGGAATTGCGCTATCGCTTACTCCGGTATCTCGTGATTGGATTCCGGAAAAGAAGGCAAAGAATCAACAAAAATTATGGCGAGATCGCGCAATTCAGTTACTGATGTTTGAGGGATGCTTCCTTGGCTTTGGTGCAGGTGTCTTCAACGTTGCAGTTCCTGCCTTTGCCACCCAAGAAGGCGTTGCCCACCGGGTTGCATGGATCTTTGCCGCCTTAGGTGCAGCCACTGTGGTGGGAGGATTACTGGGCGGATTGGTCTCGAAAAAGTTAGCTCCACTATCAGCTTTTCGATTGGTTTACTCATTGTGGTTTGTAGCCACTATCCCCGTCGCCTTTACTTATCCAGATTGGACAATGGTGCTAGTTGGTTCATGCATTGGACTATTGGGCGGAGCACAAAAGGTTTTTTACTTTGAAGTTCTAGAAGCGGTTCGTCCTAAAGGTTCACAAACCTCTTCCCTGGGTTGGATTTGGAGCGTTGAAGGGTCTTTCATGGCTATGGGTGCTGCTGTCGGTGGAGTTGTATCCGAGAGTTATTCTCCACAGGTTGGTTTAGCAATTCTGCCGATTATGGTCTTTATCGGATTAATTATCTTGACCATTGGCCGAGCACGATTAAGCGCCGCTAATGATGTCCCAACAGAGGAAGAAGATCTTCAGGCAATGAAGGACATAACGAACCAAGATAAGTAACTAATGTGCGGCTTCATGCCAGGTTAGGCCTAGTCCAGCGTTTACATCGAGCGGAGCTTTGAGTGGATAGGCCGAGCCCATTTCACGCTTTACTAACTCAACTATCTTTTCCTCTTCACCAGCAACAACCTCGAGAATTAACTCATCGTGAATCTGCAGAAGCAAGCGGGATTTCAACTTCTCTTTCTCAATAGCTACTTGAACATTGAGCATCGCAACTTTAATGATGTCGGCAGCTGAACCTTGAATTGGCGCGTTAAGCGCCATGCGCTCTGCAACCTCGCGACGTTGACGATTGTCATGCATTAAATCGGGCAGATAGCGGCGACGACCCATGATAGTTTCTGTGTAACCAACTTTGCGCGCATCTTCGACAACTGTTTTTAGGTAATCCCGGATTCCGCCAAAGCGCTCAAAGTAGGTGTCCATCAACTGCTGCGCTACAGGTGGTGAGATATCTAATTGCGCTGCTAATCCGTAAGAGGACAAGCCGTATGCCAGGCCGTAAGACATCGCCTTCATCTGGCGTCGCATTTCAGGATCGACCTCTGAAGGCTTAACACCAAAGACCAAGCCAGCAACTGTTGCGTGTAGATCTTCGCCAGATGCAAAGGCTGCTAGCAACTTTTCATCATTTGATAAATGAGCCATGATGCGCATTTCAATCTGACTGTAATCAGCGGTGAGTAATGCGACATATCCCTTGCCGACGGTGAAGCAGTTGCGAATCCTTCTGCCTTCTTCGGTGCGTACGGGAATATTTTGAAGGTTAGGTCCAGTTGATGAAAGACGGCCTGTAGCTGCAACTGTTTGTTGAAAATGTGTGTGGATACGACCATCTTTGGCGATCTCTGCGATCAGCCCTTCAACTGTGGTTCCGAGCTTCTTGGTTTCGCGAATTCGAAGCAAGGATGTTAAAACTGGATGACCGCTCTTTTGGTGCAACCAATCTAGGCTTTCAGCATCGGTTGTATATCCAGTCTTTATCTTCTTAGTTTTAGGAAGCTTTAACTCATCAAAGAGAACGACCTGGAGCTGCTTGGGTGATGCAACATTGAACTCATGACCTACCGCATCATGAGCGGCTTTCGTCTCTCGATTGACTTCACCTTCAAAGAAGGCGGCAAGGGTTTCTAGCTCTTTTTTATTAACGGCGATTCCAGTAGCTTCCATTTGTGCGAGAAGTTGTGCGACTGGCAGCTCCATCGTTGTGTAGAGAGTCCAAAGATCCCGCTCCTTTAACTCACGAGTCAGAGAGTCCTTCAGGGTAAACATTGCTCGAGCTGAGGTTAAAAGCTCTTGTTCGGGGGTTGATTGGTTGATCGCAGAGCCATCCCCCCATCGCTCTTGAATATCTTTGAGCTCTTGAGCGCGGACACCAGGATTGACCAGGTATGCGGCAAGTGAGGTATCAAAAGCGATGCCCGTCAATCCATTTAATCGTGCCAGGCTCTTTGCATCATGTGCAATCTTAGGTTTGGCAGCATCTGTTGCCCACTCTCCCATCTCTGAAGAGTGAACGAGGAAAATATCTTCCGGAGTTAACGCAATGGCGTAGCGATGTAGTTTTTCATCAATCAATTGGTAGGCAATCGCAATATCGCCCGAATGCTTTTTAATCTTTGCAGATGCCTCAGCAGGAGTGAGCACACCTTCGGTGACTTCAGTTGCAAAAAGTTCTAGTGATGGTTCAGGTTTTTTTGAATCTGACTTTAAAAGAATCGGCTTCATGCGATCCTTGAGTGTTTTGAACTCTAGCTTTTCAAAAAGTGGATTGGTGTTTCTCTCATCTACCCCGCTCCAGGCCAAAGCATCGATACTGAGTTCAAGTGGAACATTTGCAACAAGTTGGGTTAGCTCGCGATTTCGAATCACATCGTTGATTGAATCACGTAGGGATTGACCAACCTTGCCCCCGAGCTTATCTAGATTCGCGATTAACTCATGCAACGATCCATACTCGACCACCCATTTAGCAGCTGTCTTTTCACCTACACCTGGAACAGAGGGAAGATTGTCGCTGGGATCTCCACGCAGAGCTGCAAAATCTGGGTACTGCTCCGGAGACATTCCATACTTTTCCTCAACCGCATCAGGTGTCATTCTCGCTAAATCACTCACACCCCGCTTTGGATAAAGAACGGTTGTCTTCTCATTTACTAATTGGAATGAGTCACGATCACCGGTACATATAAGAACCTCAGCGCCTTCGCGCTCTGCCTGCTTTGCGATGGTGGCGATGATGTCATCGGCCTCAAAGCCTTCTACCTCGAATGAGGTAATGCCGAATGCGGTAACAAGTTCATGCAGGTAAGACATCTGTGAACGAAACTCATCGGGGGTCTTGCTGCGATTGGCTTTGTACTCCGGGAAGATCTCGGAACGAAAGGTTTTGCGGGAAACATCAAATGCAACCGCGACATGGGTAGGTTTCTCGCTACTGAGCAAGGACAACAACATGGTGGCAAAGCCATAAATTGCGTTGGTGTGCTGACCCTGAGCGGTGGTGAAGTTATCGGCGGGTAGTGCGAAAAATGCCCGATACGCCATTGAGTGCCCATCGATAAGTAATAGGCGTTTGGTCATGGATGCATCGTAGAGTGCCAGTTAGACTCTGCGCATGACTGAACCGGATTATCTTGCAATTATTAGAGAGCGTGGAATCGGCGCCCTAGATAAGAAGATGGGCATTGAAATAATCGAGGCTTCGCGCACCAGACTTGTTGCAACCATGCCTGTTGAGGGAAACACTCAGCCGATGGGTATTTTGCATGGTGGAGCAAATGTTGTTCTAGCTGAGTCGCTAGGCTCTGTTGGTACTCAACTTAGCGCTGGAGCAGATCGTAAAATTGTGGGAATTGATATCAACGCAACCCATCACAAATCAGCAGCTACCGGAATCGTTACTGGAGTTGCTACCGCGGTTTCAATCGGAAAAACTCTTTGCTGCTGGGATATTGTCATTACAAATGAAAACGGACAGCGCACCTGCACTGCCCGTATCACCTGCATGATCCTTGCCGATAGAGGTTAGTGAGCACC
>CAZQNP010000005.1:48185-49838 GCA_964594645.1 uncultured Candidatus Planktophila sp. | reverse complement strand
TTGAGGCAAAACAAAGGGCGCCCGAATCAACGGACGCCCTTTGCTTAACTACTTACTGCTTACTAATTAGCCAACTTTCTTTATGCGACCATCAACTGCAGGAACTTGAGTTACCTTTCCAGCAGCCATGTCAGCTCTTAGCGACTCTACAAATGCATCTAGGAGTGCGCCTTGAACCTTTGCCTTTGATGGAGAGAACACGTTGAGGTATCCATCTCCACCGTAAATTAGGAAGTCAAGGGTAGTAAGTGTGTACTCCTTGTCATCCTTAGGAATCGCTGTTCCATCTAGACGAGTAACTTCTACGATTCTGCTGCCAACTGGCTTTGATGCATCAAATGAGAACTTGAAGCCTGAGATCTGTGGGAAGCGACCATCATTTGGATAGTTACCACCGACTCCGTTTTCAAGTGCCTTCCATAGATTTGCACCAGTAACAACTGTTGTTGCAATCTGGTTTCCAAATGGGAAGACAGTAAATGCATCTCCAAGTGTTACATCAAGTGGACCTGTACCTGTTCGTACTAATCCTGTTGCAGCTGGTGTGTAGGTACGTGCTGGGAATGAATCACGGATACCTCCACCATTTTGAATTGCAAAATCAGTCTTGTGCTTTGCGCGCAAGACATCTGCAATGTAGTTACCAATAGGAGTCTCACCAACGCGTTGTACAGGTGGTGTACCACCGTGTGGGAACAGCCCTGAAACTTGGCCGACCTTAACATCTAGCTTTGTTGAGAGTTGATCCTTGTACTTCTTAACCATTGCAGCTGTTGCTGCATCTGGTGTAGTGGTAGTGGATGCAACACTTGTATTGATTGAAGCCGATGCTGAACGCATTACATGCTGAATCGATTGACCAACAACCTTTCCACCGCGCATACAGATCTGTGTGCGTGTGTACTCAACTCCTGAGTTACGAGTCTGACCTAGAACTGTTGGTGGAACACGAACACTTCCAGCAAGAACAGATGCATATGTCTGATGGCTGTGACCGCCATAGATTGCAGCTGCACCCTTGATCTGTGATGCCAATGTGTTGAATAGTCCCTTTGCAGTTCCATCTGAGTTCTCTGTCCAACCCTGGTGAAGGGCTGCGATGACGATATCTGCGCCAGCTGCCTTAGCCTGAGCGATCGCTGCATTTACGCCTGCTACGCCTGGGTTGATGGTGATTGTCTTCTTTGCCCCGGTTGCATCCTTGTAATCAAGGTTTCCAGGGAATACCTGCTCGATTGTTTCTGGGGTATTTGAACCAACAACACCAATCTTTACTCCACCACGCTCGATGATTGTGAAGTTCTTAGCCTGCTTTGTGCCTGACTTAAGAGCATCAAGTGCACCTTCGCTGTAGTTAGAAACTACCCACTGGAAATCAGATGCACCAATAATCTTATTTACGTGATCGATGTTGCGATCGTGCTCGTGGTTTCCGAAGATTGAAACATCAAGCTTTGCAAGGTTTAGCGCTTCAATTGTTGGTAGCTCTTCAAACTCTGTTGAGATCGGTGGAGCAGCACCAATGTTGTCACCTGCTGAAATTGCAACGGTTGCTGCATTTGCTTTGCGATCTGCTTCCCAGTTGCTTGTTATTAACGCTGCACCAAAAGAAGTTCCTTCAATCGCACCGTGAAGGTCGCTGAGCTGTAGAAC
>CAZQNP010000005.1:0-48085 GCA_964594645.1 uncultured Candidatus Planktophila sp. | reverse complement strand
GTTGGAGCGTTTGGCAAAGAGAATGTATTTGCCTGCGCTGTTGGAACTAGTACTGAAACTAGTAGCGATGTAGCTAGAGCGAGTGAGCCCCAGCTAAAGATTTTGCGTGATGTGAGGGTTTTGTTCATAGGAGCATCCTATTGATGCAAAGATTTCTAATTGGTGCGTGTCGCGTTACGAAACGGTTTCGAAAGAGTGAATCTGTTTAAAGACCAGCGTGATTAAGAAGTTGTGACCATTCAACACTCTTGACCCGAGGTTTACCCTTTGCCTCACCGGCTGATACTTCAGCCTCATTGATTCGCTGCCAATGCTCTTGGGTAACAACAATCTGGTGGGTCAATAACTCTGCAATATCACCAGTGTTTTTAGGGCTCTTCAGGTCTGAGACTAGAAGCTCCATAACCGCTGCTGCATCTGACTTATTAGTACCAATTACCCCTGATGGGCCGCGCTTTGCCCAACCAACAACGTAAAGATTCTCAGTAACTCGACCATCGGTGTTAACAACCTTGCCATTTTCATATGGAACACCTTCGATGCCCTGTGCTTGATAACCAATAGCGGTGATTACAAGACCGCACTTAACTGTTACATCACCTTCGGGTGTTGAGTAAACAACTCCTTCTACCCGATCTGTTCCCAGAATCTCTTTTGGTGTGTGCTGGAACAAAAACTCCATCGTACGCTCATGTTTGCTCTTTGGGTTTTCAGCGATTAACAACATCGCATCCAAATTACTCTTTACATCTTTTTCAGGCTCTGCTCCTGCACGAACTATCGCAGCTTCAATATCGGCTTTGTGCATTACAACATTTGTATGTTCGAGCTTTGGAAGCTCGCGTAGCTCTGGAGATGTAAAGGCTGCGTGCTCTGGTCCACGACGGGCGCTGATGTAAACCTTGCGGATATTGCTCTTTTTCAAAGCATCAATTGCGTGATCTGCGGTATCGGTTGGATCAAGTTCGCTTGGTTCAAGCGCCAACATACGGGCCACATCCATTGCGACATTACCCGCACCAATTACTACCGCTGTATCTGCATCTAATGGAGTATCCACGCCAACAAAATCAGGGTGTGCGTTATACCAAGGTACAAAGACCGCAGCAGAGAGTGATCCGCGCAGCTCTTCGCCTGGAATACCTAGCTTTTTACCGATAGATGAGCCGGTGGCGATAATGACAGCGTCATACTTTTCTTGTAGCTGCGCAACGGTAATATCGCTGCCAACTTCAACATTTGCAAACAATCTAAAGTTTTCTGCGTTTGCGATCTTCTCAAAAACCTTTGAAACGGTCTTAATCTTTGGATGATCTGGTGCAACACCGCTTCGCACCAATCCCCATGGGGTTGGTAGGCGTTCAATCATGTCGATTTCAAAGGTGCGTTGGTCGTTGGCAAGGTTTTGCAAAGCCTGTGCTGCAAAGTAACCAGCTGGGCCAGCGCCAACAATTGCGACCTTAAAGTTCAACAAAACCACTCCTTTAATCATTTACATTTCCTGAGAGCAGTCTATCTCCTCCTCTCAGACCGGCATGTTATGGTCACTTTATGAAGAAAATCGCAGCGTTAATCGCCTCATTGTTACTACTTACTGGTTGTGCGCAAGGAACAACAGAGAGCGCGGTTGAAGATGGTATTCCGGTTAAGTTCTTCTTTGTCTCTGATACCCCACGAGGTTTCAAACTCTTCTCCGAAGTACAACCGTGGACCGCTGCCGATGATCTGAATCTGCAGGTTGTTTCAGATCTGGTTACAGGCAAGGTAGTTCCGCTAGATCCTGAGTACACAAATCTGTGGGGCGGAAGCAATACTGTTAACTCAGTTGTTATCGCTGGTTCTGTTGCAACTGTCGACCTTGGCGATATCTCATTAAATGTTGGCGCAGAAGGTGAACAACGTGCAATTGATCAAATCGTATGGACCCTTACCGAGTTTGTCCCCGAGGTGAAATCTGTTGCATTTACTGTAAATGGCAAAGTTGTAGAAAGTTTTGCAGGCCATGTTGATACCACTGCGCAGTTTGAAAGAGCTATTGGTTACGAAGTTCTCAACCCACTACAGATCAGCTCCATCAATCAGGGTGCAGAGCTAACTTCTCCAGTAACTATTTCAGGACAAGCCTGTACCTTTGAAGCAAATGTTGTCTGGAAGCTTTTACAAGGTGACAAGGTTGTGCAAGAGAGTTTCACTACCGCAAGTAGTGGTTGCCCAGAACGTGGTGATTGGAGTATCACCCTTGAAGATCTAGCACCGGGTGAGTATCTATTCCAGGTGCTTGAGTACTCAGCTGAAGATGGTTCGCTATTTGCAATAGATGACAAAAGGTTCATCGTTAAGAATTAAGAGCGGAGACGAGGAGATTTGAACTCCTGAAGGGTTTAACCCCTTACCTCGTTAGCAGTGAGGCGCACTCGACCGGGCTATGCGACGTCTCCTTGTTACAGCGCTAGTTTAGCGCAACCCTTTGGCTCCGCCATCCCCGCCTTGTAGGCTAGATATATGGAGAATTCAGATAAGGCGTTGAATACTGGCGCAAAGCGTGTTTATGACGTAGCCCCATCAGAAATGTTTGGTGAGTTTATGAAAACTGGTTGGGCGCCAACACCTTTAACTGGAATTACTCAAGATGAGGTCATCGTACATTGTGTTGGTCGTCGCGCTGAGTTGTCAGCAGCATTTACCGGTCTTCGTTTAGTACTTCCAAGTGGTGGACCAAAGCAACGTAGCAATGACACCGATTATTTGTACCGTCCGCATACAGCCTTTGCTTACTACACCGGCGTACAAGGTGTTGAAGCAAACCCTGATTCAGTTCTTGTAATGGATCCAACTGATGATGGCCATACTCCAATCTTGTTTATTAATCCTCGCTCTACCCGCGACACCTCTGCTTTCTATACAGATGCAAAAAATGGTGAGTTATGGGTTGGTCGTCGCTTTACAACTGGTGAGGCTTCAGAGCGTTACGGGATTGAAGTTCGCGAAATCGCAGAGCTTGAAAAGTTTTTGAAGGGCAAGAAGGCCGCCGTATTGCGTGGCTTTGATGATCTAGTTGATGCAACTGTAAAGGAGCATGCACGTGATGCAGAGCTGCTTGAGTTTGTCTCTGTTGCCCGCTTGATTAAAGATGAGTATGAAGTCAATCAGATGCAATTGGCGGTTGATGCAACACATCGCGGCTTTAATGATGTTATTCGCGCACTACCTGCAGCGGTTGCAACTCCACGTGGAGAACGTGTTGTTGAGGCAGCGTTTTTTGGCCGTGCACGTATTGAAGGAAATGATCTTGGGTACAACACAATCGCAGCATCGGGTTCGCATGCATGTGTTCTTCACTGGAACCGTAACGATGGTGCGGTAAGAAATGGAGATCTACTGCTACTAGATGCCGGCGTAGAGCTTGATTCGTACTACACCGCAGATATCACCAGAACTTTGCCGGTTAGCGGAAAGTTCACACCCGCTCAAAGAGCGCTTTATATGCTGGTTTACGAGGCTCAAAAAGCTGGAATTGCAGCGGTTAAACCTGGAGAAAAGTTCTTAAGTATCAACAAGGCAAGCCACACAGTGTTGGCACAAGGTTTGATTGATATGGGAATTCTTTCGATGAGTCTGGATGAGATTATGGATCCAGCTGTTGGATTACATAAGCGCTGGACCTTGCATGGTGTTAGCCACATGCTTGGAATGGATGTTCACGACTGCGCGCACGCTCGTGCTGAGCAGTATCGCGACGGAGTTTTAGAGGTTGGCATGTGCCTAACAGTTGAACCTGGTCTTTATATCCAGCCTGATGATGAGCTATTTCCTGCTGAATACCGCGGAATCGGCATCCGTATCGAAGATGATGTTGTTGTTACTGAAGATGGCTGCTTGAATCTAAGTGAGCATATTCCTCATCACCCAGATGAGATTGAAGCCTGGATGGCTTCACTGCGCTAATTGCAACCCGATCCACGCAGCAAGTAAACCAATACCAAGGGACATAAATAGGTTGGCCGCTGCCTCTTTATAGCGCTTGAGTTCGTAGGCTAAGTAGATATCCAGCATAAAGGTTGACCAGGTTGTAAATGCGCCTGCAAAACCAATAGCAAATAAATCAAAACCTTCTTCAACTCTGCCGTAGGTTAAACCGAGCAGGAAAGAACCCACGATGTTTACGATAAAGATTCCGTACGGTTTGGCTGTGTAGGTGCGGATTTTTTGATCCACTACAAAGCGCATCGGACCACCAATAGCCGCTCCTAAAAGAATCAGTGCCATATTCACGTGCGCACCGGAATCAACTTACGAGCTACAGGAAGTACAACAATTACCGCAATAAGTGAAAGAAAAACATTTTGTGCAAGAAAGAGCGCTCCACCTTCGATTGGTTCAAGGGAAAGAGCGGTAACGGCGGAAAAAGTTGTAAAGCCGGCACAGAATCCAGGTAGTAAAAGTAGGCGTAATAGAATGGTTCCACGGCGTTGCAGCAAGACAAGCAGCGCCGAAGCAAGGGCTACACCTGCGATATTGGCGATTAATACTCCTTGGCGATCATCGGGAAAGAGTTCTCCGATGCCATACCGCGCCAGTGTTCCGGCTACTCCGCCGAGTGAAACTAGCGCTAAGGAGTTCAGTTGGGTAATGCTTTCTTACCAAAGCCAGAGACAAGACGTGTAACGATAGAGATTACAATCGCTGCAAAGATCGCTGACCAGAAGCTACTGACATCTAAGCTCTCGCTCCAACGTGCGACCAACATCAAGATTGCGGCGTTTACTACAACGAGAAATAAACCTAATGTCAGTATTACAGCCGGTAGTGTGAGGAGCCTTAGCAAAGATCCCAGAGTCGCATTGAGTAAGCCAAACAGGAGCGCAACCCATAAATAGGTTGTAACCCCGCCCTTAACATCGATTCCTGGAATCAACGCAGTTGCTACCCAAAATGAAAGAGCGAGTGCTCCCCAACGAACCAATAACTTCATAAAGAAATTATAGGCCCTCGCGCTTGCGAATCTTTGATCCTAACCAACGAACTGGATCGTATTTGATGTCAGCAACGCGCTCCTTCATAGGAATGATTGCGTTGTCGGTGATCTTGATGTGCTCTGGGCAAACCTCAGTACAGCACTTTGTGATGTTACACATTCCGAGACCATGCTCTTCTTGTGCAGCCTTCTTGCGATTCTTCAGGGTATCGAGAGGGTGCATATCTAGCTCTGCGATACGGATAAAGAAGCGTGGACCGGCAAATGATTTCTTGTTCTCTTCGTGGTCACGCACAACGTGGCAAACATCTTGGCAAAGGAAGCACTCGATGCACTTTCGGAACTCTTGTGAGCGCTCCACATCGATCTGCTCCATGCGAGCCTCACCTGGAGCAAGGTTTTTTGGGTGCTCGTAAGCAGGTACTTCCATAGCCTTTTTGTAGTTAAAAGAGACATCTGTAACTAGATCTTTAATGATTGGGAATGCACGGAGTGGAGTGACAGTAATTGTCTCTTCCTCACCAAATGATGCAACCTGTGTCATACATGCAAGACGAGGTCTTCCGTTGATCTCCATTGAACAAGATCCACACTTACCAGCCTTACAGTTCCAGCGAACAGCTAGATCACCCATCTGTGTTGCTTGAACACGGTGGATTACATCGAGGACTACTTCACCTTCGTTAGCCTCAACAACAACATCTTTGAGACCGCCATCAGTTGAATCTCCACGCCAAATGCGAAGTTTAATATTGCGCGCCATTAGTTGGAACCGCCTTTCGAAACTTCTTCCGGTGTCATGTATTTCTCCAACTCGTGAACATCAAAGAGTTCAAAGAGTTCTTTAGGCATTGGTGGCAAGGCTTGCTTGCGAACATTTACCTTCTCGCCATCAAATGATGAGATGTGGTTAACCTGACGCCACTCGTTGCTCATTCCTGGGAAGTCATCACGTGTGTGTCCACCGCGTGACTCTTCACGAGAATCAGCTGACTTTGCCGTTGATTCTGCAACCAACAACATATTGTCTAGATCAAACGCCAAGTGGAAACCTGGGTTGAACTTACGTCCACCAGTAACTGCAACATTTGCGCTGCGCTTTCTAATATCTGCAATCTTTGCAATCGCTTCCTTTAGTTCGGCACCTGTTCGAATGATTCCGACAAGGTTGTGTGTAACCTCTTGTAGCTCAGCATGTAGTGAGTAAGAGTTTTCTCCACCTTGACGATCAAATGGTGCTTGAATCTTTGCAGCCGCTGCCTTAATTGCAGCCTCACTCACTGGAGTTGCTGTGTTGTTCTTTACATACTCAACCGCGCCCATTCCGGCACGACGACCAAATACCAAAAGATCTGACAGTGAGTTTCCGCCAAGACGGTTTGAACCATGCATTCCGCCAGCAACTTCACCAGCGGCAAACAAGCCTGGAACTCCTACTGCAGCAGCGGTATCTGGCTCTACCTCAACGCCACCCATTACGTAGTGACAGGTTGGGCCAACTTCCATTGCTTCTTTGGTGATATCTACGCCAGCTAACTCATAGAACTGGTGCCACATAGATGGAAGACGCTTCTTAATTACATCTGCAGGAATTCGCTTTGAAACATCGAGGAATACTCCGCCATGTTCAGTTCCGCGACCAGCCTTTACCTCGCTGTTGATTGCGCGTGCAACCTCATCACGTGGAAGTAGCTCTGGTGGACGACGGTTGTTGTCCTGATCTGTGTACCAACGATCTGCCTCAGCTTCGTTGTCTGCGTACTTATCTTTGAAAACATCTGGGATGTACTTGAACATGAAACGCTCACCAAGGTTGTTGGTAAGAACTCCACCTTCACCACGTACAGATTCAGTTACCAAAATTCCGCGAACAGATGGTGGCCACACCATTCCTGTTGGGTGGAACTGTAAGAACTCCATATCAACAAGGTTTGCACCAGCCTTCAATGCAAGTGCATGCCCGTCGCCAGTACCTTCCCATGAGTTTGAAGTAATCTTGAAAGTTTTTCCAACTCCACCAGTTGCAATTACAACCGCTGGTGCCTCAAACAAGACCTCTTCGCCGCTCTCGCGCCAGTAACCATAGGCACCAGAAACTTTGCCATTCTCTTTAAGAATGTCGGTGATGGTTAGCTCTGCGAAAACCTTGATGCCACTTTCCATATCGCCGGTTTCGCGACCATCCTTTTGTTGCAACTGAACAATCTTCTGCTGCATGGTGCGAATGAGTTCTAGACCTGTGCGGTCACCAACGTGTGCAAGGCGTGGATACTCATGTCCACCGAAGTTACGTTGTGAAATCTTTCCTTCTTTAGTGCGATCAAAGAGCGCGCCCCAAGTTTCTAGCTCCCAGATGCGATCTGGTGACTCTTTCGCGTGAAGCTCTGCCATGCGGAAATGGTTAAGGAACTTTCCACCGCGCATCGTGTCGCGGAAGTGCACCATCCAACTATCTTTGTCATTCACATTTCCCATTGATGCTGCAGCGCCACCCTCAGCCATAACTGTGTGGGCCTTACCAAATAGGGATTTACAGATGATTGCTACACGCAGTCCTGATTCGCGAGCCTCAACAGCGGCACGTAATCCAGCGCCTCCGGCACCGATTACAAGGACATCGTATTTATGGCGTTCTAGTGTCATAGTCGATTTTCCTTTTAGAAGAAGTAGAAGTTGGTCCATGCGCCAGTTGCAACTTGGCGAACATAGATATCGGCGAATGCAACAGCTGCTAATGAGAACCATGCAAAACGTTGGTGTGAGTGGTTAAGAACTGAAACCCAAGACCACAACTTGTAACGCACTGGGTGCTTTGAGAAGTTCTTGAGGCGACCACCGATTGTGTGGCGGCAAGAGTGGCATGACAATGAGTACAGCCACAATGTCGCAGCGCTGAGTGTTAGCACTAGTGAACCAACGCTCATGTGGCCCCAATTTCCTTCAGCATCTCTAAAGGAGATGATTGCGTCATAGGTGAGGATCACATTGAAGATAAGACCTGCGTAGAAGAAGTAACGGTGTGAGTTTTGAATAATTAATGGGAAACGAGTTTCGCCTGTGTATGTCTTATGAGGCTCTGCAACACCACATGCTGGTGGTGACATCCAGAATGAACGGTAGTAAGACTTGCGGTAGTAGTAGCAAGTCATACGGAAACCAAGAGGGAAGATCAAAATAATTAGCGCTGGAGATAATGCAAAGTTAAAGATTTGTGAACTTACTGGGGTGAAGTTAGCAATGGTTGCGCCAGGCTCGCAGCTGTCAGACAAACATGGTGAATAGAAAGGAGAGATCAAGTGGCTATCTTTTACAAAGTAGTACTTGTTTTCGAAAGCGCGGAAGGTTGCGTAGATAACAAATGAGATTAGAACGCTAAAGGTTAATAGCGGTTCAACCCAATACTTATCTGTACGAAGCGTGCGCTCTTTGATCTTTGCGCGCGTTGGTGAGAAAACACCTGACATTGACGACTCCCCTAGGTATAAAAATAACTGGGATTAGTGTCCTCTTTTGCCGTAAATGTGGCTAGGTGTAGCTGCGCTTGAGGCGTATGAACTCAACCACAAAGTTCGGGGTGAACCTTGGGCTAAGAAAAATGGCGGAGGGCGTGGGATTTGAACCCACGAAACTTTCGTTTGCCGGTTTTCAAGACCGGTGCACTCGGCCGCTATGCGAGCCCTCCGTGGGAGAGATTACCCGAATATGGCTCAGGCTGAAAATCGGGGTGGGCTTAGGCGGGTAGATCTAAGAGTTGTTCGATGATCTTTGCGACCCCATCGACTTCACAAGGTTCGGCTACCGCTGTGGCAAAAGTTGGAGCTGCTGGGTGTCCATCTGAGATCGCATAGGAACGTCCAGCCCATTGCAGCATTGAGAAATCGTTGGGGTTATCACCAAAGCTAACGCAGTCATCGGCGGTTAAACCTAGGCGCTCTGCCATCATCGCAAGGGTTGCACCCTTTGAAACATTAAGCGCAGAGATTTCAATAAGTGAATCACGTGAGGTTGAGTGTGTAACAGTTACCAGATCATGAAGTTCGCGGTGGGCAACTTCAACCATCTCATCTGAAGAAAACTCGTGATTACTGCATCTTCCCAAAATCTTTAACGCTGGACGATTAATGACATCTTCAATTTTGTTTGAACCAACATCATCTAAGCCAACATCCCATTTTGGAATATATGCGATCTCGCGGTGATAATGATCATTTGATTCAACAGCAAATGACATCTCTGGCATCGCAATTCTCATTCGGCGTACAACCTCTAGTTGATCCTCTACTGAGATCATCCACTCCTCTAAAACTTTGTCATTCATTAAGTCATACAACATCGCACCGTTACAGCAAATAGCTTCGCCAAAGCCAAAGGCTTCACGGATTTCTCCCATCCAACGTGGTGGGCGACCTGTTACAAAGAAAACATGAACACCAAGATCCTTTGCACGGGTAAATACATCAACAGTTCTCTGTGAAATTACACCCTTATGAGAAACAATGGTGCCATCAAGATCTGTTGCAATTAACTTAGGGCGCTTACTCACACCAACTCAAATCGTTTCATTCCTAAGAATGGTTGTAGAGCTGCTGGAACATTGACTGAACCATCAGCGTTTTGGTGGTTTTCAAGAATCGCAACAATCATGCGCGGAATCGCAACTAATGTGCCGTTAAGTGTTGCAACAGCCTTGGTTCCATCAGCATCCTTAAAGCGAATATTTAAGCGGCGGGCCTGAAACTCGGTGCAGTTTGAGGTACTTGTAACCTCGCGGTAAGCCTCTTGTGTAGGAATCCATGCCTCAATATCAAACTTGCGGTTGGCACTTGATCCTAGATCGCCAGATGCCACATCAATTACTCGGTATGGAATCTCCATTGCGTTGAGGAAATCCTTCTCCCATTGCAGCAATCGCTTGTGCTCTTCCTTTGCCTGATCTGGGTGACAGAAAGAGAACATTTCAACCTTATCGAATTGGTGAACGCGAATAATTCCGCGGGTGTCCTTGCCATATGTTCCAGCTTCGCGGCGGAAACATGATGAGTAACCGGCATAACGCATCGGAAGTTTGTCAGCTGGAAGAACCTCGTCCATGTGCATCGCAGCAAGTGGAACCTCTGAGGTACCAACTAAATAAACATCATCCTTTTCAAGATGGTAAACATTTTCTGCAGCTTGTCCAAGGAAACCTGTTCCCTCCATCGCTGCCGGGTTTACAAGTACTGGTGGAATTACTGGAGTGAATCCAGCCTTTAATGCAGATGAGATCGCGTAGTTAACAAGAGCGAACTCAAGCATCGCGCCAACACCGGTTAGGTAGTAAGAACGAGAACCTGCAACCTTGGCACCGCGCTCGGTATCAATTGCACCCAATAGCTTTCCGAGTTCAACATGGTCCTTGGGTTGAAAATCAAATGTGGGTGGTGTTCCAACATGTTCAATAACTACAAAATCTGCTTCTCCACCAATTGGTGCTTCTGGATCGAGGATATTTGAAAGCTGCATAATCAACTGCTTGCTTTCCTCTTCAACCTCTGCCCGCTTTGAATCAGCCTCTTTCACCTTTGTTGCTAACTCTTTAGCGTTCTCAAGTAATGCAGCCTTTTCATCACCTTTTGCAGCTCCGACAGACTTTGACAAGATATTTTGTTCAGCGCGCAAGGTTTCAAACTTTTCAATCGCAGCGCGACGAATCTCATCGATCGCAATTACCTTGTCAACGATTGATGCATCCTCACCGCGACCCTTTTGTGATGCGCGAACCGCATCAGGGTTTTCACGTAGGTACTTGATATCAATCATTTACTTGCCTTTTCTCGTGGGTATGAGCCAAGGAATCGAATGTCTTCGCAGATCGCTCGAAGGCTTTCTACTGCCTCCTTCACCGATGTATCTGCGATGTGACCCTCAGCATCAATAATGAAATGGTAGTGGCCAAGCTCGAGTCCAGTTGGACGTGATTGGATAAAAGTTAGGTTTACATCGCGCTTTGCAAACTCAGTCAGGATGTCGAGCAAGGCACCTGCGTGATCGATGCCGATAAAGACCGCAAGTGATGTTCGGTCCCACCCTGTGTTCTTAGGAATTGTGCCTGGCTTTGAAACCAAGATGAATCGGGTGATCGCACCTACATTGTCGCCAATGTTGTCAGCGATAACTCGTAAACCGTAATGAGCCGCAGCTACTGGTGCTGCGATCGCAGCATCAAACTCGCCACGTGAGATTGCTTCTGCCGCTGCTGCAGTTGATGCGGTTGCGATTAATTCGGCATCTGGATAATTGGTTGCAACATAGTTGCGGCACTGTGCCTCTGCATGTGGATGTGTAGCGATGCGCAGGATTTCCTTGTCATCACCTTTAATCATCAAAGCAAAAGAGACTGGCAAGGTAACTTCGCCAACAATTGTTAATGGTTCACCGGTTGCAAGCTCATCAAGTGTGCGTGCAACAACACCTTCGACAGAGTTTTCAATAGGAACTAATGCAAAGTGCGCCTTACCCAAACGAACCGCATCAAGTGCTGCGGTGACGTTGGCATAAGGCATAAGGCGATCATTAGAGGAAGTGATCTTTTTAAGAGCCGCCTCTGTAAATGTTCCCTTGGGACCGAGATAGGCGTATGTACTCACTTGCTAATGATACCCGAGCACCGACCTTGCATATGACGGGGTATTTGTAATCAGTACATCGACACCTTTACTGGCACAAAAGCGCATATCGTGCGCATCATCGACCGTCCACACAAAGAGTTTGCGCTCATCTCGAGATAGTTCAGGTTTTTCGCGAAGAGTTGCAATGCCAGGTCCAATTGCTTGTGCGGAGGTAAATCGACGCATTAATCCACCAAACCGCTTATCCAACAAAGCAACTGTTTTTTGCTGTGGTGAAATCAATCGCACCTTTTCTAATGCAAGCCAAGAAAATGACATGATGTAAACATCTGCAACTGGTTTCTCTTGAGCCAAAAGCTCTAGTACCGCTTTCTCAACAGCGCTTCCGGTTGGAACTGGATGCTTAGTTTCAATCGCTAGCTCTTTTTTGTTATCTCGCGCCAGAATTAAAAGCTCTTCTAAACTCATTGCTTCGGGGTAGATATCTTTAATCTCAGAAAGTGTTGAGTTAGCGATTAACGCTGAATCACCGCAGATCCGTTGCATATCTGCGTCATGCCACAACACCAATTGGTTGTCCTTGGTTATGCGCACATCACATTCAAAACCATCGGCCCCATCATCGATGGCCGCCTTGTAGGCAGCCATTGTTAACTCAGGGTGGTGCATCGAGGATCCGCGGTGGGCGTAAATCTTCACCTTTGAAGGTTACACCGTTACTCTTAGAACTATGAGTGCACACTTCTTTGAAACTGCTGCGCGCTCTGCTATTGGTTTAGTGCGTCAAGGCAATGAGGACTCTGGTTTTGTCTCTCCGCAGTTAATCGCGGTCGCCGATGGCATGGGAGGCCATGCTGCTGGTGAAGTTGCATCACGTATTGCGGTAGAGGTTTTGAAATCACTTACTCCAACGTTGATATCTTCAGAGATAGATGAGGATTCAGTAGAAGATCTTTTGATGCACTCGCTTCACAGTATTGATGCAGAGATTTCATTGGTTACCGATGAAGAGATTGAAAAGCGTGGAATGGGAACAACCCTGACCGCTTTGTTGATTCGAGATAAGTACATCTCACTGCTCCATGTTGGAGATTCACGGTGTTATCGCCTACGTGGAAACAACTTGGAACAGTTAAGTAATGACCACACAGTTATTCAGGAGCTACTTGATCAAGGTGCAATCTCAGAGGCAGAGGCGGCTGATCACCCACAACGTTCGATGTTGACCCAAGCTCTTCGTGGCGATGGGGATGTAACACCCGTTTTACAGATGTATGAGATCAAAAAGGGCGATCGCTACCTGTTGTGTTCCGATGGTTTGTCAGGGGTTTTAACGGAAAAAGAGATAAAGATCGGCTTAAAGAAATCTGATAAAGGTGATGCGGTTAAGTTTTTAGTTGATGCAACCTATGTCAATGGTGCACCTGATAATGTCACTGTACTTATTGCCGATGTTTCAGATTCTGTAACTACAACAACTTCAATGTTAGGAGCGGCACATGATTAATGCGCTCCTTGGTGGTCGTTACAAATTAGGTGAAATGATCGGCACCGGTGGCATGGCTGATGTTTACATCGCCGAAGACACACGTCTTGCACGACAGGTTGCAGTTAAGGTTTTGCGAAGTGATTTAGCTCGTGACCCATCCTTTGTTGCACGTTTTCGTAAAGAGGCGTTGGCCGCTGCTGCTTTAAATCATCCCGGAATTGTTGCGGTTTACGATTCAGGTGAAGAGCCTGCGCCATACATTGTTATGGAGTTAATTTCTGGGCTCACCCTTCGCGAATTAATTCATAAAGGTGATCGTGTTCCGCTTAAGCGCGCTCTTGAAATCGGCGAAGGAATCTTGGCAGCTCTTGAGTACTCACATCAAAGCGGAATTGTTCACCGAGATATCAAACCTGCAAACATCATGATTACCGATAATGGTGATGTCAAGGTGATGGATTTTGGTATCGCTCGTGCGTTAGCTGATTTAGGTGCAACGCTTACAAGCACCTGGAATGTTGTTGGAACAGCGCAGTACTTATCACCGGAACAAGCATTGGGTGAGGTTGCTGATCTGCGCAGTGATATCTATTCGACTGGATGTTTGTTGTATGAGATCTTGACCGGTAAGCCACCATTTACTGGCGAGACACCGGTATCGATCGCTTACCAACATGTTTCGGGTGTTTTAACCCTTCCAAGTTCAATCGTTCCTGAACTTCCAGCCGGTATCGACACCTTGTTAACCGTTGCATTGGCTAAGAACCCTGATGATCGTTATCAATCAGCAGGGTTGATGCTTGATGATTTATACAAGATAAAAACCGGTGAGGTATTAACTACCAAGATTGCAAAGAAACCGGTTTCTCGTCGCAAGGTATTAATCGGCGCAATTAGTGGTGTTGCCGCCCTTGGGGTGCTAATTGCAGGGGTTTTCTTGGCTCGCCCAGATGTTGAAACATCTAATCTGCCGCAGCTGCCCAATGTTGTTGGCTTAACTGAAGCTGAGGCACGATCTTTATTGAGCGATTATGTAGTCACAGTTTCTCGTGCCTTTGATGGAAGAATTCCAAAAGGTCGAGTCGCAAGTCAGGTTCCGCTTGCAACAACTCGTGCGCAAAAGGGATCTGGGGTTGTCTTAACAATTTCAGATGGTCCGGGTGCATCGGTGGTACCTATTGATTTAGTTGGTATGTCGCTCTTAGATGCACGAAGCGCCTTGGCAGCTGTTGGATTACTTGTCTCATCAACTGAAGCTGTTCCATCTGATGAGCCACAAGGAACTGTATTGCAGGTAGTTCCGGAACCTGGTTCAACAATTACCGCAGGCAGCGGTGTTGTTTTGCAAATTGCAAGTGGTGAGGTAACGGTTCCTGCATTAATTGGAGTCGAAGCGCTGCAAGCAAAAACCATTTTGGTGCAGAGCGGTTTCTTGGTTCGCGAGGTTGAAGGTTTTGATGCAAATCAACCAATTGGTGTTGTTATTCGTCAAGCACCTGATGCAGGAACTACACAAACCATTGGTAAATCAGTAACAATTACAATTAATAAAACGCCGTAACTTAGCGAGAAACTACGGGAGATAATCCAACTGCGCGTTCGCGAGCGCCCTTATCTCCACACATCACCAACCAGTTAGCAAGCATCTGGTGTCCGTGTTCAGTTAACACCGACTCTGGATGAAACTGCACTCCTTGAATTGGAAGTGTTGTGTGCTCCATTGACATTACTAAACCTGAATCCGTTGTTCCGGTTACATGTAATGTGTCAGGAACTGAATCCTTTTCAACACACAATGAGTGGTAACGGGTTGCGGTAAATGGTGATGGCAGATCAACTAAGACACCCTCTTGTTTGTGATACACAAGCGATGTCTTTCCGTGAAGAAGTTCTGGTGCCCGCGAAACCGTTGCACCAAAGGCCACACCAATTGCTTGATGTCCTAGGCAGACTCCAAACAATGGAATTGAGTGTTGTGCGCAGTACTTGATCATCTCAACTGAGACTCCAGCTTTTTCTGGGGTTCCTGGTCCTGGAGAGATCAGCACGCCGTCGTACTGTGAAGCCTCGCTGGCCGCCACCGCATCATTTCGAACCACGGTGCACTCTGCGCCTAACTGCTGCAGGTACTGCACCAAGTTAAAGACAAAGGAGTCGTAGTTATCGACGACAAGAATCTGGGTGGCCATAGGAGCATTGTGTCTCATGGTGTATCTTTCGCGTATGCCTAAATCAAAGCTACGCAAGAAGGTCGAGGAGCAGCGCGCTCACAACCAAGAGGTTGAAGTCCAAACCCCTCACGCACCGTTGGAGAGCCCACGCTGGCTTGCCCCAACCATGGTTACCGCCTTCTTGATCGGCTTGTTCTGGATCGTCATCTTCTATGTGACTCAGACCCAGTACCCAGTGCCAGGAATCGGCGCTTGGAACATGATTATCGGCTTTAGCTTTATTGGTGTGGGCTTCTCGCTCGCTACTAGATGGCGATAGAGCGAAGCGTCATCGCCAAAGCTAACTAGCGCGCTAAATCCTTTAAATACTCACTTAATTACAACCATGTAATTCGATCCACAGTGTGGGAAAACCCTGTGGATAACCTACCTGCGCACCATAACTAGTTGGGCCGCTACTACCCCGCCGATTAATCCACCTAAATGTGCCCGCCAATCAACCCCGCCCAAAGCAAAGCCAAAGGCAAAGTTGATTCCGATAATCACAACAATGGAACGAATATCTGCGCCAATACGTTTTCCAACAATTACTAGCGCTCCAAATAAACCAAAGATCGCACCTGATGCCCCGACCGATGCTCCGTAAATGGGTGCAAAGTATGAAGAGGCAAGCGAGCCGGTTAAAAGTGAGAAGAAGAAAACAATTAAGAACTTTTGTTTTCCATACGCTGCTTCGAGTGGGTTACCTAAAACCATTAACGAGTACATGTTGAAACCTAGGTGAAGGAATCCACCATGTGTTAGTGCAACTGTTAATAGTCGGTACCACTCATTGCTGAACTGTAAATACTCAAAACTTGGAAGCAGCAACTGTTGTTGAATAGATGGAACTAACAGTTGCAGCAGATAAGCACCGCAGATAACTGCGATTAAAGAGTAAGTAGCAGAACGCTTAAGCAACTGTAACGCTGTTGATTGTTATGTCAGTTGTTGGCTTGTCCTGTGCACCAGTCTTTGCTGTTGCGATCTTGTCGACAACAGCTTGGCTTGCTGCATCCTTAACCTCACCGAAGATGCTGTGCTTACGGTTCAACCAGGTTGTTGGTGCAACGGTAATAAAGAACTGTGACCCATTTGTTCCAGGTCCTGAGTTTGCCATTGCAAGAATGTAAGGACGATCAAAAACTAACTCTCCGTGGAACTCATCCTCGAAGCGGTATCCCGGTCCACCTGTTCCGCGACCTAGTGGATCTCCACCTTGAATCATGAAGCCATCGATGACGCGGTGAAAGATTGTTCCGTCGTACAACTTTGCAGTTGTCTTGTCGCCGGTGCGTGGATCTGTCCACTCTTTTGCACCAGTTGCTAGTTCTACAAAGTTTGCAACTGTCTTTGGTGCATGGTTTGGGAAAAGTTCGATGACGATGTCACCTAGTGATGTATGAAGGGTAGCTGTTGTAGTCATGGCGCTAGATTACGCTAAAGATCAAAGGTTTTTTACGGGTTACAACTCATGCAACGTGCTGGATCTAAAGTCAGGTTAATCACAGCACCTGGCACTGTGTATTCGCACTTAACGCAACCCATGATTTCTTGCTTAATCGCATCACTTGAGAAATCTCCACACTCAGAACATTCCACCCCGTGGATGTAACCCTTGAGCCCCCATCCAGGTGTATCGCACTCGGGACATGTGTGGGATAGCCGTTGCGCCAACTTAAGCGCTGCACTTGAGATGTTTACTTGTCGAGATGGTGAACACATCGCTCTTAAATCGCTTTCGATGATCGCTTCACCATCTGCTGATTGATCTCGTGCCTGGGTAATTGCTTTCTCTAACTCGCGCAGATCGCGGATCCCTTTATAGGCACCAGCACCTTTATGTGGCTTAACAATGATTGCATGATTTGGAAAATCCGCCTTTTGCAAAAAACTACCCAGATCATTTTTTAAGGTTGTAGTTGTAAAGGCAGTTATCTCATTTGATTTGATACTTTCATGAACCTCAATACCAAGCTCATCATCTACAAAGACAATAGTTTCAATATTTGCGTTAATGATCGGCATAAATGGATCTGGTCCGACACTGCCCTCTGAGGCAACACCGTAAGGGTTGCCGGTTCTTTCAATTCCAAGCCGTGCCTTCTTGATCGCAACCTCTAGTGGTGTGCCAACTCGTTCGATTTCGCCGGAAAAGGTTCCTAGAAGATCGGTGTCTACCAAAACCTCTTCTACTCTCATCGACAAGATCTCATCAAAGTGAGGGGCAAGTAATCTGCCTTTGTCATGTTTGGTTGCCATGACAGCTAACTTGGAGTTGTAACGGCTCTTGATGAAGTTCACTTTTTAGAAAATATCCTTAGCAGCGCGCTAATTGGTTGCTGCGCCTCAATAGGGTGGCGAAAGCTTTTGTTGCTATTGACCCGATAACTATTTCTGCGACCAACTCTTTCAATAGATATATATCCGCCGGTTTCAAGATCTGACAGGATGGAAAGTGCGCTGCGTTCTGTAATTCCTACAGCCTCTGCGATCTCTTTCACCTTTGAATCAGGGTTGCGATTGATATGCACCAAGATATGACCGTGATTTGAGAGAAATGTCCATGATGCTTGGGTTTTCGCCGTCGTCATGGGTTAAATATACATGAGATTTGACTCATGAATTAAACTTCATGTATCTTTTTCCTGTGAGTTCATGGGATTTAGCGCTATCCAACCTGGTATCAGTAGGTGTTTTGGCCTTTGCTTTTGGTTTTCTTGCAGCACGCATAAAGAGCGATGTTCGGGTCCCTGAGCAGATCTACCAATTTCTCTCGATCTACCTTTTGTTTGGAATTGGACTCAAAGGTGGGCACTCCTTAAAAAATGTTTCCTTTGAAGAGATTTTTGCTCCAGCTGTAACAACTATTGTGGCCGGTGCCTTTATTCCAGTTGTTGCATACCTGTCATTACGTTTGATCAAATCTTTGTCGGTGGTTGATCGTGGCTCTATCGCAGCACATTATGGATCGACATCACTTGTTACCTTCTCGGCAGCGCTCTTGTTTTTAGAGAGTAATTCAATCTTTGTTGAAGGTTTTGCTCCTGCTTTACTAACACTTATGGAGATTCCGGGATTAATAGTTGGTATTTATTTAGGTTCAAGAAAATCTGGTTCAGAGGTAAAGTGGAGTGAGACTTTAAAAGAGGTCTTACTAGGAAAAACTGTCTTACTACTATGTGGTGGTTTGTTTATAGGTGCTGTATCAACCAATGAAGGATATGAAAAGGTTAATCCCTTCTTTGGTGGTCTGCTAAGCGGTTTCTTAGTTTTGTTCCTACTTCATCTTGGTTACTTGGCAGGATTTAACTTTTCAGAGGTTCGCAAGGTTGGAAAGCCGCTCATTGTTTTTGCGCTCTTCTTTCCGTTAATTGTTGGTGTTGTAGGTGTTGCAATTGGAGAGTTGATTGGGCTGTCGGTTGGCGGCGCAACGGTTTTTGGAGTTTTATGTGCGAGCGCTTCTTATATCGCCGCACCCGCAGCTGTTCATGTTGCACTACCCAAAGCAAATGCAACACTTGCTTTAACCTCGAGTATCGGGGTTACATTTCCATTTAACTTGATCGTTGGTATTCCGGTGTACTTCAAGGTGGCGGAGTTTTTAAGCACCCTTTAGAAGTTGGAGTTAAGTTCAAGAAAACTACTGTGGAGACCAGGGGAATCGAACCCCTAACCCCCGCCTTGCAAAGGCGGTGCTCTACCAATTGAGCTAGGTCCCCGTATTAGAACGGGTGGGCCTAGGTGGACTTGAACCACCGACCTCTTCCTTATCAGGGAAGCGCTCTAACCAGGCTGAGCTATGGGCCCGCAACAAGATTGCTCTTGATTGCAGAAGCGCAAGATTACCTTGAACTTCACTAACTCCCAAAACGAGCGTTAGCGGCTTACCAACTCAGGATGCGAACCATACTAACTTTTCGCGGAAATCTCATCTTCGCCATTCTTGGTCACCGATAACAGGCTCACGCCTTCATCAAGGTTGACCAAGCGCACACCCATGCTGTCGCGGCCGGTCTGACGGACCTCAGCTGCAGGGGTTCTCATGACAGTTCCCGCGGAAGTGATCGCAAGGATCTCATCCTCATCACGAAGAACCAATGCGCTAACAAGGGATCCTCGTGAATTCTCATCGATCTTGGCGGCCTTGATTCCGATTCCGCCACGGCCCTGCAATCGATACTCATCGATTGGGGTCTTCTTTCCATAACCACCATCGGTGGCGGTAAATACAAATGAATCCTTTGCAAGATCTGCGTTAACGCGCGCCATTGTTAAGAGATCATCGCCGGTACGGAACTTCATTCCGATAACACCACTTGTTGATCGTCCCATTGAACGAAGTGATTCATCATCTGCGGTAAATCGAAGTGACATTCCCTTTGTTGAAACCAAAAGTAATTCATCATCAGTATTTATGAGAGAGGCGGATACAACTTCATCGCCTGGCTTCAAAGTAATTGCAATTAATCCACCAGTGCGTGGTGAGTCGTATTCGGCAAGTGGTGTCTTCTTTACTAAACCATTGCGAGTAGCAAGGACTAGGTAAGGAGAGATTGTGTAATCCTTGAGTGACAATACTTCTGCAATCTTTTCATCTGGCTTAAACGCCATCAGGTTTGCAACATGCTGACCACGTGCATCACGTCCTGCATCCGGAAGCTCATGAACCTTTGCGCGGTACACACGACCTTGGTTGGTAAAGAACAACAACCAATCGTGGGTTGAGGCAACGAAGAAATGATCTACAACATCATCTTCCTTTAGCGCCGCGCCCTTTACTCCACGACCACCACGACGTTGTGATCGGTAAAGATCTGCCATGGTGCGCTTTGAATAACCACCGCGGGTAATTGTGACAACAACATCTTGATCTGGAATTAAATCTTCAGCGCTGAAATCACCCTCGCTAGCAATAATCTGTGTGCGGCGCTCATCGCCATACTTTGCAACCAAATCAGCAAGCTCTGTCTTTACAATCTCGCGCTGCTTTTCAGGGCTTGCCAGGATTTTATTTAACTCAACAATGTCAGCCATTAAGCCGTCGTATTCATCGTTGATCTTTTGACGTTCCAACGCTGCAATACGACGCAGCTGCATATCCAAGATCGCATTTGCTTGGATCTCATCAACAGATAGCAACTTCATCAAACCTGTGCGGGCTTCTTCAGGTGTGGTTGATGCACGGATTAAAGCGATAACCGCATCTAGTGCATCAAGTGCCTTTAGATAGCCCTGCAAAATATGTGCGCGCTTTTCCTTTTCAGTTAAGCGGTACTTGGTGCGACGAACAATTACTTCGATCTGGTGTTCGATGTAGTAACGAATAAACTCATCAAGACGCAATGTGCGGGGAACACCATCAACAAGTGCCAACATGTTGGCACCAAATGTGTCCTGTAACTGTGTTTGTTTGTATAGGTTATTAAGAACAACCTTTGCAATCGCAGATTGCTGCAAGACAATTACTAAACGTTGACCTAAACGCTCATTACCCTCATCGCGAACATCTGCGATTCCCTTGATCTTTCCATCTTTAACCAGTTCTGCGATCTTGAGCGCTAGGTTATCTGGGTTAACTTGGTATGGAAGTTCGCTGATAACTAAACATGTGCGCTTGTTGATCTCTTCAACCTGAACAACTGCGCGCATTGTGATTGATCCACGACCTGTGCGGTAGGCCTCTTCAATTCCTGTACGACCAACAATTAAACCCTTTGTGGGAAAATCTGGGCCTTTTACAATCTTGATTAAATTATTAAGTAGCTCATCCTGCTTCATCTCTGGATTTTCAAGAGAGAAAATTACTGCTTCGCCGATTTCACGCAGATTGTGCGGTGGAATATTTGTGGCCATACCAACTGCGATACCGGCAGAGCCATTAACTAAAAGATTTGGTAAACGGCTTGGAAGAACTGTTGGCTCTTGTGAACGGCCGTCGTAGTTTGGAATGAAGTTAACTGTGTCCTCATCGATATCGCGCATCATCTCCATCGCGATAGGAGATAAACGAGCCTCGGTGTAACGCATTGCTGCGGCTGGATCATTACCAGGCGAGCCGAAGTTTCCATTTCCATCGATTAATAGGTAGCGAAGTGACCAATGTTGAGCCAAACGCACTACAGAGTCGTAAATCGCGGTGTCACCGTGTGGGTGGTAATTACCCATGACATCACCGACGATGCGAGAAGATTTGTAATAACCCTTATCTGGGCGATAACCAGCGTCATACATTGCATATAGAACGCGACGGTGAACCGGCTTTAAACCATCACGAACATCTGGCAGTGCGCGTCCGACAATAACTGACATCGCGTAATCAAGATATGAACGCGCCATTTCAATTTGAAGATCGACGGTCTCGATCTTGTCGAAGTTTTCGAGGTTGTTTGGGTTTAACTCATCCATTAGATATCCAGGAACCTAACATCCTTGGCGTTACGCTGAATAAATGCGCGGCGTTTTTCAACATCTTCACCCATTAGCACTGAGAATAAATCATCTGCTGCAGCTGCATCATCAAGGGTTACCTTGATTAGCACGCGATGCTCTGGATCCATAGTTGTATCCCATAGCTCCTTAGCTGGCATCTCACCCAAACCTTTGAAGCGCTGGATTCCGTCATCTTTTGGTAAACGCTTTCCGTTAGCTACTCCGAGCTCAATCATGCCATCACGTTCGCGATCGCTAAATGCATACTCAACCGCATCTTTACCGGCCCACTTCAATTTGTACAAAGGAGGTTGTGCGAAGTAAACAAAACCTTGTTCGATTAATGGGCGCATAAAACGGAACAGTAAAGTTAGAAGTAGGGTGCGGATGTGTTGACCATCAACATCTGCATCTGCCATCAAAATAATCTTGTGATAACGAAGTTTTTCAATATCAAAATCATCATGCACGCCAGTACCAAGTGCGGTGATTAACGCTTGTACCTCATTGTTTTGTAGAACACGATCGATGCGCGCCTTTTCAACATTCAAAATCTTTCCACGAATTGGCAACACCGCTTGGTTACGTGAATCACGGCCACCCTTTGTTGAACCACCCGCTGAATCACCTTCGACGATGTAAAGCTCACACTTAGTTGGATCGGTCCATTGGCAATCAGCCAACTTGCCCGGCATTCCACGTCCTTCAAGTAAACCTTTGCGGTTACGACTTAGGTCGCGTGCTTTACGAGCTGCAACACGGGCGGCGGCGGCATCGATGCTTTTACGCACGATTTCCTTGCCTTCTGCGGGGTTTTGCTCAAACCAACTAGTTAGCTCTTCATTAACAATCTTTTGTGTAAATGTCTTTGCCTCTGAGTTACCAAGCTTTGTTTTTGTCTGCCCTTCAAACTGTGGCTCTGCAAGTTTGATTGAAACGATGGCGGTTAATCCTTCGCGTACATCGTCACCGGTTAGGCGATCTTCCTTCTTGCGGATAAAACCTTGTTCTTCACCAAACTTATTAACAATGGAGGTTAGCGCGGTGCGGAAACCTTCTTCATGTGCACCACCTTCGTGGGTATGAATTGTGTTTGCAAAGGTGTAAACAGATTCAGAAAAACCAGCGTTCCATTGCATCGATACTTCAAGTGAGATCTTGTTCTTCTTATCTTCAGAGGCAAATGAAATAATTGATTTATGTGTTTCGCCGCGGGTTGAATTGAGGTGTTTAACGAAATCTGCAATTCCGCCATCGTATTGATAGCGAACTGTTAACTGCTCACCTTTTTCATCAACATGGCCGGCGCGCATATCGGTTAAAGTTAAAATCAAACCCTTATTTAAGAAGGCCATTTCGCGGAAACGGGTTGATAAAACCTCAAAAGAAAAATCGGTAGTTTCAAAGATCTCTTTTGATGGCCAGAATTGAACAGTGGTTCCAGATTTCTTTGACTCATCACCTTTGCGAACCGGTGCTGTTGGTACACCTAGTTTGTAATCTTGGTACCAAAATGATCCGTCGCGTTGAACAATTACTGAAAGATCTGTACTAAGCGCATTTACTACTGAGATACCAACACCATGTAGACCACCGGAGACTGAGTAACCACCATCTCCGAACTTTCCACCTGCGTGCAACACTGTAAGAACAACTTCAAGTGCTGGCTTTTTTTCAACTGGGTGAATATCAACTGGAATTCCGCGACCGTTATCGATTACTTCGACACCACCATCTGCTAACAAGGTGACATTAATTTCGGTGCAGTAACCAGCGAGTGCTTCATCTACAGAGTTATCGACAACCTCATAAACCAGGTGGTGTAGACCGCGTTCGCCGGTTGAGCCGATGTACATGCCGGGGCGCTTTCGGACCGCCTCTAGACCTTCTAGGACGGTGATGTTGGAGGCGTTATATGAGCTCTCGGCCATGTGAACACCTCCCGTCTAGATCGCTGAAATCGCCTGTGAGGGCGTTTGGAGAGGTTTTGCCTCTCGGAACGGGATTATCCTAGTCGTAAATGGCGGTAATACATAGCCAAAAAAAGCCCTGTGGACGGGTATAGCCGAACTTTAAGCGTGGAGTTGAGGGTGGATAGTGGGTGAGGCTCAGTTGTAAGTGTCTCTGGGGCCACGGGCGTTCCGGATGGTTCGGACCCCCTTCTTCCAGGTTGGGGTTTGTGGGCCGATGATCGCCAGCCGCTCGATGAGCACCCCGGTGGCATCCTTTTGGATGGTCGCCAGTAAGTCTGAAGCGATTAAATTCAATTGAGTTGCCCATGCCGTTGATGAGCTTTGAATTGTTAAAACATTATCTAAAACTGAAATTGGTTGTGCGTGTTGTGCGATCTCATCACCAACAATATTTTTCCAGTTAACAAAAAGATTTCCTTCAGCAAGCCCTGAATCCCATTCGCGATCTGAAATCAAATTGTTTAACACACCGCCGATTAACTCAGGGTCTCCTGGTTTTCCAACCTGTGGTGTTGGAGCGGGTTTGTTTACTTTTCGGGTAACACCTGTTTTAAAGGATTTGAAAAGGTCCAGAGCTAAGTCGCGGTTACTCATTAACTCTTCCCTTTCTTCACAACACCAGGAGTTACGTAAAACTTTTGTGTTAGTAGCTCTGCAGGCAGATCACTTTCCACAGCTGCGGTAATAAAGGTTTGTTCTGCTAATTGGGTGGCAGACATTAATTGAATTCTGCGAGATGTATCAAGTTCAGCAAAAACATCATCCAAAATCAAAATTGGAGATGCGCCTTCAGATTTCAAAAGGTTAAATGAACCAATTCGAAGTGAGATCGCCACCGACCAGGATTCGCCATGGCTTGCATAACCTTTGGCAGGAAAATCACCGAGTTGTAAATGTAGGTCATCACGGTGTGGGCCGATTAAGGAAACCCCACGTTCAATCTCTTGGTATGCAACCTCATCTAAACGAGCCGTTAGTACTGTGATGTTCTCTTCAATATTGTGTGTTACCCCTTCAGTGCTGCACTTATAAGAGATAGATGCGGGTTTTACCTCATTTAGATTTGCGTAATTCTTTGCAACATGTGGATTAAGTGCATCTATAAGTGCAATACGTTCTGCTGTTAATTCAGCACCTAATTTAATGAGTTGTTCATTCCATGGCGCGAGTGCCGCAGCTGATGTTCTGGTTTTTAATAGCGCGTTGCGTTGCTTTACAACCCGCTCATAATCAACGATAACCCCTGCTAAACGTGGGGTTCTGGTGATTAACAAACGGTCTAGAAAATCGCGGCGGGTGCCTGGTTCTCCGCGCACTAGATCTAGATCTTCAGGTGAAAAATAAACAATTTGAATTGCGCCCAAGATTTCACGTTGGCTGCGGGTTGGGTTTCCATTAATTCGTGCGCGGTTTGCCTTACTTGCGTTGATCTCTAGATCAATTTGTAGTGTTCGATCTTCGCGTTGAACCTCTGCACGAATAATCGCTTGCTGGTTTCCAAGTGAAATTAGTGGAACATTGTTTGAAACCCGGTGGGAAGAGAGGAAGGCTAAATAGATTAGCGATTCAGCGATATTAGTTTTGCCTGAACCGTTATCACCGATAAAGGTGATGACTCCAGGTTGGAGCTCTAACTCAAGTGAGTTGTATGAGCGAAAGTTGGTGAGAGCCAACTTGTTAATACGCACGAGGTACCTGTGTTTAGGATGCGTAACGCATTGGCATTAATAGATAGCGGTAGCTTTCAACAAGCGCGCCATCCTTATCGCTCTTACCCATCAAGATCGCTGGCTTGTTTGATCCGGTAAATGAGATTTGAACAAACTTTGTTCCGACCGCATTTAGACCATCAGCTAAAAATGTTGGGTTGAAGGCGATTGAGATTGGCTCTCCGGTTAAAAGGATTTCAATCGCTTCAGTTGCTTGTGCCTCTTCGCCCGCACCTGCTTCAAGAGACAGGGTGTTGTTATTGAAATCTAGGCGTAGTGGAACGGTTTTATCAGTTACTAAGGCAACACGACGTACTGAATCTAAAAGTGTTGCAACCTCAATAAGTGCTGTGGTGGTTACATCTTGTGGGAGTAGGTGACGGTATGGAGGGAAGGTGCCATCCAACATACGTGATGTCATTGTCTTTCCATCACCTGCAAAGCCGGCTAAACGATCGTTGCTTGTGTTTGGTGCAAAAGAGAGTGAGACATCTTTAGATCCAGTTAATGATTTGGCGGCATCTGCAATTGTGCGAGCGCGTAAAAGCGCTGTGGTTGTTGTGTTTGGCGCGGTAGGTGCCCATGGCATTTCACGCACAGCTAGGCGATAGCGATCAGTTGCTGCGAATGTAATTGTCTCTTCATTGATCTCTACATGAACACCTGTAAGTGTTGGTAGTGAATCATCTCGCCCTGCTGCAATTGCAACCTGTGCAACAGCGGTTGCAAAGGTGTCACTTGGAACTGTTCCTGTTGAATCAGGAAGCTCTGGCAGGTTTGGGTACTCATCAACTGAAAGTGTTGGCAAAGTGAATTTTGCGCTGCCACTTGTTACAAGTACACGAGAGCCATCTAAAACAAAGGTAATTGGCTTGTTTGGTAGCGATCGTGAGATCTCAGCTAACAACTTTCCAGGAACTAATACCTTGCCGGCTTCTTTAACCTCTGCTGCAAAGTGCGCCTTGCTTGCTGTCTCTAAATCCGATGCAGATAAGAAAACCTCATTGTTGGTTGCATCGATAACAATTCCTAGTAACTCTGTTTTGATTGGTCTGGTTGAGAGAGAACGGGAAACCCAATTAACCCCATCGGTTAACGCTGATTGCTCAACTGTAAATTTCATCTCTATCCTCGACTCTTCAATGCTTTAGTTGATGTTTTATTTGTGGAAAGGTTATTCGCGTAACTGGATGTATGTATATAAAGGTAGTCGTAGTAACTAGCGCCTTTATCTGTTGATAAGTTGTAAAACCCCTGCTCACCGCGGGGATCCGCCATGTATAGGGTGTGGGTAAAGGGTGGGAAAGAGTGTGGACGGGTGTGGGTAAATAGACCGCTCATTACCAACCACACCCCTTCCACTTCATCTCCACCGTGGTTATCCACGGATTTTCCTCAATTAACCCTAGTTATCCACAACTTGTCCCCAGTTGGGGGTAAAGAGTGGCAATTCGGACAATTGGGTCTATCTAGCCTGCTGTTTGATACGGGTGGTGAGCTCATTGACCTGGTTATAGATCGAACGGCGCTCAGCCATTAACTGACGGATCTTTCTATCGGCGTGCATAACCGTTGTGTGGTCACGCCCACCAAATGTTTGGCCGATCTTCGGCAAGGAAAGCTCTGTGAGCTCTCGACACAAGTACATCGCGATCTGTCGGGCATTTACTAACACACGAGATCTTGATGTTCCACATAAATCATCAATTGTCAGACTGAAGTAAGCCGCGGTCTGAGCCATGATGGTGGCACCGGTAATTTCTGGGTTGGACTCATTAGGAATCAAATCCTTTAAAACAATTTCAGCTAATGAGAGATCAACACTTTGGCGATTAAGAGATGCAAAAGCGGTAACACGAATCAAAGCACCTTCAAGCTCACGAATATTTGTAGAGATCTTGCTGGCAATAAATTCAAGAACATCATCTGGTGCATTTAACTTATCTTGCGCAGCTTTTTTACGAAGAATCGCGATACGTGTCTCTAATTCAGGTGGTTGAATATCTGTAATCAAACCCCACTCAAAACGTGAACGTAAACGATCTTCAAGGGTTGTTAATTGCTTGGGTGGTCGATCACTTGAGATAACAATCTGCTTATTGGCGTTATATAAAGTGTTAAAAGTGTGGAAGAACTCTTCTTGTGTGCGCTCTTTGTTTTCTAAGAATTGAATATCATCTACAAGCAAAATATCTAGATCGCGGTAACGGCGCTGGAAAGCAGAGGCCTTGTCATCACGGATTGAGTTAATAAAGTCATTAGTGAACTCTTCAGATGAAACATACTTAACGCGCACATTTCCGTATAACTCTTGCGCGTATGCACCAATTGCATGCAATAAGTGAGTTTTTCCCAAACCAGATTCACCATAAATAAACAAGGGGTTGTAAGCCTTAGCTGGTGCTTCAGCAACAGCAACAGCTGCAGCATGTGCAAAACGATTTGATGCACCAATAACAAAAGTTTCAAAAATGTAGCGTGGGTTTAAGGTTGATGTATCTACAACCTTTGAAGCTGGGGCATCATCGCGACCAGTTCCAGATTTAGGTGCAACAAACTCAACCTCAACATCATTAGTTGGTGTTGCAACAACCTCGAGGGTTTCATCAACAGTGACAGCGATATTTGTATTTGATCCAAGTTCGCGGGTTAAAACCTCACCGACAACTGTGCGAAGCCGACTTTCTAAAACATCCTTGGCAAAAAGATTGGGAGCTGCAACCAACAAAGTTGTTTGATCTCCATTGTGAAGAAGACCCAAAGGTTTTGTTAGTTGAAGGAAGGCGCGGTGTTGAGGTGCGTTGGCCGCAACCTCTTCAATAACCCGGCCCCACAGCGTGGTTAGCTCTACTTCCTTAACATCCACCCCTGCCTGCCTTCTTGGGGAAAGCCCCATAATGTTCATCCACAGGGTTATCCACACCCTGTGGTCTAAACCCCAGGTTGAGCCCTGTTAAAACCCCTCCAAAGCTCTCTGCCTGTGGATGGGAGTGAAAAGTAGAGGGGTTTGCCGAAAAAAGCAACTGGTTATCCACAACTAGGACCGGTCTAGATCCTCTAATTCGCCAGTTTGACCCGCTTATCCCCAGACCTCTACCGTTACACCCTTGCTTCCCCCGTATTTCTGGCCCGCAGTAGATTTTTCATATTAGGAGTTTTCAATGACAAAGCGCACCTTCCAACCAAACACACGCCGTCGCGCCAAGAAGCATGGCTTCCGTGCCCGCATGGCTACACGTGCAGGCCGCGCAGTTCTCTCTGCTCGCCGCGGCAAAGGTCGCGCAAAGCTTTCTGCATAAAGGTTCATAACCGATACCCGTGCTTGCAAAGAGCGCACGTCTTACAGAGAGCGCCGATTTCGCGCGTGCAACAAAGAGTGGTTTGAGGTTCTCAACCCAAAACTTTGTCGGATATCTCTACCCAACCCAACTAGACCAACCTGCTCGCGCAGGATTGATCATCAGTAAAAATGTTGGTGGATCTGTAACACGTCACCGAATTGCTCGCCAGGTTCGTCACACACTGCGAGAGAGCTACCCACAACTTCCAACCGGTGGTTTGTTGGTAATCCGAGCGCTCAACAGCGCACATAATGCAAACGCTTCACAAGAGGTAACAAAGATTGTCGGTCAACTTTTAAAGAAGTTTTCCGAGAAGGTTGAACAGAAGTGAGACACATTTTGGTCGCACCCATCAAGGTGTATCAGAAATGGATCTCTCCAATGTTTGGACCACGCTGTAAGTACTACCCGTCATGCTCTTCATATGCGGTCTCTGCAATTGAAAGCTACGGTCTCAAAGGAGTTGCAATGAGCGCTTGGCGTTTGTTGCGTTGTAATCCATGGTCACACGGTGGTGTTGATTATGCAGTTGCGAAAGAGAAGGTAATAGTTAATGGATAGCATCCTAAACCCCTTATATGTCGCTGTTTCTTGGGTCATTGTGACGATCCATAAAGCACTTACTCCAATCTTTGGAACCGACAGCGGTGTCTCTTGGTCACTTGCAATCATCGGCCTTGTAATCATCATTCGTATTATTTTGATCCCGCTTTTTGTTAAGCAGATCAAAAGCCAGCGCGCATTAACCGCCCTTCAACCACACATGAAGGAGATTCAAAAGAAGTACAAGGATGATCGTCAAAAGCAATCAGAAGAGATGATGAAGCTCTACAAAGAGCACAAGACAAATCCACTTGCATCATGTTTTCCAATTCTGGCCCAAGCACCAATCTTTTTCGCACTCTTTACAGTTCTTAATGGAATCGGAAAGGTTCCAATCGACACCAAGGGTGTTTTAACAAAGGAAGATGGAATTAGTGCAGCGCAAGCAGAGTTCTTCGGCGCTCCAATTTCGCAAACATTTTTAGGTTCAGATATTGGAACTGTAAAACTTGTAACAATTTTCTTGATCGCATTTATGTCGTTAACGACATTTACAACCCAGCGTCAGTTAATGACAAAGGGAATGCCAAAGATGGATTCATCAAACAACATGATGTTGCAACAGCAAAAGATCATGTTGTACGCATTTCCAGTTATTTTCGCAATCACAGGAGTTAACTTTCCAGTTGGCGTTTTGATTTACTGGTCAACAACAAACTTGTGGACATGGGGTCAGCAGTACTACGTCATTAAGCGAAACCCAACACCAGGATCTCCTGCCTACGAAGAGCTTCAACGAAAGCGCAATAAGAAAAATGGCGTAATTGAGAGCGAAGAAACAACTGAGAACCCTGAAGGCACAACCATGGAAAAAGGTCAGCGCCAGCAGCCAAAGAAGAAGAAAAAGAAGAAGTAATAAACGGACATTTCTACCCAAAAAGGTTTAATTCACTACAATCCCGACAAAGGGGGCATCATGGCAAAGGCTAAAGCGGTAGAGACCGCAGAAGTAGCTGTTGAAGAGAAGGCTGTAAAGGCACCAAAGGGCATCGCAAAGCTTGAGGAGGAGGGCGATATCGCCGCTGACTACCTTGAGGCGCTGCTAGATATCGCAGATCTAGATGGCGATATCGATATCGATGTTGAAAATGACCGCGCCGCCCTTGCGATCGTGGGCGGCAAACTCAGCCACCTAGTTGGCCGCGATGGCGAGGTTTTGGATGCGATCCAGGAGCTCACACGCCTAGCTGTTCAGACATCTACAGGTGACCGCAGCCGTTTAATGCTTGATATCGATGGATTCCGCGCCGGCCGCAAAAAGGAGCTCAAGAAGCTCGCTGAGGATATGGCTGAAGAGGCAAAGACCACTGGTAACTCAATCAAGTTGAAGCCAATGAACGCCTTTGAGCGCAAGATCATCCATGACACCATCCAGGACCTTGGCCTTAGCAGCGAATCCGATGGAGAAGATCCAAACCGTTTCGTAGTTATCTATCCAGCGTAAAACCCCATTGGATAATTCAGTGGAGGTTTCACGTGAAACCCTCATCGCGAGGCACTTTCCAGATGTTGAGCGGGTTCACGCCTACGCAAAATTCCTAGAAACAGCGGGAATTGAGCGTGGATTGATCGGCCCACGGGAGGCTGACCGTATCTGGGAGCGTCATATCCTCAACTGCCTGCCTGTAACCACCCTCTTTACAGAAGGGGCCACGGTCTTTGATATCGGCTCAGGGGCAGGCCTCCCAGGCATAGTTATCGCCCTGGCCCGCCCAGATTTGAAGGTAACCTTGATTGAACCCCTAGAGCGCAGGGTGGAGTTTCTCCAGGAGGCGGTTGTTGGGCTCGATATCGAGGTAATCCGTGGAAGATCCCAGGATGTTAAGCAGACCGCCCACTATGTAACCGCCAGAGCGGTCGCCCCCCTTGAAAAGTTGAAGAAGATCAGCTGGCACCTCTTGAAAACAAATGGCTCATTGCTGGCCATGAAGGGCGAAAAAGCCCAAGAAGAGATGCTTTCTGTGCCAAAAGCGATCCTGCACGAGGTAAACCTTGAGGGAATCGAGCTCGGACGTATCGTTGAGGTGAAAAAAGGTGCTTAACTACCCACGTGGATGATTCACGTGAAACAAAGAAGGTTATAGGCACCCGTCGCCTCAAAGAGGCGATGCCAAAGCCAGCCTCCCTTCGAATTCTCACCGTAGCCAACCAAAAGGGTGGGGTGGGTAAAACCACCACAACGGTAAACCTTGCCGCAGCCCTATCCATGGGTGGTTTAAAGGTTGTTGTCATCGATCTTGATCCACAAGGAAACGCCTCAACCGCCCTTGGTGTTGAACACCTTGATAACGCCGGAATTTACGAGGTGTTGATGGGTCAATCAACAATGTCGCAGGTAATTCAAAAGGTTGCAGGCTTTCCATCACTTGAATGTGTTTCATCAAATACATCACTTGCACAAGCTGAAATTGAGTTAGTACCAATGGTTGCACGCGAAATGCGATTAAAGGAAGCGATTGAAGAGTTAGTTGCAGATCGCGCAGCGGTTGGTGAATCAATTGATTACATCTTTATTGATTGCCCACCATCACTCGGGCTTTTAACAATTAACGCATTTACATCCGCAAAGGAAGTGTTAATTCCGATTCAATGCGAGTACTACTCACTTGAAGGTTTGTCTCAACTATTAAAAACATTTGAATTAGTTAAGAAGCGCTTAAATCCAACCTTGAAACTTTCAACACTTGTATTAACAATGTTTAACAACACAAACCTTGCAAATGATGTTGCTAATGAGATTAGAAAACATTATCCAAATGAGTTAATTGATATTCCTATCCCCCGCACTGTTCGTGTTTCAGAGGCTCCAGGATTTAAACAAACAGTTATGACTTACGATCCATTATCACCAGGTGCTGTTGCATATATGTCAGTTGCACGCGAACTTGCAGAACGCGGAAAACCATTTGATTCCAATGTTGTTTCAATTAATTACAAACGTGAAGGTGAGATCGCTTAATGGCACGTCGTGGTGGATTAGGTACAAACCTTGATGCATTAATTCCAACCTCATTAACAGTTGGCGAAAAAGAGGTTGCTACTCAAAACACAGTTGAGATCAAAGATATTTCTCCTAACCCTCGTCAACCACGTACCAACTTTGATCCCGTTGCATTAGATGAGTTAATCGCATCAATTAAAGAGATCGGTATTTTGCAACCACCAGTTGTGCGCCAAACAAAGCCCGGTAAGTACGAGTTAATCATGGGCGAACGCCGCTTCCGCGCGGCAAAGGCAGCTGGTTTAACAAGTATTCCTGTCATTATTCGTCAGACTCCAGATAATGAATTACTACGTGAAGCATTAATTGAAAACATTCACCGCAGCCAGTTAAATGCGATTGAAGAAGCCGCTGCGTATTCGCAGTTACTAAATGATTTCAACTGCACCCATGATGAGCTAGCGGCAAAGCTCGGACGTTCACGTCCATTGATTTCAAACACAATCCGTTTAATGAACCTGCCAACATCGGTTCAGCAAAAGGTTGCATCGGGTGTTTTATCCGCCGGACATGCACGTGCACTATTGGGGTTAAGTGATGCCGCAGCGATTGAAAAGTTAGCGGCGCGAATTGTTTCTGAGGGTTTATCTGTACGTGCAACAGAAGAGATTATTTCTTCAGGTGCTCCAAAGGGGCAATCTGCCAAGAAGCCAAAGGGTGCAAAATCTGCCAGCCCCGAACTACAAGAGATCGCAGATCGAATCGGCGATGCGCTAGATACCCGCGTAACTATTCAGGGCAGCGCGAAAAAGGGAACAATTGTTATTGAGTTTGCAGGAGCACAGGATTTACAGCGAATTACAAAGGCGATTGAAAACTAACCTTTAAGTTCAAAACCTTTTCTGCTTGCCATCTCTTGTTTGATCACTCCACCAAGTGCCTTAACACCCTCGCGAATTCGTTCTGGTGTTGGGTAGCAGTAAGACAAACGCAAAGACCATGATCCAAAACCATCTGCATAAAATGCGGTTCCCGGAACATAAGCAACCTTTGCAACAATCGCCTTTGGCATTAACGCAGTTGTGTCGATCTCAGGTGGCAAGGTAACCCAAACGTAAAAACCTCCACCAGGTTTTGTCCACTGCGCAGTTGCTGGAAAATGCTCATCAAGTGATTCCAACATCGCATCACGGCGGACCTTATATAGCTCGCAAAATGAGGCGATCTGATCGCGCCAAGGCTGATCAGCTAGGTAGTTAGAGATTGTTAACTGGGTGAAGTTTGATGGACACAAAATCGAGGATTCGCTGGCGATAACCAACTTTTCCTTCAGCGATGGAGGCACCAACGCCCAGCCCACACGCAATCCTGGTGCGATGGTCTTGGAAAATGAGCCTAAATAGATCACATTCTCTGAATCCTCAGCACGCATCGCATTAGGAGATGGCTTATCAAAGCCGAGCAAACCATAAGGATTATCTTCAACAACAAAGATTCCAGCTTCGCGGCAGATATTCAAAATCTCTGTGCGGCGAGATGCGGGCAGCAAAACACCACTTGGGTTTTGGTAGTTAGGAATTGTGTACAAAAACTTAATCTTGCGGCCCGCAGCACGCACAGATTTAATCGCCTCTTGTAGCGCCGCTGGAACTAAACCATTCTCATCTGTTTCAACATGCACAACAGATGCCTCGTACTGATGGAAGGTGCCAAGTGCTCCAACATATGAGGGTGCCTCACACAACACAACATCTTGTGGGTCTAAAAAGATGCGTGAAATAAGGTCTAGCGCTTGCTGCGAACCAGTAGTTACTAAAACATCATCAGGGTTTGCGCGAATTCCTTCAAGCGCCATAACTTCGCAGATCTGTTCACGTAGCTTTGGATGACCTTGGCCATTTCCATACTGCAACGCTTCTTGACCATTTTGACGAACTAAATTGTTAACAACATCAGCCATCATTCCCATTGGAAGCGCTGAAAGATTTGGCATTCCACCAGCTAATGAAACGATCTCTGGTCTAGATGCCACCGCAAAAAGTGAGCGAATCTCACTTGGCTTCATGTGCGCGGCTCGAGATGCAAATCTTTGTTCAAGATTTTGTGGAGCACCTGTTGAGAACCGCTGCGTGATATCTGACATGGCGTAAGTCTGCCACACCCAAGCATGCAGTTGAGTGTTATTTAGCGGCGAATACCAGCTTTACGTAGATCAGAGATTCTTAAGGTTCCGGTTTTTGCATCATCCTCTGCCGCTAAATACAGCCGTTGGATTGCAATAACCAAGGCCTCAGCTATGACATCGCGAAAATCTGGTCTAGAGATGCGAGCAACATCGCCAGGGTTGCTGGTGTACCCCAAATCAATACGAACAGTTGGCGCGGTGGTTAAACGCAGTAAATCCCATGTTTTTGCATGTGTTCTGCAGTTTGTTAAATCGGTACGGGCACAAATTTCGCGCTGCACCAATGATGCAAATCTTTCACCAACAATTGAATGCACACCATGAGCATCGCTGCCATAAAAATATGTAGCAGCTCCATGAGCTTTTTCATTTGCATATGTGTCAAGATTTAAAGAGATCATTAAATCTGCGCCACTCTTATTACTAAATGCGATTCTTTCCTGCTCTGAAGGATTATTTGTTGCACCGCGAGTTAGAAACACCGATGCACCTAGTGCAAGTAAACGTCCTTCGGTACGAACCGCGACATCGTAAACAAGTTGATCATCACTATCGGGGTTTAAAACAATTACCTTGTTAGCAAGTGCTGGTCCACGACTTTGTTGCGCTGCAACCTGTCGCATTGCAGAGGGTGTTCCCCCAGAAACAATCTTTGTTAAACGGATCAAAGCGATTATGGTCGCCGGTCCGCACTTTCCATCAACTGTTGCGCCTACAGATTTTTGAAACTCTTTAACCGCAGACTCGGTGCGAGGACCGTAAATTCCATCAACTCGACCACAATCAAAACCCATTTCAGTTAAACGGGCTTGTAAAGCTGCAACATCATCTCCACGCATCAACGGTGACTCTTGAAGATACAAGGAGCGATCCCCGAGCTTCCAACGCGCCTCTTCTAGCGCACGCGCAGTGACCGCATCAACAAAACCCGTGACATCGAGGCCACGGGCTTGTTGAAATGAGCGGATCTCCGACTCGGATAAATCTGACATTGGTTTATGCGAGGAAGCTCTCTAGATCCTTCAGTAGAGCTGGCTTTGGCTTTGCACCAACAATCTGTGTAACAACTTCGCCATTTACAAAGACATACATAGATGGAATTGATGTAATTCCATACTTGATTGCGATCGCTGACTCTTCATCTGTGTTGAGCTTTACGATCTTGATCTTTGAGCCGTACTCATCTGAGATCTCCTCAAGGATTGGGCCAACTGCGCGGCATGGACCACACCATTCAGCCCAAAAATCAACCAAAACTGGGGTGCTGCTCTTAAGAACCTCTGCATCAAAGGTTGCTGTCGTTACCTTGCTTGTTGCCATCCTCGTACTCCTCTTTTTTGTCGGTTTTAATTCTAATCAGGAAAATTAATGCGCTAAAAACTTTTCAGCATCTAACGCCGCAGCACAACCCGAGCCTGCTGCGGTAATTGCTTGACGGTAGGTGTGGTCAACCAAATCACCACATGCAAAGACACCCTTTTGATTTGTGCGGGTAGAGCGACCTTCGCAGATTACATAACCCTCATTATCAAGATCGATCTGTCCGATGATTAACTCGCTACGTGGAATATGTCCGATAGCAACAAACAAACCAGTAAATGCCCGCTCAGTTTCAGAGCCATCAATAGTGTTGCGAAGCTTTAACGCTTCAACCTTGTCAGCACCAAGCACATCAATTACTTCGGTGTTCCACATAAACTCAATCTTTGGATTTGCCTTTGCACGATCAGCCATAATCTTTGATGCACGCAATGAATCACGACGATGAATCAAAACAACCTTGTCTGCAAAACGAGTCAAGAATGTTGCCTCTTCTACCGCGCTATCGCCACCACCAACGACTGCAATTGTTTGTCCACGGAAAAAGAAACCATCACATGTTGCGCACCATGAAACACCATGGCCCGACAAACGCTTTTCATTAGCTAAACCAATTTCGCGGTAGGCGCTACCAGTTGCAAGGATTACAGATTTAGCCTTAACAGTGTTTCCGGAACCATCCTTTAACACCTTGATATCGCCAGTTAAATCCATTTCGACAATGTCATCAGTAATAAGTTCGGCACCAAAACGCTTTGCTTGTTTGCGCATGCTGTCCATGAGATCTGGACCCATCACACCATCTGTAAAGCCCGGAAAGTTTTCAACCTCAGTGGTATTCATTAACGCACCACCAGCAGTAACGGAGCCTTCATAAATAATTGGATCTAACTGCGCGCGAGCAGCGTAGATCGCAGCGGTGTACCCAGCTGGACCTGATCCAACGATTACGACATTTCTTACATCACTCATATCTGCTCCTTAGACCCCGAAATCTAATGGTTTTCCTCTGGCTTTGTTGAACGGCGCGAGATTGAACTGCCTAAGTGGCGGATCATTGAAATCTCCTCAACTTTGAGCGCCTTTGCCGCAAAGACATACCCAAAGAATGCGATGACCATCACAAGTAGCAATTCACCAGCACGAGCTGCAGGTGAGAGCTTGGTTCCAAACCATGCAACATATTCAACCAATGCAAAGAGCGGCAACATCGCTATTAACGCTGCAACAAGTAAGCGCAGATGTTGAGCGAGAAACTCGCGAATCGCTAACTTGCCGGTGTGCTTCCTTAGCAACCCAAGGGTTACCAATAAACCAACCAAGTAACTAAATGAGAAAGCGGCACCTAGACCAACAGTTACCCACTGATTCTTCAAGAAGTACAAGAAGAAGTATGAAAGCGCGACCGAGATAACATTAATAATCAAAATTGAGACAACCTGTGTACGGGTATCTTCAAATGCATTAAAGCCACGAATCAAAATCAAGTTGATTGAAAAAGCAACTAAACCAAAACTTAGAGCAGATAAAACATGACCTATGTAACGGGCATCGGTTGTTGGAATTCCGATAAAGATAACTTCAGTAATTAAAGAGCCAAAAAGCAAGAATGCAACCGCGCTTGGAATTGTAATTACACCAACTAAACGAATCGCTCGGATCAGTTGCGCCTTAACCTCATCCCGTTTTCCATCTAGCGCTAACTTTGAGATATGAGGCAGGATCGCAGTAATGATTGAGATAGTGACAATTGAGTACGGCAATAACATTACATAGTAGGCATATGTATAAGGTGTGTAACCAACACCAGTTGTAACTCCTTCTTGCGCGCTACGAACCGCAGCAGAGGTTGCAACATTGACAGTTACTAAATAACCAAGCTGTGAAATCAAAACATAAACTAGGGTCCAGCCCGCCAAGTTAAATGACTTACCTAAACCTTCAAGACCAAGTCTTGGTTTGATTGTTATTCCTAAACGCTTTACAACCGGCACCAGTACTAAGGCTTGAACGACCACACTTAAAGTGGTTCCCCAACCCAGGATCTGCACCTGCATTGAGGTGATATTTGAAATGTTTACGCCTGGAGAAAGCACTAGGAAGCCACCAAAAAGTGCGATTCCAACCAGGTTATTGGCGATCGGTGCCCACATCAGAGGTCCAAATGAACCGCGAGCGTTAGCGACCTGTCCCAACATCGTAAACAAACCTAAGAAGAAGATTTGCGGCAGGCAGTAACGGGTGAATGCAATTGCAATCTCCTGCTCCTTTTCAAACCCTGGTGTAAAAAACTCTGGCGCATATAAGCGCACTAATGCCGGAGCAAAGACCATTCCAAGCGTTACCAAGACCAGAAGAATCAGCGAGATTGTTGTAATTAAACGTGAAGCAAAACCATCGCCACCATCTTCATGGTCAAAGGAGCGCACCAACTGCGGAATAAAGATTGCAGTAAGGGCCCCACCTACAAGTAAGTTGTACAAAATATTTGGCATTGTGTTTGCAACGTTGTAAGTATCTGCCAGTAAAGCTGTACCTAAAACCGCAACAATTAAAATTCCACGGATAAAGCCGGTAATTCTAGAAATTATCGTTCCGAGGGCCATGATCCCTGAGGCACGGAAGAGTTCATTAGATTTCATTTAACTCTCCTTCGTACTCGTCGGACGCTCTGGGCTACCGCAGCCAATAAGAGAAGTATGGCCGCACCTGTTGTAAACCAGGTCACCCTGGAGTCAATTACAGTTGAATTTAAAGTTAACAACGCTTCTGGAACAACCTCAGCATCACCTTCAGGTGCGGTGATAAGCGCTGTGACAGTTGTTTGACCAGGGGCGATCACATCAACCTGCATTTCAAGCTGTCTCTTTGATTGTGCAGGGATGACAACATCATCAAAGCTACTAACAATGATTCGAGAGTTTATTGGCACCATTGAAACATCAACTGTTACATCAACATCAAACTCATTGATAACAGTTACCGGAAGCTTTACCGAAGAAGTTGTTATTTGATACTTACCGCTGTTGATACGTAACCTATTCACCATCTCTTTAACCGCAGCGGTTGCGCTAAAAGAAAAGTACTCACGCGAGTTTTTATCCAAAGTTGGTGATAACAACTGCGCTAAACGAGCTCGAAGATGAATTAATTCAGGGGTATCTACAACCCGAGACAAACGGGTCAAAGCCTTGCGATTATCGCTATAACTCTTGCGTAAAGGGTTGCTCAACCCTGATTTTCCAACGCTCCACTGCGTATCGGGTTCACTGCGAACAATTCGACCTAACGCTAACTGCAGACGTTCCTGCCCGTAAACAAAGTATCTGCGTAACTCACTGGGAGCTAAAGTTTTTGCTAGTGCGATATCTGGATTTCCATATGCAAGGGCAACAACCTCATTGCCATCGGTTACCCGCTTGAGTTGAGTCAACCAAGCAGAAGCGATCTCTTTACCTGCGGGTTCAGCACCTGTTGCCAAGGTGTACTCATTGGCCATGAGTATCACCTCATCAACTAAGGCTGCATCAATTACCCAAGTTCGGTTTTTTGCAAGTGGCTGAAAAACCTTTAGACCTAAATCACCAGAGGGGGTCAACGCTTCTGCTAACCCATCATTTCGAAACTCACCTGTAAATGTCTGGTGCACCGGAGCTGTAATTCGAATGACGGTATTTGCAGCAACCGCCTGCGGCATCATCAATAACAAAAAGGTTGAAATAACAAGAAACGTTAACTTTTTCATGGAGTTAGCTCCGCACTGCGGGCGATTAACTTTTTCTCATCAGGGTATGCCAGTCGTTCGACGATCTCATTTAGCGGAAACCAGGAAACCTCATCTACTTCACTTTCCTGCGCAGCTAAAACCCCGCCAACTTCAGTAAACATAAAGTGGTGAACGGTTTTATGAATTCTTTTTCCGCCAGCCATAAACCAAAAATCAATAACACCTAAAGATTTTGTAATGCTCGATGTAATTCCGGTCTCTTCAGCTACCTCACGAATCGCAGCCTGCTCTGGAGTTTCACCCTCTTCAATATGACCCTTAGGCAGGGACCACAAAACACGTTTGCCAGTTGCATCCTTATGGTCGTAGCGACCGATCAACAACCCCTTAGTTCCGGTGGAATCGATAACTAAACCGCCAGCACTGACCTCATCGACGCGCTTTGCATACGGGCGCTTTACAGCGGGGCTCTTTTGAGGAGCGGTTTGAGTCTGTGGTTGTGGGCCGCGGTTACCGGAACGCTTGCGCTTCCGTTTTTTCTTCGTGCCATCGCTGCCCGCACCAGGTGCCGGGATCATGGAGCAAGGATAGTGCTTTAACCTTACTTATTGTGAGTAATGCATTAGGCGCGGCAGGAGAGTTAGCGATCCGTTCATTGATTGAACGCGCTCCTCTTGCCAGCTCCCTTGCCCAAGATTTCAAAGCCAAAGGCTTCACCTTGGCCTTGGTCGGCGGACCTGTGCGTGATGCGATTTTAGGTCGTTTAGGAAATGATTTAGATTTCACAACCAACGCGCATCCATTAGAAACAAAAAAGATTTTGCAAGCATGGGCTGACAATATTTGGGATACCGGTATTGCATTTGGAACAGTTGCTGGAAAACGCGGCGATACAACTGTTGAGGTAACTACATACCGAACAGAACAGTACGACCCTGAATCACGCAAACCTGAAGTTGAATACGGTGATTCAATTCATGGTGATTTATCTCGTCGCGACTTCACTGTTAACTCGATGGCACTTGAATTAACTGGAGATAAACCAGAGTTCATCGATCCATTTAATGGATTACAAGATTTAGCTGCAAAGGTTTTGCGTACACCTGTGCGCCCTGGTGATTCATTTAATGATGATCCACTGCGAATGATGCGCGCTGCTCGTTTTGCAAGTCAGTTGAACTTTGAGATCGCGCCAGAGGTTTTAACTTCAATGAAGGATATTGCGCATCGAATCTCAATTATCTCTGCAGAGCGCGTCCGTGAAGAGTTTACAAAGATCATGATGTCGCCAAACCCTCGTATCGGAATCACAATTCTTGTTGACACCGGTTTGGCAGATATCGTCCTACCTGAAATTCCAAAGCTTCGTCTTGAAGTTGATGAACACCATCACCACAAAGATGTGTATGAACACTCAATTACAGTGCTAGAACAAGCGATCCAACACGAGCATCGTTTAGGTGGACCAAATCTTGTAATTCGCTTAGCTGCGCTGTTACATGACATTGGTAAGCCAAAGACTCGTGCCTTTATCGAAGGCGGCGGAGTTTCATTTCACCATCACGAAGTTGTTGGTGCACGTCTAGTAAAGAAGCGTTTACAAGCGCTGCGTTTTGATAATGACACTATTGATGCCGTTGAGCTATTAACAGCGCTTCACCTTCGTTTCCATGGTTATGGCGAGGGCGAATGGACCGATTCCGCAGTACGCCGTTATGTGCGCGATGCAGGCGAATTCATTACACATTTACATGTATTAACCCGCGCCGATTGCACAACCCGCAACAAGGCAAAGGCTGCCCGTTTATCGGCAACCTATGACTCACTTGAAGCACGCATTGATCTTTTGATGGAGCAGGAAGAGTTATCAAAGATCCGCCCAGACTTAGATGGCGCACAGGTAATGCAGCTGCTTAATTTGAAACCATCACGTGAGGTTGGGCAGGCGATGGATTTCTTGATGGAGCTACGCCTAGAACAAGGTCCTATTGGCGAGGAAGCTGCAACAAAGGCTTTGTTGCAATGGTGGGCTAGTCGGTAGCTTTGAACTTACTTGGTCGCAACACAACAACGGCCACTAGTAAGTACGCACTCATAACAAATAGTGGAACCTTTGCAGTGACACCAGATGTAGGTAACAACAGAGCTGCGATTAATCCACCGCTAACAATTGCGCTGTTGACGACAACATCGTAAACAGCAAAGACACGACCGCGGTAGTAGTCATCAATTCTTGATTGCACCAACGCATCATTTGTCACCTTGATGTTCTGCCCACAAAAGGCTGTTAAAAACGCGGTGATAGATAGCGCTATTTGTGTCTGCCAAATGGCCAAAAAGATCGGCGATATGGCGCTTGCAAACATTGCATACTTAATCCAGCGATGGCGACCAAATCGCGCAACACCGTATGGCGCAAGGAAGGCACCTAAGAAAACGCCAACACCTGCAATAGTTAATGCGATTCCAAAACCTTGTAAACCATCGGCTGGTTGTGATGGATCATTAAATGTATTTCGCTCTAGTAACAACGCGGTCAGGGTTAAAGCTGTTAATCCGCCACGATGTACCGCAATTGCAATGATTCCTCTAGCAGCATCAACATTTTTGCGAAGAAAATCAAGGCCCTCGCGCATATCGGTAAAACCCTGTTTAAATGATGCAGCAGCTTTTTCATGCGCCATCGGACCGATCTCATACCTACTTAATCGTCCTGAAAGAAGCGCAGCGGTTAAGTAACCACCTGCGGCGATAAGAATAAGCAAAGAATCAGCCTGATCTGCAACCGCCGCACCATCTACTAATGCACGAACTCCAACACCAATTCCGCCACCGATAACAACCAAAACAGATCCGCCGGTAACTGCAATCGCATTTGCAGTAATCAAAGATTTTGAATCAATCAGAAGTGGCAAACCTGCTGACAATGCGGCAAGAATTAAACGGTTGATTCCAAATGCAACCAGCACAACAACAGTTAATGCAACACCTGTTGTTCCACTAAAGACTAAAACCGCAACAACTAGCAGGTTGGTGCTACGAGCTAGATTTGCAAAATAGAGTGCACGTTGTCGTGATACCCGATCCAAAATTGTTCCCACAAAAGGTCCAACAATTGAGTACGGAAGTAAAACAACCGCAAAGCCAATTGCAGCACTTAATGCATTTGCCTGACGTTCTGGTGAGAACAAAACAAAGGATGCCAAGGCGCTTTGAAAGACACCATCGGTCATCTGCCCCGTCCAACGCACCGCGAGTAGCCGGGAAAGCCGTGGATGTCGGATCAATCCAGCAAAACTCATAAGAAAGAGCGTAACCATCTATTTGGGATTATTCTTCTCCTTAATGAAATCGCAACGAGCATTCATCGATTATTCACTCGATAAGCGGGCTACCTTGTTAGCGCTCTTTCGAGGAACGGTAGATGCCTGCGATGCCGACCCATACTTGATGCGCGCTGCAAAGTGGCATGGTGACAAGGTTGATCGAAACTGCCCGGTCTGCAAAAAGGAAGAGCTGGTTGAACTTCGCTACACCTTTGGCGAACAACTGGGCCAATACTCAGGTCGTATTAAGACTCCCCGCGAGTTGGTAGAGATGGAACGAGAGTTTGGCGAGTTCACCGTGTACATCGTTGAGGTCTGCCGCAACTGTTCATGGAATCACCTTTGCGCCTCATACATCTTGGGAGATGGCGTTGAGCGAAAAGCCCCGCGCAAGGTACGCACCTTGGAGGATGAGGATTACGCCAAGGGATAGCATTGCCAAATGGCCCGTAAATTACTGATTAGAGCAGCTGTTTTCCTTGGCGGCTTTGCATTTGTTGCCGGCTCAGTGTTGTTTGCACTTGCCTATTTCACCGTTGATATTCCAGATCCCAACGCGTATGTAAATAGCCAATCAACAATTATTCAGTACTCAAATGGAGAAGAGATCGGCCGCGTTGGAACACAAAACCGCCAGATCGTTCCACTTGCCAAGATTCCACTTAATGTTCGTTACGCGGTATTAGCTGCCGAAGATCGTAACTTTTATTCAAACAAAGCCTTTTCAATTACCGGAATTGCGCGCGCAGTAATTAACAACCTTCGTGGTGGTTCGCTGCAAGGTGGATCAACAATTACTCAGCAATACGCCAAGACCGCCTTTTTAACTCCTAGCCGAACAATTCAACGTAAGGTCAGAGAGCTTGTAATTGCGATCAAGCTGGAAAATCAACTTTCAAAGGATCAGATCTTTGAAAGTTACTTGAACACCATTTACTTTGGTCGTGGTTCATACGGCGTCATGACCGCATCACAGCAGTACTTCAATCGCAACGTTGATCAACTTACTAATTCACAAGCCGCTGTGATCGCCTCAATTTTGCGCTCGCCAGGTTTATATGACCCAGTATTTAGAGAAGGTAACGCTGAACGCCTTGCTAATCGATTTGAGTACACAAAGAACAATATGGTTGAAGCTGGCTGGCTAACTGAAGAAGATGCCGCCAAGATGAAACTTCCAAAGGTTTTGCCACGTGCAACCTCTGGACAACTCAGTGGTCCTAAGGGTCATGTTATTGAAGCGGTACAGAAAGAGTTAGCAAGGCTTGGCTTTAGCCAGGACCAACTACTTGTTGGCGGACTTGTCATCAAAACAACCCTGGATCAAAAGGCCCAACAATCAGCAGTTGATGCGGTAAACAAATTTTATCCATCAAATGCACCTAAGGATCTTCGTATCGGCCTAGTTGGTATTCGCCCCGGAACCGGCGAAATACTTGCACTTTACGGTGGTCGCGACTACCTAGAGCGCCAATTAAATGATGCAACGCAATCTATTACCCAAGCAGGCTCTACCTTTAAACCATTTGCACTTGTAGCTGCTCTTGAACAAGGAATTCCTTTAACGTCAATGTGGAATGGTGATTCGCCACAAACATTTGATGATTTAGGAAAGCCATATGTAGTTTCAAATTACGGAAATAATGGTTTTGGTCAGGTCAGTTTGATGGAAGCCACCAAACGCTCGATTAATACGATTTACGTTCCACTTGGAATCAAGGTTGGACCTGACAAGGTAGTAGATGTTGCACGACGTGCAGGTATTCCTGAAAGTGTTGCGATGATGCCAACACCATCGGTTGTGCTGGGAACATCAAGCCCCCACGTTGTTGATGTAGCAAACGCATATGCAACCTTTGCTGCTCAAGGAATTAAATCAAAACCATTCCTTGTTAGCAGAGTCCTTGGTTCAAATAAGGGTGTTCTCTATGAAGCAACACCACAAACCCAAGAGGCCTTTAGTAAAGAGGTGATGGCAGATCTAACCTACGCACTCAAGGGAACAATTCTTGGTGGAACCGGTGCTGCAGCACTTGCTTTAGGTCGCCCAGTAGCTGGCAAGACTGGAACATCGCAATCAAATGCATCCGCCTGGTTTAGCGCTTACACACCACAGATCGCAGCCTCTGTTTCATTCTTCCGTGACAACGCAACACAATCACTCAATGGAATTGGTGGCATGACATCACTTACCGGCGGAACTTTCCCAGCACGAATCTGGACCCAGTTCATGCGCGGTGCGTTAAAGGGTGAACCGATTATGGATTTCCCAGCACCATCAAATATTGGTGGTCTCGAGCCTGTTGTTATGACCTCGGGTGGAGTTCAGAAACCTAAGCCATAATGAAAGAGTTAGCGCTAGTGAAGGTTAGAGCGCTAGTTGTACTAGCAATTTTTGCCTCGCTGCTTTCGGTAGCAAAGTTCAGCCACTGCGAAAACACTGGCTGGGCAACACCAGATCAATATATACACGCCTGTTACAGCGACCTTCCAGCGCTCTTTGAGGCACGAGGTTTGAATACAAACCAGTGGCCATATGCAAGTGCTGATAACAGCGTTGAGTATCCAGTACTTACCGGCCTTGTTATGTACCTAACCTCATTTGCCGCAAACTCACCAGCCTCTTACTTCAATATCAATATCTTCTTTTTAATTCTTTTATTTCTGGCAACAGTTTTATTAGTCAGAAGAATGCGCCCAGAGTTTGCTTATCTAGTACCGGTTGCACCGGCGATGATCGCATCGCTTTTTATCAATTGGGATCTGTGGGCGATTGCAACGATGCTGCTTGCCATCTATTGGTTTGATCGCAAGCAATTCTTAAACAGTGCGCTACTGATGGGTGTTTCGATTTCGACTAAGTTTTTACCGATCTTCTTGTTGATCCCGATTGTCTTTATCTTGTGGCGAGAAAACAAGATCAAAGAGGCGATCAAGTACATTGCAATCACCTTTGGCACCTGGTTATTAATCAATCTTCCTTTTGCGATAACAACACCACAAGGTTGGTGGCGCTTCTACAAGTTAAATCTAGATCGCGGACCGGATTGGGGTTCTATCTGGCTAGCTATTCAACAACTTGGAATCAACTTAAATAATCTGAACTACCTTTCAATTTTATTATTGCTCATCGCACTTACAACAATTGCACTACTACTCTTCGAATTACAGTACACACCAACCCTTGCATCAATTTCATTCTTTGTCCTCGCCGCCGTAATGCTGGCAAGCAAGGTGTACTCACCTCAATATGTTTTATGGCTAACACCACTTGCGGTAATTGCACTGACACACAAAAAAGATCTGCACGCATTTTGGGTCTGGCAAGCAACTGAGCTGATTTATCACCTGGCGGTTTGGCAACACATCGCCCAAGTAACCGATGCCAAGTTTGGGCTGGGCCCAACCCCCTACGCGATCCTGACCCTGGTCCGAATAGGGGGCACCATCTATCTGATGGCGGTCCTGGCCCGCCGAGCCCTAAAGGGGCGAAATACGCACAGCAAACTGCTCGATTTACTGTTTGAGGGCTCCAAGGCTTACCCTTAACCTCCCTAGAAACCCAGTTTCCAGGGGAATTTAACCCTCCTGTCACGGAAATACCGTGGCCGTCTTAGTCCAGAGGAGGTCGGGTTAACACATGCGTCATTATGAACTTATGGTCATTCTTGATCCAGAACTAGAAGAACGCACAGTCACACCAAGCCTAGAAACATACTTGAAGATCATCAAAGACTCAGGTGGAACAGTCAACAAGCTCGACTTGTGGGGCCGTCGCCGTATGTCTTTTGAAATTCAGAAAAAAGGCGAAGGTATCTACGCAGTAATCGATATGAACTGCGAACCAGCAGCGATTAAGGAATTAGATCGCCAGCTTAATTTGAATGAATCAGTGTTACGCACAAAGGCGATGCGTCTAGACGCATAAGCTTTTTGCATACATGATGCTTGGACTCCACGAGTAGAGAGATGAGGAAATAAAATGGCAGCAGGAGATACAACAATCACATTGATCGGCAACTTAGTTGACGATCCAGAGCTACGTTTCACACCATCAGGTGCGGCCGTTGCAAAGTTTCGCGTTGCATCAACACCACGCTATTTAGATAAGCAAACCAATGAATGGAAAGATGGCGAGAGCCTTTTCCTTCAGTGTCAGATCTGGCGTCAAGCAGCTGAAAATGTTGCCGAGTCACTGACAAAGGGAATGCGCGTCATCCTTTCTGGTCGTCTCAAGCAGCGTTCATATGAAACTAAAGAGGGCGAAAAGCGCACCGTCTTTGAGGTAGAAGTAGATGAAGTCGGTCCATCACTACGCAATGCAACAGCGAAGGTCACAAAGGCCCAGCGTGCAGGCGGAAACGGTGGATACTCTGCACCAGCTGCAGCGGATTCATTTAACGAAGACCCATGGGCAGCAGCATCATCTTCTGCGCCAGCAGGTGGTGGATGGGGAACATCCACAACTGACGAGCCACCGTTCTAAAACTAATTAATTAACCGTCCATCCATTCCTAGTTAGCAATAACTAGGGCCCGAAAAGGAGCACCATAATGGGAGCAAGAAATAACAAGGCTCTACGCGAGCCTAAGAATAAGAATGCAAAAGCTGCAGCCTTAAACAAGAAGTTTAAGAAGAAGCCTTGCAGCTTCTGCCAGCAGAAGGTCACCTATATCGACTACAAAGATATTGCGACCCTTCGCAAGTACATTTCTGATCGCGGCAAGATCCGCGCTCGCCGAGTTACAGGTGCATGCACACAGCACCAGCGTTCAATCGCAACAGCGGTAAAGAACAGCCGTGAAGTAGCACTACTTCCTTACACATCATCAGCGCGATAAGGAGAATAGACAATGAAACTAATCCTTACCCGTGAAGTTGCAGGCCTAGGCGCTGCAGGAGATGTTGTAACTGTTAAAGATGGATTCGCTCGCAACTTCCTGTTGCCACGCGGAAACGCAATCGCTTGGTCACTAGGCGGAGAAAAGCAGATCGAAAGCATTCGTCGCGCGCGTTCAGCACGCGAGGTTCGCGATATCGATCACGCCAAGGAGATCAAGGCAAAGCTTGAAGGCGCATCAGTAGTTGCTAAGGCAAAGGTTGGCGCTAAGGGCGCACTCTTTGGTTCAGTAACTGACAAGGATGTTGCAGCAGCGATCAAGTCAGCAACCGGTCTAGATATCGATCGTCACACGATCGCTACTAAGGGCCACATCAAGAAGCTTGGTAACCACGATGTAAAGATC
>CAZQNP010000004.1:37577-58938 GCA_964594645.1 uncultured Candidatus Planktophila sp. | reverse complement strand
TCTATCTTGCTTGCTGTTGGCTTAGGGATACAATAAGAGCATGTCAAGAATAATCCCGTTGGTTCTAGTCTTTGGATTAACCATCTATGCGTTAATTGATTGCGCGCGCACCGATGAGTCACAGATCAAGAATCTTCCAAAATGGGGATGGTTACTGATCATTATTATTTTGGGACCACAAGCTGTTGCAATTGGTCCGGTCGCATATTTAGTCGCGGGTAGAAACAAGCCAAAGCGGGGTAAGGCACCTAAGCGCCGCATACTCCCACCTGATGATGATCCAGATTTCTTAAAGAAGCTCTAAAGCCCAGAGTAGGTGTGCTTTCCAGTTCCCCAAATGTTTATATAAACATAGTTAAACAAGAATGTAGATCCGGCAAATAGGCACAGCCATGCCGCTCGACGACCACGCCAGCCAACTGTTACGCGGGCGTGTAGATATGCAGCGTATGCAACCCAAGTAATAAAGGCCCAGGTCTCCTTTGGATCCCAACCCCAGTAACGACCCCAAGCACTTTCTGCCCAGATAGCGCCTGCAATAACTGAAAATGTCCAAAGTGGAAAAACAAATGCAACTAGTCGGTATGAGAGCTGATCAAGAGTTTCTAAATCTGGAAGACGCTTTGCCCACTCTGGGCGCTCACCCTTTCGCTCCACACGATCCAAGTACAAATATGCGCTAGCAATAACATTTGAAAGTAGAAAAACTCCACCAGAAATAATTGCGGCAGAGACGTGAATAACAAGCCACTCTGATTTAAGTGCTGGAACAAGTGGAGCGCTTGGAACATACAAGACTGTAATAGCGGTTCCGATTGTTAAAAGAACAGAGAAAGAAACTAATAACCCAAGCCAGCGAAGATCATACTTTCGAAGCGCCATAAGATAAGCACCTGTAAAGGCTAACGCTCCAGTGATTGAAAACTCATACATGTTTCCCCATGGCACTCGGCCAGCGGAGATTCCACGAGCAACTGCTCCGGCAAACAAAAGCAAGAAGCCAAGAATCATCATGGCTGTTGCTATGCGTGCAATTTTCTCGGTGCGTTTGTAATCCAGGGTTGCCTTCTTATCAGTCGGCACCTTTACCGCCCAAGCGGTTTCAATTAAGTGAGCAATAAAGGAGATCGCATAGACAGCCATTGCCGAATACACCAAGTAATTTGATGCATAAGCCCATGAACGTGACATCTATTTTTCTCCCTTTAACATCTTCACAAAACCTTGCATTTCAATATCTAACCCAGGCGCTGCATTCTTTGCTAATCCTGCGACTTCGATCTCATCGCCTACGCGAATCCAAATTCGACGTCTGCGCGTGAACAATGAAGCTAACAACCCTAGGATGGCAAGAATACCTCCAAGTAATGCAAGATGCTTTCCGGGATCTGCCACAAAGTTCAGGTTTACCCATTGCACATAACCTTCAAAGGTTATTGATCCACCTTCATATTCAAAGCTTTCACCAGGCTTTAAGCCTTTTAAGCCAATCTGCGTCATATCTGTTGTATCGATTCGATAAACAGATTGAGGAATTCCTGAGTCCAAACCTAAGTCACCACTCCACACAGAAAGCAGCAATCGCGGATTTAGCGCCTTTGGAAATGCACTCGCTCCACCATTTGCTCCATCGCGAACATATGTTGGAAGGAAAGATCCCAAGAAACCAATCTGTGGATCTGCATCAGGAACTTTGATAGCACCGATTGAACGTAGGTTTGCATCCTGCGGCAAGAAAGTTACTGGGCCTTGGAATGCAACATCACCTTTAGAGTCTCTGACTGTAACCACAGGCGCATAACCGTTAGCTTGCAAATAAACGCGAGTTAATCCGATTGTCATTGGATCATTTACCTTGATGGTCTTCTTTTCAATAGTTGTCGAACCTTCGCGGAGCAAAGAGACATCAAGTGTGTAATCTTCGGGGGCGCTGGTTTGGACGTTGTATTCGGCAACAAACTTATCTGCAGTTAACATAAAGGCCGGAATATTTGAATCCCGATATAACTTTCCGTAAGTAAGAGTGTCGTAACTTGTGGCGGTGTTAACAAATCTTTCGCCAACATTAATAATTGCTTCGCCACGCATTCCAAACAGGGAGCTAAAGCTGATACCAAGCAGAATCAAGATAAGTGCTAAGTGAAATAAGAGGTTTCCGGTTTCACGGGTAAAGCCCTTTTCAGCAGAGATTGAACCCTCAGATTCCAGCACCCTAAAGCGGTTTGATTTAAACCAAGCGCGTGCAAGCTCAAGTTCATTGCCTTGAGCGCTCCAACTCTGGTGATGCTCCAAACGCGAGAGATTCTTAGGTGTTGCTGGTGGAAGTGCGCGAGCAGCCTTGAAATGTTCAAAGGTGCGAGGCAAGACGCAACCAATTAGTGAGATAAAAAGCAGGATGTAGATAGCGCTAAACCATGGTGAGCCGTAGACATCAAAGAGGTAGAAGCGATCCATCCAGCGTGCTTGTTCTGGAGAATCCTTGAAGTACTGGGCAACATCTAGCGGGGCTTGAGTTCGCTGCGGAACTAGCGAACCTGGAATAGCCGCTATTCCAACTAATAAAAGAAGAATGAGGGCGGTTCTCATACTTGTTAACTGTCGCCATGCGTAACGAAGTAATCCAACGCTATCTAGCTCAGGGATTTGTGTTTGTTGACTCATTAGATCACCGGAATAAAGTCAGAGATAAGAGATCGCATTGAGTTCATGATCTGACTCCAGAAACCAAGAACCTGCAGTAAGCCAAGTGTGATCAGGAAGATTCCGCCAATTTTGGAGATCAAATCTCCGCGACGATAAATAAGTGAACGAAGCTTTGCCGATTTATCTAGCGACAATCCTGAAAGTATGAAAGGTAGACCTAAACCTAAGCAGTAACCAAGTGAAAGAATCGCACCTCGCACAGCGCTTGACTCTTGGAAAGCCAAAGTTTGCACAGCTGCAAGCGCTGGACCAATGCATGGGGTCCAACCAATACCAAAGAGAATTCCAAGCATTGGTGCGCCAAGTAAGCCACCTGTGGTGCGCATCTTTGGACGAATTGTTGGAGAAAATGGAAAGCGTCCATAAAAAACAAAGCCTAAAAATATTGTCAGGATTCCGAGAATCCGAGAGATTAACTCTTCATTTGCTGACAACTGATTTCCTAAACCGCCAAAAACCGCACCGTAGGAAATGAACACCAAACTAAATCCCAAAACGAATAAGACAGATCCCAGAAGAACTTTTCCGCGGCTTGCTGAGAACCCTGCGGCAAAGGATAGGTAGCCAGGAACAAGAGGCAATACACACGGTGAAAGAAATGAAATCACACCAGCAATAAATGCAAAGGGAAAGGCTGTGACTACAAACCCTGAAAAAATCTGCTCAACAAAGAAATCTCTCATTCTGCAGATACCTTTTCAATCAGCTCTGTAAGTGAAGCAACGGTGACAACACCTGAAATACGAGCAGCTACACGCCCAGTTTTATCCAAAATCACTGTGGTAGGAATCGCATTAGCAGGCAAGGAGCCCTTAAAACCCAAAAGAATTGAGTCATCAATGAGGGTTGGATATGGAATCTTAAATCTGCGTTCAAATGCTTCGGCGTTAGCTGGGTTGTCTCGGGTCAAAATTCCGATGAATGCAACATCGGGGTATTTGTTTGCCATTGCAACTAGCGTTGGCGCTTCAGCGCGGCAAGGTGAACACCATGACGCCCAGACATTAACAACTGCAACCCTGTCCTTTTCGTAGGTGTAATTGACACCTTTTAAAGTCATTCCAGTAATTGCAGGTGCAATCTTTCGATCTGAAGCTTTGATGTAGGTCGTTGATCCATCGCCCGATACAAAACTCTCTTCAGAAGTTGTGCTGCCCCCGCCACCACATGCGGTTAATGCAAGTGCAAGCACAATAAAGGCGAGGATTCTTTTCATTACTTCTTCTCTGGCAATAAGTGACGAGCAGGTTCAGAGTATGTGAGTCCTGAAATCATTCCTTCATCATCAAAGTGAACACTTGTTACCGATGCTAAAGAACATTCGCGTTTGCGTGGATCATGCAATAAGCGACGATTTTCAATGGCACTTCTTAAAATCCAAATCGGTAATTGATGAGATACACAAATTGCATCTTTACCTTTGGCAGCTTCGCGTGCAGCAAAGATCGCTGCAAGCATGCGGTTGATCTGCTCCTCGTAAGGCTCGCCCCACGAAGGTTTCCATGGATTCCATAAATGTTTCCAAGCAGCTGGATGACGCAAAACACCATCACCAACGCCAAAAGGCTTTCCTTCAAATATGTTTGCAGCTTCGATCAATCGGTCATCAGTTGTAATTGCAATCTTGTGTGCTGCAGCAATTGGTGCCGCGGTTTCCTGAGCCCGCTGTAGGGGTGAGACATGAAGTGCTCCAAGATCTATAGTTTTGGACCATTCGCCAATTGTTGTTGCCATCTCTTGCCCACGCTCAGACAATCTCCAACCAGTCTGGCGTCCATACAAAATCTTCTCGGGGTTGTGGACTTCTCCATGGCGAACTACATGCACCGTTGAACTCATTGGTAAAGCATAAAGCGTCTCTAATGCACTTCTCTCGCTAAGGTAGTGACATGGCACTCACAAGCAAACGGGCTGCCTTCTTTGATGTCGATAACACGCTTATCCGAGGTTCGGTTATTTACTTCTTGGGCCGAGGTATGTACCAGCGTGGTTACTTCACCAAGAAGGATGTTTCTCGATTTGTATTGGCCAACCTGAGATTTCGCTTAACGGGTAAGGAAAACACTGAAGAGATCCAGAGATTCCAAGATGCTGCTACAGATTTCATTGGTGGTCACAACGTCAAAGATATCGAAGCAATCGCTCAAGAAATTTATGATGAGTATGTTTCACCCGCAATGTGGCAGGGAACAATTGATATCGCACAATCTTTAGTTGCCGAAGGCATAGAAGTTTATTTAGTAACAGCTGCGCCAGAAGACATGGCTGTCTTGATTGCAAAGCGATTAGGTTTGACTGGTGCCCTTGGCAGCAAGGCTGAAATTCAAAACGGCACATACACGGGCGGAATGGTTGGAGCTTTGTTACATGGAAAAGAAAAAGCGGTTGCTGTAACCGCACTTGCACAAGAAAAGGGTTTTGATCTTAAGGAGTGCTTTGCATTTTCAGATAGCAACAATGATTTGCCGCTCCTGCAATGTGTTGGACATCCATCAGCAATTAATCCAGATGCACTTTTAACTCTACGTGCGATGGCTGAAGGTTGGCCGATTCATGATTTCCGTAGGGCTCGATTCATCGGTAAGGCGATCTCTCCTTTAGTTGTTCGTCTGGCAGCCCTCGGAACCTGGCTTACCCCGCGTAAACGAAGAGGCTGATTAACAAGAAGATCAGATATGCCAGTAATGTAGGCAAGTTATGGAAATGCGCTCCTTCTCCGACTACCTACGTAGTGTCGATGATGCTGCCTTCTTAAATCTGTTCGTCGCGCGTCCTGATCTAATAACTCCAGTTCCTTCTGACATCGCATCCCTTGCCGTGCGTGCATGTTCTGCTCCAAGCCTTGCGCGAGCCATTGATTCTCTCAATCAGTGGCAGTACCAAGTGCTAGAGGCTGCTGCTTCAGTAAATGAGCCATTTACCGAGAAACAGGTTGTCGCACTTACCGAAAAAGAGGCTAAAGCCGCCTTGGCGCACTTGGTAATGATTGGTTTGATCTATCCGTCAGATGATGGACTGCGTCTTCCCACACAACTGCGTGAAGTAATTGGCGCAGAGCCAGCAGGTTTAGGACCTGCTTCTATGGCAAAGTTGAAGTTAGCTGAGCTAGATGAAGCACCACTAGATGCACAAAAAGTTTTAGAGCGCCTTAAGTGGGGACCTCCTCGCGGAAGTGTTGGTGACATTAAGAATCCAGGGCCGGGTGTCGGGTGGCTGTTGGAAAAGAAGTTCTTGGTTCCACTTGACCAACGAACAGTGATTTTGACACGCGAAGTTGCAATCCAATTGCGTGGCGGAAAGATTCATAAAGAACGTTATGTTTCAGAGCCAAAGTTGGTTGGTAGTAAACGTGATGAGCGACAGATAAATCTTGCTGCGATCGCAAATGTTTCAACTGTTTTACGCTGGGTTGAGGAGCTGCTTAACTTTTGGGCCGATGAACCAGCAGATGCATTGCGTGCTGGTGGATTAGGCGTACGAGACCTAAAGGTGATTGCCACACATTTAGGTGTCGATGAATCTTGTACCGCATTCATTGCAGAACTTGCATACCTTGCATCGCTTGTAAGTATCGATGCTGATGAAAGAATCTTGCCTAGCAACAAGTTTGATATCTGGTTAATGCAAAGCCCTGCAGATAGATGGCAAATGCTTGCATCACAGTGGTTGATTACATCCAGAGTAAGTGGATTGGTTGGACGTGCTGAAGCGAAGAATGTCGCCGCCCTTGGTCCAGAGCTTGACCGAGTTAATGCGGCCCGCGTGCGTGCCTTAACCCTTGAACTTTTGCGAGAAAATCCGGGAGTTGCACCTGAGTGGAATAGCTTCAAAGCGCTGCTCTCGTGGCGTGCGCCTGTGCGTCGAAACTCATCTCTACAAGAGGAGTTAGCCGAATGGACGCTGCGTGAGGCTGAATGGCTTGGAATAACTGGGCAAGGTGCAATCTCTAAGTTTGGTCTCGAATTTCTCAATGGTGATGATCTGAGTTCAATCAATGAAGATCTACCAAAAACCGTTGATCATATTTTGATTCAGAGCGACAACACCGCGATCGCTCCGGGGCCTTTGGAGCATGAGATTTCTCAGGCACTTGCCATGATGGCTGAAATCGAAAGTCGTGGCGGAGCAACGGTCTATCGATTTACAGAAGCAACTATTCGACGCGCTCTAGACCATGGCAAAACTGGTGATGAAATCAAAACCTTCTTAACAAAAACATCAAAGACACCGATGCCGCAACCATTGGAGTATTTGATCGCAGATGTTGCAAAGAAACATGGCAAGCTGCGTGTTGGCAATACCTCCTCATTTATTCGGTGTGAAGATACCGCTTTGATTTCGCAAATTATGAATGACAAAAAGCTTGAACTTCTTTCGCTACGAAGAATTGCGCCTGAAGTTGTTATTTGTGACATGGATGCAACTGATGCGATGCGGGTTTTGCGTGAAGCTGGTTACTTGCCTGCAGGAGAGTCTGCAAATGGAATGATTCTTACCGGGCCAAAATCAAATCGTGCGATCGCAAAGCCAAGGCCACCACGAATCATTGGTGAGATCGAAACACCAACACCCGAGATAATCAGCGCGGCAATTAGAGTTTTGCGTACCGGCGAAAAATCCACACACCGTCAATCAAAGCTGCGCCAAGTAGCAAGTGAGGCTTTAGGTCAACTGCCTCGAACAACAGCAAATGAAACGATGGAGATTCTCAATCAATTCATCGCTGAAGAGAAAACCCTCTCAATCGGGTATGCAGATAACAATGGTGGTGTAACGCATCGAATCATCGATCCCATCCGAATAAGCGCTGGAGCCTTAATTGCCAAGGATCATGCAACGGGCGAGGTCCAATCCTTCAGAATTCCCCGCATCACAGGCGTAGCCCCGCTATAGACTTATCCCATGTTGGCAGACCTTGAAGCATTGGTGAAGTTGGAGTCTCCAACTGAAGATCTTCAGTCATGCCGCGATGTGATCGCTCTTGCAAATCAGATTGCTATTCGTGTTTTAGGTACACCTGCAGATATTCGAGAGGTAAATGGTCGCCCAGTTTTTTGGTGGGGATCAGCAACACCCGATGTGGTTGTACTTGCTCACCTAGATACCGTTTGGCCAAAGGGTTCATTTCAACCGCTGTGGCAGGTAGAGGGAACAGTGGCTCGTGGTCCTGGAGTCTTCGACATGAAAGCTGGATTTATCCAAGCTCTTTATGCAATGAAGGGGATCACCGGAAACGCTGCGCTCATCGCAACGACAGATGAAGAAACTGGCAGTGCAACTAGTAAAGAGTTCATCAAAGAGATTTCAGCAAAGGCAAAAGCAGTTTTAGTTTTAGAGGCAACACTTAATGGCAAGGTAAAGACCGGAAGAAAAGGTACAGCGATGTACCAGATCAAGATTCATGGCAAGGCATCTCATGCTGGACTTGAACCTGAAAAAGGGGTTAATGCCACAACTGAAATGGCACATGCAGTTCTAGCAATTGCTGCAATGGAAAATCCAGAGCATGGAACAACGGTTGTGCCTACAACTTTGCATGCGGGAAATACAACAAACACAGTTCCAGATCTTGCTGTTTTAGATATTGATATCCGTTCCTTCTCAATGGCAGATCTACAGCGGGTAGATACTGCGATCAAAGCATTAAAGCCGGTTAATCCAAATACCCGTTATGAAATTACTGGTGGCTTCAACCGTCCACCTTTGGAAACAGCATCAACGATGGCTCTGTATGAGCGTGCAGAAAAGGTGGCAAAAGAGCTTGGAATGCCACCGTTAGGGCATGCGTCTGTGGGTGGAGCTAGTGATGGAAACTTTGCAGCTGATGCAGGCGCTCAAGTTCTAGATGGTCTTGGAGCTGTTGGAGCTGGCGCTCACGCCGCGCATGAATGGGTAGACATCAGTACCCTTGAAGATCGCAGCAACTTATTACACGCGCTAATAAAGGATTTACTTGATGAGTGATGGTCCACTAATTGTTCAGAGCGACAAGACGCTTCTGCTCGATATCGACCATCCAATGTCAGTTGAATGTCGCCGAGCAATCGCTCCCTTTGCAGAGCTTGAGCGCTCCCCTGAACACATCCATACATATCGCTTAACACCACTTGGATTGTGGAATGCGCGTGCTGCAGGACATGATGCAGAGCAGGTAATCGATACCTTAATTAAGTACTCCCGTTATGCCGTTCCACACTCAATCCTTATCGATGTTGCAGAAACAATGTCACGTTACGGACGTTTGCGACTTGAAATGGATCCAGTTCATGGATTGATCTTGGTGACTACTGATACAGCTGTTCTTGAAGAGGTAATCCGTGCCAAGAAGATTGCACCATTGCTAGGTGCGCGAATTGATGCCGAGACAATCACAGTGTTACCAAGCCAACGTGGTCAGATTAAGCAATCCCTGTTGCGACTAGGTTGGCCAGCTGAAGATTTTGCAGGTTATGTAGATGGACAAGCACATGAGATTAATCTGCAACAAAAGGATTGGAAGATTCGTCCATATCAAGAGTTAGCGGCTGAAGGTTTTTGGCATGGTGGCTCAGGTGTTGTAGTTCTTCCTTGCGGTGCTGGAAAAACAATTGTTGGTGCCGCTGCAATGGCACATGCAAAGGCCACAACTCTAATTTTGGTAACTAACACAGTTGCGGCACGTCAATGGCGTGATGAGCTGCTCAAGCGCACCTCCTTAAATGAGGATGAGATTGGTGAGTATTCAGGTGCGAAAAAAGAGATTCGCCCAGTAACTATTGCCACCTACCAAGTAATGACAAAGAAGAAGAATGGCGTCTACGCCCACCTAGATCTCTTTGATTCATACGACTGGGGTTTGATAATTTATGATGAGGTACACCTTCTGCCTGCACCAATCTTTCGCTTCACCGCAGATATTCAATCTCGCCGCCGCTTAGGATTAACTGCAACCTTGGTTCGCGAAGATGGCATGGAGGGTGAGGTCTTCTCACTTATCGGCCCTAAGCGTTTTGATGTTCCCTGGAAAGAAATTGAAGCACAAGGCTATATCGCACCTGCAGAATGTATTGAGGTCCGAGTAAATCTCACTGAGACTGAGCGTTTGGCATATGCAACAGCAGAACCCGAGAATCGATATCGCAACTGTGCAACAACACGTACCAAGCGCGATGTGGTTGAAGCGCTGGTTGAAAAGCACGCAGAGGATCAGGTTTTAGTTATCGGTCAATACATCGATCAATTAGATGAGCTATCGGAAGTACTTGGCGCTCCCCTGATCAAGGGTGAGACACCTATCAAAGAGCGAGAGATTCTCTTTAACCAGTTTAGAACTGGTGAGATTAAGTGTCTTGTAGTGTCAAAGGTTGCAAACTTTTCGATTGACTTGCCTGATGCAACGATCGCAATTCAGGTTTCTGGTGCCTTTGGAAGCCGCCAAGAAGAAGCTCAGCGTTTAGGCCGCATCCTTCGTCCAAAATCCGATGGGCGCGGAGCAAAGTTTTACTCTGTGATTTCGCGTGACACTATTGATCAAGATTTTGCACAAAACCGTCAGCGCTTCTTAGCTGAGCAAGGTTACTCATACAAAATTATTGACGCTGACGATGTTTTTCAAGGGAAGATCTAAATCTTTCAGGATCAACTCGCCAGTAGTCGTGGTGAATCCCATCGATATGTGTAACTGGAATTTGTTCTCCGTACAATCTTTGTAACTCTTCATCACCATCGATTAATACTTCTTTGATTTCATAGTTCAATTCATCCTTCATTGACTCTAATACCTTTAATGCATCCTCACAAAGATGGCAACCAGTTCGGCTATAAATCGTCACGATGGTCATTTATGAGGCCTTCCAGACTGTTAATTTCCATAGAGAATTGCTATTTCCTACCCCTGACCTTAAACCACCCTAAGAGCCCTGATAGCGTTTGGGCATGATGCGCATCAAGAGAATGGGGCCCTTTGCCCTAGCTGGTGCACTGATTCTTGGAGTGCTCACCGCACCTACCGCACCATCACTTTCCTTCAAGCAGATCCCCGCAACTAACTGGGGGCACATCTACGCAGGCACCGAGCCTGTAACAACACAAGCAACTCCAGCCAGAAGCAAGAATCTAGAAGTTAAATCTAGGTTTTCAGTTAAGTACAACAACTTTCCTGAATGGGCAAAAAAAGAGGTCCAAGCATCGATCGATGTCTGGGCTGCAAACTTTAAGTCTTCAGTTGTTGTCACAGTTGATGCATCGTGGGGTCGTTCAAGTTCATGGGGCGTTTTAGGTAGCGCGCGTCCCGGAAGTTTCTTTTCAGCATTTTCAGGTGCTCCTGATTCATCGCTCTGGTATCCATCAGCACTTGCAAATGCATTAGCCGGAAGAGATTTAGATAAAGCAAACCCTGAAATCATTATTCAGGTGAACTCTGCTGCGCCTTGGAATACACGTGGTGATGGCATACCAACTGGCAGTGAGTACGACCTGCAATCAGTGTTTCTACATGAGCTTGGTCATGGTCTTGGTTTCTTATCCAACGACACATACGACCCTTACTTTGGTTTAGGAAGTCTTGATCAACCAACCCCGTTTGACGCATATCTGCAAACTAGTGATGGTCGCCGACTTGCAGATCTTCCAACTCCATCAAAAGAGTTAGGTGTTGCATTAACAACCTCTTTGGTGTGGTCTGGTGCTAATGGAGTAAAGGCAAATGGCGGAGTCAAGCCAAAGATGTACACCCCTGCACGCTATGAAGCTGGTTCATCAACTTCACACTTAGATGAAGCAACCTTTTCAAAGTCGGGGCTTGATTCAGTGATGACACCAAGCCTTGATCCAGGTGAGATTTTTAGAGAGCCAGGACCATTGTTGCTTGCCATGATGGAGGATTTACGAATCAAGCCTCCAGCTGGTGTTGCAACAGATCTGCCTCAATCTCCTCGAAATGCACAGGCGTTTACAGGTGATTCATCAGCGCTGATCTCATTTGACCCGCCAGCAAACCTTCGCACCGCACAAATAACTGAGTACATAGTGAAGAACATCAAGACCGGCGCCGAAAAGAAAACAATTACCAGTCCATTACTTATCACTGGCTTGAAAAATGGCACCTCTTACACCTTTAGTGTGACCGCCAAAAATGCATTGGGTGCATCTGAGCCATCACTGACAAAAGCGGTTGTTCCGCAGCCGGGTTGGAAGAGCTCTGTTTTGGATAGTGCTGCTGATGGAAAAACAGTAGCAAGTACAACCTTCAATGGCAGGCCAGCCATCGCGTATACAGATACCCAGCGAGGTGACTTAAAGCTAGCCACCTTTGATGGCAAGAGATGGAGAAAGGTAACGGTAGATGGTGCTGGCGGTTCTGGAGGTCGAACTACAAATACCATCGCAGGGGCAATCAGCTTGTGTGTTAACGGAAGTGGAGTAAGACAAACCCTTCACATCTTCTATAGCGATGCCACTGAAAAAGATCTTAGGTACGCCACATTTAATGGCAGTAAATTTACATTTGAAACTGTTGATGGAAATGGTTCTTCCGTTAACAGCTACGAAGATCCGGTTCGGGTACGAACATCCAGCGATGTAAGTGTTGCAAACGCCTGTGTAGCCTCAGCCAGCGCTGTGCAAGTTTTCTACCGAGATGAGAGTCAGGGTGTACTGCTTGGTGCTGTACGTACACGTGGTGCTGCATGGAAGTATGAATTAATAGATGGTGATCGCAAGTCCGATGGCCGCACTACTGGCGATGTTGGTTTCCACATTCAAGCGATCTTTGATGGTTCAACTACTTATGTTGCTTATGACTCTATTGTTTCCATGAATCAAAAAAAGGAGATGACCGCCGGCGCAGTTCGAATTGCAACCCGCACTTCGATTGATCCCAAGGCATGGCAGTATCAAACACTTGATATTTCAACTGATGATGCTTTGATCTTCGGCTTTGATGTCGCTTTAGCAAGAACCGCTTCTGGAGTTTTTGTTACTTGGCTTGCTGCATCGGCAGCTAGCGCGCCTAAGCCAAATCAAGTTCGCTGGGCATCTTTGAATAATCCAACAAAGATTTCTCGAGTAACTACTGAGAACTTTGGTTCACCGGGTAAGTACTTGGCCACCGATGGAAGAACAATCATCTTTAATTGCCAAGATAGGTTGTGCGCTCTAGATACAAGCAAGAAAGATCTTGGCCAATCTGCAATCCGCTTAGTTAGCAGCACCCAAGGCCCTGAACCTACTCAGAGCGCTTGGGTGACTGTTAACAGAGTTAAATTCGTGCTTGCCACTATTAATGGAAAGCTTGCACTGCTTAAACCGTAATTTTTTACTTAGCGTTACGGCGCTGAATGCGAGTCTTCTTTAGAAGCTTCTTGTGCTTCTTCTTCGCCATGCGCTTGCGTCGCTTCTTAATTACGGAACCCATATGTCACGCTCTCATTTCTAATGTACGCACTGTGTGTGCGGGGGTTTAGGTTACCGCGGAATGAGGGTAAAAATCGAAACAGATTCTGCGCTTGATGTGACCACTAAAACGCCCAACTCCTTCGAATTGAGGGCTCCCATCACTTCTCGCTGGCCCACCGGCCCACTATCTGCGGCGATGATCCGCCCCCTTGAATCAAAACTCAGGATTAGAGGTGTTGGTGCCTTTGGATTCCAATTGAGTTGAGGTGTAGTTCCGGTGGAAATGAAGGTTGCATATCGTGATCCCACAGTTATCGCAGGACCAGTTGAAGGAAAACGATATGTCCAGGTTGGTGCAAAGCTAGATGAAAACTTTGTAATAGCCGTTTCGGTTTTTCCTGCAGCTACAACTTCTCCGCCCAATAGCAAGGTTGAAGAAGCGCTATTCCAAACTCGCTTTCCTTTTGCAACAGAGCTACGAACTACATTTGCAATCTTTAGTGTCTTAGAAACCTTAATAAGAACACCATCTGTAACACCTGCCAGCCTCTTGCCGCCCAAAGTTTCACTGCTAGACCCTGTAATGGTGAAACTGCCGTCAGTATGTCGGACAACAGCATCTGCTGTTGTAGATACCGAACCGATTTGCAACATCCTTCCAAAGAGGCCTGCTCGATCTGCGTTAACTAGAAACCCTGCGTTGCCTCGTTCATTACCAATGATTCCAACTATTGAAGCGCCATTTCTATCTACAGTGATCGCTGTAGGAAAGAGCACTGAACTTGTTGGCATTGTGTTTGTGAAGAGCAAAGCACCAGCTGCCGAGACTTTCCAAATGGTTACAGTTTGCAGATTGGAAATCGTTGAAACTGGTGGAACAGATGCATTATCAGGATTTAGCGGTGTTGCCGAAGGGGTTGGTTGGATCAATCCGAGTGCCAAAGGCGTTGCGCCTGCAATCCAAATATCTCCTACTGAGTCAACAGCTGCTGCGGTAGCAATAGATGCAACTGACTGATCTAGAGATAAGTTCCACAACTCTTTGCCGGTTGTATCAACTGCGCGTGCATAAGCCTTTGCTGCCTTGCTACCGAAGACAATCAGGGATTTACCTGAAGCCACTACCCCGCTTACCTCGTCAGGGGTTCCAACAGTTGTTAACAACTGCATAGGTTTTACCGAGATCTTTTGTGGCGCAGCGTTTACTGCAGGAGCAAATAAAAGAGAGGCTATGACAGCAAGTGAAAGTAAGCGTTTCACGCTAGTTCCTGCGAACGATCACGAGCCGCCTTCATTGCTTTAGCAACCACTGAATTCAAGTTGTCATTTGCGAATGAGGCCAAGGCTGCAGCGGTTGTTCCATTGGGACTTGTTACATTCTCGCGCAAGGTTGTTGCACTCTTACCTGATTCATCAAGTAACTTTGCGGCCCCAACAATTGTTTGAACCGTTAGCGTTGTTGCATCCTGATCGGATAGACCAAGCTCTTTTGCACCTGCAACCATCGCCTCTACAAATGCGAAGAAATAAGCAGGACCTGATCCACTTGTTGCGGTGACCGCATCCTGTAGCTCTTCGCTAACTTCGATTACCTTGCCAGTTGCACCAAGGAAGCCAAGCACAAAATCACGTTGTACAGCAGTAACGCCTTGTCCCATCGATGCTGCAGCCATGCCTGCTCCAACCAAAGTTGGTGTATTTGGCATTACACGAACAACTGGATTACTTGTTCCAAGCCCATTGCTGATGAAGGAGATTGTCTTTCCGGCGGCAAAGGTAATTACAACCGCGGTTGAATTGATTGAATCCTTGATCTCCTCAAGTACTGACGCCATATCTTGTGGTTTAACGACCAATAAAAGAGCATCGGCATCAGCGACATTGGCAGCTAATGGTGCTTGCTTGATTAAATACTTTGCAATCAGTTCTTGTGCTCGATCTTCTCTCTTCTCAGAGATTGTGATGCGGTCTGAATTAACACCAGATGAAATCAAAGCGGCAATAAGGGCCTCACCCATTACACCGGCACCGATAACGGCAACCTTTGATTGCTGATTCATGTTCGAAGTCTATCCTTTATGCCTGTAGGCTCTGCGACTATGTCAGAAGTTAAAGCAGGATTTGCGCGTGATTGGGTTGAGTTTTTTGACCCCAATGATGCAGAGACAATCTTTAAGTGCGATCTCACTTGGTTAACTTCCTACTGGACTTGTATCTATGGCGATGGATGCCAAGGTGTCTTTAAGAATCAGCCAAATTCAGGGTGCTGCACCGAAGGTGCGATGTACACCGATGAGGATGATGAAGAGCGCACCATGAAGGCGGCGGCGTATCTGACCCCCGATATGTGGCAGTACTACAACGAGGCTCGCCCAAAGAAGCCTGGTGGTGCGCTGAGAATCTCTGAAAAAGATGGGGATGGCGAACGTAAAACACGTCGCGTCGATGATGGTTGCATTTTCTTAAACCGTAAAGGTTATGAGGCAGAAGGTTTCACAGGATCATTTGGTTGCGTGCTACACCATGTTGCGCAACGCGATGGAAAACACTTTGCAGATACCAAGCCCGATGTTTGCTGGCAGTTGCCATTGCGTCGTAGCTTTGAAACTCGCGAATACGGCGAGCGTGAATACTCAGTTACCGTAATTGGCGAGTACGAACGTCTTGCCTGGGGCGATGGCGGCGATGACTTTGATTGGTACTGCACAAGCAACAGCGATGCACACGTTGGCACAGAGCCGGTCTATATCTCAAACAAGTATGAACTTGAACTATTGATGGGCAAGGATGCCTACGCAGAGTTGGCGCGCTTGTGTGATGTCCGAATGGAACACATCCGCGATGCTGCAGCACGCTCACTTCCGCTATTTATCATTCAGCATCCAGCGACATTGGCTGCCCAGAAGAAATAGTCAGCCCCTTGTCATAGGGTTACCTCATGGCCAAGGTTGAAAAAGATCCATTCCGCTGCACTGAGTGTGGTTGGACATCCCAAAAATGGGTTGGTCGCTGCGGTGAATGTCAGGCATGGGGTGCGGTTGAAGAGATCGCTGCACCTAAGAAGCTCTCACTTGTAGCAGGAAATGTAACCGCTAAAGCAACTCCTATTGGCGATGTAGATCTTTCCGCAGCGCATGCTCGTGCAACCGGCGTTTCCGAGTTAGATCGAGTTCTTGGCGGTGGATTAGTACCAGGAGCTGCGATTTTGCTCGCTGGTGAACCGGGTGTTGGTAAATCAACTTTGTTGCTATCAGTTGCTGCACAAACCGCAGCAAAGGGAATTCCAGCGCTCTACATCAGCGGTGAAGAGTCGGCATCACAGGTAAGACTTCGCGCAGAAAGAATTAACGCCGTTGATCCGCAATTATTTTTAGCATCTGAAACAGATCTTGGCGCGGTAATTGCACATATCGATGCGGTTAAACCACAACTGCTCATTATCGACTCTGTTCAAACAATCGGAAGCTCTGCTGCAGATGGCGCACCTGGTGGAGTAACTCAGGTACGTGAAGTGGCAGGAGCACTTATTCGCATCTGTAAAGATCGCGACATTACCTTGCTACTAGTAGGACATGTAACCAAGGATGGATCTATCGCAGGTCCACGACTTCTTGAACATATTGTTGATGTTGTTCTGCAGTTTGAAGGTGAACGTCACTCACGTCTTCGTTTAATTCGTGCAATCAAAAACCGTTTTGGTGCATCTGATGAGGTTGGATGCTTTGATCTAAGCGATACCGGAATTGAATCAGTTCTAGATCCAACTGGTTTGTTTACATCCCGACATGCAGAACCAGTTCCAGGAACCTGTGTCACGGTAACTCTTGAAGGCCGTCGACCACTTCTTGCTGAGATTCAAGCCCTTGTCTCTGCAGGACGTGAAAACGATTACGGAAATGCCCGCCGAGTTGTCTCTGGTTTGGACTCTGCACGTACATCGATGACCCTGGCTGTACTAGAACTACGCGCAAATGTTCGTGTAGGCGGAAGAGATGTTTACGCAGCAACAGTAGGCGGCATGAAGATGACTGAGCCGGCGGCTGATTTAGCTCTAGCCTTAGCTGTGGCCTCTGCTGCAAAGGGTCTTGCCCTGCCAGCGGATTTAGTCGCTATTGGTGAGGTTGGCTTAGCTGGTGAGATCCGTAAGGTAAGCGGTGTAAATCGCAGACTTCAGGAGGCGTATCGCCTTGGCTTTAAGCGCGCTTTAGTCCCAACGGGATCAGATACAAAGATTGATGGCATGGAGATCGTTGAAGTCTCACGTCTTGATGCAGCGCTAAAACGGGTAAAAATCACTGGCGAATGAGTTCGTTAGAAAAACCAATTCTTGCTTGGTTTAAGAAAAACAAAAGAGATCTACCTTGGCGTAACACATCACCGTGGGGTGTGATGGTTAGCGAGTACATGTTGCAACAAACACCGGTAAATCGAGTTCTGCCTAAGTGGAGTGAGTGGATGGAGCGTTGGCCAACTCCAAAGGATTTAGCTAAGGCAACGCCTGCACAGGTCATTACTGCATGGGGGCGACTTGGATACCCACGTCGCGCACTTCGCTTACATGCTGCTGCACAAATCATCGCTGAAGATTTCAACAACCAAGTTCCAGAAGATCAAGAAACCCTTCAACTGTTACCCGGAATTGGTGAGTACACCGCAGCTGCTATTGCAGCTTTTGCCTTTGAGCAACGTTCATTAGTGATGGATGTAAATATTCGACGTTTACTTGTTCGTGCAATTGATGGGCAAGAGCACCCAAAGCCCGCGCCAACTGCTCGCGAGAAAGCACGACGTTTAGAGATTCTGCCAACCAAGAATGCACATGTATGGGCTGCAGCAACAATGGAGCTTGGTGCATTGGTTTGCACCTCAAAAAACCCTTCATGTGAACTATGCCCGATCATTGGTCAATGTAATTGGCGCAAGAATGGATACCCAAAAACAGAGCTAGTGAGAAAGTCACAAGATTGGCATGGAACAGATCGCAAATGTCGCGGAACAATTGTTCAAGCACTTCGCGAGAATGAATCATTAACAGAGACCGCAATCAAGAAGCTATGGCCCGATGAATCCCAGGTCGAAAAGGCGCTTAAAACACTGCTTGCAGACCAACTAATTCAGGAACTTCCCCGCAACCGCTATAGACTGCCGCAATGACACAGTCTGGGATTCGTTACGCCCGCAAGGAAGATGCCCCTCGCATTCTGCAGCTGATTAAGGATTTAGCTGAGTACGAAAAAGCGCCGCTTGAAGCCAAGGCAACACTTGAACAGATCGAACAATCCATCTTTAGCGACAACCCAGTCGCCTACTGTCATGTTGCCGAAAGTGATGGCTTAGTTGTTGGAATCTCTATCTGGTTCCTGAACTACTCAACTTGGGTTGGTAAGCCAGGTATTTACCTTGAAGATCTCTACGTAGATCCCGCTTATCGTGGCAAAGGGTATGGCTTAGCTTTCCTCAAAGAGTTGGGCAAGATCTGCGTAGAACGGGATTACGAAAGGCTGCAGTGGTGGGTTCTGGATTGGAACCAACCAAGCATCGATTTCTACAAATCCTTAGGCGCAGTGCCCATGGATGAGTGGACTGTGTATCGCGTTAGCGGAGATGCACTTAAAAAATTAGCAGAATAATTTAAGCGGTAGGTGCTTCAGCAAGATCTTCAGGAGTATCAGGCATTGCAGCCTTTGGTGCTCCCTTGAATGTAAAGACCGCTTCAGCGCCCTCACCTTCAACATCTACAACGATGATCTCGCCCGCCTTTAGCTCACCAAACAGGATGCGCTCAGACAATGAGTCTTCGATCTCGCGTTGGATAACACGACGCAATGGACGTGCACCTAGCAGCGGATCGTAGCCACGCTCTGCAAGAAGATCCTTTGCAGCTGGAGTGAGCTCGATGCCCATGTCCTTGGCCTGCAAACGATCATCAAGGTTCTTAAGCATCAAATCAACGATCTGGATGATCTGTGGCTTAGTCAACTGGTGGAAGACGATGATGTCATCGATACGGTTGAGGAACTCAGGGCGGAAGTGTGACTTAAGTTCATCACTGACCTTGCCCTTCATGCGCTCATAATTTGTTAGATCATCATCGCTATTGGCAAAGCCAAGCCCGAGTGACTTAGAGATGTCACGGGTACCAAGGTTTGTTGTCATGATGATGACAGTGTTCTTAAAGTCAACGGTGCGACCTTGTGAATCTGTGAGGCGTCCATCTTCAAGAACTTGTAGAAGTGAGTTGAAGATATCTGGGTGTGCCTTTTCAATCTCATCAAAGAGAACAACTGAGAATGGACGACGACGAACCTTTTCAGTTAGCTGTCCACCCTCGTCATATCCGACATACCCTGGAGGTGCACCGAACAAACGTGAAGCGGTGTGACGCTCTGAGTACTCAGACATATCAAGTTGAATCAACGCATCCTGATCACCAAACAAGAATGAAGCAAGTGTGCGTGAAAGTTCGGTCTTACCAACACCAGAAGGACCAGCGAAGATAAATGATCCACCTGGACGGCGTGGATCCTTTAGACCTGCACGGGTACGACGGATCGCTTGTGACAACGCCTTGATCGCTTGATCCTGTCCGATAACGCGGTTGTGTAGCTCATCCTCCATACGAAGCAGACGTGCTGTCTCTTCTTCTGTAAGTTTGAATACAGGAATACCAGTTGATAGCGAAAGTACCTGTGCGATGAGCTCTTCATCAACCTCAGTTACCTTATCTAGATCAGTTGCCTTCCAATTCTTTTCAGCATCAGACTTTTCAGCAATAAGGTTCTTTTCCTTATCGCGAAGGGTTGCTGCTAATTCGAAGTCCTGACCATCGATTGCAGACTCTTTTTCCTTGCGCGCATTTGCAATCTTTTCATCAAACTCGCGAAGTTCAGCTGGTGCTGTCATGCGCTTGATGCGAAGACGTGAACCTGCTTCATCAATAAGGTCGATCGCCTTATCTGGCAAGAAACGATCTGAAACATAACGATCAGCCATGTTTGCAGCTGCTGCGAGCGCACCATCGGTAATTGATACACGGTGGTGTGTTTCGTAGCGGTCGCGAAGACCCTTCAAAATCTCAATGGTGTGAGCAACTGATGGCTCCTTCACCTGAATTGGCTGGAAACGACGCTCAAGCGCTGCATCCTTCTCAACATGCTTGCGGTACTCATCAAGTGTTGTTGCGCCAATTGTCTGTAGCTCACCGCGGGCAAGCATTGGCTTGAGGATGCTTGCAGCATCAATCGCACCTTCTGCAGCTCCTGCGCCTACAAGTGTGTGAATCTCATCGATGAAAAGAATGATGTCACCGCGAGTTTTGATCTCCTTAAGAACCTTCTTTAGGCGCTCTTCGAAATCTCCACGGTAGCGAGAACCAGCAACAAGTGCACCCAAATCAAGTGAGTACAGCTGCTTATCCTTCAAAGTCTCTGGAACATCATTCTTGTAAATCGCTTGTGCAAGACCTTCAACAACCGCGGTCTTACCAACACCTGGTTCTCCGATAAGAACTGGGTTGTTCTTTGTGCGACGTGAAAGAACCTGCATCACACGTTCAATTTCATTTTCGCGACCAATTACAGGATCAAGCTTTCCTTCACGTGCTGCTTGTGTGAGATTGCGACCAAATTGATCAAGAACTAAAGATGTAGATGGTGTTCCTTCTGCAGGTCCTCCCGCTTGTACAGCTTCCTTGCCCTGGTAACCAGAGAGAAGTTGAATAACCTGTTGACGAACACGGTTAAGGTCTGCACCAAGCTTTACAAGAACCTGTGCAGCAACACCTTCACCTTCGCGGATTAAACCGAGAAGGATGTGCTCTGTTCCGATGTAGTTGTGTCCTAACTGCAACGCTTCACGAAGTGAGAGTTCAAGAACCTTCTTCGCGCGCGGAGTAAATGGAATGTGACCGCTTGGAGCTTGCTGTCCTTGACCGATGATCTCTTCAACCTGTGCGCGTACGCCTTCAAGTGAGATGCCGAGAGATTCCAGCGCCTTAGCTGCAACGCCTTCACCTTCATGGATCAAGCCCAGCAGGATGTGCTCGGTGCCGATGTAGTTGTGGTTGAGCATGCGTGCTTCTTCTTGGGCCAGCACGACAACGCGACGGGCTCGGTCTGTAAAGCGCTCAAACATGGGCGGTGCTCCTTTGGATCGTTCTTTCGTTAAGCCTAATACCTGCATGGGCAGGCCCGCGAGGCGGATTCCTACTGCTATCTATAACCCTAAATGTGGCGGGGTTATGCCCGAAAATGGACTAAATCTGGGCAGTTACAGCTTTTTGAGC
>CAZQNP010000004.1:0-37477 GCA_964594645.1 uncultured Candidatus Planktophila sp. | reverse complement strand
TGGCGGGGTTATGCCCGAAAATGGACTAAATCTGGGCAGTTACAGCTTTTTGAGCATGCGGGTATTTCCCAGGGTATTGGGCTTTACCGACTCAAGATCCAAGAACTCAGCCACACCGGCATCGTAGGAGCGCAGCAGCTCCTTGTAGATCTCGGGCTCAACTGGAGTTCCTTCGATGATTTCAAAACCATGGCGACCAAAGAACTTTGTTTCAAAGGTCAGACAGAAAATTCTCTTTACGCCGATGTTCTTTGCGCGATCGATGATTGAGTCCAAGATCTGATGACCAACACCCTGACCGCGAAGCTCCTCTGAAACAGCAACGGTGCGAACTTCAGCTAGATCCTCCCAAAGCACGTGCAATGCACCGCAACCCACAACCTTGTCGCCTTCAACTGCAACCGTAAACTCCTGAACGCTTTCATACAAAGTTACAGTTTCCTTTGCAAGTAAACGACCTTGTGGTGCATATGAGTCAATTAATTGACGAATGCCCTTAATGTCGCTGGTACGTGCTAGACGAATCTCCATTGATTAATCAATTTCTGGCTTAACAAGTGGGAACAAAATTGTTTCGCGGATTCCGAGACCAGTAAGTGCCATGAGCAAACGATCTACACCCATTCCCATTCCACCAGTAGGTGGCATGGCAAACTCCATTGCGCGCAAGAAATCTTCATCAACCTGCATCGCTTCGAGATCACCCTTTGAACCAAGTGTTGCTTGCTCAACTAAACGATCACGTTGCACAACTGGATCAATCAGCTCTGAGTAACCGGTTGCAAGTTCAAAGCCATCAATATACAAGTCCCACTTTTCTGCAACGCCAGGAAGTTCGCGGTGTGCACGCACTAGTGGAGATGTATCTACTGGGAAGCCCATAACAAATGTTGGTTCTACCAACAGATGGCGTGCAACATGTTCGAAGATCTCTTCTGCAAGCTTTCCGGTAATCCACTTTGGATCAATCTTCATGCCTAACTTTTCAGCGATCTTCTTTAAATCTGCATATGGGGTAAGGGCTGTAACTGTCTCGCCAACCCCATTAGAAATAGCCTCATATAAGGATATTTGCTTCCACTGGCCACCTAGGTCGGCTTGGCGACCATCGTGGTGGGTAACAACATGAGAACCAGCAACCGCCATCGCAGCGTTTTGAACAAGGGTGCGAGTTAAATCAGCGATAGACATCCAGTCGCCATAAGCCATGTAACTCTCAATCATTGCAAACTCAGGACTGTGTGAAGAGTCAGCGCCTTCATTGCGGAAGTTACGGTTGATCTCAAATACACGTTCGATTCCACCAACAACGCAACGCTTCAAGAAAAGCTCTGGCGCGATACGTAGGAAAAGATCCATGTCATATGCGTTTGAGAAAGATTTGAATGGGCGAGCGGCAGCTCCGCCGTGCATAACCTGAAGCATTGGTGTTTCAACTTCTATGAAGTTGGCCTTATCAAAGGTATCGCGCAGAGATTTCATAACCGCAGGACGCATGCGCGCGTTGCTGCGAGCTTCTGGGCGAACAATCAAATCTACATAACGCATGCGAACACGTGTCTCTTCAGACATCGGCTTGTGATCATTTGGCAATGGACGCAATGACTTAGAAGCCAATGTCCAAGAGTTAGCCAAGATTGAAAGTTCACCGCGCTTTGATGTGATGATTTCTCCGGTAATTGAAACAATGTCACCTAGATCAATATCTGATTTCCAGGAATCAAGTGCATCCTGTCCGACCTTGTCTAAAGACAACATCGCCTGAAGCTCAGTTCCATCACCCTCGCGCAAAGTTGCAAAGCAAAGCTTTCCAGTATCGCGCTTAAAAATAATTCGACCAGTTAATGATTCGACATCACCGGTTGCCACATCGATCTCAAGGCCGACATACTTTTCACGGATCTCTTTCAAAGATTTAGTGCGAGGCACAGATACTGGGTATGGCTCAACCTTGCGCTCCAGTAAAGCGGCGCGCTTTTCACGGCGAATACGGAGCTGCTCAGGCAGATCCTCTTCAATCCCTTGGCTATCCGAAGGTAAATTTTCTGTGCTCATAGGTCGGGAAGTCTACCGACTCATGCATTTCGTTCGTGAATCAGGCGAAGCCCAATGAGCGTTAAATCAGGCTCGTGGTGGTCGATAGTTTCTGAAACCCCGATGATCAGCGGTGCTAAACCACCTGTTGCAATGACCGTTGGCTTTTCAGAGTACGACTCCATGAGCTCTGCGGTGATTCGGTCAACCAATCCATCAACCTGTCCAGCAAATCCGTAAATAGTTCCGGATTGCAGCGCCTCAACTGTGTTCTTACCAATTACATTCTTTGGCTTTATCAATTCGACCTTGCGCAGCTGAGCCGCACGTGATGCAAGTGCATCGACTGAGATTTCGATACCTGGTGCCAGCGCTCCACCTAAGAACTCACCTTTTGGTGAGACAACATCAAGGTTTGTCGAAGTTCCAAAATCTACAACGATTGCAGGACCACCAAACAATGTGTGCGCAGCCAAGGTGTTCACGATGCGGTCTGCACCAATCTCTTTAGGGTTATCAACTAGTAGAGGTACGCCAGTTTTAATTCCAGGTTCAACAATTGTGACTCGAACATCTGAAAAGTAATCGGCGATCATCGTTCTAAGTTCGCGCAATGTTGCTGGAACTGTTGAACAGACAGAAAGCCCAGTTAGTTTGTAATCCTCAACCAAGGCGCGGTACTGCAACCACAACTCATCGGCGGTACTACGCGGATCTGTCTTTACACGCCAAGATCTGATCATCTCCTTCTCATCAAAGATTCCAAGTACTGTGTTTGTGTTTCCGACATCAACTGTTAGTAACATCGTTATCTCCCCACCATTGGCATGTTGTCTAATAAGCGAACACCTTCCACCCAACCTGCAATGATCGCTCTACGGCTCTCTGTTGCCTCATTTGCGGGTGAAAAATCTCTTTCATCAATGATTGTGGCGTAATCCTTTTCAAAACCTGGCTCTGTGGCAAGGGTTGAGTTTAGAATCTCTTGCGCAATTTCTACAGTTGGTGCAAGTTTGGCAGCAGCTAACGCCCGATGAATTACTAGTGCTGTATTGCGCCCTGATTCGCTTAAGCGGACATTGCGTGAAGACAATGCCAACCCATCAAACTCACGAACTGTAGGTACTGCAACGATTTCTACCTTGCTCTTCATCGCTTTAATGATTGTTAACTGCTGAAAATCCTTTTCGCCAAAGATCGCTTTATCGGGCTTTGCAATTGCAAATAAGCGATCAACAACGGTTACAACACCATCAAAATGCCCTGGGCGCGATGCTCCCTCAAAAATATTGCCTAAGGCTCCTGCGCTTAGAGTTTTAAAGCCTTCGGGGTAGAGATCTTCATATTCAGGAAACCAAACCTCGTTTGCTCCGGCAATAGTTGCAATCTCAATATCCTTTTGTGGTGTGCGGGGATACTTTTCTAAATCATCCTTGTTTTCAAACTGCAATGGATTAACAAAGATACTGACAATGACATCTTTATCTAGGGCGCAGGCACGTTTGATCAACGCTTGGTGGCCTTTATGCAAGGCGCCCATAGTTGGCACTAACACAGTCATTTCAGTGGCTCCAGTCCTTTCGGGGTACCGGGCGAGATACTGCGAACTTTACCGCTAAGCAGGCAATTGCTCCAAAAGTTCTTTGATTGGTCCATGGGTAAGCAGGATCGCGTCAGGCTCAATCTCAAACCAAGGTTGTAAAACAAAGCGACGTTCATGCGCACGTGGATGAGGCAGAAGTAACTCTTCCGCCTTGCTCAACAATGAACCATATTGGATTAAATCCAAATCAATCGTCCTTGGACCCCAGTGCACGACTCGTTCTCGGCCCAGGCTCTTTTCAATTCCATGCAAAAGTGAAAGCAAATCCATAGCTGGAAGCTCGCTCTCGATAATGCACACCGCATTCAAATAATCGGGTTGTTCAGGACCGCCTACCGGTGCGGTTGAGTAATAAGAAGAAATAGTTACTACCTCAGTTGCCTCACGTAACAAAGCAATCGCTAAATCGAGATTTTCTTTAGGATCTCCAATGTTGGCACCTAAAGCAATTACAGCTTTCATCGAACTCTTGTTACTACAACGGCGATATCTTTTAACTGTGCAGCAACTGGTGCTTGGGGCTTGTGAACTGTCACAGTTACTTGTTGCACCTTTAGATGTTGATTAAGTACACGTTCTGCAATTCTTCCGGCTAGCTTTTCAATTAAGTTCACTGGATTACTTGTAATCTCTTCAACAACTAAGTCGGTAATCTCGGCATAGTTAACGGTATCTTCGATGGCATCTGAGTTTGCCGACGCGGTTAAATCAATACCTAAAGTGAGATCCACAAAGAAGTCTTGCCCATCTCTTCTCTCATGATCAAAGAGGCCGTGGTAGCCAAAGCCATGGATACCGGTCAAGATGATTTGATCCATCATGAGCTGAGCACCTCCTTATGTGGCTTCACACTATGAACTCTAACCGCCCACACACCTGTTGTGCCAAGCCGCTTTGTAAGTTCGATAGTTGCTTGCTCGCGTTCATCGGGAGAGTCTCCGCCTAAAAACCTTTTGCGTGATGCACCGACTAATACTGGATAACCTATGGCAACTAAACGATCTATTGAATCGATAATCGCCCAGTTGTGATCTGCATCCTTGGCAAAGCCAATACCTGGATCGATGATCAACTTATCCTTCTGGATTCCAGCATCAAGTGCGGCATCGATGCGTTCATTGAGCTCTGAAATCACATCACTTACAACATCGGCATAAATAGCCTTGGAATTCATATCTTTTGACTGTCCACGCCAATGCATAGCAATGTAAGTAACTTGCAAGCGCGCAGCTGTTTGCAACATGTCTGGATCTGCTAATCCCCCGCTGACATCATTAATGATTGATGCGCCAGCTTTTATTGCGGCTTCTGCGGTGCTGGCACGCATCGTGTCAATGCTTATTGGCACGCCATGTTTAGCTAACTCTGTAATAACTGGAATTACTCGTGCAATCTCTTCTACTTCACTCACTCGCTCTGCACCTGGACGGGTTGATTCGCCACCGATATCGATGATGTCTACACCTTCTGCGATCATCTCTAAGCCACGGGCGACAGCGGCTGCAAATTCATTGTGTCTTCCACCATCGGCAAATGAATCAGGGGTTACATTCAATATGCCCATCACCAACATGGTTTAACCCTTGGTGATTAAGGAGATTGCTTCTGCACGGGTAGCAGGATTTGTTAGTGCTCCACGCACAGCAGAAGTTGTTGTGCGAGCATGTGATTTTTTTACTCCACGCATAGACATGCACAAATGCTCACAATCAATAATGACGATCACGCCGAGCGGATCAAGAATTTCCACCATCGCATCTGCGATTTGAGTTGTTAAACGCTCTTGAACTTGAGGACGCTTTGAGTACATATCAACTAAGCGAGCAAGCTTTGAAAGTCCAGTGATCTTTCCACGTGGAATGTAACCAATATGTGCAACACCATGAAAAGGGGTTAGGTGATGTTCGCAATGAGAAAAGACTTCGATATCGCGAACAATTACCAACTCTTCATGACCAATATCAAAGGTTGTTGTTAAAACATCTTCTGGTGATTGCCACAATCCTTCAAAGTTCTCCTTCATAGCACGTGCAACACGTGCAGGAGTCTCCTTTAATCCTTCACGATCAGGATCTTCACCAAGGGCCAAAAGCAGTTCACGAACAGCCTTTTCTGCACGCTCCTGGTCGTAAGGACCAGATGCGCGCCCATCTGTGACGGTGACCTTATTTACCGTCACTAGCTTTCCTTTCACTGGCAGCCTTCTTGCGTCGTACCGGCTTTTTCTTTTCCTCAGTTGGCGCTTCAGCAACTACACGCTCTGGAACATCAACTGGTGGCTGTTCTGAAGGAATACGTGTTGCTGAACCTGTCCATGCTGGACGCTTAGTAACAAGCTTTACCTTCTTAAAAATTTCAGCGATCTCTTCCTTGTTAAGGGTTTCCTTTTCAAGGAGTTGAATCACCATCTCATCAAGAATCTTTCGATTAGCAACCAAAATATCAAAGGCCTCTTGGTGTGCGTTTTCAATCAGTGAGCGAATCTCGCGATCCACAATTGCAGCGATGTTTTCGCTGTAATCACGTTGATGCCCATAATCACGACCAAGGAAAGGTTCAGTTGATCCGCCACCTAGTTTGATCGCACCAACAGCTTCAGTCATTCCGTACTGAGTAACCATTGCACGTGCAAGTGCGGTTGCCTTCTCAATATCATTTGATGCACCAGTTGATGGATCATGGAAGATTAACTCTTCAGCAGCACGCCCACCAAGTGAGTACGCCAATTGATCTAGCAATTGGTTGCGTGTTGTTGAGTACTTATCTTCATCTGGAAGAACCATTGTGTAACCAAGTGCACGTCCGCGAGGCATGATCGTTACCTTGTGCACTGGATCTGTGTGCGGCAATGCGTGCGCAACAAGTGCGTGACCTGCTTCGTGATAAGCGGTAACGCGACGTTCTTCATCATTCATTAAACGTGATTTGCGTTGAGGACCTGCCATTACGCGATCAATAGCTTCATCAAGTTCTAGATTGCCAATAGCTGACTTGTTATCGCGGGCAGATAGCAACGCTGCTTCATTGAGAACATTTGCCAGATCTGCACCTGTAAAACCAGGTGTGCGACGTGCGTAATCAACTAGCTTTACCTCATCGCCAATTGGCTTGCCCATTGCGTGAACCTGCAAAATTGCTTCGCGGCCCTTGAGATCTGGACGATCAACGGCAATCTGGCGATCAAAACGGCCAGGACGAAGAAGTGCAGGATCTAAAACATCTGGTCGGTTTGTAGCTGCAATCAAAATTACCTTTGAGTTATCTTCAAATCCATCCATCTCAACAAGAAGCTGGTTGAGGGTTTGTTCACGTTCATCATGTCCGCCACCCATACCTGCTCCACGTTGACGACCAACCGCATCAATTTCATCGATGAAAACAATTGCAGGTGCATTCTCTTTTGCTTGCGCAAAGAGATCGCGCACACGTGCCGCACCAACACCAACAAACATTTCTACGAAATCAGAGCCAGAGATTGAGTAGAAAGGAACTCCCGCTTCGCCTGCAACTGCACGGGCCAGAAGGGTCTTTCCGGTTCCTGGAGGACCAAACAACAAAACACCCTTAGGAATTTTGGCACCTAAAGGTGCGTACTTTTCTGGCTTAGCTAAGAAATCTTTAATCTCATCAAGCTCAGCAAGTGCTTCATCTGCGCCGGCAACATCTTTAAAGGTTGTCTTAGGTACATCAGGATCTTGAAGTTTGGCTCGCGACTTTCCAAACTGGAAAACCTTATTACCACCTTGCGCCTGACTCATTAACCAGAAGAACAAAAATCCAATAAGCAGGAATGGAACGATTGTGAACAAGAAAGAAACAAAGATTGATTGCGAAGGAACCTTTACATTCCAGCCCTTTGGAGGTGGATTTCCAGTTAACGCATCAACGATCGTTGGCTCTTGGCGTGCAACATAAAATGCCTCAACCTTTGAAGAGCCATTAATTGTGTTGCCAGGGTTGAGTATCAGACGAATCTTCTGATCCCTATCTACCAGTTCAGCTGATTGAACCTGCGCCTTTGAAATAGCATCTATCGCTTGAGAGGTCTCAATTTGGGTGTAACTATTGCCTGCAGATGAAATTTGGCCAAAAACCGTGACCGCAACAATTGCGGCGATTATCCAGAAAAGAGGTCCACGCAAAAGTTTTTGACTCTTTGTTGGAGCTTTCTTAGATGTTTGCTTGCCGGAGAAACTCTTTTTAACCGACTTCTTTGGCTTTTGGACCTGTGACATGTGTGGGGACTCCAGAGATTATTCGTACATGTGCTTAGCAAGCACGGCGATAAAAGGAAGATTGCGGTACTTCTCATCAAAATCTAGTCCGTAGCCAATGACGAAATCCTTAGGAATATCAAAGCCAACGTACTTAACATTAACCTCTACCTTGGCAGCTTCTGGCTTGCGAAGAATCGAAAGGATTTCGACTGAACCAACGCCACGTGATTCAAGATTTGTTTTGAGCCATGAAAGTGTTAATCCTGAGTCAACGATGTCTTCAATAATCAAAACATTTCTTCCGGTGATGTCACGATCAAGATCCTTAAGAATGCGAACTACACCGCTGGACTTGGTTCCGGATCCATAGGATGAAACCGCCATCCAGTCCATATCGATGTGGCGTTGTAATGCACGTGAAAAATCTGCAACAGCCATGACTGCGCCCTTTAGAACTCCGACAAGAAGTAAATCCTGGCCCTCGTAATCTTTTTCAACCTGCGCAGCAAGCTCCTTAAGCCGTGCTTGCAACTGCTCCTCGGTCACGATTACGCGTTCAATATCGCCCTTGACTGCTTCTAAGTCCACGGTTCTCCCTAAGGTCGGTGTTGTGAGAGCGAAAGTCTGCCCGAAATCCGCTCAACCTTCACACCGCCCGGCAAATTGAGCGCACTTTGGCCGCTCCACGCGGAGATTAGGGCCTCAACCCCGTTCACATGCTCCATCGTGACCATTCCGGAGGGGGCTCCAGCTGCGTAGATCGCCGCTCTTAAGACTCGGGTTCGAATCGCTCGAGGCAAACCCTGCAGGTGTGCACAATCAAGATCAGATAGATCTAGATGAATCTCTTCTCGCTTAGCCCAGTGATCTAACGCATCGGCATCATCTCTCAATAGGTGTGCGCTGCGAGCAAGTGCTTCTGCAATTCCGGGCCCGATACTTTTTTCTAAAGCCGGAAGAGCCTCGGTCCGAACACGCACACGTGAGAACTCTGTACTTTCATTATGAGGATCATTCCAATACTGCAACGAAAGTTCTTCGCAATACTTTTCATTTTGCACTCGGGTAACTTCAAGAAGTGGTCGCACGTAGAGTCCATTGTGGTGAGCCATTCCGGAAAGTGAACGTGTTCCAGAGCCACGAGCTAAGCCAAGTAAAACGGTTTCAGCTTGGTCATCACGTGTGTGTCCCAGAAAAACAGCAATAGCATCTTTTTCTTTAGCAGCCTCTTGTAAAGCTTCGTAACGTGCAGAACGAGCAGCTGCCTCTAATCCACCTTTGAGATCCACATTAACCTTTTTAATAATGCAATCTAAACCAAAAAGCTTTAACTGCTCTTTAACTTTTTCTGCTTGCGCTGCTGACTGCTCTTGAAGTTGATGATCAATAGTTACGCCGATAACGGTAACGACAAACTCTTTTGATTCAACTGAGAGTGCATGTGCAAGTGCTAGAGAATCTGCTCCACCAGACACAGCGACAAGAACTGTGTCACCAGCTTCGTATTTCTCGAGCCAGGTGCGTACAGCGTTTCGAACCGCTGGAACCGCCGTAGTCATGGCTTAAGAGTAGTGCTGTCTTAGACGCGACCACCAAATGGCATCAAGCCCTTAATGCTATACATGTTTGAGAATAACAAGCCTTTGCCTTTTGAGTTTGCCTCCCACATCATTCCGTTTCCGGCGTAAATGGTGATGTGGTGAATTGTCGAAATTGTTCCCTTGTAGGAGTAGAAGAGCAGATCTCCAGGTACAAGCTCCTTTAATGAAACATGCTTGGTATACCCCGAATACAGCGCTGAGTTAAGGCGATCCCAGTTTGGCCAACCAAGACCTGCAGCTCTGTATGCGGCATAAACCAATCCAGAACAGTCAAAAGCGTTAGGGCCTTCAGCTCCCCAAACATAAGGCTTGCGTGCAAGCACTTGAGTTCGAGCAAAGGCAACGGCTCTATCGCGCTGTTCTTGAGTTGTTCTTATTGTTGATCTGCCCTTAAAGCCGCGGTCTGGCCAGACATTCCTTTGTCCAGTTGTCTGGGTTGCTCTGCTGGCTTGGCTCTCTTCAAGCAATGCCAACTGTCGCTGCTGTTCAAGCGTCGTACGTACTCTTCGCGCACTCATCAATTGACGCATTAACTCATCTTGAACCTTTTGAAGCTTTGCTACCTCTTTGGCTTGTTCAGCCTTTGCATCATCGGCAACTTTTTTTGCATCGGCAACTTTTTGGGTGGCGATCTGTTGAACCGCTCTTGCATCATCTGCAATCTTCTTCGCCTTGCGAGCTTCTTCTTCAGCAACCTTGAATCGTTCAAGTGCAACGGTGTTCTGCGAACCAAGAGTTCCAAGAGTTGAAAGCTGATCAATTAAATCTTGTGGACCATTTGCACTAAGCAGTGGCTGAACATCTGTCAGGCTGCCACCCATGATGTAAGCATTAGCTGCAAGACGTCCAATTGTCTTATGGGCTTCTGAAACAGCGGCTGCGGTTTCAGCTGCATGCTTTGCCGCAATGTTTGCTGCAGCTGTTGCGACCGCTAATTCGGCCTGAGCTTTTCTGTACAACGCAGTTGCAGCGTTTGCTCTAGCTGTAAGTGTTCTTAAACTCTGATTTGCTACGGCTAGTCTCTTTGCCTGTGCATCAGCTGCTTTTTTTCTTGCCGCTTCAACTTTCTTTGCGGCTTCAATCTCGGCCAAGGTTGGTTTTGGGGCCGCGAATGATGGAACTGACGGAACCGCCAGAGCAACAATTACCGCAAGCGAAATAGCCCTAAAACTCTTTTTCACAATTAACCTTTCGAAGGGAAGGGCTTAAGAATAAATGCCCAACCTTTGAAAAAGCTGTTTTTAGGTGTGAGTGTCCTTAATTAGCTACATCACGCCGAACAAAGAGTATGGATGCAACTATCGCGCCAACAGCCACATAAGCACCGCCCACCGCAAGAGCGTGTGAGTAGCTGACATCAGCATTTCCACCAGAAGCAATAATTGTTAACTGTGATCCGGGCAACCATGATTGAGTGGAATTTCTGACTGCTACCAGCAGATTCTCAACAATCAATAACCAAAGAACGCCAAATGAGATTGCGCTGATCGGTGAACGCAGCAAGAGCCCTAGAACCATACCGATGATTCCAAAGCCGACTACCGAGATAGTTACATTAATAAATGTTGTGTAAATGAACTCAATACCAGCGCTGGTAAACCACAGTTCAGAGGAGACATCTACCGTCGGTGCCAGAATTACAGATGTCACAATGCTGATAACTGCCGAAACCAGAATCATTACAAGTGCGAAGATCTTCATCGAAACAAGTTTTCCAGCCAAGATCTTCATGCGACTTGGTTGGCGAACCAACAAGTTACGCAGAGTTCCGTAGGTGTACTCCTGCGCAGTCTGTGCTGCGAAGACACACAAGGCGATGATTCCTAACAATCCGCCCACGCTTGCGAAGCCTTGAACGCCACCACTTGCAAGGGCTAATACCTCGCGACTGATTACCTGTCCGCGATCTGCATTTCCTTGAGGTGAATCAATGAGTAGGTATAACAAGGCAGAAAAGAGGCCGCTAAAGAAGATAACCGCGCCCATGGTGCCAAAAAATAATGTTGGGCGACGTAACTTTCGGAGTTCAGCTCTGATTACATTAAACATTACTTATCCCCCGTCATTTCAAAAAATGTTTCTTCAAGATTTGGTAGTTGTGGAGCTAGCTGGGCTAAAACAATTCCGGCATCGAAGGCTGCCTGATTAAGTTGTGATGCCCACTCCATAGGAGCCAAGATATGAACGGAATCATTTCGAATCACAGACTGGTGTCCAGCTTTTTCTGCAATCTGAACAATCTTTGCAAGATCTGTGTTCTGATGTGACTTTGCAATAATCGTTGGCTGTTGCTTTGTCATGAGTTCACCAATTGGGCCAGCAAAAACAATCTCACCTTTTCGAAGCATGACAATGTAATCGCTAATGATTTCAAGCTCAGAAAGTAAGTGAGATGAGACGAAAACTGTTGTTCCCTCATTTGCAAGATCACGAAGTAATGCACGAACCTCTTGAATTCCTTCAGGATCTAATCCATTTGTTGGTTCATCTAACATAAGTAACTTTGGATTTGGTAGCAACGCCGCTGCAATTCCGAGACGCTGCTTCATTCCGAGTGAATAAGTCTTGTACTTTGATTTTCCACGCTCTCCGAGACCAACCTTTTCTAAAAGTGTTTGCACTCGCTCGGCAGGAAAACCACCAAGACGTGCAAGCACCATCAGATTTTCATGACCTGATAAAGCTGGATAAAAAGCTGGACCTTCAATCATCGCTCCAACTCGACTCAAGTACTTTTCAGGATGTTCGATTGGCTCACCAAGAATGTGGCCTTTTCCTGTAGTTGGAGTAATGAGTCCGAGGAGCATTCGCATGGTGGTTGTCTTGCCTGAACCATTTGGTCCTACAAAGCCACACACCGAACCGAGGGGTACCTCGAAGTTGATATGCGAGACCGCTAAGCGATCATCGTACTTTTTGGATAGATCTGAGACTGAGATAGCAGTATTAGTCATGCCCTTACTCTGCCACAATTGAGCCATGAGTAAACGACCTTGGGGGTATCAGCCTCGTCCCGAAACTCTGGGACCAGGCTGGGAGCTGCACCCGCAAACACATTCAGTTCGTGCAGGACTTGCTCGCACAGGTTTTGGGGAAACATCTGAAGCTTTGTTCCTCAATAGCGGTTTTACTTACACATCGGCTGAAGAAGCATTTGATTCATTTGCAGAAGAAACCGATCATTATTTGTATAGCCGTTTCCACAACCCAACGATTGCCATGTTTGAACAGCGATTAGCTGCAATTGAGGGTGCTGAAATGTGTGTGGCGACAGGTTCAGGAATGTCAGCCATGTTTGCATCCCTTGCATGCTTAGTTGAACAAGGCGACCATGTAGTTGCATCAGCGGCGATGTTTTCTTCATGCCACGTTGTTATTACAGAGTTTTTACCTAAGTGGGGCGTTACCTTTGAATTAGTAAAGGGGAATGATCCTGCTGTATGGGCTAAAGCGCTGACTAAGCCAACAAAGGCTGTCTTTATTGAAACACCAAGTAATCCATTGCTTGAAATCGTTGATATCGCAATGGTGAGCGAACTCGCCCACAAAGTTGGTGCGACGGTAATTGTAGATAATGTGATGGCTTCTCCAGTTTTACAAAAGCCGTTATCACTTGGTGCAGATGTAGTTATGTACTCGGCAACCAAGCACATTGATGGTCAAGGTCGAGTACTGGCCGGTGCTTTGCTGGGATCTGCTTCATATATTCAAGAAAAGCTTTTGCCATTTGTCCGCCATACAGGCCCTGCACTCAGTGCATTCAATGCTTGGGTATTGGTGAAATCCCTAGAGACCATGCACATGCGAGTTGAGAGTATGGTTTCAAATGCACAGGCTGTTGCGGAGTACCTTGAAACGCAACCTGCGATTAAATCGGTGCGATACCCAGGTTTGAAATCTCATCCAGGACATGAATTAGCAATGAAGCAAATGAATAATGGTGGTGGCTCCACAATTGGCATTGAGTTCAATGGTTCGCAAGCAGAGGTTTTTGCCTTTATGAACAAGCTTAAGGTCATTGATATCTCTAACAATCTAGGCGATAGCAAGTCATTAATTACGCATCCTTCATCAACTACACATCGTCGTTTATCACCAGAGGTTCAGGCAGATATGGGAATTACACCATCTGTTCTGCGCTTATCTGTGGGATTAGAACACTCAAGTGATTTGATAAAGGATTTACAACAAGCTTTAGCTAAGTAATTGCGCAACGACTAGCAGTACAGATAACAAGCTAAGGTAAGTAATCGACCACTGAAAGATCTTTCCGGCAACCTTTGCATACTCTGTTGAACCTTCTTTGAGTGCAATAAGTTGAACCGCAAATACCAAACCAAGAGCGAGTGCAATAAGCAAAGACCACAGTGGTAATTGTGCGGCGATAATCAACCACACTGAAGATGAGATCATCAGAATGGTGTGAAACCACATCTCCTTGTGTACTCGCCCCTTTGTGGCAACGACCGGAAGCATTGGAGTTCCAGCTGCTGCGTAATCATCTTTGTACTTAATCGCTAGCGCCCAGAAATGCGGTGGTGTCCAGAAGAAGATTACAAAGAAGAAGGCCCATGCAGTTGCTGACAAGGAGTTAGTTACTGCAGCCCAACCAATTAACACCGGCATACAACCCGCTGCTCCGCCCCACACAATATTTTGTGAGGTGCGCTGCTTCAGAGCCATTGTGTAAACAACAACATAAAAAACTATTGCAACAAATGCAAGCAATGTTGCCAAGGCAGTTGTGAATACCCAAAAAATAGTTAAGGCAAGAGTTCCAATAAGAGTTGCAAAAACAGTTGCATTGCTCTTGGAGATCTGTCCGGTAACAATTGGTCGCTTTGCAGTGCGAGCCATTAACTTATCGAGATCACTTTCAATCACCATGTTAAAAGCATTTGCGCTTCCTGCAGCTAATGTGCCGGCAAAAATTGTTGCAACTGTTAATCCAAACTCTGGCAATCCTTTGGCAGCTAGAACCATCGCGGGTAAGGTTGAAACAAGTAAGAGTTCTACCACTCTTAACTTCATCAGATCGAGGTATCCCCGCATAGCGCTACTCACGCGCCAAGATTACTGCACATGTAGAGTTGCGCCATGCGGCTCAAGTCTCTCGTCCTAGCACTGATGCTTCTCACATCTCAGGCTCAGTTTTCATTTGCAGAAGTGACACCAGACACAATGAAGTTGATTCACACAATCAATGGATCGATCGCACCTAAATCTGTGCGAACTTCGGGTGATGGCGTTGTGAGCGCGCACAACATGATGTATCGACACTCAGTTACTGTTTATGATGCAAAGAGTTTTGAATTGCTTCACACAGTCTCTGACTCAGTATCTTTGAAAGATTTTGGATTTAGCAAGAGCTCTGGAAACTATAAAGGTTCACCAGTAGAAGGAACCTTTTCGCCAGATGGAAAGTATTTGTATGTTAGCAACTACGCCATGTACGGCAAGGGTTACAACAAAGAAGGAACCGATACCTGTTCACCTGCCGATGGTTATGACAAGAGTTTTGTTTACAGAATTAATCGCAGCAACTACCAAATAGATTCCGTATACCCAGTTGGATCGGTACCAAAGGTTGTTGAGATCACTCCAGACAATAAGTACTTGTTGGTTGCAAATTGGTGCTCGTACACAGTTTCAATCATCTCTGTTGAACGCAATAAAGTTGTAAAGACTGTGAAAATTGGAAGATATCCACGCGGGATAGCGATCTCCAACGACTCCTCAAAGGCCTACGTTGCCGAAATGGGTGGAAACCGAATTCACGTGATTAATTTGCAGGATTTCTCAACCTCATTTATTCCAATCGGAAGTAATCCTCGTGCAATTGTTTTATCTCCTGACAACTCAAAGATGTATGTCACTATGAATCTTTCGGGGCGAGTTGCTTCGTGGGACCTTGTAACCAATAAGGCAGGTAAATCAGTAAGAACTGGTGAGGCTGCGCGAAGTCTTGCAATTTCAGCAGATGGTTCTGCTCTATACGTTGTCAACTACAAGAGCGACACCATGTCTCGTGTTAGAACAATTGACATGAAAGTTACCCAAAACATAAAGGTATGTAATGAGCCGATTGGTATTACATACGATGTTCCAACTGGAAACACTTGGGTTGCTTGTTACAAGGGACAGATAAAGATCTTCTCAAACAATTAGGGTGCTGGAGAGATCTCTGCTGGAATATTTGGAGCAGCGATTCTTCCTAACACTCGATCTATAGCTGCACGAGCTTTGTTAAGAGCAGAATTTCCCTTAGGGATCTCATCTGCAAAGGTCACAAAGACATACTCTCTGTCAGTTGATTGAACATAGCCTGCAAGGGTTGCAGTTCCATTGAGCGTTCCAGTCTTTGCTCTTACCAAACCAACAGCTCCTGGTGCGGTGGAAAGAAATCGGGTGCGAAGAGTTCCGGAAACTCCACCTATTGGAAGCCCCGTATACATCAAGGCGTACTTCTCATTCTTTCGAATTTTGTAAAGAACTTCACCCATTAACTTTGCCGTCATCTTATTTTTGCGGGACAAACCACTTGCATCTGCAATAATCAGTTTTGATCCATCAACCTCTAAATTGGCTAAAAAATCTCTAAAGACTTTTTCGACGCCTTTTTCATTCATGCCGTATCCAGCCGCCTTAGCGGCCAAAAGAGCTAAACGCTCTGAAATTAGGTTGTCACTCCAGAGCAAGATCCAGTCCAGCAAAGCTCCAACCGTCGGTGAATTCTCGGCAACTACCTGCTCACCAAGTGCCATAAAGGCCTCTTCATCGGTGACCGACTTCATGACCGGCTTAAAGTTTCGCTTAGCCCAAAATGCTTTCAGGTTTGAGACATCCTTTGAGTAAAGGCCGCTGTAAATCACTTTGTAATTCTTAAGTGAGCCACCGTTGAACTCTTTTACATAACTCATCGTACGAAATCCGATGAAAGGAAGAGATGCGCGATTCATCTTTCGTGCTGTGTTGTGATCCAGACTGATCCAGGGATCGTAAGAGCCACGAACAATTACAGTCTTTAGCTCGGGGTTGATGTTAACCGTTGTGCTAAATGTAGATGAAGGATCAAGGTGATCTAGAACGACCGCACCTGTCAAAATCTTCATGACCGATGCTGGCTTGCGTTGTGAGTAAGCGTTCTTCTCATAAATCACTTCACCCGTATTGCCATCAATAATGATCATGGCCGGGTTTGCAAGTGATTGATTTTTTAGCAGCTTATCAAATGCAGGAGGAATAGATTGTGGCCCTAAAACCGCATGTGCAGGAAGTACCGAAAAAGTGAAGGCAAGGCCTATTGCAATTAATCGGTACAAAAAGCGCATTGGTACTTTCTAGCGCCAGGAAGCAATAACGATATTAGTAAGGGTTAGACCAAGCATCGCTAGCCATACCTTTTTTGGAAGTTCTGGTTTCTTTAGGTTTGTGTAACCAAGAACCAGAATCACAAGAAGAATAATAAATTTGATTCCGACCACCGTGTGATTGAGCTCTTCATCAGGCTTAACCACATTATGAAGACCGACCAAAACAATTCCGGCTAGCAGCGCAGTAAGGCTGGCATGAAGCACGCCTGGATTTAGTGTGCGTGGAGTTTTCTTCGACTGAAGCAGTAGCAGGACAAGGATCCCTAAAACAGACAATAGGTGGATTACATAAAAGACTGTGTTGATAGCTGACATGGATTCAGTTTAGAGTGCATACATGTCTTCTCCAACTACACCCGCCAGTATTGGCCCAGGTGAATTTTTCCCTGTTGTAGGTGTTGGACCTCACGAAAAGCCTTGGCCAGAGGGGGATCAATACGATCCTGAATTATTACTGAATGGTGATCGCAGAAATGTCTTAGATCACTATCGATATTGGACTGTAGAAGCGATTGTTGCTGATTTGAACACCAAGCGTCACAAACTGCAGATTGCAATTGAGAATTGGCAGCATGATCTCAATATTGGGTCAATAGTAAGAACTGCAAACGCCTTCAATGTTTCAGGTGTTCATATCGTCGGAAAGCGCGACTGGAATAAACGTGGCGCGATGGTAACGGATAGATACTTAACAGTTTTGCATCACCCAACGATTGAAGATTTTGCTAAGTACTGCAAAGAGCAAGATTTACCGATTATTGGTATCGATAATGTTCCGGGCTCGAAACAATTGGAGTCTGCACAATTACCGGAAAGCTGTGTTCTTCTATTTGGTCAAGAAGGCGCTGGAATGTCAGATGAGGGAATTGCTGTCTGCGAAGTTTTGTACGAGATCAATCAGTATGGATCTACACGTTCGATGAACGCCTCTGCCGCAGGTGCGATAGCTATGTATCACTGGGCGTTACAGCACTTACCTCGTTAAGAGGTTAACTCGGCGATCAATCCATCTACTGCGCGTTCGACCATAGCTAAAGTAGTTTCATACGCTTCATCACTTTGGTTATAGGGATCTGGAACCTCTAACTTAAAGTAATCCGCAGAGTTTGGATCAATACCCTTTAGTTCGGGATCAAAACTTCTTAGGTAGAAAACCTTTGAGCGATGCTCTTCATTTTCAGCTAGTGAAACAACATTGTGGTAATTGCTCGAATCCATTACCAAAATCAAATCATGAAGATAGAAATCATTGCTTGTAAACTGCTTGGCGGTATGTTCATGCTTGTATCCAGCTTTTTCCCAAATCTTTTTTGAGGATGGGTGTGGACCTTGACCTATATGCCAGGGTCCTGTTCCGGAGCTATCTACAGTGATAACTGGAGATTGAATTGATGCCTTTTTGTTGGCCAAAACCGCTGCAGCCATAGGTGAACGGCAGATATTGCCGAGGCACACCATTGTGATGCTGAGCTGATCTTTACCTTTAATTGAGGAGATCACGCTCAGGTTCATCCTCCAGCGCCTCTTGAACCGACTTTAAACGTCGCTCAATCTCATCAGCTTCATCTACACGTCCCTGCATGCGCAAAATCTTTGCGATCCGAGACTCGATATCTACGATGAACTCGAAGTCCTTAGGTTCATCTTCGCTGACGACAGCCAACACATTTTCTAGAGTTGCAAGCCCTTCATCATATTTTTCAAGCAAGATCTGCGCCTTGCCAAACTCAAAGGATGCAAAGGTCTCGCGCCGGTGATCATGTCCTGTCTCAAATACATCAACCGCTTTACGGGCGGTTTCTAAAGCAAGTTCACCTTCACCTAATTCGATTAGACAGGAGGCCATCTTCTGATCACAACGAGCAACATGGATTACCTCTTTGTTGCGCTTAAACAATGAACGAGCCTCTTTGAAGGCCTCGATTGCTTTCTCATAATTCTTTAATTCACGTTCTGCGCAGCCGATTAGATGTAGATCATTTGCTGCGCCAATTTCATTTCCATCAACTAAGTGCTCTTGTGCGCACTCATTCATGGTTTCAACTACCTTGTCATAATTCTTTGATGAGTACCACCATTCACCAAGCGTGCATGCAAGTTCGAGTGCAATAGGTGATTTGTTTTCACGCAAGATTTCAACAGCTTTGCTCATTGCAGTTGCTGCTTCATCCATCCGCTTAAGTTGATTTAAGTTGTAGCCAATCGCCGAATAGGCTTGTGCTAAACCTTCTGAAGAAACCGATGCGCCAAGTTGTGAGTAAATATCACGAGCAGTTTCTGCCAAAGCCAAAGCTTCATCGTATTGACCGCGTGCATAAATTCGCGCACTTAATTCGTAGTAAGTACTGGCACGTTCTTCACCTTCAACCTCTGGAATTCGATCCCAGAGCATCTCTTCGGTGACGAGCTCTTCCATGCCTTCGTCTTCACTCATGTATGAGACCTTATACGCATCTGGTTAGGGGCGGCTGGGAAAATCAATCTGAGCCACTGGCCATTTTGATGTTTTCACAGCTTTGAGCACCTCAGTAGTGACCAGATTGAGCTGTTGCTGAGCAAGGGGATCAAATGAGTGGCCCCACGGGCAGCGGTTGTTCATCGCGCAAACCCAGCCATTTGTACCCACATTTAAAACCGAGGCACCGCTGGGGGCGTTGTAATAAGTAGACATCGCAACATATCCCTTTTCGGTCGGGCTAATTGCAGATCGTGCAACAACTTGAACCCCTGGGCCGATTGTTCCTAACGCGGTATCAGCCTCGTATCCATACAAACCTTTAATGACCGCATCTGGACCCAAGACAGAAAATGGCCAAACATTATTTGAGACTAGATCTTTTTTAATTGCAAGTGCAAAGTACTGAGAACCAAGAAGGGTTGATTCTGGTTGGTTGATCTCTCTAAATGGTTTGCGTCCTGAAATATCTCTTCCATTGATTTCAGTAATTGCGTATGCGGTGTTACCTCCGAAAACCAAAAGGTGTTTACCGTTAGCAACCGCTGCTTCAATGCGCTGGCGCATCTGAATCGTCCAGTACTCGCTGTGACCGCCAACTGCGATCGAATTTGTTTTGTTGAAAACTTCTGGGTTTCGATCTACCTCAAAATCAGTTATGTAGTTGATATCTAGCCCAAGTTGTTCCATCAAAGTTACTAATGGCTGTTCCATATACCTAAACTGGCCTGAACCATCACCATCGTATGGACGGTTAAAGGTGACACTCTTAGCCATGGTTTCGCGTTTGCCATCTGGACCTTTGTACAAAGACCAGCCGCCCCACTGGTTATAACTTTGCCAGGTTAAGACCGATGAAATAAATGTCAGATCACTTTGCGAATCTCCGTAAACTAAAAATGGCACAAAGCTTGCAGCTCTTAATCTATTTGAAATCTTTATCAGGTACTGCCCTGGTGGTGTCTTTGCATTAATAGAAATGTGCTTTGGCGACTTCAAAGTTTTTACAAGGCGAGCGCCAGTGTTGTTGTAGTAACCCATTCGATAAATCGATGCGGTAAATTTCTTTGAGCCAACAGTTGTGAGAGTTAATCTTTCTCCGCAGGTTGCACTACTTGAACTTAAGTACCCCTCAAGTCGCGCAAGCTCTTTGCGGCGGGAGAAGTCAGCGCTAAAGCGCAGGGGAACCCCCTCGCTCCATCTCGCGTCTCCAGCTTTTTGATTCTCGCGAGCTACCCAACCAGCGGATTGATCCCATCGGCAGTCGGTGGCGGTGGCTGAAAGGGGCGACAGCAGGGCTGCAACCATCGCTAGCACCAGAAATTTACGCATTGGCATACCCTAAGCCACGCTCATCTGCCTCAATATCGCAGATGCAAACGATTTGCATTAACCTATATCCATGCATATTCCAGATGGATTTATTGATATCCCAACCTCAACCGCCTTTGCCGCACTAGCTGCTGTCGGAGTCGGAGCTAGTCTCAAAGGAGCGGCTAAATCTCTTGATGAGAAGACCGCGCCTCTTGCAGGACTGACCGCAACATTTATCTTCGCTGTACAGATGCTTAACTTTCCTGTTGCAGCCGGTACTAGCGGCCACCTCTTTGGAGGTGTTCTCGCCGCTGTCTTAGTGGGGCCGTATGTAGCCACGCTCGCGCTAACCGTTGTGTTGTTATTGCAAGCCCTGCTCTTTGCAGATGGTGGATTAACAGCAGCAGGTTTAAATGTCTTTAACCTCTCCATCATTGGTGTGTGGGTTGGATATGGCGTATTTGTATTAGTAAAGAAGTTGCTTCCAAAAAATAAATCTTCGATCACAACCGCGGCCGCAATAGCAGGCTTTGTCTCTGTTCCAGCAGCTGTGCTTGGTTTTGTAGGTCAGTATGCGATCGGTGCAAACTCAACAATCTCAGTAACTGCTGTGTTTACCGGAATGATGAGCGCGCATGTTGTTATTGGAATTGGTGAGGCGATTATTACTGCTTTGTCAGTCACTGCAGTATTAGCCAGCCGCCCCGATCTGGTGTACGGATATCGTGGCGCGAAACAACAACTTGAGATTCGAAAGGCGTAAAATGAAAAATCCATTAGTCGTTGCTGGCCTTGTATTGTCACTTTTCCTTGCCGGTGGAGTTTCTTTCTACGCATCATCACAGCCTGATGGCTTTGAAAAAGCTGCCGGGAAAATCGGCTTCCTAGACACGGCAGAAGAGAGCCCTCTGAAAGATAGCCCCCTTGCTGAATACGGTGTGGCGGGAGTAGAAAATGAGCGTCTCTCCGGCGCTCTAGCTGGTGTCATTGGCGTGACAACAACAGCTGCAGTCTCATTTGTTATCTTCTATGGCATGCGACGATTTGGAAAAAGCAAGTCCTAAAGGCAGAGGTCGAGCACCAGCATCATCATGGACATGATGTTGGAGAGCGCCTGTACCTTCATCGCCATTCGATAGTTCATCGCCTGCCGCCACATGTAAAAATCATGGCGGTGCTGGCCTTCATCATCGTCTCAGTCTCAACGCCGATTACCCAATGGCAGGCATTTATCGCTTACTTTTTGGCTATTTTCATCATCTCTTTGATCGCAAAGATTCCAACACCAACGCTGCTTGTACGATCATTAATTGAGATCCCCTTTATCTTCTTTGCAATCCTTATGCCTTTTTTCGGAACAGGCGAGCGGTTTGAGATCGGGCCATTGAATCTCTACCGCGAAAGCCTTTTAGCTGCAGCAGGAATTGTTTTGAAGGGCACCTTAGGAGTTCTTAGCGCTGTCGTGCTTTCAACGACAACTACTGCTCGTGAACTTTTGCGTGGCCTGGAAAAGCTTAAGCTACCTAAGTTAATGGTGCAGATCGCCACATTCATGTTGCGCTATGTCAACGTGATAAGCGATGAGATGAACAGAATGAAGATCGCTCGTGAATCACGTGGCTTTATTGCAACAGGACTGAAGGACTGGAAGGTTTTAGCAACCGCAGCTTCTGCTCTATTCATTCGCTCCTACGAACGTGGTGAGCGTGTGCACCTTGCGATGCTTTCTCGCGGCTACACAGGTATCTTGCCCGAAGATCAGACCGAAGCGGCGCCACTAAAGACATGGCTGCAAGGAATGGTGCTTCCACTCTTTGCACTTTCTATACTTATCTCAACAACTGTGATCGGATAAAAATGACCAACGCTCCAAGTCTTTTGATTCAAGAGTTGGCATTTGCCTACCCTGATGGCAATCAAGCTCTTTATGGTGTCAACCTTCGCGTTGAACGCGGAGAACGCGTGGCACTTCTTGGTCCTAATGGTGCAGGCAAGACCACTTTGGTCATGCATATGAATGGAATCCATCCTGCAGAACATGGCAGCATTAGCGTTGCCGGCGAGGTAATCGATACAAAAGATAAGGATCTCTTGCGCAGAATTCGTGGCAAGGTAGGTGTTGTATTTCAGGATCCTGATGATCAATTGTTTATGCCAACTGTTGGTGAAGATATTGCATTTGGACCGTACAACATGGGTCTTCGCGGAGCAGAGCTTGATGCAGCTGTAGATGAGGCGTTAGCTCTTGTTCACATGTCAGAGTTCAAAGACCGTCCACCGCACCACTTATCCTTCGGCCAACGTCGACGTGTAGCTGTTGCAACGGTGCTTGCAATGAAGCCTGAAATCCTTGTTTTAGATGAGCCTTCATCAAACCTGGATCCAGCAGGTAGACGAGAGCTTGCAGATATTTTGCGCTCACTAGATGTCACCATTGTGATGGTTACCCATGATCTACCCTACGCCTTTGAACTATGCGAACGATCTGTCATCTTGAGCGGTGGTTTAATCGTTGCCGATGATTCAACCCGTGCAATCCTGACTAATTCAGAGCTTTTAGGGGCACATCGCCTTGAATTGCCTGTTGGTTTTTCCATTCAATAATCCACGGTAGAATTAACCCGTTGGTGCGACCGCATCAATGCACTTCCCCCAAGTGCTGCACATGCAGCACTACATGCGAGTCTTATTTTCGCCCTAGCCGCCAAATGCGCGAGCTATACCCGAGACGCGCTTGTCGTCTCGATTGGTATGCATTTCTATGTCTCTACAACCACGTATTAGCGCGCCCGGAAAAGCTCGTCGCGCAGCATCAGCAGGAAAGCCTAAGCGCGCAAAGAAGGTTGTTGCTTTTAAGGAAGCAGCTCCTAAGGCACGTCATACGACTGCACAAAAGGCAGCACGTAAAGGTGCAGCAGCAAAGCCTGCGACAGGTAAGCCTGCATCAACTCGTCGTTATTCAGATGTTGATACATCTGCCACATCAAAGAAGGAAGCTCGCTTAGTAGAGCGTTCAAAGTTGCGTGCAAAGCGTTACCAAGAACAAACCGCTTCAAAGCCACGTCCAACAGAGGCTCCTGAAGAGCGCAAAGCACGCATTGAAAATTCACGTCGTCCAGATTCTCGTGCGAAGAAGTTTGTGAAGGAGCGCGAGGTTCGCGAATCTGCACCTCGTGCAGCGCGCACTGAACGTACAGAGCGTCCAGCATTCAAGCGTGATGATTCACGTCCAGAGTTTAAGAAGACATACAAGAAGGCAGAGCGTCCAGAACGTCCAGCTTTCAAGAAGGAGTCTGACACTCGTCCGACAACACGTCGCGATGCAGTAAAGGCAAAGATTGCACGTACCGATGATGGTCGTCCAAACTTCGATCCACGTAAGCGCGAAAAGTTTGATCCAACACGTCCGAAGAAGAATAGCGTTGCACCAGATACACGTGCAGCTAACTTCCGCGCAGAGCGTCCAGTACGCGATCGCCGCAATGATTCACCAGCTTATGCTCGTGATGATTTCAAGAAGCAAGCAAAGACGCATTCAAACGCTGCCGTCGATTTCGGTGCAGATGACAACTACATTTCAGCAAACCTTGCAGATGCAAACCTTGTTGATGCAACTCCCCTAACTGAGATCACAACAACATTTGCCGATCTTGGTATTGCAGCGCCGCTAGTAAACGCGCTTAGCAAGCAGGGAATCATGCACCCATTCCCAATCCAGATTGCAACACTTCCAGATGCTCTTGCAGGTCATGACATCTTGGGTCGTGGACAAACTGGTTCAGGAAAAACTCTTGCATTTGGTTTAGCTCTACTTAACAACTTAAATGGCAAGGTTGCAAAGCCTCACAAGCCATTGGCACTTGTTTTAACCCCAACACGTGAACTTGCGCAGCAGATTGATGAAGTTCTGATGCCGCTTGCACGTTCAATTGGTCACGAATCAGTTGTTGTTGCTGGTGGAATGTCTTACTCAAAGCAGATCACCGCAATGCGTCGCGGAACAGCAATCTTGGTTGCAACACCTGGTCGTCTAATCGACCTACTTAATAAGGGTGAGGTTCAGCTAGATCAACTACAAATAACTGTTCTTGATGAAGCAGATCAGATGGCAGATATGGGCTTCTTGCCTGTTGTTAAGGAAATTCTTGATCAGGCAAAGCTTGATGGTCAGCGTCTTCTTTTCTCTGCAACTCTAGATCGTGGTGTTGATTCATTGGTTCGTCAGTATTTGAAGAACCCAAAGACTCACTCACTACAAAACGATCGTGCATCTGTTTCAACAATGGAGCACTATGTATTGGTTATGAATCCATCAGACAAAGATGACATTACTAACCAGGTTGCAGCTCGTAATGGAAAGACAATCTTGTTCGTGAAGACTCAACGCGGTGCAGATCGCTTGGCTGACAAGCTTGCACACGCTGGTGTGCCAGTTGGCGCGCTGCACGGTGGCAAGTCACAGGCTGTTCGTACCCGCACCTTGGCGCTCTTCAAGGAGACTCCAAACGCTGCTCTAGTTGCAACAGATGTTGCAGCTCGCGGTATTCACGTTGATGGAATCTCACTTGTTGTACATGTCGATGCACCAACAGATCACAAGGATTACCTACACCGTGCAGGTCGTACTGCACGTGCGGGTGAGGCCGGAACTGTTGTAACTCTCGCAACTACTCGTCAGCAGAAGTCGATCGGTGGTCTTACACAGCGTGCCGGAGTAACCCCTAAGTTTGTTGGAGTTACGCCACTGAGCACAGAGTTGATGAAGATTACGGGTGCACAGGAGCCATCAGGTATTCCTTACGTTGTGCCTATCGTTGAGAAGTCAGTACGTAGCGGCGGAAAGCGTCCACGTCCTAACTCAAGTCAACGTCGTCGTCGCCCTCGTTAAAACACTCTTTAATTGATAGGTTTCGCGTTATGACTAACGCGAATCCATTTGCCCAAAGAAGCACCCTTGAATATGAGCTGCCTCCATTTGCTCAGATCAAAGAGGAGCACTATCTGCCCGCTTTCTACGAAGGCTGCGCAGAACAGTTAGCTGAAGTTCAGGCGATTCTTGATACCCCAGGGGCGGCAACTTTTGAAAACACAATTGTTGCGCTGGAAAAGAGCGGACAGTACTTAGGTCGCATGTTGCGCGTTTTCTATAACAAATCTTCAAGTGATACTAATGACGCACTTGATGCGATTGATCAAGAGATCGCACCAAAGTTAGCTGCGCATCAAGATGCAATCGCACTAAATCCTGTGCTCTTTAAGCGCATTAAAGATCTCTACGATGCTCGCGAGTCGATCGGTCTTAACACCGAAGATGCCTGGTTGCTTGAGCGTTACTACAAAGATTTGCTTCATAAAGGTGCACACCTAACGGAGAGCCAAAGATCCCGCCTCAAGGAGCTCAATGAAGAGCTTTCATCTCTTCAGACCCAGTTCTCAAAAAATGTCTTGGCGGATACAAATGATCTCGCTGTTTTGGTTGAGAGCGTTGAAGAGCTAGATGGCTTAAGTGAGAATGAAATAGCAGCCGCAGCTGCAGCCGCCAAGGACCGCGGACATGATGGTAAGTGGCTAATCGGAATGGTGAACTTCACCGGTAATCCAAAGCTGGATTCACTCACTAACCGCGAGCTACGTAAGAAGATCATGCAGGCTTCTCTATTGAAGGCAAACCGTTCTAATGAGAATGACAATAAACCGGTACTTCTTAAGATGGTAAAGCTGCGCGCAGAGCGTGCAAGATTATTTGGCAAGGAAACCCATGCTGAGCATGTGATTGCAGTACAAACCGCAGAACATCCAGACAATGTGCATGCGATGCTTCGTAAAATTGCACCGGCTGCTGCTCGAAACGCTAAAGCCGAGGCGGAGGATCTTAAGAAATCAGCTGGAACAGATATTGAAAGTTGGGACTGGGGCTACTACACAGAGAAGGTACGTGTAGAAAAGTACAACATCGATACCTCAAAGATGCGTCCTTACTTTGAACTAGAGCGCGTTCTACATGATGGAGTCTTTTTCGCAGCCAATAAATTATTTGGAATCACCTTTAAGGAGCGTCCGGATCTAGTTACTTACCATCCAGAAGCTCGAGCATTTGAAGTAAACAATGCAGATGGATCCAAGGTTGGTCTCTTTATTGGAGATTTCTACACACGTGATTCAAAGCGTGGTGGTGCGTGGATGAATAGTTTGGTTAATCAAAACTTCTTGTTTGATCAGCTGCCAGTTGTTGTAAACAACTTGAATATTCCAAAGCCGCCAGCAGGTAAGCCAACTCTGCTTACCTTTGCCGAGACAACTACCTTGTTTCACGAGTTTGGGCATGCAATTCATGGCTTCCTTTCACAGGTTAAGTACCCACGTGTATCGGGAACAAGTGTTCAGCGTGACTTTGTTGAGTTCCCTTCACAAGTAAATGAGATGTGGATCTTGTGGCCTGAAGTAGTTGAAAACTACGCCCGTCACCATGAAACAGGTGAAAAGCTGCCCCAGGAGTGGATCGATAGCTTGGATGAGGCAAGCACCTTTAATGAAGGTCACGCAACAACTAGTTATCTAGCTGCTGCAATTCTTGATCTTGCTTGGCACTCACTAACTGTTGAAGAGGCAGCAAAGATCACCGATGTTGAAGCCTTTGAAGCACAAGCGATTAAAGATTACGGACTTGATTTTGCACCTGTTCCAACCCGTTATCGCTCAACCTACTTCAGTCATATCTTTGCTGGTGGTTACTCTGCTGGATATTACGGCTACATCTGGTCTGAGGTTTTAGATGCAGATACCGTTGATTGGTTTAAAGAAAATGGCGGATTAAAGCGCGAGAATGGTGAGCACTTCAAGAACACACTGCTTGGACGTGGTGGTTCAATTGATTCGATGCAGATGTTCCGTAACTTCCGCGGTCGTGATTCAAAGATCGAACCGCTGTTGAAGCGTCGCGGTTTGCTATAAAACCTTAGCCAGCAGAACCTGATCCCGAAGGACCAGCTTTGCGCTGCACCTGTGGTGCGCCACCGCTGCGTTGTCCGCCGCGAATCTTTGATCCGGTTTCAGAATGGTTTTGAGTACCTGGTGCGCCTGGCTTATTTTTCTTAGCTTCAAGGGCAGCAAGCATTCTTGCTTTCATCTCTTCATTCTTATCAGCCATGAGTTAATCCTACTGCTAAGAGCTTGATTCCTTGTATTCGCGTAATCTCTCAAGAACTTCAGATTCGCGATAACGACGATGTCCACCTAATGTGCGGATCGCAGTTAACTTTCCAGCCTTTGCCCAGCGTGTAACCGTCTTTGGATTTACATGGAAACGTTGTGCGACCTCTTTAGGGGTCAAGAGAACTTCAGCATCGGGGATGCGGTTCATAGTGACTCCTTCATTGTGGCCTGTCCGTTTTGGGCTGTATTGGGGTGAAGTATTGCGAGTTATTGAGCCTGTGGCAATCCCTACGAGGCCTGCTCATAGCTTTGAACTAAGCGCCAGCGAGACATTAAACGTTGATATCCAACCCCTGCCGCCATTCCATCTGATGCCGCAAGACCTGCAACAGAGTGGGTGACATCTTCGATTGAAGAATCTGATTCAAGACCTTCTTCACCAGAGTCACGTAAAGCTCTATCCATGTAATTTGCTAAGCCGCCGTAATCTAGTTCTACCAATGATTCTGGATGAAACATTTCTAGCCATGCAAGTAGATTTTCTAACTCTTGTTCAACAGGACCTTCACCGAAAGCATTAACAACTGCATCATGTGCGTTATCGCAGCGCTGCTTTGCGTTGGCGATACTTGTTATTGCACGAGAGTACAAACCATCTGCACCTGTGCCGCGAAATCGTTCATCTGGTGAAAACAAAATAAACCAACGTGGAGGAATAATCCATGTCTCATTTAAGATATGTGGGACCTTATCTTCAAGCAGATCAACACCTGCAGTAATTACCTCTTCCATTGCAGGTGAAACAAAGTATGGAACTACCGTGCTTGGAAGTGAGTCTTTAAAGTTATCGAGTGCTGCCCAACAACGTGTTGCTGTTGCCCACGGTGCAACGTAACGAACTCCATCTCGATCAAGGAGGTGAACTCCATCTGGTCGACCAGCTGGTGGTTCAGGTTGAACAACGCGATGTAACGCTAGCTCTTCCTCTTTGTTAAATGAGAAGGGATCAATCTCTAAACTCTGCCAACGTAAACGATCGGCAGGTTCAAATGCAGAAAGAGGTTCGTAAACCCTAAGTGAAGCTACGTACGGTGTAGGTCTCACGCACGTGGAATGTAGTTGCCCTCAGCAAATGGATCATCATCATCCTTGCGTGAGGTTGTATCAATCTCGCCATGAAGCTCCTTGGCAAGACGATCGAGATCCATATCTTGCGCGTTGTACTTCAAATCGCGTGCAACCTTAGTTTGCTTTGCTTTTGCGCGGCCGCGACCCATGGGCGACCTCCTTCACTAATTGCTATGCGTCAGGGAGGTAGGTTATCGCGCTTAGCAACTACCTTCCACCGGCCCTCGAAAGGCTAAATGGGAGCGTTAAAGTGGCAGGAATTGAGCCAGATCAGCCCTGGAACCCGAGGCCAGAACCGCTCCACTGGCCACCGCTTCTTCCCAGGAGAGCTCACCTGAGGCCAGGGCTAGCCAGGTCTTAGCATCCATCTCAATGGTATTTGGTGGGGTTCCGCGGGTATGGGTTGGACCTTCACCGCATTGAACCGCTGCATATGGTGGAACGCGAACCTCAATCGCACGACCTGGAGCCTTTACCGTCAAGGCATTGAGTGTGCTTTTAACTTGCTCTAAAACAACAGGATCGCGCACAGTTAAACCGATTAACGAATTGATGCTGCTGAGTACTTTGCTGCATCTTTAAACTTAGTTGTAATCACATTTACACGATTAACAACCCGAGCAACCTGCTGTTGCGCATCACCTACAAAATCGAGCGGCTGACCAATTAATTGATCTAACGCTGAACGATCTAATGGAATTCGTGAGTCTGCCGCTACATCATCAAAGAATGTATTTGCTTTACCTTCGCGGGTTGCAATTGTTGCCTTAACCGCATGCTCCTTGATTACTTCATGTGCAGCTTCACGTCCGACTCCAGCTTTAACAGCGGCCATCAAGATCTTGGTTGTTGCAAGGAAAGGCAGCTGGCGTTCTAGCTCTGCATTGATTAGCGCTGGAAAAGTTCCGAACTCATCTAGCACCGTCAAGATTGTTTCCATTAATCCATCAAAGGCATAGAAAGCATCGGCAATTGCAACACGGCGTACAACGCTGCACGATACATCGCCCTCATTCCATTGATTTCCTGAAAGCTCGCTGATCATCGATGCATAACCGCGCAGAACAACCGCTAAGCCATTTACTCGTTCACATGAACGGGTGTTCATCTTGTGTGGCATCGCGCTGCTGCCAACTTGTCCTGCCTTAAAACCTTCAGTTACTAATTCAGCACCTGCCATTAAACGGATTGCAGTTGCCAAGTTGGCTGGGGCTGAGGCAAGTTGAACCAAGGTGGTTAAAACATCGTAATCAAGGGAACGTGGATAGATTTGACCAGTTGAATCCAGCAGATTGCTGAAGCCAAGCTCCTTAGAAATAGCTAGCTCTAAAGCCTGGTGGGCCGCTGAACTACCTAATAAATCAATGGAATCCTGAGCTGTTCCAACTGGGCCTTTAATGCCACGCATTGGATAGCGCTCTTGAAGAGCGGTTAAACGTTCGTAAGCAAAGAGAAGCTCTTCGGCAATAGTTGCAAAACGCTTTCCAAGTGTTGTCACTTGTGCAGGAACATTGTGTGATCGACCAGCAATTGGTTGATCTGCATACTTAACAGCTGCTTCTGCCAGACGTGCAAGAAGTGCAACAACCTTGGTATGCGCTATATCTAAACCATTGCGAATCTGTAGCGCTTCGATGTTTTCAGTTACATCGCGGCTTGTCATTCCGGCATGAATGGCTTGGTGTCCGGCTAAAGCGTTGAACTCTTCAATACGAGCCTTTACATCGTGGCGGGTAACTTTCTCGCGCTTATCGATTGATGCTAGATCGACCTTTGTAATTACATTTTCGTAATCTGTAATTACATTCTTGTTAATTACATGTCCAAGCTCTGATTGAGCCCGCATAACCGCAATCCATAACTTACGTTCTAGGACAATCTTCGCCTCTGGCGAAAAGATTTCACGCATCGCAGCCGATGCGTAGCGATCTGCGAGCAAACTCATTAAATAAAATCCTTTACAACGATTGTTTGATCGCGCCCTGGGCCTACTCCAATTGCGCTCATTGGTGCACCCGAGATCTTTTCAAGGAATGCAACATAATCTTGAGCGTTCTTTGGAAGGTCAGATAACTTGCGCGCACCTGAAATATCCTCAGTCCATCCGGCCAAGTACTCGTAAATTGGCTTTGCATGGTGGAAATCTGTTTGAGAAGCAGGAAGCTCTTCAACGCGCTTTCCATCAATCTCATATGCAACACATACTGGAATCTTCTCCCAGCCAGTTAACACATCTAACTTGGTAAGGAAGAAGTCAGTTAAACCATTGACGCGCACCGCATAACGAGCGATTGGAGCATCAAACCAGCCACATCGGCGTGCTCGACCTGTGGTTACGCCTACTTCGCCACCAATACGGCGCAGTGCTTCACCATCCTCATCAAATAGCTCTGTAGGGAAAGGTCCGCTACCAACACGTGTTGTGTACGCCTTCAGGATTCCGATGACGCTATCAATCTTTGTTGGTCCGATACCTGAACCGGTGCAAGCACCGCCTGCAGTTGGATTACTTGAAGTCACAAATGGATATGTTCCATGATCAACATCAAGAAGTGTTCCTTGTGATCCTTCTAGAAGTACTCGCTTTCCAGCCTTGAGCGCCTCATCCAAAATCAAAACAGTATCTGCAACATACGGACGCAATATATCTGCGTACTTCAAATACTCTTCAAGAACTTCATCAACTTCGATGTTCTTACGGTTGAATACCTTGATAAGAATCTGATTCTTATCGCGCAGCGCACCTTCGAGCTTCTGACGAAGAATTGATGGATCAAATAGATCCTGTACACGGATTCCGATGCGGTTGATCTTGTCAGCGTAGGCTGGACCGATTCCGCGACCAGTTGTACCAATCTTTGACTTCCCTAAGAAACGCTCTGAAACCTTGTCGATGGTGCGGTGATAAGGGGTAATCAAGTGAGCATTAGTTGAAATTAACAACTTGCTTGTGTCGATGCCACGTTCATTTAAGCCACGGATCTCTTCAAGCAGAACACTTGGATCAATAACAACACCGTTGCCAATTACTGGAATTACATTAGGAGAAAGAATTCCTGATGGCAGTAGGTGAAGTGCATACTTTTGATCACCGATTACAACGGTGTGACCTGCGTTGTTACCGCCTTGGTAGCGAACTACGTAATCAACGCGATCGCCCAACAGGTCGGTAGCTTTACCCTTGCCTTCATCGCCCCACTGAGCGCCTAGTAATACCAATGCAGGCATGGATAAAGCCTTTCCGACTAGTTGTTAATTACTTAAGTGAAGTTGTTCCGTTTGAACGTAGATCTTCGCAGGCACGTACTACGCGAGCAGCCATTCCCGCTTCAGCAAGCTTGCCCCATGCGCGTGGATCGTAAGCCTTCTTATTTCCAACTTCGCCATCGATCTTGAGCACGCCGTCATAGTTCTTGAGCATGTGATCAACAACTGGACGTGTGAATGCGTACTGAGTATCTGTATCAACATTCATCTTGATTACACCGTAATCAAGTGATTCGCGGATCTCTGAAAGCAGTGAGCCTGAACCGCCGTGGAAAACCAAATCCATTGGCTTGCTTCCTGCTGGAAGACCAAGCTTTGCAGAAACAGCCTCTTGCAATGTTGCAAGGATCTTTGGCTGCAAAACAACATTTCCTGGCTTGTAAACGCCGTGAACATTTCCAAATGTTGCTGCAACCATGTAGCGAGCATTCGCATCTGTTCCAAGGGTTTCAATGGTCATTAGCGCATCTTCTGGAGTCGAGTAAAGCTTTGCATCATGCTTAGCTTCAATTCCATCTTCTTCTCCACCAACAACACCAATTTCGATTTCAAGAATTGTCTTTGCAGCAACTGACATCGCCAACATTTCCTTAGCGACCTTCATGTTCTCATTCATATCTACCGCTGATCCATCCCACATGTGTGAGTTGAACAATGGAGCCTTGCCTGACTTAACACGATCTGCGCCAAATGCAAGAAGTGGACGCATGAAGCCATCTAGCTTTTCGGCTGGGCAGTGATCTGTGTGAATTCCAATATTTACCTTGTAGTTCTTTGCAACAACATGTGCATACTCTGCGAGCGCAACTGCACCATCAACCATGTTTTTAACGGTTGAACCAGATGCGTACTCTGCGCCACCCCATGAGAATTGAATAATTCCATCTGACTCTGCTTCGGCGAAACCACGAATAGCAGCTGTCAGGGTTTGTGATGATGAAACATTGATCGCTGGATAAGCGAATGCACCCTTTTTGGCGCGATCCAACATGTCGGCATAAATTTCGGGGGTTGCAATTGGCATAGTGTGACTCCTATTGGCTCGTTGTAAATCTTTAGACTGAGCGCTTCGTTGAGTCGTCTAGAGGCTTACGACCAATCCTCTCACCTTCGCCCTAATGGCACAAAAAGACCCTCCGCAGCGTTAATGGGAGGGTCTTTATGCGTGGAATTCACCGAGTTAACTCACCGTTTTTAGGGCGTTGGCTAAGAACTTAGCCAGGGCCGCCACTAACACCGGGTTACTCAATAGCTTGATGAGCGCCAGAATAAATGAGGTCAGCATTGCGTCTCCTTTCAGTTGGGGCATCTTCAACGCCGCCCATGAATAAAAATTTCATCGCCAATTCGCTGTTGATAACAATCATCAGCGGGTAACCTCTAGCGCTATGAGCCAAGATCATGAATCGCTAGAGAACTTGCTAAGTGAGGATCGCTTATTTCCTCCTAGCGCCGAGTTTGCTGCGCAAGCTAACGCCACAGCTGCTCTTTATGATCTTGCCGAAAAGGATCGCTTGGCTTTTTGGGATGAACAAGCAAAGGCGTTGAGTTGGGAAACCCCTTGGACCCAGACCCTGCAATGGGATGCTCCATATGCACAATGGTTTGTTGGCGGAAAGATTAACGCCTCATTTAATGCTCTTGATCGACATGTAATCGAAGGCCGTGGAGATCGAGTTGCCTTTCACTTTGAAGGTGAACCTGGTGATACCCGAACCATTACTTACGCACAGTTGCTTATCGAAGTTAAGAAAACTGCAAATGCGCTGATCGAATTAGGAATTCAAGCTAAGGATCGTGTTGCGATTTATATGCCGATGATTCCAGAAGCAGCTATTGCGATGTTGGCATGTGCTCGCATTGGCGCGGCGCACTCAGTTGTCTTTGGCGGATTTTCAGCAGATGCCTTGTTATCGCGTATTCAAGATGCAGATGCACAGTTGGTGATTACCGCAGATGGAGGCTTTAGAAAGGGTTCAGCTTTTGCATTAAAGCCTGCTGTTGATGAAGCGCTAAAGGGCCAGCACAATGTTAAAAAGGTTTTAGTTGTTCAACGTACCAAGCAAGAGACAGCATGGAATGATGCAACAGATATCTGGTGGCACGATATTGTCGATCGTCAATCAGCTGAACACACAGCACAAGGCTTTGATTCTGAGCACCCGCTCTTCATTTTGTACACATCTGGCACCACCGCAAAGCCAAAGGGAATCTTTCATACAACTGGCGGGTACTTAACCCAGGCTGCTTATACCCATCGAGTTGTCTTTGATATCAAGCCAGAAACAGATGTCTACTGGTGCACCGCAGATGTTGGTTGGATTACCGGCCACAGTTACATTGTTTACGGCCCATTAATCAACGGTGCAACGCAGGTTATGTATGAGGGAACCCCTGATACACCGCATAAGGGGCGCATCTTTGAATTAGTTGAAAAGTATGGCGTGACTATTTTGTATACAGCTCCAACCTTAATCCGCACATGGATGAAGTGGGGAGATGAGTATCCAAATAAGTTCAACCTGTCATCACTTCGTTTATTGGGATCTGTTGGTGAACCAATCAACCCAGAAGCTTGGATGTGGTACCGCGAGGTTATTGGTGGCAATCGTTGCCCAATCGTTGATACCTGGTGGCAAACAGAGACTGGTGGAATCATGATTTCACCGCTGCCAGGAGTAACTGCAACTAAACCAGGATCTGCAATGACTGCTATTCCCGGAATCAGCGCAGTTGTTGTTGATGACAACGCTAATCCAGTTGCAAAAGGTCATGGCGGATTTTTAATCCTAGATAAGCCGTGGCCCGGAATGTTGCGCGGTGTGTGGGGCGAGGATGAGCGTTACAAAGAAACCTATTGGTCACGTTTTAAGGGCATCTACTTCGCCGGAGATGGTGCAAAGCTTGATAAAGATGGAGCGATCTGGTTACTAGGTCGCGTTGATGATGTTATGAATGTTTCAGGTCACCGTATTTCAACAACTGAGGTTGAGTCAGCGCTTGTTTCGCATGAAGTGGTTGCAGAAGCAGCGGTAGTTGGTGCACAAGATGCAATGACCGGACAAGGAATTGTTGCCTTCGTTATCTTGCGTGCTGGAATCGCTAGTGCAAGCGGTGAACAGCTAGTTACAGAGCTGCGAAACCATGTTGCAAAAGAAATTGGTGCGATTGCAAAGCCGCGACAGATTCTGGTTGTGGCTGAGCTTCCAAAGACTCGAAGCGGCAAGATTATGCGTCGATTACTGAAGGATGTAGCTGAAAATCGCCAGGTTGGAGATGCAACAACACTTGCTGATCCAAATGTGATGAAGCTGATCTCTGAAGGTTTGAACTCAGCAAAGGATGAGGATTAAAGCTTTATCCCTAAATGCTTTTCGGTAAGGGTAAGGATCTCTTCAAGATCATTAATGATCCCGATATGTTTATGAGCAACGCTGCCATCGGGTGCAATAAACCAGGTCACCGGAACTCCCATGCCAAAGTATTCGCGTGAGCGACCATCTGGGTCATACAGGTTTGGCCAAGTAATGCCATTTCGTTCTACAAATCTACGACCATCATCAAAGTTAGCTTCTTCAACATCTACACCGATGAGCTGAACCTTGTCCTTGGCTCTTTCATGAAAGGCGCGCAGTACTGGCATCTCTTTCTTGCAAGGGCCACACCATGAACCCCACACATTTACAACCATCGGTCCGCGCAATGCACCTAGCTGTGCACCTTCACTGCGATCGAGGCAATCCATATAAATTCCACTGGTGAAGCTTTTATCTTGCAAAATACTTTCACAGGAAACTACTTCACCCTGTACAAAGGTTGAAGAAGATGAACACCCGGTCAGCAATAACATCACCGCTGCGATAACTAACCGCTTCATTTGAAATCCTTATCTGTCTTTACCAACAGTAACGCTTTCTCTTTATCCATCTCACCGATACCAACACTGGGACAGATTTTAGCAACTGGGCATGCACCACAAGCGGGTTTGCGTGCATGACAAACTCTGCGCCCATGCCAAATCATTCGCTGTGAAAGATTCGTCCATTCCGGTTGTGGAATCAATTGCTGCACAACCATTTCAACCTTTACTGGATCTGTTTCCTTTGTCCACCCAAAGCGACGTGATAGTCGACCGAAGTGTGTATCAACTGTTATTCCTGGAGTATCAAAGGCGTGGCCTAAAACAACGTTTGCGGTTTTGCGTCCAACACCCGGCAAAGTAATCAGCTCTTCGAGGGTTTGTGGAACTTCTCCCCCAAAATCCTCAAGTAATTTAATGTTCAGGGCTTTGATGTTGCGGGCTTTTGCACGATAAAAACCAGTTGAATGAATCATTTCTTCGATATCGTGAATATCTGCCTTTGCATACGCCTTTGGATTTTTGTACCTCTTAAAGAGCGCAGGGGTAACAGTGTTTACTCTCTTATCTGTGCACTGTGCGCTCAATACTGTTGCGATAACTAATTCCAGTGGGTTTGCAAAATCTAACTCACAGCGAATATTCGGGTAGGTCTTTGTCAGGATGCGATAAACCGCTTTGGCCCCTTTTCTGGTTTCGCTATCGACCTTCATGGGTAGTAAAGTACCCCTCGTGAGCACAGAACAAGATGTCGTACGTAAGGCCCCGCTATTTACAGCGCTCGATGAGGCCGCTGCCGCTTCTTTGCGTGCATCGATGGACTCAGTAAAGATCGCAAAGGGCTCAGTCCTATTTGCCGAGGGCGATGAAGGCGATCACCTATATGTGATTGTTGAAGGAAAGCTAAAGCTGGGAACTTCTAGTGGAGATGGTCGCGAAAACCTTCTATCTATCCTGGGACCCGGTGAAATGTTTGGCGAGCTCAGCCTCTTTGATCCAGGTCCACGTACATCAACCGCAACCGCGGTTACAGATGCACGTTTGCTTAGCCTTGGTCAGGAAAAGTTAATTCCGTGGCTTGCAGAAAATCCTCAGGTTGCCTTGCAACTTCTTGCTCGTTTAGCTCAACGCCTTCGCCGTACAAATGAAGCTGTTGGCGATCTAGTCTTTTCAGATGTACCAGGACGTGTTGCAAAGGCGCTTATTGATCTTGGTGAGCGTTTCGGAAAGCAAACAGATGAAGGTCTATTTGTTCACCACGATCTAACTCAAGAAGAGTTGGCACAACTAGTTGGTGCATCCCGCGAAACCGTAAACAAAGCATTAGCTGATTTCGCAGGACGCGGTTGGTTAAAGCTTGATGGCCGCGCGGTACTAATTACAGATTTTGATCGCCTCTCAAAAAGAGGCAAATGATCGTTAGTCAGTAATTTCGACTGTTAACTCAATCTCCACCGGTGAGTTCAGTGGAAGC
>CAZQNP010000003.1:72524-74744 GCA_964594645.1 uncultured Candidatus Planktophila sp. | reverse complement strand
ACGATCGCAACATCTGTCTGACCAAATGTTGGATTGACCTCATCCATTTCAGCCAATTGATCATAAGGAACATTAGCTTCTGCAAGAAGAACATTCATGTGTCCAGGCATGCGACCTGCAACTGGGTGAATTCCATATGCAACATCGATGCCCTTTGAAATCATTAAGTCAGCTAACTCGCGAACAGTGTGTTGCGCCTGTGCAACGGCAAGACCAAAGCCAGGAACGATAACAACGCGACGCGCATAGTTGAGCAAGATCGCAACATCATCAGGTGAACCAGAACGCACCGGACGTTCCTCGCCAGCTGCAGCAGCATCTTGTGGCTTGGCAGTAAATGCACCAAACAAAGTGCCAAACAATGAACGACCCATCGCCTCTGCCATCAAGCGGGTCAAGATTGTTCCTGATGCACCAACAAGTGTTCCTGCAATGATCAATAGAGTTGAATCAAGAACATAACCGCTTGCGGCCACTGTTAATCCAGTAAATGCGTTGAGCAAAGAGATAACGATTGGAACATCTGCGCCACCAACTGGAAGCACAAACAGCACACCAAAGAGCAAGGAAAGGGCTGCCAGAATCAACAGCGGAGTTGTTCCAAGCGCTGTAACAACCCAGCCACCAACGCCGAGCACTGAAATCAGCGTGGCAGCGATAATAAAGCGGCCCGCTGGGAAAATTACGGGGCGAGTTGTCATTAACTCTTGCAGTTTCATGAAGGTAATGATGGAACCGCTAAAGGAAACACAGCCAACAATGACCGTAAAGACGGTAAAGATAACTACAGCCGTCGTGGCCTTGTCGCCAAGATTTAAGTACTCAACGATCGCTACAAGTGCAGCAGCGCCACCACCAACACCGTTAAACAATGCAACAAGTTGAGGCATCTGGGTCATCTGAACCTTACGTGCAGCTGGCACACCAATGATCAGACCAAGTGCAATTGCACCAAGGATCCATCCAAGGTTATTGAGCGGAAGGGATGAACCGTCATTGGAGTAGAAGAAGACAACTAAAGTTGCAAGGCCTGCGCCAAATGCACCAATCAAGTTTCCACGGCGAGCAGTCTTTGGATGTGAAAGACCTTTCAATGCAAGGATGAAAGCGATACCTGCAGCAAGACCAATCAGGTCATATACGGTGCGGCTCATTTCTTATTTCCTTTGAACATCTCAAGCATTCGGTCGGTAACTACAAAGCCACCCACCATGTTGATAGTTGCCAAGACGATTGCTGCCAATGACAGACCAAGCTCTAAATTAGTGGTGCTGTGATCTGCCACGATGATTGCACCAACCAGAATCACACCGTGAATTGCATTTGCACCCGACATTAATGGTGTGTGTAAGGTAGATGAAACCTTGGAAACTACCTCAAATCCAACAAAGACAGAGAGCACGAAGATCGACAAGATCGCCATCGGTTCCATTACTTAGCTCCTCTTCGTGAACCAGCATGCGTTACCGCAGCGCCATTGATAATTTCATCCTCAAAATCAAGGTTAAACGCCACCTTTTGATCATCCTTTGCAGGGGTCGTAAGGAGTGACAAAAGATTTACTACGTTTCGTGAGTACAAGAATGATGCATGGAAAGGCAGTTGGCTTGGTACATCTTTACCGCCCCAAATGCGAACCCCACCAGCTGTTTCAACGATTTCACCAGGCTTTGAGCCTTCAACATTGCCACCAGTTTCTGCGGCCAAGTCAACGATGATCGTGCCAGGTGCCATTGAATCGACCATCGCTTGTGTCATCAATCGCGGAGCCTGACGACCAGGAACCGCAGCGGTTGTAATCACAACATGTGACTTTGCGATGTATGGCGTTAACAGTTCACGTTGCTTTGCAGCACGCTCTTCTGTCATTTCACGTGCATAACCGCCTGCACCTTCAAGTGCCTCAAGTTCTAATTCGATAAATGTTGCGCCCATTGAACGAACCTCATCGGCAGATGCAGGACGAACATCGTATGCAGAGACAACCGCGCCAAGTCGTCGCGCAGTTGCAATCGCCTGTAAACCGGCAACACCTGCACCAAGTACTAGAACCTGCGCAGGTGTAACTGTTCCTGCAGCTGTCATCAACATTGGGAAGAAACGTGGTGATAACTCTGCGCCAACAACAGCGGCGCGATAGCCAGCACACAATGCTTGTGAGGTTAATGCATCCATAGATTGAGCACGAGAAATTCGTGGAACTAATTCAAGTGAGAAAGC
>CAZQNP010000003.1:69893-72424 GCA_964594645.1 uncultured Candidatus Planktophila sp. | reverse complement strand
TTACATCAAGGCCTAAACGAGTTAACTTGTTGATGATGTCGGGGACAAGCGCAACGCGCTTTTCTCCCTCTTTGATTTCCCGTGGGACGGCTACGCGCATGTCTGAAATGTTAGTGCGTATAGCCCTTTAAGTCACCACGAACGAGGTGATAAAGAATGGATTGAATAGTTGTTCTGCGGTGATACGCCTCGCGCCAGATGACTGAGCGTGGCCCATCAATGACTGTGGCCTCAACCTCTTCACCACGGTGGGCTGGCAGGCAGTGCATAAAGAGAGAATCTTTACTTGCTAACTTCATTAAATTCTCTGTAACTGCAAATGGTGACAACGCTTTGAACTTTTCTGCGCGATCACTTTCGGAATCTCCCATAGACATCCATACATCTGTATACAAAACCGAGGCATCCTTTGCTGCGGCTTCTGGATCGTTGCTTACTTCGACCTTTCCACCACTTTGTGCCGCAATGTTTCTTGCCACTGCCACAACAACAGGATCTGGTGCCCACTTACCACTTGGAGTAGCAGCCACAACGTGAGCTCCCATGATCGCACCCATAATTAACCAGGCATGAGACATATTGTTTCCATCGCCAAGGTAAACAAATTTGCGACCAGAAATATCTGTGCCAAAGTTTTCACGGATTGTTAACCAATCGGCCAAGAGCTGAGTTGGATGATCATCATCAGTTAATGCGTTGATAACTGGAATAGTTGAATAAGCACCTAATTGATCAACATCTGCTTGCGCAAAGGTACGAATAATCAATGCGCTGCAGTAGCCGCTAATAATCTTGGCGGTATCTTCAATAGTTTCTCCGCGACCTAGTTGCAGTTCATCACCGCGAATAAAGATTGGCGTGCCACCTAAGTGAGCAACGGCGGTTTCAGATGAAAGGCGGGTACGGGTTGAAGGCTTAGTCATGTAGATCGCCACAGTTTTATTGGCTAATGCTGTGTTAGATCGCAGTGGATTCTCAGCAAATTCAGCGGCGGTCGAAAGCAATAATTCGACATCTGCTCGGCTTAAGTGCTCGGTTCGGAGTAAGTCCTTCATTAGTGAATTCTACCCGTAATTTTTGGGTTCACATAGGTATTCTTATCCACCTCATGGGGATCTTTCGAAAAATAGGAGTTGGGTCGGAGTCTGATACCGATCTGCTGACCCGCCCATCCCTTGATGAAAATCTTCAAGAAGATGATGGCGGCCACGACCGTTTCTCACATTACGTTAAAAAAGAGAAGATTGTTGAGTCCGCGGTAACAGGAAAAGCGGTGAAGGCTCTGTGTGGAAAGAAGTGGATTCCATCTCGCGATCCCGAGAAGTATCCAATCTGTCCGACCTGCAAAGAGATTCACGCAGGGTTAAAGCCAGATCCCGAAGAAAAGTAATTATGAAGCGCATCATCGCTTTTGCACTTTCCCTAGTCACAATCGCAACGTTGACAACATTAATCACCCCGCAGATAGCTTCAGCAAACGATAAACCTCCTCGCAAGGTTGTAACCGGCTGGCTTCCTTATTACTCAGTAAGAACAATCATGCCTCTGGTTCGCAAACTTCCCTTTGCTCAACCAACTGTGCCAGGCAAGCCCGCTGTCTGTGATGTCTCTCAATATGGCCCAGCCGAAAATCAAGCCATCGAGTCTTCGTATTTGTTTAGGAACAAAGATTTAATGAAGGAGGTAATGCCTTTTTGGTTCTCCCTTAAATCACCCACGGTTATTCGCAATGACTACATCTCTGGCAATCCTTCTTGGCCAATGGCAGATACCGTCTGTTTGATTCGTCGCGCAGGACTAAAAGTTATCCCATCAATGACTGATGGAACAGGAAAGTTGGAGCTTTCCAACTACCTCGCAAACCCCACTACTAGGGCAACTATTGTAAAAACAATTGTTGATTTAGTTCTTACAAATGACTTTGATGGAATTGATTTAGATTATGAGGGTTTTGCCTTTGTTGATGGAAACTCCACCTGGACAAGGACAGCGCCACGTTGGGTTGCTTTAGTTAGAGAACTCAGCGTTGCTTTGCGCTCTCACAATAAATTGCTTTCTATCTCAACACCGTACGTTTTCGACCCAAGAGAAAGACAGAAGGGTTACTTCGTATACGCATGGGCAGATGTTGCAAGCAGTATTGATCGCTTACGAATCATGACCTATGACTATTCGGTAGCTAAACCTGGTCCCATTGGTCCAATTGCATGGGTTGAAAAAACTGTTAAGTATGCCGTCAGCGTTATGTCTCCCTCAAAGGTGTACATCGGATTACCTGGATACGGTCGCGATTGGATTACATCAGTGCAAGGTAAGTGTCCCGTCAATGCACCACCAGGTTTAAGAGGTGGGGCAAAGGCTGCAACATTTGTCACTAATCGTGCAAACGCAAAAGCAGCTATTGATAGAGCCACCCCTGTTTTTAATGAAAGGTTTAGTGAGGCAACTTACTCGTACACACAAACCTTTAACGGTCTTTCAGATGCAGGGTCATCAACTGAATGCAGAGTCAATAGAACTGTTTGGTATCA
>CAZQNP010000003.1:0-69793 GCA_964594645.1 uncultured Candidatus Planktophila sp. | reverse complement strand
CCGTTTCTTTAGAAATCAAACGCGCTAATGAAACTGTGTGGAGCAAAGTCACTGAACTTGTAACTGGTGTTGATGGAACAATCTCGACCCCGATGACCTTAGGTGGCAATGCTTCATTACGCCTGACAACCGTTGGAACATGGGAGCAGGCAGAGTCTGTCTCTCAAGAAGCCAAGATCACTGTTAAAAGTAGTGTGCAGTTAGATCGTCCCGTTTCGGTATCCAAGGGCTCTCCAATAGTTGTTAATGCTCAACTATTGCCACGATTGAGTGGAAAGAGCGCCCAATTGCAGAAAAATGTTAATGGGAAGTGGCAAAATGTAGGCACGGCGGTGCTCTCTGATGCCAATGGCCTATTCACCTTCACCGCAGTGGAAAACAAACGAGGAGTTGTAACAATGCGAGTTCAGATTATTGGCGATATCGCCTCTGAACAATTCGCAATTGTTATTCGCTAATTATGCCTAAAGTAAAAAGTAAGAATGATCTTAATGAAAAGCTTGATCAAGAGCTCAAGGCAATCTTTAACGGAGATATTCCTTGGGTAACAATTGTTTGGGATGACCCAGTTAATTTAATGACCTATGTGACCTATGTGTTGATGGAGCTTTTTGGATATAGTAAAGAAAAGGCACATGAACTCATGATGAAGGTACACACTGAAGGTAAAGCGGTTGTTTCAACTGGTAGCCGTGAAGAGATGGAGCACGATGTTGCCCGTCTTCATGAATATGGTTTGTGGGCAACTCTTCAGCGTGGTGATCAAGCGCTATGAGTGAGGTTCAACATGGTTTTTTTCGACACGGGGACAACTCATACCTAGCAAACTTCACCGAGGCAGAGCGTGAAGTCTTACTAAATCTGGCAGAGCAAATAATTGAACTTTTAGCAGAGCGTGTAGATCACCACAATGAAGATCCGTTGGCTGCGATGGTTGGAATAACTGTGCATGACACACCACCTGAAGATGAGGTTCTGTTGCGTTTGCTGCCAAATGCATATGCCGATCAAGTTGATGCATCTGAGTTTCGACGCTACACCGAATCAACATTGCGTCAGAAAAAGCAAGCCCACGCTATGGCTATGCGTATGGACCTGAAAGCTGCGGTTGATGGTGTTGTTGAGTTAGATCACGATGGTGCAAACGCCTGGCTTGGTGCAATGAATGATGTTCGCCTTGCATTAGGAGTGCGATTAAAGGTTGATACAAATACTCAACAAGATCTAGAGCTATTAGCGCCAGATGACCCCATGCGAGGCGTTTACGCTGTCTATAGCTGGCTTGGCTGGCTACAAGAGAGTTTGATCGATGCTTTGATGGATGAATCTCAATAGTTCAGCTACCAGTAACACCATATGTGCAAGGTAGGCTTGACCTGTGAGTGATGCCCCAATTGGAATCTTTGATTCAGGCGTAGGCGGATTAACCGTTGCACGTGCAATCCTTGATCAACTTCCTAATGAATCCACTCTGTATATAGGTGACACCGCACGTGGACCTTATGGTCCGCGTCCACTTGCCGAGGTTCGTGAGTTCGCACTTGAAACAATGGATTACCTCGTAGATCAAGGCGTTAAGGCAATTGTTATTGCGTGTAATACCGCTTCAGCTGCGATGCTACGAGATGCGCGTGAGCGGTACTCAATTCCGGTTATAGAAGTGATTCAACCTGCAGTGCGAAGAGCAGTTGCTGCAACTCGCTCTGGAAATGTGGGGGTTATTGGTACACGCGCAACCATTGATTCAAAGGCCTATCTAGATGCCTTTGCAGCTGCTCCACAATTAAAAATTACTTCAATCGCTTGTCCTTTGTTTGTGGAGTTTGTAGAACGTGGTGAAACATCTGGACCTGAAATCACAAAGGTAGCCCGCGAGTATTTGGCACCTGTGATGGATGCAAAGGTAGATACCTTGGTTCTGGGCTGCACCCACTACCCATTACTGACAGGAGTTATCTCGTACGTAATGGGAGAAGGGGTCACTTTGGTCTCGAGCGCCGAAGAAACCGCAAAAGATTTGTATCGAACCCTTGTTGAAAATGGTTCCTTACGAGTTCACAGTGCAACTCCAGCAACACATAGATTCTTAGCAACCGGTGATGCAAAGGCCTTTGAAACCTTAGCTCGACGTTTTCTAGGCCCAGAAGTAACGCACGTTGAACACCAAGAGCTGTAATCAATAGATTTTTAACTTAATTTCCAAACTAGAGGAGTCAAAATGCCACGCAATGATGGACGTTCCGAGAAGGATTTACGAGAAATCAAGTTCACACGTGGATGGCTAGACCATGCCGAAGGTTCAGTATTAGTTGAGTTTGGTAAGACACGTGTTTTGTGTGTTGCATCTTTTACTCCCGGTGTTCCTCGCTGGTTAAAGGACACCGGAAATGGTTGGGTCACATCAGAGTATTCAATGCTGCCTCGTGCAACGCACACACGTTCAGACCGTGAAAGCGTTAAGGGCAAGTTAGGTGGACGCACCCAAGAGATTTCACGTCTTGTTGGTCGCTCACTTCGCGCAGTAGTGAATATGAAAGAACTTGGCGAAAACACAATCGTTATCGATTGTGATGTTCTTCAGGCAGATGGTGGAACACGTACCGCTGCGATCACAGGTGCCTATGTTGCATTAGCTGATGCCATTGCATGGGCGAAGACACAAAGCCACATCAAAGAAAGTGCCAAGCCACTCAATGATTCAGTAGCAGCGGTAAGTGTTGGAATCATCGATGGAGTACCAATGCTCGATCTTTGCTATGAAGAGGATGTACGCGCAGGTACTGATATGAATGTTGTTGTTGCAGGCGATGGTCGTTTCATCGAAGTTCAAGGCACCGCAGAAGGTGAACCATTTGATCGCGAACTTCTTAATCAATTGCTTGATCTAGCAGTTGCCGGATGTTCAACCTTGAGCCAACTTCAGAAAGATGTACTCGCTAAGTAATGTCCCACAAACTTGTTCTTGCAACACGTAATCAAGGAAAGATCACAGAGTTTCGAAGGATTCTTGAGGAACTTGCACCTGGGCAGATTGAGTTGATTGGTGTTGATCAATTTCCGCATTTAGTTGATGTTGATGAAACTGGTTCAACATTTGAAGAGAACTCCTTACTTAAGGCGCGCTACACCTGTGAAGCCACCGGATTGCCCGCAATTGCAGATGACTCAGGTCTTTGTGTTGATGCCCTCAATGGTGATCCAGGTATTTATTCGGCACGCTGGGCAGGGGTTCATGGAGATGATCGGGCAAATCTGGAAAAGGTTTTAGATCAACTCAAGGATGTTCCAGATCAGATGCGAACCGCGCACTTTATGTGCGTTGCCTCCTTGGTGTTACCCGATGGCCGCCACCAGGTAGCCGAAGGTCGTTTTGATGGCCACATCCTTCACGCACCCGTAGGCGAGAACGGTTTTGGGTATGACCCGATATTTCAGCCCCTGGGTTTGAGTATCTCCTCAGCACAAATGAGCGCAGCGGAAAAGGATTTAATGAGTCACCGTGGAAAATCACTTCGGGCTATCGCACCCCATGTCATCCAAATGCTTGCGAGCCTGGGGTAGCCTTAACCCATACAAGTGCGTTAAAAACGTGCGTACCGCAACCCAAGGAGTTCCACGTGGCCGTTAAGAAGACCGCAAAGAAGGCAGCAAAGAAGACAGCTGCCAAGAAGTCAACAGCAAAGAAGGCTGTTGCAAAGAAGAAGTCACCTGCAAAGAAGGCTGTAGCGAAAAAGGCTGTAGCGAAAAAGAAGACAGCTAAGAAAGCTGTTGCTAAGAAGTCACCAGCAAAGAAGGTTGCAAAGAAAGCTGTTGCAAAGAAGACAGCTGCAAAGAAGGTTGCTAAGAAGGCTCCTGCAAAGCGTGTAGTCAAGAAGGCTGCAGTTGCAGTTACCTCTGCTCCAAAGCCTGCAGCTGTTGCCGCACCTGTAAAGCCTGCGACACCTGCACCTGCTAAGCCAGTTGCGGCACCAAAGCAATCAACTTCAACTCGCACAGCATGGTTAGTTGTAATCGGTATTGCTGCGCTCGCAGTTATCGTGTGGTCACAATCTTCAAGCACCGAAAACGATGATGCGGCACCTGCACCTTCGATGTCACAAAGTGCAGAACCATCTACATCACCATCTGAGAGCGAAGAGCCAACAGCAACAGTTTCAGCTGTAGAGGCTCCAACAAAGTTTGTAGCACTCAATGCCGAAGGCGGATTAAAGCTTCGCTGGGTAGCACCAACAGCTGTTGAAGGTCTAACTGGATACAACGTTGAGGTTCGTGCAAACGGCACCGGAGACTGGACAGTTATTGCAACTGTTCCTGCTGATCAACTCACACAGAATGTAACAAAGGCAAGTGATTCAGGATGGACACAGTTCCGCGTTTCATCTGTTTACTCAGATGGACAAACTGCATCAGCTACAGCTTTTGGAATTCCTGGAGAGTTTAAGTAATAAAAAACTCTTAGTAAGAAATCCCTCACTTAACGGTGGGGGATTTTTTATTGCCCAATTGTTTCTGCTGCACCAACTGGAAGCTCTGCAGCAATCGCATCTACATATGCGCGAACTCCCGCAGGAACTAAGTGCACTCCATCTGGACCAAAGTACTCTGGATGAGCAGCTGAAATCGCTGCCCAATCAATTAAACGTGCTCCGTATTGAGCTGCATACTTTGCGATCAGGGCGTTGTTCTCATCCCGCCAAGCACGAGGAACCGCGGTGTTAACGACGATTATTCGAGGCTGTTCTGAAATTTCAGCAAAGATCGCTGCGACCTGATCTTCACTTAACTTGTTGTTGTTACCCAGATTTAAGATGATGGTTGAGCCAACCATATTGGCTTTATCGTTCTTGATTACCTCTAACAACTCAGGGGCTTGTCGCCCTACTCGAGCATTAATCAATCCTATGTTTTCACGTTCATCTAACTCAAAACGAATTCCTAAAATCACCGAGTCGCCGGTAACCCATAAGCCACCTTCTGTTATTGAAGGGGTTACCGCTGGCTGCTCCAACTGTTTTTTGAGTTGATTGAGCTGGCGATCACCTTCCGCGATCGCGCTTAATGCAGAGGTTGTAGTGATACCAATGGTTGAAATAATTATAAGAAAGACTGCAAACTTTTGACGGAGTTGAACCCGCTTGGTTCGATACTTCATTCCCTTAAACCAATAATCAATAAGCCCTGTTCTAATTGGTAATTCAACGAGTCGCAATGAGATATCTGCCAGCGCAAAGACAATCAATACTCGCAATGTATAAAGGGCCCAAGGAGATCCTTCTAGATCAAACTGTGGGCGGGTAAGCTGAAAAACTACCCAGTGCCACAAATAGATTGCGTATGAACGCTCACCGATCCAGACAAATGGCCTTGTGCTTAGGATCGGGGCAAAGCGAGAAGCGGGATGCACAATCGAAGTGATAATTGCACAACCAAAAATTCCAGCTAATGGAAATGCAATCTTGTAAAGAGTTGGATCACCCTCATCAACCAGCATGAACGCTGCAATGATTCCAATGAGACCAAAGAGACCGATACCATCGATAAAGTCTTGCGCCTTCTTGCTAACCGTCTCATTGAGGTTCTGCGGAATCCACCGCACAGCAAGAGCGGCACCTAGGAATAAACCAATACTGTGAGTATCGGTGCCAAAGTAAACATGGCTAACGCTGGAAGAGTTTGTTGCATCAATGCGCAGCGAGACAAGCAGAAGCGAGATACCTGAAAATGCTGCGATTATTAGTGCAGCACCAGAAATCTTGTTTTTTCCAAAGTAACGCAGAACCAAAAGAAGGATCAACGGCCAGACTAAGTAAAACTGTGCCTCCACACCCAGCGACCAGGTGTGTTGCAAAAGTGGAGCCCGTCCGATGCTCTCAAAGTAATCGGTTTGGCGATACACCAACCACCAATTCATTCCACCAAAGAGTGCAAATGGAGTATCAATGACAAAGCGGCGCATTGTGTCTGGTGCCCAGACCCCAATAAAGACCGTTGTCACAATAATCATGAAGACAAGTGGTGGCAGCAAACGTCTGATGCGGGCTATGTAGAAAGCCCTTAAATCTAGGCCGCCACTTCTTTGGATCGAATCAAGCAATAAACGGGTAATCACATATCCCGAGATAACAAAGAAGAGATCTACACCTAAGAATCCACCCGGAATCCAATCAAAACCTAGGTGATACAACATCACCGCAATAACAGCTACAGCGCGCAAACCATCAATCGCAGGTATGTAACGGATGCCTCGGGAAGTGGACATGGCTGTTATGAGCTAAATGAAATTAGCGCTTTGCAGATTTCTTTGCAGCGCTCTTCTTCGCTGGCGCCTTTTTTGCCGCCTTCTTAGTGCTTGCCTTAACAGCCTTGGCGGGTGCAGCAAGTGCTGGGCGGGTGCGTTGGCTTGAAACCTTGAGCGGGCCTGGATTAATTAAGGTGTCATCTGCATTGAGATTATCTAAAACACTCTTCTGAAGCTCCTCTAATCGAGCAAATGCGCCATCTAGACGGTTTCGTGATTGCTGAATTGCAGACTCGGCAGCATCTAGAGATTGCTTCTGAATTCTGTATAAACGTTCTGCTTCTGAAATAACACCGGCCAGCCATTGGCGATAGCCAGAAACTTCAGTTGTTGCTTCGGTGATAATTCTTTCACCTTCGCGGCGCGCAGCTGTTGCAAGTGTTGAGATCTCACGCTTCTTGCTCTCCATCAAGCTTTCAGCGTCGGCTTCTGCCTGTGCAATTCTTTCTTCAGCTTCAGCCTCTGCGGTCTGAATGTACTTACGTCCACGTGATTCAGCACCTGAAAGAATTGAGCGAGCCTTTGCTTCAGCCGCTTCCAACTCTTCCTTTGTTGCACGAGTTGTCTCTGCAACCAAACGTGATGCCGCGGCCTGCGCCTTACTTTCGCGAGCTTGGGCAGATTTAATCATCGACATCGCTGTCTCTGTCGCAAGAATTTCAAACTCTTCTTTAGTCAACCCGGTAATGTCACGACGGGACTTTAGATCTGCAATCTGTGCTTCGAGTTCGCGGATGCGGTCAACAGATGATGGCTGGTTTGAACTTTCATCCTCGCCAGTAAAGCCGACCCAGTTAAGGAAGCTCTTCTTTTCCGCCATGGTGCACCCCGCCTCAAGTAAAGATGTATTGATGTGGGCTTAGGTTAGAGCAAGGGCCTATTTACTGTAAATCGCCACAGAAATGGCTATGTATTGCGAGATCCATGCGGCCAGAACAAAGATATGGAAGAGCTCATGAAAGCCAAAGTACTTAGCCTGCCGCCCGGGACGCTTGAGCGCGTAGAAGATGGCACCCACGGAATAGAAGAGACCGCCAATTGCGATAGGAATTAACACCCATAAACCACCCGCCCGATACAACGCCGGTGTGTAGAAAACCGCAACCCATCCCAACAGTAAGTAGTTTGCAACATATAACCAGCGCGGTGCATTGAGCCAAAAAACCCGCAAGCCAACACCCATAGCTGCACCGATCCAAACAACCGATAACAAAATTGTTCTATCGCGACCTTCAAGTAAGGCAACTGCAAATGGGGTGTAAGAACCTGCAATCAACAAGTTGATGTTGGCATGATCCCAACGTCGCCAAATCTTCTTCTTAGCTGGCACCCAAGGAACGCGATGGTAGATGGCAGAGACGCTAAAGAGCATGATCGCTGTTACTGAATAGATTGCAACGGCAAATTTCAAGGATGATTCACTCAATATGAAAAGAACCAGTGATGCGATTATTACCGCCGGAGTTGCTCCTAAGTGAAACCAGCCGCGTAGCTTTGGAGGTATTACAGGAGTCTGACTCACCACGGAAGCCTAGGGTATTAAAAGAGCTTTACCCGTGGACAAAGGCTAAAGCCACTGCCAAACTTGCGCCATGACACATAGATCACCCATATTTGAAATCAGCGATGTTTACATCGATCAAGAAGCAGCACTAAGCCCAATGGGATGCACCTACCTTGGAAATGGTTTGAACCAGGACAAGTTAGATGATTTTTCACTTGCAGCCGCTGAAGTCAGCGCGAATCTAACCCGCGAGACTTTAAAGAAGTTAGCCTCCCTTGAGCCAATTGATGAGATTGATCGAATCGCTAAAGCGGTTATGACCGAGCGCCTTGAATCAGGTCTTGCTCTACATGACAGTCAGGAAGCATTTGTTCTTTGGAATGTACTGACATCACCACCTTCAAATGTCCGTTCAATCTTTGAGTTAATGCCTAAGAGTTCAGCGCAAGATTTTGACAATATTGCCAAGCGTTTGGCAGCGGTAGATGGTGCATACAAGTCTTGGTGCGAAACCATTTTGACAGTTGCTAAATCTGGAAAGACAACCGCCCAACGTCAAGTTAATGGAGTTATTGCCCAATTAGATAGCTATGCCAATGGTGGCTATAGCGCAATGTGTAAGAACTTTGATGCTGATGGCAAGTACCCAGCGATTCATGAAGCGGCAAAGCTTGCTGAAAAGGCATCTGCCGAAACAGCTGAATTTTTGCGTACCAAGTACTTACCCATTGCAACACCTAATGATGCAGTTGGCGCAGAGCGTTATGCGGTGTGGGCTCGTTACTTCACAGGTGCGAAGCTTGATCTACCTGCAACCTATGAATGGGGCAAGCAAGAACTCAAGGCGATTAATGATCGTATGTGGGAGCTTGCAAAGTTAATCAATCCAGAAGCAAAAACACTTCGCGAGGTTGCAGATACTTTAGATAACGACCCTAAGTACAAGGTTGTTGGTCCAGAAAATGTAGTGAAGTACCTTCAGGATTTCACTGATGCCGCGATGAAGCGCATGAATGGCGAGTTCTTCGAGATCGATCCGCGCATCGCAGTTTGTGAAGCACGACTTGCACCTGAAGGTAGCGCCTCTGCTCCTTATTACAACCCACCATCAGAGGATCTTTCACGTCCAGGAACAACATGGATTCCAATGCTTGGCAAGAACGAGGTAAGCAACTGGCATCTAGTTTCTACTTGGTACCACGAGGCTGTTCCTGGCCACCATCTTCAAATTGGAACTGCAACAGTTGAAAAGGATCGGTTAAGTCGTTACCAACGCCAAGCCGCATGGGTGAGTGGCTACGGTGAAGGTTGGGCGCTCTATGCAGAACGTTTCATGAATGAACTAGGTGCATTTGATGAACCAGGAATTGAAATGGGATACCTATCTGCACAAGCATTACGTGCAGCACGAATCGTTGTAGATATCGGAATGCACCTTGGTTACAAGGATTTCGATGGCAATGTGTGGAATGCAGAAAGTTCTCGCAAGTTGCTCAACGAACAAGCCTTACTAGATGAGGATCATTCACGCAGCGAAACAGATCGTTATTTGGGATGGCCAGGACAAGCTATTTCATACAAGGTTGGAGAACGTGTATGGATGACCGCTCGCGAAGATGCAAAGGCGCGCCTTGGCAGTAACTTCAATATGAAGAAGTTCCATAGCTATGCATTGAAGTTAGGACCAATGGGGCTTGATCCATTTGCAGCAGAGATGAAGTTGTGGAACGGCCAATAAGTTACTAACTAGTAATTTAGAAAATGGGGCGATACCGGCTAGTCCGGAAAAATCGCCCCATTTTTCATGCGTAAACCCAGAAAATTTCCTGAAAAAAAGTGGGAAAAAAGTCCGTTTACAGGTGCAAAAGGCTCGCAACAGGTTCACACTAAGGGTATCGATGGTCAAGGGAGCTCCTCGAGGTCTCCCGTGGTCAGCGAGTTGAGAGAGGTCAAAAGGATCTCTTCACATAATCCTCACGGAGGCTAATTAAATGCAATTAGATAGCAACCAATGGCAACTGGTCTATAACGTATTCTCGTTAGGCCTAGTTTCAATGCTCGCTTGCACGATTTACACACTCGTTTCACAGAGCCGTGTATTGCCTAAGTACCGCAACGCTCTCGTAATGTCATCAATGGTTACATTCATCGCTGGTTACCACTACCTACGCATCTTTGATTCATTCAAGCATGCTTCAACAAACGGTATGGTCAAGCTTGATGGATCTCAGGATGCATTCAACGAGGCATACCGCTACGTAGACTGGCTACTAACTGTGCCACTACTACTAGTAGAGGTAATTGCAGTTCTTGCTTTGACAGCAGCAGTTGCACGTTCACTTGTCATGCGTCTGGTCCCAGCTTCAGCTGCGATGATCGCGCTTGGTTATCCAGGTGAGATTTCAAATGATCAGAACACACAGGTTCTATACGGTGTTCTATCAACACTTCCATTCCTTTACATCCTTTACGTACTATTCGTAGAACTAGGTAAGTCACTTGATCGTCAGCCTGCAGGTGTGGCTGAGACAGTTGGCCGTCTGCGTCTTCTACTTCTAGCTACATGGGGTGTATACCCAATCGCTTACATCTTCAACATCGTTGGAAGCGAAACAGCATCATCATTCGTTGCAGTTCAGGTTGGTTACACAATCGCAGATATCTTGGCGAAGTGTGTATTCGGTCTAACAATCCTGAAGATTGCACGTATGAAGTCAATCGCAGAAGGAATGAAGGACGATCACTAATCTTTGATTAGTGGTTTCTTTTAACTAAGAATCCTTAAAACAGGAGTGTCGCGAAAGCGGCACTCCTGTTTGCATTTATAGACTAATCACATGAGCTCTGAAAAGAATGAAAAGTTAGATAAGTATTGGGTCAACAATTATCGAATGGGTGGCTATCTGCTCTTTGCTTGTGGCCTCATTAACCTTCGCTACCAATGGGGAGAGCCCGATGTTGTATCTCGCAGCGCATTAATTTTCGGACCAGGAGCTGCAATCCTCGGCGCAACCTTTGTTCCTGCATTAGCGTCAATTCTTGGTCGCCGCGAAGTTAAAGCATTGCTTGCAATTGCAGGTGTTGCGATTATCGCCTTTGCCTTCAGTAACTAATTTATTTTCTAAAGGATAGATCTGCTTTTTTCATCTCAGTGGTCAAAATGCGAATTGCATTAGGCCCCATGCCGTGAAGCTCTTTAATCGCGGCAAGTGATGTCTTTCGAAGATCAGATAGTTTGAACAACCCATCATCGATTAAAGCCCGACGTGCAGGAGCTCCAAGTCCTAATTCGACCCATGCCTGATCAACGGACGCGTAGCACTCAAGATCGACCTCATCTTGCGCAGGTGTGGATTGAGCGTTGAGTTTTTGTAACCTTTTCTCTTCGCGGCGAGCTGCAGCGGCACGCTTGATTTCAGCGGCCTCTTTTTTGATTTTGGCTGGAGATTTCTTTGCCATGGCTTGACTCTAACTTCTAATTGTTTAGTGTTGAAGAAAAACTAATGTGCGGGAGGCGGGACTTGAACCCGCACGTCCGAAGACACAGGTTCCTAAGACCTGCGTGTCTGCCATTTCACCACTCCCGCAAACCCTTACCAAAGCGTTACCACCGAGGTATGGATAGGGGACAAGATTAGAGGTAAGTTAGCAATGTTCCAAAACGCCCCCCAAGGGCCTTCCTAGAGCGAGAGGTTCACGCGCAATGTCACTCAATCCAACCCCTGCAGACAAGTTTACCTTTGGTCTCTGGACCGTTGGCTGGCAGGCCCGTGACCCTTTTGGCGATGCCACTCGTGATGCCCTTGATCCGGTTCGTACCGTCAATGAGCTGGCAGCACGCGGTGCTTACGGCGTCACCTTCCACGATGATGATCTGATTCCATTTGGAAGCGATGAAAGCGCGAGACGTGGACACATCGATCGCTTTAAGAGAGCTTTAGCTGAAACCGGCATGAAGGTGCCGATGGCGACAACAAATTTGTTTACACATCCAGTTTTTAAGGATGGCGCATTTACCTCGAATGATAAAGACATCCGCCGTTATGCCATTCGTAAGGTCATGAAGAACATCGAACTTGCGGTCGAACTAGGTGCCACAACATATGTTTGTTGGGGTGGACGTGAAGGCGCTGAATCAGATGGTGCAAAGGATGCTTATGTTGCCCTTGATCGCTTCCGCGAAGCCTTTAACACCCTTGGTGAGTTTGTAACTGACAACGGATACGACATTAAGTTTGCAATTGAGCCAAAGCCAAATGAGCCACGTGGAGATATCTTCCTGCCAACAATTGGACATGCACTAGCATTCATTAACTCACTAGATCGCCCCGAGCTTGTTGGTTTGAATCCAGAGGTAGGCCACGAACAAATGGCTGGACTTAACTTTGTTCACGGAATCGCACAAGCGTTGTGGCACAAGAAGTTGTTCCACATTGATCTCAATGGTCAGCACGGTCCAAAGTACGATCAAGATTTAGTTTTCGGTCACGGAGATTTGAAATCTGCCTTCTTCTTAGTTGATCTGCTTGAGCGTTACAACTACAGCGGACCAAAGCACTTTGATTACAAGCCGGCACGCACCGAAAATGACAAGGGAGTCTGGGAGTCAGCTAGTGCAAATATGCGCACCTACCTTGCACTTAAAGAGCGTGCAGCTGCATTCCGTTCTGATCCACGAGTAATCGCAGCGATGAAGGAGTCAAACATTCCAGGTCTTGCAGAGCCAACCCTTGCTGCAGGTGAAACTTGGAAGGATCTTGCAAAGGATTCCTTTGATGTCGAGGCAGCGGGCAAGCGTGGCTACGGCTATGAAGCGGTAGATCAGCTCGCTCTAGAGCACTTAATGGGGCTATAGCCCGCTAAGTAGTACTGGAGCCTCTACGAGAGATCGCATCAACTCCTGCAGAGACCAGCAGAACAAGTCCGGTAACAATGAACTTGATTCCTGCTGCATAGCCCAAGAGACCCATGCCGTTATCAATAACGGCAACTACAAGTCCGCCAAGGATTGCATCGCGAACTTTGCCCTTGCCACCAAAAAGTGAGGTTCCACCAATAACAGCTGCACCAACTGCGTACAGAAGTGTTGAGCTTCCACCGGTAGTTGGTGAGATTGAGTTTTGGCGAGAGGCAAAGATCAAGCCTGCAATCGCTGCTAATCCTGAGCAGATCATGAAGGCAGAGATGCGAATTCGCTTCACATCAATACCTGCGCGGCGCGCAGCCTCTGCATTTCCACCGACCGCATAAATGTGACGACCAAATGCGGTACGACCTAAAACAAATGTTCCAATTACTAGTAGCAGCAAGATAACTGGAACCACGTAAGGTATTCCTTTAAGGCTTACAAGATCTGGGTTGTTACTTCTTTCAAGGTTGAGTGCAAAGACTGCAAGACCTGTAATCAAAAGCAGCCCCGCAGTTTTGATAATCCATAACTTCTTGAGCTCAGTCTTCAAACCCGCTTTGCGACGAGAGTTCATAGAAGATAGACCCGATAACACATATGCAACGGCAACAATCAGGAAGAAGATCCAGCTAACCGTTGGTGACATATTTGAGTTCTGTACCGCAAGCACCGTTGGATCTTCAATACGAATAGTTCCACCCTCACCTGCAAGCAGCAGCAAGACTCCTTGAAATGCTAAGAAAGCCGCCAAGGTAACAACGAAGGATGGAATTCCAAGGCGAGCAACCAATGTGCCCAGTAGGAAACCAAGGAAAACTCCAACAGCGATACTTGCTAGCAGCGCTACATACCAAGGATGACCTTCATTGGTAATCAAGATAACCAACACGGCACCTGTTACACCTGCGGTATATCCAGCAGAGAGATCAATCTCGCCCAATAACAGCACAAAGACAAGGCCCATTGCAATGACGATTACCGCAGCTGCCTGGGTAATGAGATTGGCAAAGTTTCCAGGGGTCAGGAAGACATCTGACAAAGAGCCAAACACTATGCAGAGAACAACTAAGCCAAGAACTGCTGGCAAAGAGCCGATATCGCCAGCCTTTACTCGCGCCCAATAATCGGCAACAGCGCTCTTAATGGTTGGAACCTCTACCTCATTGCTCATGCTCATTTTTTCGCTCCTGTGTTTGCAGATGGAGCATCGACTCCAGCAGATTTTCCAGTAGTGATTAATTCAATTACCTGTCTTGGAATTACCTCATTTTTATTAACCTGAGCGGCCATGTTTCCTAGATAAAGCGCTGCGATGTTGTCTGCAACCTCGAATACATCGTTGAGGTTGTGGCTAATTAAAACCACAGCTAAACCATTATCTGCAAGACGTCGCACAAGGTTAAGTACCTGTTCGGTTTGCGCAACACCAAGTGCAGCGGTTGGCTCATCAAGGATTACAACCTTGCTATTCCAAAGAACTGCACGGGCGATCGCAACAGTTTGGCGTTGCCCACCAGAAAGTGATGAAACTGTTTGACGGATTGATTTAACCGTACGCACACTCAAGCCATCTAAAGTCTTACGGGCGAGTGCCTCCATAGAAGTTTCATTTAAAACTGGTCCGCGCTTTTGCTCACGGCCCAAAAACATATTGTGGACGATGTCCAAGTTGTCACACAACGCCAGATCTTGATACACAATCTCAATTCCAAGTGCGGTCGCATCACGCGGACCACTGATTGAGACCTTGTTACCTTCAAATAGGAACTCACCCGCTTCAGGTGTGTAGATACCGGCGATGCACTTGATCAGCGTGCTTTTACCTGCACCGTTGTCTCCAACAAGTGCGGTGACCTGACCTGCATGAACATCCAAGTTAACATCCTTTAGGACATGAACTGGTCCAAAGGATTTATTAACTCCTCTTAAGGACAGTAGCGGTGTTGTCATGAACTCCCTGTTTCTTTTGGCGTTAAATCTTTTGAAGTAAAGAAGTTGCGGCTCGGAGATACCTCCGAGCCGCAACCTATATCTATTACTGCTTTAACTGACGGAGATTAGATTCCGTTAGCTGTGCAAAGCTCTTCGATGCCTTCGCACACTGCTTCACGAGTCTGGAATCCATCAGCAATTACGTCCTTGACGTTTGCCTTTGTGATACCGACTGGAACCAATAGAACTGAAGGTACATCGATTGAGCCGTTGTTTACTGTTGCAGTTGCAGTAGTTGCTTCTTCACCGCGGAGCAGTGTGATTGCAAGTGCTGCTGTTGCTTCTGCCTGTGCCTTAATAGCCTTGTAGACAGTGTTTGACATGTCTCCTGTTAGAACTGCACGCAGTCCATCAACAGTTGCATCCTGACCAGATACACAGACCTTGCCGTTTAGCTTGTTCTTCTTAAGAACAGCGATCGCTGCAAGTCCAAGACCTTCGTTAGCTGAAACAACTGCATCAAGCTTTCCGCCAGCCTTAGTTAGTTGCTGTTCGAAAATTACTCCACCCTTTGCGTTATCCCAGTCTGGAACAGCCTGGTCATCAACAAGTGTGTAGTTTCCTGCATCGATCAAAGGACGTAGTACAGAATCGTAACCAGCCTTGAATAGAGTTGCGTTATTGTCAGTAGGAGAACCGTTCAAGTAGACGATACGTGCATTTTTCTTTCCTGCTGCATCAAGACATGCCTTGATACCTTCACCTTGTGAACGACCAACTGCTTCGTTATCAAATGAAACGTAGTATGAAGCTGAGCCATTAAGTGTTAGACGGTCGTAGTCGATTGTCTTTACACCCTGTGCTGCAGCCTTGTCCTGAACGGCCTTAGCTGAATCTGAATCTAGGTTTACAAGGATAAGAACCTTTGCACCAGCTGTAAGCATCTGGTCTGCAATTGTTGCGAATTGTTCCTTGTCACCATTTGCGTTTTGAATATCTACCTTAACTCCGGCTGCATCAAACGCTGCTTGTAGGAATCCGCGGTCAGCGGTTTCCCAGCGGTTTGATGATGCTGCATCAGGAAGAATTACGCCGACGAAACCGTCGCCCGCAGAATCTGATGAGCTCGAGCAACCTGTTAGTACGAGTGCGAATACAGCAACTAGTGCTGTAAGCGCGTAACGAAGCTTCTTCATATATCGAACCTTTCAAAGGTGTTTTGCCCCTGGCCGAGCTATTTCGGCCAGATGTGGAGGGCACAACGTGTATAGAAAGTAGTACTCAAGGCTAAAAAGGTCACTAGATTTGCCCAGAAATCTCACCCCTTTATCTAACGTTTCGATAACGCCCATGCGGGCGCGCGATAACCTTGCCCAATGTCCACCCAGGTTGAGCAGCTTGAGGCCGCCCTTAAGGCGGCTATCGGCCGCGCCCTGCTGTCTGGCGCTCTGACCGGGACAGCCCCGGATGCAATCAAGCTAGAACGCCCCAAGGATCGCACCCATGGCGACTATGCATCATCTATTGCATTACAACTGGCAAAGCCTGCAGGAATGAATCCGCGCGATGTTGCGCAGGTAATTGCCGACCAACTAAATGGTGTTGATGGAATTTCAAAGGTTGATATCGCAGGTCCTGGCTTTATCAACATTACTTTGAACCGTGCAAGCCAAGCAGCACTTGTTGAAACGATTTTGAAGGCAACAAAGGATTACGGAAAAGGTAATGCGCTCGCTGGTGTAAAGATCAACCTCGAATTTATTAGTGCGAATCCAACAGGCCCACTTCACCTCGGTCACACACGTTGGGCAGCAGTTGGCGATGCGTTAGGTCGTGTTCTAACGGCAGCAGGTGCACAAGTAACTCGTGAGTTTTATATCAATGATCGCGGAAACCAAATGGATTACTTTGGTCAATCCGTTGAAGCGGTTGCACTTGGAAACCCGGTTCCTGAAAATGGATATCAGGGCGATTACATCAAAGATTTAGCAGCAGATGTTGTTGCACAGAATTCGGGCATCAAGGATTTACCTGAAGCAGATCGCGTAGTAGCTTTCCGAGAAGCGGCTTATCAATTACAACTCAAGGACCAACAACGTGTTCTTGATACCTTTAATACACATTTTGATGTCTGGTTTTCAGAACGCTCACTGCATGAACAAGGTGCGGTAGAGCATGGAATGGAAAAGCTGCGCGCCCAAGGACATGTATTTGAGGTAGATGGGGCGGTATGGCTGCGCACCACTGATTTTGGCGATGACAAAGACCGCGTAATGACAAAGAGCGATGGCTCGCTTACCTACTTTGCTTCAGATACCGCTTATTACATTAACAAGCGCGAACGTGGCTTTGATATCTGTATCTATATGTTGGGCGCAGATCACCATGGTTACATTGGTCGCTTAAAGGCAACCGCCGCATGTGCTGGTGATAATCCCGAGTACAACATCCACGTACTGATCGGCCAACTGGTAAAGATTATGGAGGGCGGCGAAGAGGTAAAGCTTTCTAAGCGCGCCGGAACAATCATTACTCTCGAAGAGTTGGTTGAAAAGGTTGGGGTTGATGCAGCTCGCTACACCTTGATTCGGTACCCAGTCGATACTCCTATGGTGATGGATCTAGATGTATTGAAGCGAAACACCAATGAGAACCCTGTGTACTACGTTCAGTACGCCCATGCTCGTATCGCTGCGGTTTTGCGTAACGCCCAAGAACTGGGCGCCTCTTTAGAGCTTAAGGATTTTGACCCATCACAACTTTCGCATGATCGCGAGAATGAGTTACTAGGTGCGTTGGCAGAGTTTCCACGCGTAGTTGCTAGTGCCGCCGAGTACCGAGAGCCACATCGCATCGCCCGTTACCTTGAAGAGTTAGCTGGTACCTATCACGGCTTCTACAACGATTGCCGCGTTCTACCAATGGGCGAAGAAAAATTAACTGCGTTGCACACAGCACGTCTATTACTGTGTACCGCAACGAAGCAGGTAATCAGCAATGGACTTGATCTATTGGGTGTTAAGGCACCGGAGAGGATGTAACCAATGTGGTCATCTTCTGTTCAAACCGGTAACGAACTTTCCATCGCCGGAATTACTGCAAAACAATTAGCAAAAGATTTTGGAACACCAACATTTTTTATTGATGAAGCAGATTTTCGTACACGTGCTTTGGCTTGGAATGAAGCCCTAAAAGAGGCTTTTGGCGATAAAGCTGGCACTGTTTATTACGCATCAAAGGCCTTTTCCTGCACCGAGGTTGCTCGTTGGATTAAGGATTTAGGTATCGGCATTGATGTCAGTACCGCGGGCGAAATGGCTGTTGCACTTGCTGGTGGTATTGACCCCAAGAAGATCGAAGTTCATGGCAATAATAAGTCAATTGCCGAAATCGAAAAAGCGATCAGCGTTGGCGTTGAAACAATTGTTATTGACTCAATGTATGAAATCGATCGTGTGGCAGCGGCTGCAGCAAAAGCCGGAAAGGTTCAGCGGGTTCTGCTGCGCCTAACACCTGGCATTCAAGCCCATACACATGAATCAATCTCAACAGCCCATGAAGATGTGAAGTTTGGTTTCTCAATTGCAAGCGGTGCGGCATGGGCTGCAATTACCACAGTGCATAGCCATTCATCTTTAGAGCTTCGTGGTTTCCATGCACATATTGGATCTCAGATCTTTGGCTTTGAATCCTTTGAAATCTTGGCAGAGCGTTTTGTAACCTTCTTGGCCAAGTATCGAGATGAGTTTAAGAAAGAGTTACCCGAACTAGATCTTGGTGGTGGGTACGGAATCGCATATCTTGAAGATGATGTAACTGTTGATCCTCGTGATGCCATGCAGACGCTTGCAAGCGCGGTTAAGAAGCATTGCGCCGCACTTAATCTTCAACTTCCGATTGTTTCAATCGAACCAGGCCGCGCAATTGTTGGGCCAACTATGTTTACCTTGTATGAGGTTGGAACCGTTAAAGATGTGACCTTAGAAAACGGTGCACATCGTCGTTACATCTCAGTAGATGGTGGCATGAGTGACAACATTCGCCCATCGCTCTATGGCGCTGAATACACAACCATTCTTGCTAACCGCACCAGCACCGCTGCAAAGACTTCTAGCCGCTTGGTAGGAAAGCATTGCGAAACCGGTGACATCATCATTCGCGACATTGATTTGCCCGAAGACATCGTGCCGGGTGATTTACTAGCTGTTCCGGCAACAGGTGCTTATGGACGCAGCATGGCGAGCAACTACAACCATGTGCCTCGTCCATCTGTTGTTGCAGTAAAGGATGGAAAAGCTCGCGTAATTGTTCGCCGAGAGAGTATTGAAGATCTCTTAGCGCTGGATATTTAACGCCGTTCAAGCCATCTGTGAAAGAATAAGCCCATGAACTCGGGCGCTAAGCAACTATCAATTGGCATGCTCGGCTGCGGCGTTGTAGGCAGCCAGGTCGCCCGCCTGCTTCAAGATGATGAGCAGGAGCTTTCTGAGCGCTCAGGTGCGGTGCTAAAACTTTCAAAGGTTGGTGTTCGTAATTCTGGTCCGCGCGAAGGTGTAGATCCAGCATTTATCACAACTGATCTTCATTCAATTGTTTCAGATCCAAGCATCAACATCGTTATTGAAGTTATGGGTGGGATCGAACCTGCCAAGAGTTTAATTCTTGAAGCGATCAAGAATGGTAAATCAGTAATCACTGCAAATAAGGCTTTGCTTGCAACTCATGGACATGAACTCTTTAACGCAGCAGATGCTGCCAAAGTAGATCTTTACTACGAAGCAGCTGTAGCTGGTGCGATTCCAATTATTCGCTCAATGCGTGAGTCATTAGCTGGAGATCAGATCACCCGCGTTATGGGAATCGTTAACGGCACAACAAACTACATTCTGACAAAGATGCATGAAGAAGGTCGCGCCTTTGATGAGGTGTTAAAGGAAGCACAAGCTCTAGGTTATGCCGAAGCAGATCCAACGGCTGATGTTGAAGGACACGATGCGGCGGCGAAGGCTGCCTTACTTGCAAGCCTGGCATTCCACAGCACTGTAGTTATTGATGAGGTTTACTGCGAAGGTATTTCAAAGATTTCAGCCGATGATGTTGCAGCTGCAAAGGCTATGAACAGCGTAATCAAACTGCTCGCAATCGCAGAGCTAACCGTTAAGGATGAGATCTCTGTTCGAGTTCATCCCGTCATTCTGCCTAACTCACATCCTTTGGCATCTGTCCGTAACGCATTTAACGCTGTATATGTTGAAGCTGAAGCTGCAGGGCAACTGATGTTCTACGGTCGCGGAGCAGGTGGCGCACCAACAGCATCTGCAATCCTTGGCGATCTAGTTGCCGTTGCCCGACATGCTGCTTATTCAACAGTTGGATACGGCGAATCAGATTACGCAGATCTTGATATCGCACCTATTGGCGCAGTTAAGTCACAGTTCTTCGTACGTCTGCATGTGGCTGATAAATCAGGTGTTTTAGCCTCAATTGCTCAAACCTTTGCCAGTGAAAATGTTTCTATTCAAACCGTTCGCCAGGCAGGTTTGGGCGAAGATGCAGAGTTGGTTGTGGTAACTCACGCAGCATCTGAGGATGCACTCGATGCATGTATTGAGAAGCTTAAGAAGATGGACATTGTTAGCAAGGTTGAAAGCGTCATTCGCGTTGAAGGAGCACAAAACTGATGGCAATGTTTCCGCGCAAGAAGGCGGCTGGCGCGCACCAATGGCGCGGAGTCATCGAGGAGTATCGCGATCGTCTTCCAGTTAGCGCTAAGACGCCGATCGTTTCATTGCGCGAAGGTGGCACTCCACTTATTTATGCATGCAATCTTTCAGAGCTTCTTGGTAACAATGTTTGGATCAAGTACGAAGGCTTAAACCCAACCGGCTCCTTTAAAGATCGCGGAATGACAATGGCGATTTCAAAGGCTGCAGAAGATGGCGCAAAGGCTGTTATCTGTGCATCAACCGGAAACACATCAGCGTCAGCTGCTGCCTACGCTGTTAAGGCAGGTATGCGTCCAGCGGTATTGATTCCTAAGGGCAAGATCGCAATGGGAAAGCTTGCACAAGCGGTTATTCATGATTCAACAATTTTGCAGGTCAACGGAAACTTTGATGATTGCTTAACCCTTGCACGCGAGCTATCTGAAAATTATCCAGTTGCACTTGTTAACTCAGTAAATCCATTCCGCATTGAAGGACAAAAGACTGCAAGCTTTGAGGTTGTAGATATGTTGGGCGATGCTCCTGATATTCACGCACTCCCGGTTGGTAACGCAGGAAACATCACCGCTTACTGGAAGGGCTACAAGGAGTACAACAAGGATGGTCTCACAACTAAGCTACCGATGATGTACGGCTTCCAAGCAGCAGGTGCTGCGCCAATCGTTAAGGGCAAGGTTGTTAAGAATCCAGAGACCATCGCAACAGCGATCCGTATTGGTAATCCAGCATCTTGGCAGCAAGCGGTCGAAGCACGCGACACATCAGGTGGCGTAATCGATTCAGTTACTGATCGCGAAATTTTGGCCGCATACCGCTTAATCGCAGCTAAAGAAGGCATCTTTGTTGAGCCATCATCTGCTGCCGGTCTTGCAGGATTGCTCAAGTACAAGAAAGCGGGCAAGCTGCCTAAGGACAAGACAATTGTTATTACCGTGACAGGGCATGGATTAAAGGACATTCCTTACGCACTAGAGGCGGCAAAGAAGCCTGTCGTTGTTCCAGTCAATGCAAAGATTGCAGCGAAAGCTTTGGGGCTTGCATAAAATGAAGCCAACCTTTAAGGCCCAGCCAATGCAGGTGCAAGTTCCTGCAACAAGTGCAAACTTGGGTCCTGGCTTTGACTGCCTTGGTTTGGCGTTAAACATGCACGATCGTTATATGGCGCAGGTTTTAGATGAGCCAGGTGTTGATATTGATGTCACCGGTGAGGGTGCAGATGCGGTTCCAACAACTGACAAGAACCTGGTTATTAAGGCGATGTATAAAGGCTTTGATTTCTTAGGTGGTCGCCCGCGTGGAATTGCATTGCGACAGCTCAACGTTATTCCTCATGGTCGCGGACTTGGATCATCTGCTGCGGCAATTGTTGGCGGATTAGCACTTGCTCGCGCATTGGTTCTTGGCGGCAATGAGCGCATGTCACATGAGGATATGTTGAATATTGCTAATGAGATGGAAGGCCATCCCGACAATGTTGCCGCTGCAATTCATGGCGGTGCAAATATCGCTTGGCAAGAGAGTCAGCGCGGACAGGTGATTGCCCAATCACTTCGCATCGAAGTTGATCCGCGTATTGCTGTACTTGCATTTGTTCCATCAATAGAGCTTTCAACATCAAAGGCACGCAAGATGCTTCCTGAATCAATTGCTCATCAGGATGCGGTTCGAAACTCAATAAATACAGCGGTTTTAGTGCAAGCGCTGCAACACCGCCCAGATCTCTTGCTCAGTGCAACAGAGGATTACTTACACCAGAGCTATCGCAGCGATGCGATGCCACAGAGCTTTGCTTTGATGACAAAGCTTCGCAAGGCGGGCATTGCGGCCTTTATTTCAGGGGCGGGCCCAACTGTTTTGGTACTTCACACAGGTGGCGATGTTGAGGCGGCTGAGTTAGAGCGTGCTGCAGGGGAGAAGTTCCAGATGATTGCTTTGGGGGTCTCACGCACGGGGGTCGCGGTCGTCACCGCTTAACCCCGCTCATTTTGCGATATCTGGCTCAATCCTGCTAATCTTCACTCATCTGAACGGCTCATCTAGCAGCCAGTAACACATCAGGTAAGTCTAAAAAACAAAAATCCCAGGTTCTCAAGGTTTAAAACTTTTAGTTAAAACCCAGAGCCAATAGCGAAAAGATATACATGACAACAGAAATTGAACCAGTTCGCTCACAGAGTCCAGAGCTTGCTGCAATGACCCTTCCTAAGTTGAAGACAGTTGCTACACAACTAGGTGTTGAAGGCGCAGCAAAGATGAAGAAGGACGCACTTGTAGAAGCGATCGCTGATTTACAGGCGAAGAACCGCGAAGCTGCAAAGGCTGAACGCGAAGCACGTCGCGAGGCGCGAAACAACCGTAAGAAGGAGTCAAAGCCTTCACACAACACACAGGATTCAGATGATGATGGTGATGATGATTCAGCACCGCAATCCAACAACGACCGTGGCGGAAATGATCGCAACGACCGTGGTGGTCGCTTTGATCGCAACGACCGCGGCCGTGGACGTGACCGCAATCGCGATCGCAACCGTGACCGCGGACACCGTGAAGAGCGCGAGCCAGTTCTAAGCGAAGATGATGTTCTCGTTCCAGTTGGTGGACTGCTAGATATTCTCGAAAGCTACGCATTTATCCGCACAGGTGGATACCTGCCAGGCCCTAACGATGTTTACGTTTCATTGCAGCAGGTTCGCAAAAACGGTCTGCGCAAGGGAGATGTTGTTACAGGCCAGGTTCGTCAGCCACGCGAAGGTGAGACAAAGCAGAAGTTCAACGCTTTGATCACGCTAGAAACCGTTAACGGCATGACCCCTGAAGAGGCACGTAACCGTGTTGAGTTCGGAAAGCTAACTCCGCTTTATCCTCAGGAGCGTCTGCGCCTTGAGACAGAGCCAAACATTCTTACAACTCGTGTGATCGATCTGATCGCACCAATTGGTAAGGGTCAACGCGGTCTTATCGTTTCCCCTCCAAAGGCTGGTAAGACGATGGTTCTTCAATCAATTGCTAACGCGATTACAACTAACAATCCAGAGTGTCACTTGATGGTTGTTCTAGTTGATGAGCGTCCTGAAGAGGTTACAGATATGCAGCGCAGCGTTAAGGGTGAAGTTATTGCTTCAACCTTCGATCGCCCAGCTGATGACCACACAACAATTGCAGAGCTTGCAATCGAGCGTGCAAAGCGTTTGGTAGAACTAGGTCACGATGTAGTAGTTCTTCTTGACTCAATTACACGTCTTGGTCGCGCATACAACATTGCAGCACCTGCATCAGGCCGCATCCTTTCTGGTGGTGTTGATTCAGCTGCTTTGTATCCACCAAAGAAGTTCTTTGGAGCTGCTCGTAACATTGAAGATGGCGGATCGCTAACGATTCTTGCAACAGCACTTGTTGATACAGGTTCTCGCATGGATGAAGTTATCTTCGAAGAGTTCAAGGGAACTGGAAACATGGAGCTCATCCTTGATCGCAAGATGGCTGATAAGCGCATCTTCCCTGCTGTTAATGTTGTTGCTTCAGGTACACGTAAGGAAGAGATCCTTATGGGTTCAGAAGAGCTCAACATTGTCTGGAAGCTTCGTCGCGTACTGCACGCACTAGAGCCACAAGCCGCACTAGAACTGCTGCTTGAGAAGATGAAGGGCACTAAGTCCAACGTCGAGTTCTTGATGCAGATCCAGAAGACAACTGCGGGTCCAGACGACTCAAAGTAGGCGTAAATTTCTCAAATGTGGGCTTATCGCCTACCCTTGGGGTCTGTTAACCGTCCGTTTGGTTCACTCAGTAATGAGACCCAAACACGAATATAAGGAATAACCATGAAGCCAGAGATCCACCCAGAGTACAAAGAGACCCAAGTAACTTGTGGTTGCGGCGAAAAGTTCGTAACTCGCTCAACAGTTGCAAGCGGTTCAATCTATGTTGAAGTTTGCTCAGTCTGCCACCCGTTCTACACAGGTAAGCAGCGCATCCTTGATACTGGTGGTCGCGTGGCTAAGTTCGAAGAGAGATTTGGCAAGAAGAACTAGCTTTCTAAAGAAACCGCACTGCACCCCTTTTGGGTTGCGGTCGCGGTTTTTTTATTTCCCAAGGTTTAAATCAAAGTAGCGTCTTAATAGAAAGGAGCAGTCGATGAGCAATGATCGTTTTGCATCAGCACATGAAATGGTGCGCGAGTACGCCGAACTTGAAGAGAAGATGGCTGATCCAACTATTCACGAAGATCAGGCAAATGCTCGAAAGCTTGGACGCCGTTATGCCCAACTTGGTCCTGTTGTTGCAGGGTTTAAGGCATGGAAATCTTCAGAGGATGACCTATTAGCTGCAGCAGAGCTGGCATCGGTTGATCCCGAGTTTGCAGCAGAGATTCCAGCCCTTGAGGCGGCACGTGATGCTGCAGCTGAACGTCTTGAAGAGTTGTTGTTACCCCGTGATCCCAATGATGATCGCGATGTGATCTTGGAGGTTAAAGCAGGTGCTGGTGGAGATGAGTCAGCGCTATTTGCTGGCGATTTGTTGCGTATGTACATGCGTTATGCAGAAAAGCACAACTGGAAAGTCGAAATCATTGATGCCACTGAAAGTGAAATGGGTGGATATAAAGATATTTCAGTAGCGGTTAAATCAAAGGGAACTGCAGCACCTGGAGAATCTCCATATGCACGCCTGAAGTTTGAGGGCGGAGTTCACCGCGTACAGCGTGTGCCAGAGACTGAAAGCCAGGGACGTATTCACACCTCAGCAGCTGGTGTTTTGATCCTTCCTGAAGCAGAAGAAATCGATGTTGAGTTAAACATGAATGATGTACGCGTTGATGTGTACCGCTCATCAGGTCCTGGCGGACAGTCAGTTAATACAACTGACTCTGCGGTTCGTTTGACCCACGTTCCAACTGGAATCGTTGTTTCATGTCAGAACGAGAAGAGCCAGTTACAGAATAAGGAATCTGCGCTTCGTATCTTACGCGCACGACTTTTGGCTGATGCTCAAGAAAAGGCTGAGGCTGCAGCATCTGCAGAGCGAAAGAGCCAGGTTCGTACAGTAGATCGTTCGGAGCGAATCCGCACATACAATTTTCCGGAAAACCGCATTAGCGATCACCGCGTTAACTACAAGGCCAACAACTTGGATGCGGTACTAAATGGCGATTTGGATGACATGATTCAAACCTTGCTAGATGCTGACAAAGCGGCTCGTTTGGCCAACGCTAACTAATATGCAGGTTCTGTAAATGAATACCAGAGAGATTTTACGCGCGGCTAAATCACAGTTAGCCGAATCTGGAATTTCTGAAGTCGATGCCGAGCATCTACTTGCTCACGTTCTTGGTTTGTCACGCATGGATCTACACAATCCAGTTCTACTTGAATCAACCTTGCTAGGTATTGAAGAGAAAGATGTTTTGGAAGAACAGTTTTATGATCTGTTAGATCGTCGCCTGAACTTTGAACCACTGCAGTACTTAACGGGCGTTGCTGGTTTTAGATACCTCAACATCGAAGTTGGCCCAGGAGTTTTGGTGCCACGTCCAGAATCAGAGTTACTTGTAGAAGCAGTTCTACAACACATTGAGAATCTTCCGGCACCAGTAAGTGTGATTGATTTAGGTGCAGGTTCAGGTGCGTTATCACTTGCAATTGCAACAGAGGCTCCAACAACTCGAGTAATTGCGGTAGAAAAGAGCCCAGAAGCACTCGTTTGGCTCAAGCGAAATGTCTCAGTAATTGCAGAAAATGTGCGGGTAGTTGAAGGCGATGTGGCAGAGGTTCTGCCCGGAGTTAAGTGTGATGTGGTGATTGCAAACCCTCCATATGTTCCAGATTCTCAAGAATTACCGAGAGATGTTGCTGGCTTTGAGCCACACATTGCTTTATTCGGTGGGCCAACGGGTATGGAGATCCCACAACAGTTCATCACCGCAGCAGCTCGGCTGTTAAAGCCTGGGGGAGTTCTAGTTATTGAACACACCGAGGAGCAAGGCTCAGCGATTGCAACAGCGCTGTCAGTAGATTTTTCAGAGGTTGCCCTGCATGATGACCTAGTAGGTCGACCACGTTGGACAAGTGCGGTGAGGAGGTAGCCATGGCTAAAGAGATTGATCTTAAGAAGGGCGAACTTTCTCGTCATGTAACCAAGGCTGCCAAAGCTATCGCCGATGGCTTCATCATCGTTATTCCGATGGAGCACAGCTACGCCTTTGCATGCGATGCATTTAGACAAGATGCGGTTCGCGCGATGCATGTTTTGCGTGGAGATCCATTGTTTACCGCGGCCCAAGTAATTGTTGGAAGCGTTAAAACAACAGATGGAATTATTCGCGAGACAACACCAGAGATCAAAGCGTTAATGAAAAAGTTTTGGCCCGGAATGTTGTCCATGAATTTGCGTCCACAACTTGGTCTTAGCTGGGATCTTGGCGATGGCAATCAACTAGATCGTGTCAGCGTAAGAATTCCTAAAGCTAAGTTTGCAAAAGCTTTAGTCTCACAAACCGGACCGTTAGCGATTGCAAGTGCTGCGCGCAAAGGAATGGCTGCACCAAAATCATTGGGTGATGTTTTGGTTCTTGAAGCCGATGTCGCGCTCAAGTTTGATAATGGAAATCTTCGAAAGGGCCCGATCTCAACGGTCATTGAGGCGGATGAAACGGGCGTGCGATACCTGCGTGAGGGCGCTATCTCACTAGAAGAGATTCAAGCCATCGTGCCCGGAGCAACAGGCATCTAACGCAACAGGCTTTCAGGCCCCCTGCCCTATAGGGTTTAGCCATGTCCGAAACCTTCTATGGCCCAGATTTCAACCTTTTAACCTCGCAGGATCCCGAGATCGCAGCGGTTCTCTTATCTGAACTCAAGCGCCAACAGACCAATCTGCAGTTAATCGCATCTGAAAACTTCACATCACGTGCGGTTTTGGCAGCCCTTGGTTCGACCCTTTCCAATAAGTACGCCGAAGGTTATCCAGGCAAGCGCTACTACGGTGGTTGCGAAGAGGTGGATAAGGCTGAGTACCTCGCCATTGATCGTGCAAAATCTTTGTTTGGTGCAGAGCATGCAAATGTTCAACCGCATTCAGGTGCATCGGCAAATGTTGCTGTGTATCAAGCCTTTACCAAGCCAGGTGACACCGTTCTAGCGATGGATCTGGCACATGGTGGTCACTTAACCCATGGCTCTCCAGTTAACTTTTCAGGTAAGTGGTTCAACATCGAGTCTTATGGCGTTCGCCAAGATAACGAGCTGATTGATTACGACCAGCTACGTGATCAAGCCATCCGCACTAAGCCAAAGATGATTTGCTCAGGAGCAACGGCTTATCCATCATTAGTTGATTTTGCAAAGATCCGCGAGATTTGCGACGAAGTCGGTGCAATCATGTGGGTAGATGCGGCGCACTTCATTGGTCTTGTTGCCGGAAAGGCGATCCCTTCACCTGTTCCTTATGCAGATGTTGTTTCATTTACAACGCACAAGGTTTTGCGCGGCCCACGTGGCGGAATGATTTTGGCTAAGGCCCAACATGCTGCAGCGATTGATAAAGCGGTATTCCCAGGAATGCAGGGCGGACCAATCATGTCTGCTGTTGCTGGCAAGGCGATCGCGCTCGCAGAGTGTGCAACGCCTGCATATCAAAAGTATGCAAAGGATGTAATTGTTAATGCAAAGGCTCTAGCTGCTGCACTTGAAGCAGAGGGCATGAGAGCAGTATCTGGCGGCACTGAAACACACCTTGCTTTGATGGATATTCGCAGTACCGGCATCAACGGCAAGGTTGCTGATGAGCGCTGTGGTGCTGCCGGAATTGTTATGAATAAGAACTCAATTCCTTACGATCCAGAGAAGCCAGGAATCACAAGTGGAATTCGTGTTGGCTCACCCGCAACAACTACCCAAGGAATGGGTGTTGAAGAGATGAAGCAGATCGCTTCTCTGATTTCTCGCGCAATCAAAACCGATGATGCAGCTGCGCATGCTGCGATTAAATCTGAGGTACATGCATTGACCGCACGTTTTCCTATCTACCAGGCGTAACCCTCTTTAATGCGCGAGTACCTGATAACCCTGCTGATTTCAGCGGCGCTGTGTTATTTGATTACCCCATTGGTGCGTGCACAAGCGATTCGTTTTGGTGCAGTTGCTGCAATCCGTGATCGTGATATTCATAGCGTTCCCACTGCCCGTTGGGGCGGGGTTGCGATGTGGGCCTCAATGGCACTTACCTTCGCGATCGTTAATCACCTGCCATTGGTTGGAAAATCCTTTGGACATGAAGCACAAGGAATCTTTTTGGCATCGACGGCAATTGTTTTGCTGGGAATGGCAGATGATCGTTTTCAATTAGATGCCCTGACAAAACTTGCTGGACAAGTTTTCGTTGCAGGAATTTTGCTGATTTATGGAATTCAAATTTTATGGCTGCCTATCAACGGTGTGATCACCTTGCCACCAAGTATTGGCCAGTTAGTAACGGTATTAATCGTTTTGGTGGTTATTAACGCGGTTAACTTTATTGATGGCATGGATGGATTAGCAGCTGGAATTGTTGCCATTTCAGGTATCGCATTCTTTGCCTTTGCCTACTTATTGGCGGTTGAATATGGCTTTAGCCGTGCAGGTGCGCCGTCGCTTACAACCGCGGTTTTAGTAGGTATTTGTCTAGGTTTCTTGCCCCATAACATCAACCCAGCCAAGATCTTTATGGGCGATAGTGGTTCGATGTTGCTTGGCTTATTGCTGTCAGCTGCAGCAATTACCTTGACGGGTCAGGTAGACCCGAATGCAATCTCTGCGGAATCATTAGGACCAACATTGCTTCCGTTGTTACTTCCATTTGCAGTTCTAGCGATTCCATTTTTAGATTTACTACTTGCTGTCGGTCGACGTGTAAAGGCGGGTCGTTCTCCCTTTGCTCCTGACAACCAACATTTACATCACCGCTTGCTCAGCGCAGGTAATTCGACAAATAGAACTGCCGTCATCTTGTATCTGTGGACTGCAACTATCGCCTTTCCTGTAACGGTGCTTGCATTTGCGCCTTGGTGGGTTGCACTAATCACCGTTGTTGTTTTAATTGGAATTAGTGTTGGTGTTATGAAAAGCAGAAAGAAGGTTGGGATTTGAGTAATCAAAGTAATGAACTGTTAATGCTCAAGGGTGCACTGAAGCCCACAATCATTACGGGAGTAATCTCGATTGCGGCTTCTTCATTTCTAGCAGGGTTACCTGGTTTCTACGGTGCTCTGTTGGCACAATGCATCGTCATCATCTTCTTTGGAGTCACACTTGGAGTTTCAAAGGTTTCAAGAAATCTAGATCCCATGTCCACGATGGGTCTGGCCTTCTTTTCGTATACGACCAAGTTGATCTTTGTCTGGATCTTTCTATGGGCGCTCTCGACCTACATTGACCGCGAAACTATCAATCGCACCAGCTTTGGTGTAGCCACAATCCTGCTCTCCTTGAGCTGGCTAGGCGGGGAGATTGCCAGTTTCATGAAGCTGCGCATACATTTACCTCTGCCCCCAAAGGGCCCAACAGAGGAGAATCAATGAGCCACAGCCAAGAGGGCGCAGCCTGGTCGATACTCGGCTACCTGATCTCAGGCCCCCTTTTCTGGGGCGGGGTTGGATTTGGGGTAGATAACTGGCTCGGAACCGGCTTCCTATTCCCGAGCGGGGTAATTATCGGCATGGGAGCCTCGCTCTACCTGGTTTGGCTCCGATTTGGGCGCGAGGCATAGGGCAAATTCACAGATTTCGATTTCTCCAACTCGCGCATTTACGCATAGGGTATGCCCGAAGATTGCTTCCCTAACTTCAACCACGATCGACACTATTTACTTTCTTGAGGAGAACGCGTGCGCTCGGTGACTAACTTTCGTGCAGCAGGTGAGGGCTTTGTTCCACCTGGTGCGAAAGATTTCGTATTGCCACCTATCTTTGACAGCATTCCGTGGCTCACTAAGCCAATTCTTCTCGTTGCACTTTCAGTAATTCTTGTATCTGTATTTTTTATTCTCTCTTCACGCAAAGCTGCAATGGTTCCATCAAAGCTTCAATTTGCCGGTGAAGGTGTCTACGGGTTTATTCGCAATGGAATGGCCAAGGATGTAATCGGTCCCGAGTTCATGCGCTTTGTTCCCTTCCTCTTTACCTTGTTTACTTTTGTTTTAGTAAATAACTGGTTTGCAATTGTTCCAATGCTTCAATTCCCAACCTTTTCTCGCGTTGGATTTGCATACGCACTAGCGCTCATTACTTACTTGGTTTATCACTCTGTTGGCGTGAAGAAGCAAGGATTCTTTGGATACATCAAGGGAATTGCATTTATGCCGGGTGTTCCAAAGCCAATTTATTTACTACTTACTCCAATTGAGATTGCAACATTCTTCATCGTAAGACCATTCACACTTGGTCTTCGTTTGTTCGCAAATATGTTTGCTGGTCACCTTTTGCTCTTGGTGTTCTTCCTTGGTGGAGAGCATCTATTGCAGGGCGTTATCGGCCTCAAGATCGTGAGCCCATTCGCATTCATCGCCGGAATTGGTCTCACATTCTTTGAGTTCATGGTTCAGTGCCTTCAGGCTTACATCTTTACTCTTCTGTCCGCCCTCTATATCGCCGGCTCACTTGCCGACGAGCACTAGATAAACAAACACACTAACTTTGGGGAAGTAACTTCGCTTCTTCAAGCAAGAAAGGTAGAAAAATGGAACTAACTGGCTCTATTAACGTCATTGGTTACGGTATCGCTGCAATCGGACCGGCTCTCGCAACAGGCATGATCTTCACCGCTTACATCAACGGAGTAGCTCGCCAGCCAGAGTCACGCAACGTCCTACAGCCAATCGCATTCCTTGGTTTTGCTATGGCAGAAGCGCTTGCACTCTTCGGCCTAGTTCTTGCATTCGTTCTCTAATCGGTTATCGCAACCCAATACTTTGGTAACTCTCTAAGGAGAAAAGATGCAACGCTTTATTGAAGTCGCAGCAGGTGGAGAGCTCAACCCTCTTGTCCCGCATACCTCTGAGTTGATTGCCGGAACAATTGCGTTCACGCTCTTGTTCTTGGTACTTCGCAGCAAGGTTGTGCCTATGTTTGAAAAGGCATATGCAGCACGCACAGAGGCGATTGAGAGTGGTATCGAGCGTGCTGAAAAGGCTCAAGCAGAGGCTGCTACAGCTCTTGTTCAGTACACAGATCAACTCTCAAAGGCACAAGAAGAGTCTCAAGCAATTCGTGAAGAGGCGCGTATTCAAGGTGCAGCAATCATTGAAGAGCTTCGCGCTAAGGCACAGGAAGATGCAGCAAGAATTCTTGCATCTGCACATGCCTCGATCGAAGCAGAGCGCGCGCAGGCGATCACCTCACTTCGTAATGAAGTTGGTGCACTTGCGGTCGAGCTAGCATCAAAGATTGTTGGAGAAGCCCTTGATGATCAAGCGCGCCAATCACGCATCGTTGATCGCTTTCTCGATGATCTAGAAAAATCAAAGTAGTTCACAAAGAAATCAAAGGAAGAGAGAAAGCTAAATGAGAGCCCAACTCGGAGGCGGAAGTCGTCAATCACTTGTGATTGCACGTACAGCACTTGATGCTGCCGTCAAAGGTGTAGATGCATCAGCTGCATCAACACTGAGCAGTGAGCTCTTTTTTGCAGCAGATCTCTTGGGTTCAAATATTTCAATTCGCCGAGCCCTGACCGATCCATCTCGCGATGGTAAAGCCAAGGAAACTCTGATCAAGGATTTATTGGGCAAGAAGGTTGGCGCAGCAAGCCTTTCGCTTCTCACTGAGATCTCATCCTTGCGTTGGTCGGGAGCTAAGGACTTAGTCCAGGTAATTGAGCAGCTTGCTATTGAAGCAGAAGCATCAGCTGCAAATATTTCAGGAGAGCTAGATCGTGTTGAAAATGAGATGTTTATTGTCTCCAAGACAATCTCTAACTCCTCTGAGCTTCGCAAAGCATTTAAATCAGATGCTCATGATGCAAAGGCACAGCTAGTCGCTGACCTGCTAAAAAATGCATCGGCATCAACTTCAAAGTTAGTCACACAGATGGTGAACTCATGGCGCGGACGAAGCATTGAATCAGCTTTTGCTGATTACCAATGGGCTTTGGCTGCACGTCGCAACCGTGTGATTGCACTTGTTCGTATCGCAGCGCCAATGAGCCAAGTACAGCAAGATCGTTTGGCGGTAGCGCTTAATAAGCAGGTAGGACAGCCAGTTCGCATGAACATTGAGGTCGATCCAGCGGTTATGGGTGGAGTTTCAGTGAAGTTCGCAGATGAAATCGTTGATGGATCAGTTTCAAATCGTTTGGCTGGGGCCGCACGCGCCTTGGCTGGAAGCAAATAAAGGGAGAAACACATGGCAGACCTAAAGATCAATCCTGAAGAGATTCAGGGTGCCTTAGCGAACTTCGTTAAGTCATACGATCCAGGCGTTGCGGCACGCGACGAGGTAGGAACAGTTAGCCAGGCAGGCGATGGCATTGCACGTGTTGAAGGTTTGCCTTCAACAATGGCAAATGAGCTATTGCAATTTGCTAACGGCACACTAGGTCTTGCACTCAACCTAGATGTTCGTGAAATTGGAACAGTTATCTTGGGTAGCACAACAGGAATTGAAGAAGGAACATCTGTTCGTCGTACTGGTGAAATTCTCTCTGTACCAGTGGGCGATGGCTTCCTAGGTCGCGTTGTTGACGCACTTGGAAATCCAATTGATGGCAAGGGCGAGATCAAGGCTGAAGCACGTCGTGCACTAGAGCTACAGGCTCCCTCTGTAGTTCAGCGCCAACCTGTTAAGGAGCCGCTTGCAACTGGTATCAAGGCGATCGATGCGATGACAGCTATTGGTCGCGGACAGCGCCAGCTGATCATTGGTGACCGTCAGACAGGTAAGACAGCGGTTGCGGTAGACACAATTATTAACCAGAAGGAAAACTGGAAGTCTGGCGACAAGAAGAAGCAGGTCAAGTGCATCTATGTTGCTATCGGACAGAAGGGCTCAACGATTGCATCTGTAAAGGCTGCTCTCGAAGAAGCTGGCGCAATGGAGTACACAACGATCGTTGCATCTCCTGCATCAGATCCAGCTGGTTTCAAGTACCTATCTCCTTACACAGGTTCTGCAATTGGTCAGCACTGGATGTACAAGGGTGAGCATGTTCTTATCGTGTTTGATGATTTATCAAAGCAGGCTGAGGCATACCGTTCAGTCTCACTTCTACTTCGCCGTCCACCAGGCCGCGAAGCGTACCCAGGAGATGTTTTCTACTTACACTCACGTTTGCTAGAGCGTTGCGCAAAGCTTTCAGATGATTTGGGTGGCGGTTCGATGACCGGTTTGCCAATCATCGAAACAAAGGGAAATGACGTTTCTGCCTTTATTCCTACAAACGTAATCTCTATTACCGATGGTCAGTGCTTCTTTGAAACAGATCTTTTCAACGCCGGTGTTCGCCCAGCGATCAACGTAGGTGTTTCTGTTTCTCGTGTAGGTAGCTCTGCGCAGACAAAGGCGATGAAGAAGATCGCTGGACGTCTACGTCTAGATCTAGCTCAGTACCGTGAACTTGAAGCCTTCGCAGCCTTCGGTTCAGATCTTGATGCTGCATCTAAGGCACAGCTTGAGCGCGGTGCTCGCATGGTTGAACTTCTCAAGCAAGGTCAGTACTCACCGTACTCACTCGAGCGTCAGATCGTTTCAATCTGGGCGGGAACAACAGGAAAGCTAGATGATGTTGCAGTTGCTGACATCCGTCGCTTTGAAGCAGAGCTGCTCGACTTTATCGGCCGCGAACGCAAGGAGATCAACGCTGTTATCTCTGAGACTAAGCAGCTAGATGATGACACCATCGCAAAGATGGAAGAAGCGGTTACTGCATTTAAGAAGATCTTTAAGTCATCTGTTGCTGCACCTCTTAATGAGGCAGAAGCAGAGGCGCTAGATGGCGTAGAGGCAGAGTCTGTAACCAGATATGTCCAACCGGCGGTGAAGAAGTAACCCATGGGTGCCCAACTTCGCATTTATCGCAGACGTATGCGATCGGTTAAAGCGACCAAAAAGATTACGAAAGCAATGGAGTTAATCTCTGCTTCTCGTATCGTAAAGGCGCAGCAACGGGTCGCAGCTTCAACTCCTTATGCAAATGAGTTGACCCGTGCGGTATCTGCTGTTGCCACTTACTCTTCAGTTGATCACCCTTTAACAACCGAGTCTGTAAATCCAAAGCGTGCTGCGGTGCTGATTATTTCAGCTGACCGAGGCATGGCGGGTGCGTACTCAAACAATGCGATCAAGGAAGGCGAACAGCTTGTAGCCCTTCTACGTGAGCGCGGACTTGAAACAAAGTCATACCTAGTTGGTCGCAAAGCGGTCAGCTACTACAAGTTCCGCAATCGCGAGATTTCAGGACAGTGGACAGGTTTTTCAGATAATCCAACTTACGAAGATGCTCGCGAAGTTGCCGACGCACTTATTGAAGCATTCGTACTTGATGCTCAGGTAGATCCAAATGGAGTCGATGAGATTCACATTATCTTTACCGAGTTCAAGTCGATGCTTACTCAAAATGCAATGGCAAAGCGCATGCTTCCGCTGGAAGTTGTTGAAAGCGACACCCCAGCACCAGCTGGGTTCTTGCAAATGTATGAATTCGAACCTAATGCCGAGGTCGTGCTTGATGCACTTCTACCTCGTTACATTCAGGCTCGAGTATTTAACGCGATGTTGCAATCTGCAGCTTCAGAGCATGCAGCTCGCCGTCGCGCAATGAAGTCAGCAACTGACAATGCTGATGATCTAATCAAGTCGTTAACTCGACTTGCGAACGCGGCTCGTCAGGCCGAAATTACTCAAGAGATCAGTGAAATTGTTGGCGGCGCAGACGCGTTGGCCTCAGCTAGTGCAGGGAGTGAATGATGTCGAACTCAAAAAAGGGCCGCGTAGCTCGCGTTATCGGACCGGTTGTGGATATTGAATTCCCAGCCGATTCAATGCCAGCGATCTTTAACGCGCTACATGTAGAGACAACCATGTCAGGTACTACTCGTACCCTGACACTTGAGGTTGCTCAGCACATTGGTGACAACCTTGTGCGCGCGATCTCGATGCAGCCAACTGACGGTATGGTCCGTGGCGCAGAAGTTACAGATACAGGTACACCGATCTCAGTACCTGTTGGTGATGTAACAAAGGGCCATGTGTTCAACACACTTGGCGAGTCACTGGATGTTCCAACCTCTTCACTCGACATCAAAGAGCGTTGGCCAATTCACCGTGATGCACCAGCATTTGATCAGTTGGAATCTAAGACTGAGATGTTTGAAACCGGTATCAAGGTTATCGATCTACTTACACCGTATGTAAAGGGTGGAAAGATCGGTCTATTCGGTGGTGCTGGTGTAGGTAAGACAGTTTTGATTCAGGAGATGATTTACCGTGTAGCTGAAAACTTCGGTGGTGTATCTGTATTCGCCGGTGTTGGTGAGCGTACTCGTGAAGGTAATGACTTGTTCCTTGAAATGACCGAGACCGGTGTTATCAATAAGACCGCGTTAGTGTTCGGTCAGATGGATGAACCACCTGGAACGCGTCTACGTGTTGCATTGTCAGCGCTAACAATGGCTGAGTACTTCCGTGATGTTCAAAAGCAGGATGTGCTTCTGTTCATCGATAACATCTTCCGTTTCACACAGGCAGGTTCTGAGGTTTCAACACTTCTAGGCCGTATGCCATCTGCTGTGGGTTACCAGCCAACTTTGGCTGACGAAATGGGTCAGTTGCAGGAGCGCATCACATCAACACGTGGTCACTCAATTACATCTATGCAGGCGATTTACGTCCCTGCTGACGATATTACCGACCCAGCTCCACACACTACTTTCGCGCACTTGGATGCAACAACAGTGTTGTCTCGTCCGATCTCAGAGCTTGGTATCTACCCAGCTGTGGATCCGCTTGACTCAACTTCACGCATCTTGGATCCACGCTACATCGGTGAGCACCACTTCCGTGTTGCTAACCGCATCAAGCAGATCTTGCAGCGTTACAAGGATCTACAGGACATCATCGCTATCTTGGGTATCGATGAGTTGTCTGAAGATGACCGCGTACTAGTGGGCCGTGCACGTCGTATCCAGCGCTTCCTTTCACAAAACACATTCGTTGCGAAGGTGTTTACAGGAATTGAAGGATCATTCGTTCCTCTATCAGAGACAATCGAAGCATTTGAAGCACTTGCAGATGGAAAGTACGACCATATTCCAGAGCAGGCATTCTTCATGTGTGGTGGTCTTGCAGATGTTGAGCGCAATGCAGCCGAACTAGCAGCAAGCTTGGCGAAGTAATAGATCATGACACTTAAAGTCGAACTAGTTTCTCCAACGCAGCGCGTGTGGTCGGGCGAGGCAGAGTCTGTCTCAGCGCGCACCATCGAAGGTGATATCGGTATCTTGACCGATCACACCGCGCTCTTTGCGGTACTTGTCGACGGTCAGGTAAGCATTAAGGGTGCTGATGGGACCACTACTGAGTTTGGTGTCAGTGGTGGATTCCTTTCAGTTGCAAATAACCGAGTTTCGATACTGACGGAGTCTGTTAAGTAAAGCGAGCAATTTTCTAGTTCCAAAAAGATGAAGAAGCAACTACACACTTTTTCCACTAGAAATTGCTCTTTGAATCGCAGAAGCAACTACACACTTTTCTCCGCTAAAAATTAACTCGTTTCTGCGTTGAAGGTAATTTCACTCGCGGGTGACTTGAGCCCCAAGGCTTTGCAACTGTTCGGCGAAGTTAGGGTAGCCGCGGTCGACGTGGAAAGCCTGATCTACAGTGGTTTCTCCATCAGCGACTAGTGCAGCCAGAATTAAGCCTGCACCTGCGCGGATATCGTGAGCTTCTACTGGTGCCCCAGATAGTTCTTCTACGCCGTTGATTGATGCATGATGGCCATCAACACTGACCTGTGCGCCCAAGCGGCTAAGTTCATTTACAAACATAAAGCGTGATTCAAAGACATTTTCAGTTACCAATGAGTGGCCATCAGCGATCGCGTTCAGGGCGATCACCATCGGAAGTAAATCGGTAGGAAATCCAGGGTAGGGAAGTGTTGCGACATCAATTGCTTGTGGGCGTGAATCCATCTTCACTCGAATGCCATCGGCGGTTGAGGTGATGATTGCACCTGCAGAGGCCAACTTTTCAAGCGGAAGCTCTAGGTGTTCAGGTCGAGCTCCATGAATGGTGATGTCACCACGGGTCATCGCTGCAGCAAATGCCCAGGTTCCGGTGATGATGCGATCTGTAATAGTTGTGTGATCAGTTGGATTTAGAACTTCAACACCTGTAATTGTGATTAATGGAGAGCCAAGACCTTCAATCTTTGCACCCATCGAAATCAGGAACTCACCTAAATCAACAATATCGGGTTCACGAGCTGCGTTATCGATTGTTGTTACACCCTTAGCCAAAACAGCAGCCGTCATAATGTTTTCAGTCGCACCCACACTTGGAAAATCCAAATCCACTGGTGCTCCAGTTAGACCATCAGGTGCTTCAGCGATTACATATCCATGTTCAATATGGGCTTTTGCGCCAAGTGCTTCAAGCCCCTTGATGTGAAAATCTAAGCCACGAGATCCGATCGCATCTCCGCCAGGAAGTGCAACATCGGCAAGACCTACACGTGCAACTAGCGGCCCCAATACATTGATCGATGCGCGCATCTTTCGCACCAAGTCATAATCTGCGCGGTGGGCAGGCTCTTGCGGAACGGTAATTGTGACGGTGTCGGCTCCACGAACAACTGTGCAGCCAAGGCGGGTCAAGAGATCGGCCATAATCTCCACATCGGCGATATCGGGAACATTTCTGATGGTTGTTGTACCCGCAGCCAGTAATGAGGCGGCCATAAGCTTTAAAACTGAGTTCTTGGCACCGGTCACAGAGACCTCTCCGCGTAGGGAGGTTCCGCCAACTATGCGGAAGCGATCGTGGGATGCCATAGGTGCAGTCTACTTATAAGGTAAGCACATGGTTAATTTAACGCGCATTTACACAAAGACTGGCGATGACGGAACAACATCTCTAGGAGACATGAGCCGTACCTCGAAAAATGACCCACGTCTTGAAGCGTATGCAACGGTTGATGAGGCTAACTCAACAATCGGCGTAGTTCTCTCAACCGATGGCTTAACTGAAGATATGCGCGCGCTCTTGGTGCGAATCCAAAATGATCTCTTCGATGTAGGTGCAGATCTTTGTACTCCAGTTGTCGACTCTCCAGCTTTTGAGCCACTGCGAGTTCTTGAGTCACAAGTTACTTACTTAGAAGAGCAGATCGATAAGTACAACGCCGATCTAGAATCACTACGTTCATTTGTCCTGCCTTCCGGAACTCCATCTGCGGCACATCTTCATGTAGCGCGCACAGTAGTTCGACGTGCAGAGCGATGCACGTGGGCCGCTATCCATGCATTTGGTGGTGGAGTAAATCCACTAACCGCTAAGTACCTCAACCGTTGCTCTGATTTACTCTTTGTACTAGCTCGTTATGCAAACAGAGAGCTAGGCGATCAGCTATGGGTGCCAGGAGCCAATCGCTAAGGTATTACTGTGTAAGTTGTTCCCGGAACCTTCTCTTGCGGAACATCTCTGCGGCATGAAGCTCTAATGCTTGAAACTGAGTGCTCTAGCTCAATTGGTTCCTGACTCACAATCAATATTGTTGCGTACTTCTTTGCACCCGTTTGTGGATGCGTGGTTCTGACTGTCCCAAAGATCTTTCTTGTTTTGTCCTCTGGTGAGACAACCCCACGAATATTTGCGGTGACAACCCACCAGGTGCAACCAGTCAATGAGGCGACCTGAACCGCACCACATGAAAACTTCTCACATACTGGCACGCCATCTACCGTTCGTGCCAAGGCACGAGTGAGCACCTTGTCATTTGATGCAAGCCCCACCAACTCTTTAGCTGTTGGAATCTTGGCAAAGGTGTTGCCATCTTTACTCCTGATAAAACCTTTGGGGGGCCATACCGGAGATGGTGACGGCGTTACCTTGGACTTCTTGGTTGCTGCAACTATAGAGCTTTGGGCAGAGTGAGCCGCTGGCGCTAGTAGAACAAGGGCCAGAACGAGTGCGATCGCCTTCTTAGTCACGATCCCACTTGAACTTACGTACGCTGAAGTACACCCCGATAGCAAGCCAAATCATTAACACCACAAAGGTTGTTTGTAGCTCCCATGACTTTGCCACCTCTTGCGATGCGAATGATTCTGGCAGGAAGACAGATCGCATACCTTGAGTAAGCCACTTCAACGGGAAGATCGCAGCTACCTGTTGCATCCATGTTGGAAGCTGTGTGAATACAAAGAAGACACCACTAAAGAACTGCAAGATAATGACAATTGGTGAAACCACCGCTGAAGCACCACGCCCGCTCTTTGGAACAATAGAAAAGGCGATTCCAAGTGCGGTCGAACATGCGCTACCTAGCAAAACTAGCCAGGCAAAGGTCAGCCATTTGCTTGAATCAGTTGGCATATTCAATCCAAAGAAAGCAACTCCAAATCCCAAAAGCAAGAGAATTTGAATTACCATGCTGACAAAGATCAAAATTGCCTTGCCAATGAAGTAACTTGATGCAGGCATTGGCGTTCCACGTAAACGCTTTAACGCACCGACATCACGCTCCATCGGAATCGTGATAGCTAACGCTTGAAAACCAGTATTAACAAGACCTGATGCGATCATTCCGGCTACAAAGTACTGCGAAAAGGTAACTCCAGGTGCAATCGTGTCTTGAAATACCGAGCCAAAAATAGCTAGCAAGATAACTGGAAACAACAGTGTGAAAACTACTGATTCACGCTGACGTGCAAACTGGCGAATCTCGAGACCGCCACGTCGGATTCCTAGCTGAAGGGCGGATGGAATCTTATTCATCAACCCCTCCAATCATCTCGAGGTAGATATCCTCAAGTGAGGGACGAGAAACAATTAACTCAGGCACTTCGCCGTTAAATTTTGCTGAAAGAGATGAAACCAAAGAGGTCGGATTATCTGTTCTTTCAGATTTAATCTGTTCTCCATCTCGCCACTGAACGGTGGCTTGTGAGGTGGATCTTCCACCCAGTTCGGCAGGAGTAGAGATTTCTACGATGACACCTTTGTTGATCACCGCAACCCGATCGGCAAGTGCTTCTGCCTCATCTAGGTAGTGGGTTGTGAGCACAATTGTTGCGCCATCGTCCCGTAACTTCTTGATCAATGCCCAAAAGGCACGTCGAGCTTCCGGATCAAAGCCGGTCGTTGGTTCATCTAAGAAAAGAAGCTCTGGGTTTCCGATAATTCCAAGAGCAACATCTAAGCGCCTGCGCTGCCCACCAGAAAGGTTGCGAATCAGCGCATCTCGCTTTTCCTGCAAACCTACAGAGTCGATTACCTCTTCAACATCCCGCGGATTTGAGTAGTATCCGCTGAAATGATTAATTGTTTCAAAGACGGTTAAATCACCAGCATCGGCAGATGTCTGTAAAACGATTCCGATTCTGTCGCGCCATTGGCGAGATTGATTACCTTTGGTACTGGGATCAAAACCTAAAACTGAAACCGACCCTGAATCACGGCTTCTAAACCCTTCAAGAATCTCAACCGTTGTTGTCTTACCCGCACCATTGGGGCCCAAGATAGAAAAGATCTCGCCTTGCTCGATTGTTAGATCTAATCCACGCACGGCATGAACATCACCGTAATGTTTAGTGAGGCCTTTTACTTCGATGAGGCTCATGTGGTTACTTTACTATGAGAAAATAAGCCTGTGAGCCCGCGTAGAAATTACCCAAAGAAGCGACAAAAGCCCGAGGAACCTCGGGAGATCAATATCGCCTCTACAGGTGAGAGCGTTGAGGAGCACAGCGATGGCATTTACATCGTTCGGCGTTTAACTGGTTCTGGATCAACAAAGCCATATCGCTGCCCAGGGTGTGATCAGCTGATTCCACTAGCAACACCACATGTTGTTGCTTGGAAAGATTACGATGAAGATGGACGTCGCCATTGGCATACCGCTTGCTGGGCAAAGAAAGATAAGCGTCGACCAAATACTGAACGCACTCGAAACGCACCGCGTTTCTAGCACATACGCTTTTTCCTAATTACCCTAAACGACCCTTTAGTAATCGCGAAGCCCTAACGATAAGGCGATCGGTGGCAGCTGTTCGCTTGAAACTCAAAATCTTGAGCGGAAGATTTACTCTAGTTCTCACAACGGTGCGGGCGTAGGTGTACTCCAGTAAACCTTCTGGGCCATGAATGCGACCGTATCCGCTCTCTTTAACCCCACCAAAAGGCACCGAAGAGATCGCTGCAAATGAAAATGTCGAGTTAATGGCAACCATTCCGCATTGCAGTTGTGATGCGATCTTCTTGCCTTGTCGTTTCGACCAGATGTTTGCACCTAAGCCATATCGAGAGTTGTTTGATAAGGCAATTGCCTCCTTCATCGACTTAACCCGATTGATGATGATGATCGGCCCAAACGTTTCTTCTCGAACCGCAGCTGAGCTTTCAGGAACATCAACCAAGATCACTGGTTGCACAAATGGCTCTTGAATAGATTTCATACTGCCGTATGCAAATTTTCCGCCATCTTTAATCGCAGCTTTAATGTGGGAGGAAATAACACCAATCTGTGAAGGCATTGTGGAAGCCCCGTAATTTCCTTCACCGGGTGCACCAGCCTTTAAGGTTGAAGCTAAGGCAATCGCCTTTTCAATAAAGATATCTGCAACACTCTCATCAACATATACACGCTCAGCCCCAATGCAAGATTGGCCGGCGTTGGCCATGGCAGACCAAATAGTTGCATCCACCGCTCGATCTATATTGGCATCGGATGCGACGATAACCGGATCTTTTCCACCACATTCAAGGACAACCGGAGTCATTTGTGTTGCGCAAGCGGCAGCTACTAACTTTGCAGTTCGAGTTGATCCGGTAAAGGAGAGCTTGTTAATTGCAGAGGTGCAGAGAGCGTTTCCGGTCTCTGCCAAACCTGTAATTGTGGTGAAGATTCCTGCAAAGGGAGCAACGGTGTTAAAGCTCTCATCCATCCACATGCCAACACCAGGTGTGTACTCACTTGGCTTAAATACAACGGTATTTCCAGCAGCTAAGGCGTATGCGATAGAGCCAATCGGAGTAAAGATTGGGTAATTCCAAGGTCCAATCACACCAACAACACCTAACGGTGATCGCTCAACGGTGGCGGACATATTTGCCATAAGCGCACCTGGTGCACGATGAGAGGTGCGCATAATCTCTTCTGCATGGCGGGCAGCCCAGCCAATATGGTTCACCGCGTTAGCGATCTCTAATCGAGAGTCACTGAGCGGCTTTCCTGTCTCCCATGAGATCAACTGCGCGATCTGCTCAATATTGTTGATGATGTAGCGGCTCCATGCGAGCAAAACTTTCTTGCGCCCACTAAACCCAAGTTCAATCCAGCCCTTTGATGCCTCGTGAGCGCGAGTAACGACCGTTGCAACCTCTTTGGCGGTAAAGATCGGATAACGACCAATAATCTCGCCACTTGCAGGATTAAATGAGTTAAATGTTTTTGCCATGGCATGAAGCCTAGCCCTGTATCGATAAGATTTGAAGCATGAGTGAGACAGTACGTCCGAGCAGTGTCTTTGAGGCAACACGAACTCAATTTCATGTCACTACCGAAGATGGCGTTGATCTCATAGGAGAAGTTGCAGCACCGATAGGTGCTTCAAAAGGTGGGATTTTATGCTTGCATCCACTGCCTACTGCGGGCGGAATGATGGATAGCCATGTATATAAAAAAGCGGCAAATAGATTGCCTGCGATGGCTGGCATAACAGTTGTTCGCTTTAATACACGCGGAACAACAAGTGAGGCGGGTAGCAGCTCTGGCAAATTTGATAATGGAAAGTCAGAACGGTTTGATGTCGAAGCGATGCTTTGCTACTGCTTTGATACTTTGAAGCTTGATAATGTATGGGTAACTGGCTGGTCCTTTGGAACTGATCTTGCCTTGCAACATGCAAAGGATCCTAGGCACAACGGATTAATTCTATTGAGCCCACCACTTCGCACTACAACAAATGAGCAGCTCAATTACTGGAATGCAGATCCCCGTCCGATTACAGCCTTAGTTCCTGAACTTGATGACTACCTACAGCCAGAAGCAGCCCGTGAAAGATTTGCGATAGTTCCAAAGATAAGGATTGTTGCAGTCGATGAAGCTAAGCACTTATGGGTGGGGGAGCCTGCGGTCCATCGCGTTTTGTCCGAAATTGTCTCTATCGTTACAGGCGTTGCAACAACTCTTCCAGTTGAGTTTTAAGCGTTATTTGCGCGAGGAATAACCACTTCATCCAGAATCAGGATGATTGAAGCTGCAACAGGAACTGCTAACAATCCACCAACCAGACCTAGAAGAGAAGTACCTAACAACGCTGCAATGATTGTCACCGCACCCGGCACAGACAAGGTGCGCTTCATGATGCGTGGAGTTACAACATAGTTTTCAATCTGTACGTAAACAACATAAGCGACAAGGGCAATCACGCCGATAACCAATGATTGCGATAAAGCGATCAGGGTAAACATTCCCGCGCCAATGAAGTGACCGATAAGTGGGATCAGAGCGGCAACGAGAACAAACATGCCTATCGCAAAGGGTGAAGGAAGCCCAAGAATCATTGACAGCACTGTAACAAACACGGCAGCCATGGCTGCGATGACGATCTGGCTGCCCACAAATGAACCGACTCGGGCGATGATTGCATTAGTCAGTAAACCAACCCGGTCGCGGCGGCTTGCAGGAACTAGAGAGAGTCCAAGATTTACCGCCTGTGGCAATGAGGTGATGAAGTAAAGAGTTAGCACCAAAATAGTCAGCGCGGTGAAGAAACCTGAAAGTACAGTTCTTCCTACACCAAGCACTCCACCAAAGGTTGAAATCAATAAATTTCCATCTGAAGTGACAGATCTTAATTTTTCCTGCAAGGTGTCGATCAGACCATACTGAGTATTGAGTTGGTTGATAGTTTCATTTTTCATCAAGTCTTCAAGAAGTTGTGGCCCGGACTGGATGAGATTAGTTCCCTGGCTAATCACGGGAGGAATAACTACCAGTGAAAAGAAGATCACAAAGAGAATTACTGAGGAGAAAACCACTGAAACCGCTGCGCTTCGAGACAAGTTGCGCTTGCGTAGCGCCTCGACAGCTGGATTCAATCCCATCGCGAGGAACAAAGCGATCAGGATTAAAACAAAGATTTGACTCGCACTGGCTAAAGCACGCATCAGCAAGATCGCGGTGAGTCCACCAAGGGTCGCAATAAAACCAAAGTAGAAAGGATGGGCGCGATTGATAGGAGCCCCCATAGTTCCGTACTGCGCAGCGGCCTTCTCTGCCTTAGGTGGTCGAGTAGCTGCCTTCTTGATGCGCTGTGAAATAGCCATAAGGACATTCTAAAGTGAATAGATCACTCCGATAGAGACGTGGTGTTCATGTTCCCGACTCATTTATACGAGAGAATGCGGCTATGGCATTGCGCATTACGGGCTTGGGCGAGGAGATCGCTGCTGTTACTGGCCTACCGTGGCACCTGCCCCTTGAACAATGGCCCGAGGATCCAGCCCTTGCCGAAAAGCGCGGTATTTCGCGACATATCGTGCGCTTAGTCAGAGCAAGCAATGATCCTGATGCCGAGGTTTATGCGGTTAAAGAGACGGTTTCTGAGTTTGCAAATCGTGAGTACAAGATACTTCGTGAACTTTCACACCTAAACGCCCCCTGTGTAGAACAAGTGGCTGTTGTTGAAGGTCGAGTAGATGCAAATGGTGAAGAGCTGCCATGTGCGATCGTTACCCGCTTTCTTCCTTACTCACTTCCATATCGCGTGCTTTTATCTGGGGCAGTGACACCCCATGAGATCACAACGATGGCTAGTGCTTTAGCTTTGCTGTTAGTTCGTTTACACCTATTGGGTTTTTGGTGGGGAGATTGCTCACTCTCAAACACCTTGTTCCGTCGAGATGCCGATGGCTTTGCCGCATATCTTGTCGATGCAGAAACAGGTGAGTTTCAAAAATCTTTGAGCGATGGTCAACGTGAACATGATCTAGATATTGTTCACTTCAATGTTGCAGCAGAGCTTGAAGATCTAGCATTGTCAGGCGTTCTTTATCCCGGTATGGATCCCGTACGAGCATCTGAAGCGGTGATCCGTCGCTACCGTCGCATTTGGGCAGCACTTAAAGAGAGACAGCTGCTAGATCCAAAGGATCGTCACGCGGTTGAAAGGGCGATGCGTCAGCTGCATGATCTTGGATTTGCAGTTGAAGAGGTGGCCATTACCATCGATGGTGACACTCAGATGATCTCTTTCCAGCCAAAGCTTGTTGCCGCTGGATATCACTCACAACGTTTGCGTGAATTAGTGGGATTAGATGCAGAAGAGTTACAAGCAAAGCGACTTCTTGCCTCCTTTGACAGATACAACGCACGCGAAAACAAGATTGGAATTCCAATCCACGAGATGGCGAAGAAATGGATATATGAAGTTTTTGAACCGGTTATCAATAGAGTTCCTGATCACATGAGAGGTCGCGTAGAGCGGGCGCAGATGTTCCATGAAATCCTTGAAAATCGCTGGTATTTAAGTGAAAAAGCGGGCTATGACGTCGGGTTAGAAGCAGCAACCGATAACTACTGCGCCGAAATCTTGCCCTTACGCCGCGACTCTGGCGTCGACATAGTTGTTGAATAGATAGGATGGCAACATGAGTTTGCCACCTAACTTCGGGCAGGCCTTTGATTTAAGTTCATTGACTAAGCCAAAGGTGGATCCCTCGATTCCCATGCCTGGCATTGAAGTTTCAGTTGAAAATTTAAGCTCTGAAATTCTTCCGCTGTCTCTTGTCCGCCCCGTTATTGTCTTGATGTGGTCAGCTAGATCTCCAGAATCTGTCGAGATGGTGAAGGTAATTGGAAAGTTGGAAAATGATTACAAGCAAACATTTGCACTAGCTCGCGTTGATATCGAAGTACACCCACAGGTGGCTCAAGCTTTTCAAACAAAAAGCATTCCTTATGCGGTGGCGATTATTGCCGAACAAATGGTTCCACTGTTTGAGCAAAGTTATCCTGAAGCACAGGTAAGAATGGTCTTGGATAAGGTCTTAACCCTTGCATCAGAGCAAGGCGTAGGCCAAGCTCCAGTTGAACAGATGGAAGCTGAAGAGATCGAAGCCATGGAAGCGCTAGAGGCTGGAGATTACATATCGGCAGAGGCTGCCTACAAAAAGTGGCTTGCTCGCAAACCATCCGAAAGTTTGGCAAAACTTGGATTAGCTCAAACACAGTTGTTAATGCGCACTGAAGGTTTAGACCTCAATCAAGTAATTGAAGAATCCACAAAAAATCCAAGTGACATTGCCATGCAACTAAAGGCTGCAGATGTTGAGATCGTAAATGGTGGGGTAGAGGCAGCCTTTACCCGCTTACTTCATGCGGTACGTGCAACATCTGGTGATGATCGCACCAAGGTAAAGGATCATCTGCTCAACCTCTTTGCACTCGTTGATCCCAATGACCCTCGATTGGTGGCGGCTCGAAAAGAGCTTGCCAGTGCCCTATTTTGAGAAAAACCATCAATGTTGAGCATGAACTCAACCTCATAAAGGCGCTCTTTTTTCTCTTTGGTCTATTGATCATGTCGTGGGTGCCGCGCTTCCCCGAAGTTAAGGCAAATCTAGAACTGACTAATGGAGAGTTTGGATCATTAGTGAGTATGGGAGCGATCGGCAACCTGGTTGCGCTACTGACAGTTGGCCACTTGGTACACAAGTACGGGGCTCGTTGGATGCTTCATATTGGGGCTTTCATGCTTGCAACGAGCTTAATCTTTCTCACTCACAGTACCTCGAGTCTGCTCTTTTTGATTTTTATTATTCTTCAAGGTGGATCTATCTCTGCATTCCACATTTCAATCAACTCGCAAGGTTTCTTTTTTCAGGATAGAACAAAGAAGCAAATCATTACCTTGTTGAGCGGATTTTGGAGCAGCGGCGCTCTTATCACCTCAATAATTGCAGGGTTACTCGTTGATCGGGTTTCTTTAGGAACCTATACCAACTACTTATCAGCCTTTTCTTTTGTAGCCATGACTTACATTATTCACAAGTTATCTCCCAATCTTGTTAAGGCCGATCTCAATCCAGATTCAGATCATCGCGCACGTGACATGTTTAAAGGCTTTACAATCGATAAACAAGTTTCTGCGGCATTGTTATTGGTGATCATGCTTGAGTACGCAGTCAGTGACTGGGCCGCAATCTATGTGAAGGAGGATATGAAGATTGTTGGAGGAATCCACACCCTTCCTTACATCCTCTTCACCTTGGCGATGATTGTTGGGCGATTAAACCTGCACAATCTGCTGCCTAGATACACAATTGATTTTCTCGTTGTAAGAGCATCGCTCTTGTCTGGATTGTCTTTTATCGCAGGCATAGCAGCGGTTAGCATCGTAGGAAATGAGAACAAAACCTTAGTAATTGTGATTCTTTCTATTAGCTTTACTATCGCAGGTCTAGGCTCTTCATTCCTCGGCCCATCAGTTATGAACGCTGCAAATACCCGCTCAAAGTTCCCATCTAGCGTGGTTATTGGGCAGATTGGCGTCATAAACATTACCTTGGTATTTGTGGTCCGCTGGGTGGTTGCCTGGACCGCGCAAGCAACCTCACTCACCATTGCACTACTTATTCCAGCGGTTATGTTGCTAACCGTTCCCTACTTTGCAAAGATCTTTAAGAGCGCTTAAACCAAATCGTTGCTAGCGGTGGAATTCGTACCGAGGCAATTTGAGAAGCACCAACAATTACAGCTTCATTACTAACGCCGCTTCCGCCAAAGGCAAGCTCATCGGTGTTGAGCACCTCGGTCCAGATACCTGCATTAGGAAATGGAAGTTGGTAATTCTCGTGAGGTACAGGTGAAAAGTTGGTAACGCTCACTAAAGCCGATGCGTAATCATCCCAACGAGCAAAGGCCACAACATTTGCAGCCCCATCATTTCCAACCAGCCATGTAAAGCCTTCTGGATTTGTATCCTTCTCCCACAAAGCTGGCGTTGATTTGTATACCGCGTTTAACTCTGCAACGGCTTTCTGAACACCATGATGCTCGGCGTACTCAGTTAAGTGCCACTGCAATCCTGCACTCTCATTCCACTCATCATTTTGGGCAAACTCGCAACCCATGAATAACAACTTCTTTCCAGGGTGGGCCCACATGAAACCATACAGCGCTCTAAGAGTGGCAAGTTTTTGCCAACGATCTCCCGGAAACTTGTTTACTAATTGACCTTTTCCGTGCACGACCTCATCATGAGAAAGCGGCAACATAAAATTCTCGCTCCATGCATACAAGATCGAAAAGGTAATCTCATTGTGGTGATGCACTCGATGAATTGACTCGTGCGACAGGTACTGCAAGGTGTCATGCATCCAACCCATGTTCCACTTAAAGCCAAAGCCGAGTCCGCCACCTGATGTATCTGCGGTAACCCCAGACCATGCCGTTGACTCCTCGGCGATCATCATGATGCCGGGGTGGGTTTTATAGGCTGTCGATGTTGCCTCCTGCAGCAGCTGCACCGCCTCAAGGTTCTCGCGTCCACCATGCTTATTGGGAAGCCATTCACCATCTTTACGTGAGTAGTCCAGATAAAGCATCGATGCCACCGCATCAACTCGCAAGCCATCGATATGAAACTCGGTGAGCCAGTACAGCGCACTTGCTACAAGAAAGTTTCGTACCTCATTGCGACCAAAGTTAAAGATAAGAGTTCCCCAGTCAGGGTGCTCTCCTAGCCGCGGGTCAGCATGCTCATATAAAGCGGTTCCATCAAACTTTGCAAGCGCCCATTCATCCTTTGGAAAGTGGGCAGGAACCCAATCCAAGATAACGCCGATACCAGCGTTGTGCAGAGCATCTACCAAGAATCTAAACTCATCTGGAGAGCCAAAACGAGAAGTCGGTGCAAAAAATGAGGTTACTTGATAACCCCACGAAGGTCCGTATGGATGTTCTGTAACTGGCAAGAACTCAACATGTGTAAAGCCCTGTTGCTGGATGTATTCGACTAGCTCAGTGGCGAGTTCTTTGTAACTCAAACCAAGCTTCCATGAGCCAAGATGAACCTCGTAGACAGATACTGCAGAGCGCCAAGATTGGAACTGTGAGCGCTGCTGCATCCATGAGCTGTCATTCCAGACATAGTTAGACTCTTCAACAACTGATGCGGTCAATGGAGGAATCTCGGTAGCTCGTGCCATTGGATCTGCATGATCAACCCAGCGTCCATCTATTCCGCATACTGCAAACTTGTACTTGATTCCTACACCTATGTCGGCAATAAAGAGCTCCCAGATTCCAGAAGTTCCGATGCGATGCATTTTGTGAGAGTTTCGGTCCCAAAAATTATGATCACCGATCAAGGAAACAGCTTGTGCATTTGGCGCCCATACTGAAAAAGCAGTGCCCAGCAATGCTCCAGCATCATCGCGCTTTACCTGCGCGCCTAGAGCTTTCCATAACTGTTCATGACGACCTTCTGCAATCAGATAAAGATCTAACTCACCCAGCGATGAATGTGGATTGAGGTACGAGGCGGGTTGCAAGGCGTTGTCACCTCGACCCTTGAAGAGCTTTGAAAATACGCCCACTTTAGAACTTTACCGAAACGATGTGGGCTACTTTTCCAACGGGACGCGTTGGATTGAGAGAAACAAATGTGTGTGGACTCCAGGTCATGGTTGAACCATCGAGTAGATCCTTGACCTCAAACTCATTACTTGAAAACCCGAGGGCACCCATATTCCAATGAACCGTTGTTCCCTGCGCAAAACTTGGATCAAGATTTACAACAACTAGAACAAGATCATTTCCCTCTCGCTTTGAGTAAGCAATGATCGCATCTGAATCTGTGTCATGGAAAGTTAAGTTGCGCAGTCGCTGTAATGCAGGATGGGCTTTGCGTATCGCATTCAATTGTGCAATAAAGGGAGCAAGGGTCAAGCCTTTCTTACTAGCACCCTCCCAGTCGCGAACCTTGATCTCGTACTTTTCTGAGTCCATGTACTCCTCGCCACCTTCTTTGAAGGGATGATGTTCATAGAGTTCATATCCGGCGTACATTCCCCATGAGGGAGTCAGGGTCGAAGCTAAAACTGCACGCAATGCAAACATTGCTGGATTTCCACTATGCAAATGAAATGGGTTGATATCCGGAGTATTAACCCAAAAGTTTGGTCTAAAGAATGCACTTGTTCCTTGCGCAACTTCTCGGCCGTACTCGGTTAACTCCCACTTGCTAGTTCGCCAGGTGAAGTAGGTATATGACTGATGAAAACCAGCTTTACCCAATGCATGCATCATGGCGGGGCGGGTAAAGGCCTCAGCTAGGAAAACCACCTCTGGGCTCTCCTTATGAACAATTGCTAATAAGTCCTGCCAGAAATGAACCGGCTTAGTATGTGGATTATCGACTCGGAAAATCTTTACACCCTTTGATACCCAAAGCCGGATGACTCGAAGTACTTCATCACGAATACCCTCGTAATCATCATCAAAGTTGATGGGGTAAATATCCTGATACTTCTTAGGGGGGTTTTCGGCGTAGGCGATAGTTCCATCTGCTCGCTTGTTAAACCACTCTGGATTGCTCTTTACCCAAGGATGATCAGGTGATGTTTGGAGCGCTAAATCCATTGCAATTTCAAGACTATGCTTACCTGCAGCCTTTACAAACTCTTCAAAATCCTTCATCGTTCCAAGTGCGGGATTAATCGCATCATGGCCACCATCTGAGTTACCGATCGCCCAGGGAACTCCGCAATCATCTCCCTTTGCATCTAGCGTGTTGTTCTTACCTTTGCGGTGTGCGATTCCGATCGGATGAACCGGTGGCAGATACAAGACATCAAATCCCATAGCCGCAACACCTGGTAGGCGCTTTGTTGCAGTTGCAAAGGTTCCGCTAATTACAGTTCCATCAGCATTTCTTACAGCGCCCTCACTGCGCGGGAAAAACTCATACCAAGATCCAACCAATGCGCGATCACGATCTGCTCGAACTGGATACTTTTCAGATTCACCGGTAACAGTTCGGTACTGCGATGTGCTTGCAGCTTTAACTACAAAATAGAAATCACCTTCAGTCGGAACCGTGAATTGACCCTCATATCGATCTGTTCCGGGCCAGCGCTCAATCAATGGTTGGCAATCAACCATTTTTTCTTTTGCGTTGTACAGGCAAACTTCGGCGGTTAGGGTTTCATGGCCTTCGATGATGATCGTTGCAGAAACTGAAATGCTCTCTTGCGCAATCGCCTTTACCGCAACAAATTCTCCCCCGAAGTAAACCGCGGGGGAGATATCTGTGATTGGAATTCTAGAGATCAACCCGATCCTTCTGTATTGCCAGCATCTGCAGCTGAGACATCATGGATACGATACTTATCCATCGCCTGGGTGACAATGCTTTGCTTGATTTCACCTTGGTTACAGAGTTGCTGCAACACGGCGATTGCGATTGATTCAGCGTCAACCTTGAAGTGACGGCGTAAAGCACCTCGAGTATCAGACAATCCAAAGCCATCTGTTCCCAATGAATAGAAGGGACGATCAACCCATGGTGCTACCTGGTCCTGCACTGCGCGCATGAAATCGCTGACCGCAATTACTGGACCCTTTGTATGAGCCAACTTCTTGGTGATGTAAGCGCTGCGACGATCTGTCGGATTGAGCAGGTTGTGGCGATCTGTTTCTAGACCATCACGACGTAGCTCATTCCATGAGGTTACCGACCACACTGCAGCGTTAACGCCCCAGTCATCTGCAAGAAGCTTCTGCGCCTTAACCGCCCAGTTAACTCCAACACCTGATGCCAAGATCTGTGCATTTTTCTTGCGTGAACCATTCGCAGGTGAGTACAAGTAAATTCCCTTAAGTAATCCATCAACATCGAGATTTTCAGGCTCTGCAGGATGCACATATGGCTCGTTGTAAACGGTGAGATAGTAGAAAACATTTTCACTGTTTTCTCCGTACATACGACGAAGACCATCCTTAACAATGTGTCCTAACTCGTAAGCAAAGGCTGGATCGTAAGAAACTACCGCTGGGTTAGTTGCGGCAAGCAGATGTGAATGACCATCTTCATGCTGTAAACCTTCTCCGTTAAGTGTTGTGCGACCTGCGGTTGCACCAATAACAAATCCTCGTACCAATTGATCTGCAGCTGCCCAGAAAGCATCTCCGGTGCGCTGGAATCCAAACATTGAGTAGAAGATGTACATCGGAATCATCGGCTCATCATGTGTTGAGTATGAAGATCCAACCGCGGTAAATGAAGCAACTGATCCCGCCTCATTAATACCCTCGTGAAGGATGACACCCGAAGTTGATTCCTTATAAGACAACATCAATTCACGGTCTACCGCTGTGTACTGCTGACCATGTGGAGAGTAAATCTTCATCGTTGGGAACAATGAATCCATACCGAAGGTACGCGCCTCATCAGGAATAATCGGCACAATTCGATTGCCCAATCCTGGATCCTTAACAAGATCCTTCAGCATACGTACAAATGCCATTGTTGTTGCGATCTCTTGCTGGCCAGAACCACGCTTTACCGATTCGTAAACAGAGTCAGCTGGCATTGTTAAAGGACGAGACTTTGAACGTCGGCGAGGAATTGATCCACCAAGTTCTGCGCGACGCTCAGCCAAGTACTTAGCCTCTGGCGAGTCATCGGCAGGCTTGTAATAAGGAGGTAGGTACTTATCTAACTTCTCATCTGGAATATCCAAGTGCAAGGTGTCGCGGAACTTTTGAATATCTTCCAGCGTCATCTTCTTCATCTGGTGGGTTGAGTTACGACCCTCGAAGTGAGAACCAAGGGTCCAACCCTTAACAGTCTTAGCCAAAATAACTGTTGGGCGACCATTCTTTTGTGTAGCTGCTGTGTATGCAGCAAATAGCTTCTGATAATCATGTCCACCGCGCTTGAGGTTCCAGATTTGATCATCTGACCAATTGGCAACCATTGCAGCTGTGCGTGGATCACGTCCAAAGAAGTTATCGCGCACATACTTTCCAGATTCAGCCTTAAAGGTTTGATAATCACCATCAAGGGTTTCATTCATAATCTTTACAAGTGCGCCTTCGCGATCTTGAGCCAGAAGTGGGTCCCAACCGCGGCCCCACACAACCTTGATTACATTCCAGCCCGCGCCACCAAAGATTGATTCAAGCTCTTGGATGATCTTTCCATTTCCACGAACCGGACCATCAAGACGCTGCAAGTTACAGTTAATAACAAAGGTTAGGTTGTCTAACTTCTCGCGTGTGGCAAGACCAATTGCACCTAATGTATCTACTTCATCTACTTCACCATCGCCAAGGAATGCCCAAACATTTTGGTCGCTCGTGTCCTTGATTCCGCGGTTGTGTAGATAACGGTTGTAACGTGCTTGGTAAATTGCATTAAGTGGCCCGATACCCATAGACACAGTTGGGAACTGCCAGAAATCTGGCATCAATCGTGGGTGAGGATAAGAAGAAAGTCCACCACCTTGATGTGAAAGCTCTTGGCGGAATCCATCAAGTTGGTTTTCAGTTAAGCGACCTTCAAGAAATGCGCGTGCATACATTCCGGGGCTTGCATGTCCCTGGAAGAAAATCTGATCTCCACCGCCTGGGTGATCCTGTCCGCGGAAGAAGTGGTTGAAACCAACTTCATAGAGCGCAGCAGATGATGCGTAAGTTGAGATGTGTCCACCAACTCCAACACCTGGACGCTGTGCACGGTGAACCAACATTGCAGCGTTCCAACGGTTGATACGGCGAATCTTTCTTTCTAGATCCTCATCACCAGGAAACTTGGCTTCATGCTCTGGCGGAATCGTGTTGATGTAATCAGTTGTACGCAACGATGAAATTCCAACATTTCGCTCTCTGGCATGGTCGAGAAGATTGAGCATCAGGTAGCGAGCGCGGACCGGACCTGCAGCTTTGAGAGCGGCATCAAAGGAGGCTCGCCATTCTGCCGACTCGGAAGGGTCGATATCTACAAGCTGTTCAATATTGACTTCTGACGCATCAAAGATTTCGCTCATGGGCGTATTCTCGCCCTTACAGGCCCCTAAGTGGAAATTGAGCGGGTGTGAAATTGAGCCAGTCTTCCTCTTGCGCTCAGGGCTCCCAAAGTGTGGACTTAGCCCGTGCCTACACGTATGGGATTGGCCAAGGATGACCTCATTTTGGAGGTTGGCCACGATAGCGACTGTGATTCCACACTTCGAGATCAAATCATGGCGATTACAGGGACTAAGTTCCTAGAAGGATCAACGACAGAAGTCGTTGATGCCGTGATCATCTGGTGGCGAGATGGTGATGGCGATCTGGTTGATGAGTTAATGGATGCTCTTACCTATCTTTCCGAAACTGGTCCTATATGGGTGTTAACTCCCAAGGTTGGTCGTGATGGACATGTTGAGCCAAGTGATATCCAAGATGCAGCACCGATTGCAGGACTTAGCGTTACATCAACAATTGCGCTCGCAAAGGATTGGACCGCTACTCGATTAGTGGCACGTAAGGCGGGCAAGAGGTAAGTTTGCGGTATGACATTAACAATTGGCCAAGCCGCACCAGATTTTGAAATCCCAAATCAACATGGAGAAAAGGTTTCACTCTCTTCATTCAAGGGGCAGAAGAATGTCTTATTGATGTTCTACCCATTCTCATTTACCGGAACATGCACAGGCGAGCTATGTGCCCTTCGTGATGACCTTTCATCATTTCAAAATGATGATCTTCAATTACTTGCAATCTCATGCGATTCCCCATTTACACAACGCGTATTTGCAGAGCAAGAAAAGTATGAGTTTCCGGTGCTTTCAGATTTCTGGCCACATGGTGCCGTCGCATCTGCTTATGGAGTCTTCGAGGAGTCCAAGGGTTGCGCACTACGCGGTAGCTTCCTGATTGATAAAGAAGGAGTTCTTCGTTGGGAAGTAAAAAATGGCTGGGCTGCGCGTGAAAACGCTGATTACAAGGCGGCTATCGCTGCTCTGTAAGCGTGATTTAGGAGATTGCGGACTCGTAAGTTAAGATTTGGGTCTGCAACACCGGGTGGTTAGCTCAGTGGTAGAGCGTCTCGTTTACACCGAGAATGTCGGGGGTTCGAAACCCTCACCGCCCACAAGATTTTTGAATTACCTTCAAGGAATTAAATGGCCCTAGAAATCTCTCAAGTAGATGATGGGTTTGCTCTCCAAAACTCAACTGCAATTAAGTTAATGCTCAATGAAGCATATGAAGATGATTTTTCGGAAGAGGATTGGGTTCACACCTTTGGCGGCGCACGTTTCCTGGGAATGATTAGTGGCGAAATAGTGGCGCATGGAGCGATAGTGCCCAGAAAGATCTCTATAAATCAGGAGTTAGTGGTTGTGGGTTATCTTGAAGGCGTGGCGGTCTCAAGTAATCATCAACGGCAAGGCGTTGGAAGACAACTACTTTTTTCAATTACCGATTTCTGCCGATCTGAGTACCAGATTTCCATGCTCTCAACAGATGAATTTGATTTTTACGGCAGTTTAGGTTGGAAGCGTTTCACAGGCAAGAGTGGGGTATTAATTGATGGTGTAGCAATCCTCACTCCTGATGAAGATGAAGGTTTAATGTATTTGATTGGAAAGTCTGGCTTCACTCAGGAAATCAGCTCTGCATATTGTGACCCACGAGAAGGGGATCACTGGTAATTTCATTTATTGAGTGTTGATTTTTCCCACTTTTCGAAAGCCCACAAATCAATCTCATCTAAATTCAAAACATCCATATTGTTTGCTGCCAAAATATCTGAAATCTGTGCTCGGTGTTCGGATGCATGATGAAGCGCTTGCGCCAAAATTGTTGAGGTCAAGAAATTAACCTCTTTTCCATAACGAACAAAGCTACGCATCTCATCAGGAGTGTTAACTAGCGAAAGCAATTGAGCATCACGTTCTGCACATACATTAATCAGTTCAGATAAATCAGAAGCTGACGTCGGTGGATCGAATTCCACCGGTGCAGCCTGTTGCGTGATCCGAGAGATCAAACGTCCCTCTGCAATAACAATATGGTGAGCAATCTTTCCAACGGTCCAATCGGGATTCCATGCTGAAAAGTTGATTGCCTCATCTGGCAAGCCTTGCAAAATCTGGAGCATCTGCTTATTGGCCCAGGCCATGTGTTTGAAAGAACGCTCCACAAGTGGATTACTCATAGTTTTACGGTACTACAGAGTCGCCTCCAGAAGTAGATTTCTTGGAACCTTCCAAATTCATTTCTTGATAACGCAACAACGTGAATGCTGCATGAAGTCGCACCTCCTCTTTTTCAGACTCAGAGGCTTGCTGCAATGGTTCAACGATTACATCGCCTAGGGCACAGATAAATCTGGTCAGATCAAACTGCAGATCTGAATCTCCACGCCCCAACTGGCTTACTAAAATTTTAGTCAGAGCGGGTTTCTCATGGTCTGGGACTAATACCGATGCAGCACGCCAAGCGGTTACCGCAACCTTGTCTAATGAATCAAAGTGATGATCATTTGTAATCAATGAGTAGTACTGCTTGTCACCTATTTTGGACAAGGTATGAATAGCTTGGCTTTTTGCCTGAGGGTTTTCAGAGTTCAATTCAGGTTTTAGGCGATCAACAACCTTTGCAATTTCATGTCGCATAAGCGCCCAAGAAAGTGTGTCTCTAACGAAGAAATCTGATTCATGAGCACATTGAGCAACTAGGACTTCAATGTAAGCATCCTCTGGATAAGCACCAGCGGCTAAAGCCGCTTGTAGGCGCACAGATTTATCCGGTGATTCCAGAAGAGATTTCAAGGTCGCCACGAGAAAACGCTATCAGGCCCTCGACTACAGTTAGCTCCATGAGTCAGAAACACCATCCGCTACAAGCATTGATGACATCGCACGCAGGTATGCGTCGGATGCTCAATATCTGGCCACCATTTCTATTTTCTGGAATCTCTATCCTGGAGATATCCAAAGATTTTCGTCATGCCAAAGTGAGGCTAAAGAAAAAAGCGCTTACATCAAATTACGTAGGCACCTTGTTTGGCGGCTCTCTCTTTGCCATGACCGATCCCTTTTATATGGTGATGATTTTGAAAAACCTTGGCAAGGATTACATCGTCTGGGACAAGCGAAGCGAGATTGAATACGTATCTCCTGGCACGGCAACAGTATTTGCCGAGTTCCACCTTTGGGATGCAGAGCTCGATGAAATCAAGGCTGAAGTCGCCGCGAGCGGAAAGTATCTGAAGTGGTTTGAGGTCGATATCAAAACAGCAGATGGCACTGTTGTGGCAATAGTTAAGAAGCAGATTTACTGTAGGAAGAAAGAGTCTCTTATCCAGAAAGAGGGTAAACTCTGAGCGTGATTGAGACTGGAACAATCGAGCGTTTGCGTGATTATCGCAAGACTTACATTGCGATGCTGGTCTCTTCAATTCTTAGCCTCTTTGCATCCCTTGTTCTCTCCATCGATGCGGTTAAATTAGCTGCCCAACCAGCAGGACAGCTTTCTTGCAACATTAACTCAGTTCTCTCGTGCGGCACCGTAGCTAAAGCATGGCAGTCGCAGCTCCTGGGCTTTCCTAATTCATTTATTGGATTAATGACTGAGCCAGTTGTAATCACTGTTGCGATCGCAGGGCTTGGGCTTGTCGCCTTTCCGCGTTGGTTTATGCGGGTAGCCCATGTTGTTTATGGATTCGGTTTAATCTTTGCTCTCTGGCTACTGTCTCAATCTTATTTTGTAATCAATGCGCTCTGCCCTTGGTGTCTCTTAGTTACCTTCTCAACCATCACAGTCTTTGCAACAATTACTCGAGTGGCCTTACTTGAAAACATCTGGAGTTTTGCCCCTGAGCGCCAAGAAAAAATCGTTGCATTCCTGGATAAAGGTTGGGGACGTGTTTTCTACACGGGAGCCTATGCCTCAATCATCATCGCGATCTTCTTAAAGTACGGAGACACACTGTTCTCATAAACTCATCGGTGAGGACCATGCGGAAAGGCCCAATCGGTTAGTTGTATTTGGTTTTCACTACCCGCTGACCTAAACTTAAGCCACACTTACATAAGCGGTCAGGAGAAAAATTAGGATGAAGGCATCTCCAAGCGACCAGCGTTCGATTTTAGATATTGCGCGTTTTGATCAACAGACAAATTCTTTGCGACACAAGGCTGCCAATCTTCCAGAACTTGCCGAGTTAGCTAGCACAACCGTTAAGTCAAACAACGCTCGCGATCTTCGCATCGCAGCCGAAACTGAGTTAAATGATGTGAAGCGCGAATTATCGCGTGCAGAGGGTGATGTAGAACAGATTGTTTCTCGTATTACACGTGATGAGGCCCGTCTTAATGGTGGCTCTGCAACACCCAAAGAATTAGAGCAGCTCCAGCATGAACTCGGAACCCTTGGCGCACGTCGTGCTGAACTTGAAGAGGTTGAGCTTGAAATCATGATGCGCGTTGATGCCATTAATGAGCGCATCACAGCGCTAAAGACAGAAGAAGCAGAGCACGCCGCCGTAATTGCAGATCTTGAAATCCGTAAAGAGAATGCACTAACTATCATTCACAATGACCTAGATGCCGTGGCTAAAGATCGTTCTGAAACTGCCAATGGCGTTGAGAAAGCTCTCGTTGATCTTTATGAAAAGATTAGAGAAACAACTGGCGGCGCAGGCGCGGCAGCACTTTCAGCGGGATCTTGTACAGGATGCAACCTTTCTGTGAACGCTGTGGAGCTAAAGAGAATCTCAGAGCTAGCAGAGGATGAGGTTGTTCGCTGCGAAGAGTGCCGTTGTATCTTGGTGCGCGGAGTTTAAGTGGCACGACATTTTCTTTTAACCGCCGATGGTGGATCTCGAGGTAATCCTGGTCCTGCCGGTTACGGCTCGGTGATTACTGAAAATGGAAAGATCATTGCCGAGCTTTATGACTTTATTGGCGTGGCAACAAACAATGTTGCTGAATACAGCGGATTAATCGCTGGCTTAACAGCTATCAATGAGATTGATGTCAATGCCACGGTAGATGTAAAGATGGATAGCAAGCTTGTGGTGGAGCAGATGTCAGGTCGCTGGCAGATCAAACATGCTGATATGAGAGTTCTTGCTCAAGCGGCACGTTCTGCTCACAATCCATCGCTTGTGACCTACACCTGGATTCCTCGCGATGAAAACTCGCATGCAGATCGCCTTGCCAATAAGGCTTTAGATCAGCAATCTGGCGGGGGAGAAGTAGTTCAAACTCAGCAGAATTACTTGACTGAACGTTTACTTTCTAGCGAAAAAGCAACCACCATCTTTTTGATTCGCCATGGTGAAACTATTTTGACCCCCTTCAAGAAGTTCTCTGGTGATGGCCCTTTAAATCCAGAGCTCACTCACATTGGTTTAGAGCAGGCTGAGAAGGTTGCAACAGCGGTTGCAAAACTCAACCCCGAAGTCATTATCGCCTCACCTCTTAAGCGAACAACGCAGACGGCAGAAGCTTTGTCTAAAGCCACCGGCTTGCCAATCGTTTTTGAGCAGGCCTGGATTGAATGTTCATTTGGTATCTGGGATGGGCTTTCAATTGATGAGGTTAAAGAGAGATATCCAGCTGATTACCAATCCTGGATCTCTTCAACAGCTTTCGCCCCACCAGAAGGGGAGTCATATGACAATGTTGCATTGAGAGTTGATGCAGCGTTGAGTCAGATAGCAGCGGAGTATCCGGGACAAAGAGTTGCAGTTGTAACCCACAACGGAACCATTAAATCTGCAGCTAAGGTAGTCGTTGGAGCTCCGGCAGAATCTATATTTCACATTGATGTTTCACCATGCTCAATTACCACGGTAAGCATCTGGCCTAGTGATGGTTTGCGAGCTTTACGAACCTTGAATGAGCAATCACACCTGCGTTAAAAGCTATTTTGTAACGCGGTAGCTCGCAAGTGTTGGATCACTGGCATAAGCGATTCGTACGCCAGCCTTTTGAGTAGCTGCTAGCCCCGAAACAATCGCCTCTGTAAGCACCTCTCCTGGTGCTACAACTGCAACACCTGGGGGATACGGTGCAATCAGATCAGCACTTACTCGCCCGATAGCATTTTCTGCAGATACATATTCGGTATCTGCAAAGTAAGCATCACGCATTGAAACAGCAACGGTTGGAACAATCGACCAACTCAGTGATGTTTGGGTGGCCCGAGGTGCCCCTTGTAGAGATTTCAAAATCGGAATCAAAGCATCTGCTAAAACGTTGAAATCATCAGGGTTATCTGCAAGTGTGGCTAGGAAAACAATTGTGTCGCGATCTGCCATTTCCACACGGATATTGGCTTTTTGCAGCGCTTTCTCGACATCGACACCTGACAACCCAAGGACATTCGCCCGCAAAACAATCTTGACCGGGTCAAATCTTCCTGGTTCAAACTGCTCAGGGTTTAAGAATATCGGTACATCAAATTCAGATTGAACCCGAGCCTTGAAATCAATTACATACTTCAAGAGTTCGCCAGTTAATTGATCGCCACGGGTCTGTAGCAATGCTCGGCAACCATCAATTGAGGCAAGTGGTGCACCAGCAGGAGAAGTTGTGTGAGTTGTCTCAAAGCTTTGCTCAATTCGTGCAAGGTTTAAGTACTTGCCTTGTGCCAACAGCAACGCCGATGCGCTGTAACCAGGAAGTGCCTTGTGAACACTTGTGATTAAGGCATCTGCGCCAAGTTGCATTACATGTTTTGGAATCTGTGAATTAAAGCCAAAGTGCCCACCCCAGGCAGCGTCGATAATCACTGGTATTGAGTTCTCATGCGCCTTTGAAATAAGGGCAGGGAGTTCCGAAATTGTTCCAAGGTAGCCAGGCTCTGTAAGCAAAAGTGCGATCGGCTTTTGATCCAAAACTCTTTCAAGTTCTGACACGGGAATACCGGTTGGAACTCCTGTTGCCTCATCGATTTCAGGTGTTAGCCAGATTGGTTCCAAACCTGTGAGCACGAGTGCGCTCAAAACAGAACGGTGAGCGGTACGGGTGATTGCAACCTTGTCTCCAGGTTTTCCTAGCGCCAAAATAATTGCTTGATTGGCATGAGTTGAACCACCAGTTGAAAAACGTGCGTAATCAGAACCCCACAGCGAAGCTGCTAACTCTTCAGCTTTCTTAAGTGTTCCCTCAGTAAGTTTTATCTCATCAAGTCCGCCGTAAAGCGGAGTATCTGAATCAACTACCTCACCCAACCCCTGATCTAAGCGGTGTGCTTTCTGTTTATGACCTGGAATTGTGAATGCTGTGCGCTGGGTTTCGAAATACGACAGATATGCATCAAGCAGAGGTGCGCTATCTCTTAACCGTGAGTTCATCTTCTAAGCCTAACTTCTCGGCTCGCAACTACGAAATGATGGCTTAGACTTTACCCATGACAACACTTACCGCATTGACTCAAGAGCGTCGGTTGGTTACCGCTATTCCGGGACCAAAATCTCTCGAGGCGCTACAGCGCCGCAGTGAGGCGACATCTGGGGGACTAGGGATGGCGATTCCTGTCATCATCGAGCGGGCAAGTGATGCAATCCTTTTGGATATTGATGGCAATCAAATCATTGATCTTGGTTCAGGTATCGGCGTGACTAACGTTGGTAACGCGGCACAACGCGTTGTTGATCGTGTAATCGATCAGGTTCAAGCATTTACACACACCTGCTTCACCGTTGCCCCATACATGGGCTACATCGAAGTTTGCGAAAAGCTCAATGCTTTAACACCTGGAACATTTAAGAAGAAGTCATTACTTGTTAACTCAGGTGCAGAAGCTGTAGAAAACGCGGTCAAGATTGCCCGCCATTACACAAAGCGTCAGGCAATTGTTGTTTTTGAACATGGCTACCACGGTCGCACTAACCTAACAATGGCGTTGACCGCAAAGAACATGCCATACAAAGAAGGCTTCGGGCCTTTTGCACCAGAGGTTTATCGTATGCCAATGCCGTACTCATTCCATTGGGTTGGCAATCAAGCAACGATTACTGAAGATGCAATCGAAATGATTACCCACAAGATTGAAAAGGAGATCGGCGCACATAACGTTGCAGCGATCTTGATCGAACCAATTCAAGGTGAAGGTGGTTTCGTCGTACCGCCTAAGGGATTCTTGCCAGCGCTTTCAAAGTACGCAACTGACAATGGAATTATTTTTATCGCAGATGAGGTGCAGACCGGATTTGCTCGTACAGGAAACCTGTTTGCCGTTGAGCATGAAAATGTTGTGCCAGACATGATTGTGACCGCAAAGGGAATTGCCGGCGGCTTGCCACTTGCAGGTGTCACAGCTCGCGCAGAGATCATGGATTCTGTCCATGTTTCGGGTCTAGGCGGTACTTACGGCGGAAATCCAATCGCTTGTGCCGCAGCGTTAGGTGCGATGGAAACCATCGAAGAAGAAAACCTGGTCGCACGTGCAAATCACGTCGGCCAAATCCTCGGTGATGCCCTTCGAGCATTGCAAGCTAAGTACCCAGTAATTGGTGAGGTACGTGGCCGTGGTGCGATGCAAGCGATTGAGCTTGTAGAGCCTGGCACAAAGACACCAAACACAGCAGCGATGAATGCGGTTGTTAAGTACTGTCAGAGCAAGGGTGTTTTGATTTTGACAGCGGGAACATACTCAAATGTTGTTCGCTTCCTGCCACCAATTGTGATTACAGATGAGCTTCTCAAGGATGCGTTAAGCGTTCTTGATGAAGCCTTCGCTTCACTCTAAATTCCCGCAGCGTGACCTTCGCAGCGAGGGTCCGATCCAAATGCAAAGGTTCCATTAGCAAGAACCTCCATCATTTGAACTGATGAACCATGTCCCCAAGCGGCTAGCGGACGAACATCATGACCCTTTGCACGTAGCTGTTCTAGAACTTCAGCAGGGACTCGATTCTCTATTTCAAGAACTCCCGCACCCTTTTCATGCTCTGAGCTCTGTCCTGGAGCATTGAGATGTTGCCAACGTGGCGCTTCAGTTGCTTCTTGGACATTCATCTTCAAATCAATCATGTTAATGATTAGCTGCAGATTACTTTGCACCTGGATGTTTGCACCCGGAGTTCCCCCGACAAGATACAAAGAACCATCTGGATGCACCGCAGTAAAAGCATTCAAGGTATGTGCTGGGCGCTTACCCGGAGCGATGATGTTTGGTGATTGTGGGTCTAAAGAAAATCCAGTAAGTCGATTATTTAAAATGATTCCTGTGCCTGGAATTACCCACGAACTTCCAAAGCCATGAAACACTGATTGAATCCATGAGACCGCATTGCCTTCAGAATCTGCCACCAAAAAGTAGGTTGTATCGCTGCCTTCACTAACAGGTGCAATATCGCTGCCTGCAGAATCCATTGAAAGCTGCGCCACTCGTTGGTCAATATGAGATTGCGAAAGAATCTTCTCGGTATTGACCGCAATAAACTCTGGATCTCCAAGGATCGCGTTGCGATCGGCGAAACCAATCTTTTTTGACTCAACACCAATATGGATTCGATCGGCCTCAGTAAGTGATGCGATCTCAAACCGCTCATTGATTAAGAGCTCTTCCATGAGGATCATTCCCTGTGTCGGAGGAGGTTGACCATAAACGGTGATGTCGCGGTACTTAACGGAAAGGGGTGCTAAAACTCTCGTTGTGTGATTCTTAAGATCTTCGGCGCTAAACCAACCCACAGATCCTGCAACTAATTGCCGAGCGATTCGTCCTTCATAAAATGCTGCTCGTCCACCAGCTGCAATTTCACGCAAAGATTGGGCGAGCTCTTTTTGAACAACTAAATCGCCAACCTTTATATTTACATCGATTCCCATATCTTTAAAGAGTTGAGTATTGGGAGCTAACTTCAGGTGACCTGCAATTCTGCGAACAAAACCTGTGTTTGCCGGAAAACCATTTTCTGCATAATCAATAGCCTGCTGCAACAAAGTTGCCATTGGTAACTTTCCGTATCGATCATGCGCTTCAAACCAGGTTGAAACTAAACCCGGAACAGTTCCAGATTTATATCCATGCATCGGAATTCCATCTTTATAGTTTTCTGGTGTTGCCGCATTAGAACCTTCTCCACTGCCATTGAAAGCCAAGTTGGTTTTGCTTGATGCATGGTGGGTAACTAGAAATGCATCGCCGCCGAGGTGAGATGCACCTGGCTCAACAACGCAGATCACTGCACTTAGCGCGATAGCGGCATCGATAAAGGAACCACCCTGATTCAAGATGTTAATCGCCGCCGTTACCGCCAATGGCTGGCTTGCCGCAGCACCACCTTTTCGGGCGTAAACAACACTTCTACCTGTTTGCATTCATGAACTGTGGCCTATTCACAGGATAATCACAAGATGAAAATGGGGGTGAAAGCCGTGTTCAATTTGCACTCAGTTTTCTCCCAACCTAGTATGTGCCAACGTTAAGGGGAGTACCTCGTTCGGCATCTTCGTCAATACGGATAGAAATATCCCGGAGCTGCGACCACATAGCTTTTGAATAGCTAGCGGTTGAGGGAGACCTTGGCACCAGGCCCCCTTCAACGAATATAGGTGTATTCATGGATGTAACCCTTTTAACGTGGGCGCTCGTCGTCGGTGCGATTTTGGCGCTGATCGTCGTCGATCTACTTACCGTAAGTCGTAAGCCTCACGATGTAATGTTCAAAGAGGCCGCCATATGGTCAATTTTCTACATTGGCATCGCTATCGCATTTGGTGTGTGGGTCTGGCAAACAGCTGGTTCACAATTTGGAACCGAGTATTTTGCAGCGTACTTAGTAGAGAAGTCTTTGTCTGTAGATAATCTCTTCGTCTTTATTATTATCTTGGCTCAATTTGCGGTGCCATCTATTTACCACCAGCGCGTACTGATGTTTGGTGTAATTCTTGCACTTGTTCTTCGTGCAATCTTTATTGCAGTTGGCGCAGCAGCACTCGCAGCATTTAGCTTCACATTCGTTATCTTTGGTGCAATCTTGATCTGGACCGGTGTCGGTCTGTTCAAGCACTGGGATGAGGATCCTTCACCTGAAGATAACAAGCTGGTAAAGGTCATCAGAAAGCGTGTTGCGATGACTGATGAGTATGACGGTTCAAAGATCTTCACTCGTGTTAACGGAAAGCGCATTGCTACACCAATGTTCTTAGTGATGATCGCTATCGCATCTACTGACTTACTGTTCGCACTTGATTCAATTCCTGCAACCTTTGGTGTTACTCAAGAGCCATTCTTAGTCTTTGCTGCTAACGCATTTGCTTTGCTGGGATTACGTGCACTTTACTTCTTGCTCAAGGGACTTCTAGACAAACTGGTTTATCTATCTCTTGGTCTTTCAATCATCTTGATGTTCATTGGTGTTAAGTTGGTTATGACCTATGTTCACGAGATTTGGACTGAGGTTCCAAAGATCCCTACATTGGTAAGCCTTGCTGTAATTGCAGTTATTTTGATTGTTTCAACGGTAGCTAGCTTGATCAAGGTCAAGAATGATCCAACTGCACATGCTCACGCAGGACGCATCACAGATGGCGATAAGCCTCACGAGCATGCCAAGGATGAAGAGAAGTAATCTCCGATTGTTGAACTGTGAGTCCGGGTTTAGTTACCCGGGCTCACAGTCGACATATTGAAATCTCTAATCACCATAGGCGGAACAGACATGCTGGTCATATCTCCAGCCCATTCACGCGGTTGAGTCCATTCAGTTGCACCAGCATGAGCGATACGTGAAAGTGCGCTAACCGGTGAATCATTCCAACGGAAGTTATTTGTCGCTCCTTGAACCTCGCCATTTTTGACGTAGTAAACGCCATCGCGGGTAAGTCCTGTAAGTAGCAATGAGTTTGGATCAACCATACGGATGTACCAAAGAGTTGTAAGAAGTAATCCGTTATCAACCTTCTTCACAAGATCTTCAAGCTTTCCGCTTGCCCCATCAACGCTCATGATTAAGTTGTCACCAAATGGTGTGTATGGAAGCGATGTCAGCTTTGCACTTGCACGAGTCTGAACTAATGATTGCAAAACACCATCTTTGATCCAATCAACCTGTGATTGCTTCTGACCGTTATCGAAGACAGAAGTAAATGAGCTACTAGCTGATGCAGAAACAAAGGGAGATCCCGCAAGTACAGGATGAGTTGGTGTGCTGAAAAGCTGCAACCCAACATTGGATAGCTTCTCGCCAACGCGAGTGCCGCCGCCCTTCTTTGAAAAGACGCTCTGACCCTCAAATGCATCGCGTCCACCCGCAACCCACATCATGTAGACGTAGATGTCAGCGATTGATCCTGAAGGAAAAATGGTGTCATAGCGGCCAGCCGGAACATCAATTTTCTTAGCTTGCCACTCTAAGCGCTGGCGAATATTTGCATCGATTGCTGCAACAGAAACATCCTTGAAATCATGGGTTTCAACGCCATCCCAGGTTGAGCGAGAACGTCGATGCGACTTACCTGTCATCTCAACGCGACCAACTGGTGAGTCGTGACGCAATCTCATTCCACCCTTTGAGCCAACCCAAATGCTTTGATGGGTGTGCTCTGCGTAGCCAAACAATTCAATTGAATCTGACTTTGAACGACGCATCATCTCGCCAAGCTCTGGTGCAAAGCCGGAGAAAACCTCTGGACCAGTAGGAGTATGTGCTGCGCCCCAGTTACCAAATGCAACATCACGTGCAAGTGGCGCAAAATCTTCAGCAGCACCTGCCGCCTTTGCAGCAGCTGTAGCTTCAGCAAGGATTGCATCAATATCGCCTTCATCGACATTGGTACGGGTAACCGCACCAGATGCCATGGAGCCATCCATTGCAACAAATGCAATCACTGTGACGCTTCGCTCTTGGATAACACCATTTGTTGTCAGGGTGCTACTTGCCCAGCGCAGGTTTGCTTGGGTGCTGTCTTGAACTACAACGATGCAATCATCTGTCGTCGAACGAGCCAGAATCTTTTCAACTAGATCTTGAGCTGAAATCATTTGCTCGCCTCCGCAACTGTATTAAGGACATTGACTTTGTCGAACACCGCCGCCGGACATCCATGGCTAACCGCCGCAACCTGTCCAGGCTGAGCCTTGCCGCAGTTGAACGCTCCACCTAGAACATAGGTAGATGGACCACCGACAGCCTTCATCGATCCCCAGAAATCGGTTGTTGTTGCTTGGTATGCAACATCCTTCAACTGGCCAACAAGCTTTCCATTCTTAATGCGGTGGAACTGTTGACCTGTAAATTGGAAGTTATAGCGCTGCATATCAATTGACCACGACTTATCACCCAAGATGTAAATGCCATCTTCAACAGATTCGATTAACTTCTCAAGGGTTGGTCCTGTTGGGTTTGGCTGCAGGGAAACATTTGGCATACGTTGAATTGGCACATGTGCAGGAGAATCAGCGTATGCACAGCCATTACTGCGCTCCTTGTTTACCGCAGCTGCAATGCGGCGGTCTAGTTGGTAACCAACTAAGAGGCCATCTTTAACGATGTCCCAGCGCTGCGCCGCAACACCTTCATCATCCCAACCAACGGTGCTTAGGCCATGTTCGGTGCTGCGATCCCCAGTTACATTCATTAACTCAGAGCCATACTTCAAGGTGCCTAACTTATCTGGTGTAGCAAATGAAGTACCTGCGTAATTTGCTTCATAACCAATTGCGCGATCAAGTTCAGTTGCATGGCCAATTGACTCGTGAATTGTTAGCCAAAGATTTGATGGGTGAATCAAGAGATCGTAGCGACCAGGTTCAACTGATGGGGCTGCAACCTTTTCTGCAAGCAAAGTCGGCAGTTGATCAATTTCGGCATCCCAGTTCCAGATTGAGTTACCCATCCACTCCCAACCGTAGCCTGCAGGTTGAGCAAGGGTTCTCATTGATTCAAAACCATGATCGCCAGTTGAGATCGCTTCGATCTGTGTCTGCACACGAACTCGTTGTTGCGTCGTACTAGTTCCTGCAGAATCTGCATAATGCTTTTGCTCTTTCACATACATCGTATGTGCGCTTGTGTGATTAACACCCTTGGCTGCAAGCAACTTTGAGCTAAGTGAAGCAAGTCGATCCTTCTTATCCGCATCGGTTACAGAAAACGGATCAATCTCGTAGGCAGAGACCCAGCTCTTCTTTGCATAGACAGGTTCTGGCACTAAAGAGATTTCATCAGTTGAAAGTGGCTTTGATGTCTTTGCCATTGCAACAGCTGTCGCTGCAAGTCTCTGTGCGGTCTCAACACTTACATCTGGAGATGAAGCAAAGCCCCAAGCGCCATTAACAATGACGCGCACTCCAATTCCAAAGTTGGTTTCATCTGATTGAGTCTCAGGCTTTGCATCGCGCAGCGATAGCACACCAGTTCGGGTCCGTTCAATACGCACATCAGCGTGTGAAGCACCGGCACCCGTTGCCGCGCTAAGGGCAGCATCGGAGACTTTTTCGAGAGGGAGAGCTAGGAAATCGGCATCAACAGTCGTAATCATGGGTGCCACCCTAAAGGAACTCATTACATAGCGCTACTAATCTCGCGTACTCTTTACCTTAGAAGAGTCGCCCGGATCACCGCGTTGTCGCAAGACACCGAGGAAAGTCCGGACTTCGCAGAGCAAGGCGGTGGGTAACTCCCACCCGGAGCAATCCGCGGGAACAGTGCAACAGAAAGTAAACCGCCAACGAAAGTTGGTAAGGGTGAAACGGTGGTGTAAGAGACCACCAGTAATTGCAGTAATGCAGTTAGCTATGTAAACCCCGCCTGAAGCAAGACCACGCAGTTGGCGTTTGAGAGCTGCTCGCTCGAGTCAACGGGTAGGTCGCTTGAATCTGTAAGTAATTACAGATCTAGATGGATGGTGATCCCTCGCAAGAGGACAGGATCCGGCTTATAGGGCGACTCTTCTTCCAATTAGGTGGGCGTAGGTTGAAACAGCGCTCTCCTTTCTGCATTTTCGTTGTACATGTTGTTGCATAACCTGTCGCAGATTTAGATGTTTTTATGGGGAAACCATGGGCAAATATGGGCAGTTTTATGGGCAAAAAAGTGGTTAAGAATTAGAATGAGTTTGAGAACTTGGAATAGAGACAAGGAGCAAAAAATGAGTGATGCGGCACGCTGGATGATTGCCTTTGCATTTATCTCGCTACCAACAATCGCCTTTGGCGGTTATTTCTTACTTTCAATTCTTAAGCGCCAAGTTGGTACTGAAAATGTCACAGCAGAAC
>CAZQNP010000002.1:99858-106031 GCA_964594645.1 uncultured Candidatus Planktophila sp. | reverse complement strand
CGTGGACGATACTGGGATCGAACCAGTGACCCCCACAATGTCAATGTGGTGCTCTACCGCTGAGCCAATCGTCCTAGGTATGAGAACTATACAACACAAGAATTATCGAGCGTAATCATCCTCGATACGCTCAATATCATCCTCACCAAAGTAAGAACCGGTTTGAACTTCGATGAAGACAAGCTCCTGTGTTCCCTGATTTCCGATTCGATGCAGAACACCCGTAGGAACATCTACCGTTTCACCAGCTGTTTTTTCAAAGACTTGACCATCCAAAGTCACTGTGGCGATTCCTGAAACAATAAACCAATGTTCCTGTCGCTTCTGGTGACGTTGATATGAAAGACGGGCACCAGAAGTTACGTAAATACATTTAACTTTATGAGTTGGCTCATCCTGTAAAACTTCATAACGTCCCCAAGGTCTGAATGAGTCGTCATCGATCATCATCTTTTTCCTTTGATCCTGGTTGAACACATGTTGTGCTTTAGCGACAACAGTCTTGCATCAATAGTGGAGGTCGGGACGGGATTTGAACCCGTGTAGAGGGATTTGCAGTCCCTTGCCTCGCCTCTCGGCCACCCGACCATACAAATATCGCCGTCAGATTTAATTCTTCGAAGAGAGTTCAATCTAAACGGCGAGTATCAGAGCGGACGACCGGGTTCGAACCGGCGACCTGAACCTTGGCAAGGTTCCGCGCTACCAACTGCGCTACGTCCGCGAGGAGGGCAAATCTAGCGCAGGAGAGCCGTAACCGCCAAAGTGAAGGGGATTGGTTAGCGTTAGCCCGTGTCACAGCAGATGGATCAACCCATGTTTTGGATGGGGGGACGTTTAGCGAGCGAACTCGTTGAGATCTCCCATGACCCCTCCTGTTTGGATGATGGAGATTTTTGGGCGATCTCGACAACATTTGAGGGAGCATTCACCGCGGCCAAGTTCGCAACTGTCATCGATGCGGATTTCCCTGATGCCCCATGGATGCCGATCACAACTCATTGGCGCAGTGCTCCAAATCAGCAGCAGTACATAGATTATGTAGAACACATCAGAGAACAGATCGCCCAAGGTTGGGTGTATCAAGTCAATGCCTGTCGCACGTTAACGACTGAGAACACGAACGCTAATTTGCGAGGTCTGTTCAAAGGCATTCTGAAAAATAATCCCGCACCTTGGGCAAGTTATCTCGAGATACCGAGTTTGAATATTGCCTCGGCATCTCCGGAGCTTTTCTTAGAACGTAAAGGTTCAAGAATTAAAACATCTCCCATCAAGGGCACTCAAAGATTGGGTGCTTCAGAGTTTGGAGCAAAAGATCGTTCTGAGAACATCATGATTGTGGACCTGATGCGTAATGATCTTGGGATGATTTGCCAAAGCGGTTCGGTCGAAGTAACTCAACTTCTTTACAGTCAAGTTCATCCCGGACTTCAACATCTAGTATCTGATGTCGAGGGAGTTCTTCGCGATGGGATTGGTTGGAATGAGATTTTTAACTTGATTTCCCCACCTGGCTCTGTGAGCGGTGCTCCTAAGTCATCTGCATTAACAACTATCGCGGAGAATGAAGATCCGCGTGGACCTTATTGTGGTGTTCTGGGCTGGGTGCAGGGCGATAAAGCTGAATTATCTGTTGCAATTCGTATCTTTTGGCAGGATGAAAAGCTGCATTTTGGAACAGGTGCAGGAATCACTTTTAGTAGCAATTCGCTTAATGAGTGGGAAGAGACCGAACTTAAAGCCTCACGATTGATCAAGATCGCAGCGCAGGTGCAACCATGAAGGTAATTCATAACGGTGCATTAGTAGAACTGATTGATAGCCCATGCAATGAATCCGGATGGATGAATGGTTCAGGGGTTTTTGAAACTATTAAGACGGTAGATAACCTGCCGTGGGCACTTTCACGGCATATGCGCCGCGCTGTCACGAGTGCTAAGCAATTAGGCTTTTCAATCGCAGGTGAAGAACAGGTTCGAGCGGCGGTTGCACTGCTGTGCGCGACAGAAAGCTACGCACACGGATTACTGCGTCTTTCTTTTGGAAGTGATGGAGCTTGGTCGGCGGTTCATTTGCCATACACACCTTGGCATGAAGCCGCAACAGTTTCTCTCTACAGGGATCGAATATCTACACAAGGACAACCCGTAAAGAGCTATCCGTACACCCATAGGTTAGAAATTTTGAAATCAATTCAGGCCCAAGGCTTTGACGAGGCGATCATTGCCAATGATTCCGGCAAAGTTTGCGAAGGTTCGGTCACCAATCTGCTCCTGAAGGTAGATGGACAATGGGTGACCCCGCCTATCAGCGATGGAGTTCTGGCCGGCGTTATGCGAGCTCTTGTGATCGAGTATTGCGGTGTCGCTGTAAAGAGTATTGAGATAACAGATCTTTCCAAGGTCGAATCAGCATTCCTATTAAGTAGTCTTCGCTTGGCCCAGCCGATTGGTTCAATCGATGGAAGGTTGCTGCAGCAATCACCTGAATTTGGCGCAGAAATTGAAGCGATGGCGCTGAGGACTTCGGTAGGCTAGCGACATGGCTCAGATCTCAATCACCGTTGATGGCGTTGCCCAACAAGTAGAGGCAGATCAACGCCCTACCCATATCTTCGCTGAGAATAAAGATGTCGTGGTTTGCCGCGTTAACGGAACATTGAAGGATCTTTGGACGCAGCTTTCCGAGGGTGATGTTGTTGAATCGGTTTCGATCTCATCTGTTGATGGTTTGGCGGTATTGCGACACTCAACCGCGCATGTGATGGCACAGGCTGTCCAAGAGGTTTACGCCAATACACGTTTGGGTATTGGTCCTCCAATCAAAGATGGTTTCTACTATGACTTTGATCCAGAGAACACCTTCAATCCAGATGATTTAGTCAAGATTGAAAGTGCAATGCGCAAAATCATCAAAGAGGGTCAACGTTTTCGACGTCGCGTAACTACTGAAGCTGAAGCGCTCAAGGAGCTTGCACATGAGCCGTATAAGTGTGAACTAATTGGTATCAAGGGCCCTGCAGGTGAAGAAGCTTCAGTTGAAGTAGGTGGCTCCGAACTTACGATTTATGACAACTTAGGGCGCGATGGGAACCCGGTATGGAGCGACCTCTGTCGTGGACCGCATCTTCCATCAACTAAGCACATACCTGCCTTTAAGTTGATGCGAACAGCTGCTGCGTATTGGCGCGGTTCGGAGAAGAATCCGATGCTGCAGCGAATTTACGGAACGGCGTGGCCATCTCAGGATGAACTCAACGCCTACCTAGAGTTGCTCGCAGAAGCAGAAAAACGAGATCACCGTCGTCTAGGTACCGAGCTTGATCTCTTCTCATTTCCCGAGGAGATCGGTTCAGGTTTAGCGGTGTTTCATCCCAAGGGTGGAATTGTTCGTCGCGCGATGGAGGATTACTCACGCATCCGCCATGAAGAGGAAAACTACGAGTTTGTTTACTCACCACACATAACTAAAGCAGCGCTCTTTGAAACCTCAGGTCACCTTCAGTGGTACGCCGAAGGCATGTATCCACCAATGATTCTTGATGAAGAGTTGAATGCGGATGGAACTATAAAGCGAGCAGGCCAGCAGTACTACATGAAGCCAATGAACTGTCCTTTCCACAACCTTATCTACAAATCCCGAGGCCGTTCATATCGCGAACTTCCATTGCGACTCTTTGAGTTCGGAACCGTTTATCGTTACGAAAAATCAGGCGTTCTTCATGGAATTACGAGAGCCCGTGGATTTACTCAAGATGATGCGCACATTTACTGTACAAAGGATCAAATGGTTGGCGAGTTAGATTCCTTGCTTACCTTTGTGCTCAATCTGTTGCGTGATTATGGTTTAAATGATTTCTATCTTGAACTCTCTACAAAGAATGAAGAGAAGTTTGTTGGTGCAGATGCTGATTGGGCCGAAGCCACCGAAGCTCTACGTAAGGCAGCTACTGCTCAGAACCTCGAGCTTGTTCTTGATGAAGGTGGAGCAGCTTTTTACGGCCCAAAGATTTCTGTTCAGGCCAAGGATGCAATTGGTCGAACATGGCAGATGTCGACCATTCAAGTTGATTTCCAGTTACCGCAGCGCTTTGAACTTGAGTATTCAGCTGCAGATGGAACTCGACAACGTCCAGTGATGATCCACCGCGCACTATTTGGTTCTATTGAGCGTTTCTTTGGGGTTTTAACAGAGCATTACAGCGGAGCTTTTCCACCATGGTTAGCGCCAGTGCAGGCGATTGGTATCCCTGTTGCAGATACCTTTGCCGATTACTTAGGTGATGTGATGAAGCAGATGCGAAAGGCCGGAATCCGCGCTGAGCTAGATGCATCAGATGATCGCATGCAGAAGAAGGTTCGCAATGCGCAGATGCAGAAGATTCCATTTATGGTGATTGCAGGTGAAGAGGATCAAAAAGCCGGTGCGGTCTCATTTAGATACCGAAATGGTGAGCAGAAAAATGGAATTCCAATTGCAGATGCGATAGCTGAGATCAAAAAGGTTGTCGCTGAACGAACTCAGGTGTAAGTGGTGACCCACGAAATTAACGGGGCTGGCATGCCAGATGGCTGGCAACGGTTATGGGCACCACATCGTCTGGAGTATCTACGGGGAGAAAATAGACCTTTAGAGGGCAATGATGTTTCCTGCCCTTTTTGTGAGATTCCCTTGATGAAAGATGAGGAAGGTCTGATCGTTCATCGAGGCAAGAACGCCTATGTCGTCATGAACCTCTATCCATATAACCCAGGTCATCTCTTGGTCTGCGCTTTTAGGCACGTTGCCGACCTAACAGATTTGCGGGATGAAGAGAGAAATGAAATCTCTGAATTAACCTCGCACGCTATGAAGACGGTTCGCAAAGTTTCATCACCCGAAGGATTCAATCTAGGAATGAACCAAGGTGCGATTTCGGGAGCAGGTGTAGCGGCTCATATCCATCAGCATGTTGTTCCACGTTGGAGTGGGGATGCTAACTTCATGCCAATCATCGGAAAAACAAAGGTTCTGCCTCAACTACTTCATTTAACTCGTGATGAGATTGCAGCGGCTTGGTAGTTACTTCAGTTGTTCGATGTACCGTTTAACAATATCTATGCCGATTCCTCTTTCAATCCACAACGGAATTGCAGGGAAAAGTAATCCTGCAGGGAAAGCCTGATCACCTGAACTTTGTACCAGCTCTAGATACTCATCTCGAAACTCTTGCACAAGTGTTTGATGCTCAGGATCGCTCATGCGAGAGGTTGGGGGATTGGTTGAGTAATCAATGATTGATAAATCCTCCAAAGAGATCAGAGCTATCGGCAATCCCGCCTCATCATGCAACACAAGAAATGGAGTAGCCATTGGTGAGAAGACACGATTTGCAATCATCACCGCATCATCAAAATCAGCCTCTTGTTTTTCTAAATGAGTCACAACCACTAAACGAGGAATCTGAAACTCATCCAGCGCCTCCCACAGCGCGATCGTTCCTTGATCAACTCCGGCAGAAGGGTCGATTGCAAAAATCGCTAAATCGCTCTCGCTGTGAGCTTCTTGGGTATAGAGCGCACCAAAGCTTTGAGCAACCTGCTCAGGCTCAGCGCTGGCATGACCATAAACGTGAATCATGGCCTTGGTGATTTGTGTTTGCACTGGCTCAGCCTACGATGGTCCTTGATGTTAAGTGCGCGTTTAAAGCCAGCGGTCACTCGGATTATTACTCCAGTGGCAGCCTTTGCCCTCCGCCGAGGGGTTACTCCAAATGCGGTGACATGGGTGGGAGCTGTCGGCGTCGTGATCTGCGCCTTGTACTTTTATCCACGTGGTGATTTCTTCGTAGGTACGTTAGCTATTTGTCTTCTCGCACTCAGCGATCTTTTTGATGGCACCATGGCCAGGTTGTCTAGCACCGGCTCTAGTAAATGGGGTGGATTTCTAGATTCGACTATTGATCGAATCACAGACTCGGCTATTTTGCTGGGAGTCTCGATTTATTTGATCAATCGCGAGGATCAACTGGCATATGTTGTTCTTGCAACGCTTATCACGGGTTTACTCGTTCCCTACGTCCGCGCAAAAGCAGAAAGTTTTGGAATCACTTGCTCTGGCGGAGTTGCAGAGCGAACTGAGCGTTTAATCATTTCACTTACCGCAATCGGTTTTGATGGCTTGGGCGTTCC
>CAZQNP010000002.1:93953-99758 GCA_964594645.1 uncultured Candidatus Planktophila sp. | reverse complement strand
CCGACATAACCGCACTTAATCTAGATCTATTGGTTGTGGATGCAATGCGTTCGTACATGCGCTACTGGTGTGACACTTTTAGGTTTCCAGACTGGTCATCGCAACGTATTTCGCAAACCGTATCTGTTACTAACGAACATCTGTTGTTAGATGCAATAGCGGCCAAGACTGGAGTAATCGTGGCATTGCCTCACGCAGGCAATTGGGATCATGCTGGAGCCTATTTCTGCCAAAAAGGGGTTCGCCTGGTAACGGTGGCTGAGCGGTTGAAACCTGAAAAGCTATTTCTCAAGTTTCTTAGCTATAGAGAGTCAATGGGGATGGAGGTTCTCCCGCTCGATGGCCGCGTTCTAGAGACTCTGGCCGATAGGTTGCGGGAAGGTGCACTCGTGGCATTGGTCGCTGATAGAGATCTTTCTCGTTCTGGTATCGATGTCGATTTCTTTGGATCTCCTGCACGCATGCCGGCAGGTCCTGCTCTACTTGCTATACGTACTGAAGCTCCATTAATAACCGCCTTTGTCTCGTACACCGATGCAGGAGTTCACATCGATTTCAAGATGGTAATACTTCCGAGTTCAGGTTCCGAGAAAGAGATGGTTCAAGAGATTGTTCAGATGACAGCGCAACATTTTGAAGATGGAATCGGTCGGTACCCACAGGATTGGCACATGCTGCAACGAATCTGGACCGATGGCGATTTCAAGGAACGTTCGTAATGTTGACCCGTTCACTCAAAATAGGAATTGTGTGCCCCTACAGTTGGGACACACCAGGTGGAGTACAAAACCACATCAGAGATTTGGCGGAGTTTCTAATCGCTGCAGGTCATGAGGTGTCGGTTTTGGCACCTGCTCTGGATGATTCAAAACTTCCGTCATATGTCGTTAACGCAGGAAAACCGATTTCGATTCCATACAACGGTGCGGTTGCGCGTGTTCTCTTCGGGCCAGTTGCTTTCGCACGTGTTCGCCAATGGATCTCCCAAGGAGATTTTGATCTCTTGCATTTACATGAACCAGCTATCCCATCTATCTCTCTTCTTGCGTGCTGGGCTGCAGATGGCCCAATGGTTGGAACCTTTCACGCCGCTGCTAAGCGACAGAAAATAATCTTTGCGATCGGTCCGATTTTGGAGCCAGCTATTGAGAAGTTATCTGCTCGCATTGCAGTCTCTGAAGCGGCACGCCTAACGCTGACAGATCACCTAGATACTGATGCAATCATCATTCCTAATGGAATTTACGCATCTCGGTACGCCCATGGCAGTAAGCAAGAAAAGTGGTCTGGAAACACAATTGGTTTCATAGGTCGTTTTGAAGAGCCCCGCAAAGGCTTAAGTGTTTTAGTTGAAGCACTTCCCGTTATCGCAAGGTTTGCACCTGATGTAAGGGTGATAGTTGCAGGCCCTGGTGATCCTGAAGAAGTCATTGAAACGATTGATCCTCAATTGCGACATAGATTTGAATTTCTCGGAAGGATTTCTGAAGAGGACAAAGCCGACTTTATGTCTTCAGTCTCACTTTATGTTGCACCTAATACTGGCGGAGAATCCTTCGGAATCATTTTGGCCGAAGCGCTAGCCGGTGGTGCTTGTGTAGTTGCAAGTGATATTCCCGCCTTTGATGACTTATTGGGTCACGGAGATTTCGGTGCTCTTTTTGAATCAGAGAGCCCAACAGAGTTGGCAAAGGTAGTTATTGATTTACTTCGCGATGAATCAAAGCGTGACGTTTTGGCTGCAGCCGGCAAACTTCACGCTCAAACCTTTGACTGGAAAGTTGTTGCAGAACAGATTTACTCTGTTTATGAGATGTCAATAGTTGGAAGCGAAAAGGTTCGACTGGCCTCAGACACTCGCCCTTGGAACCGTTTTCTTAATAAAGAGGATAAACAATGACACGTTGGCTCTTGCTCACCCTCTTTGTCTTGCTCGCAATCTGGTACCTCACCTTTACGGCAACTCGTTTAGACAGGCTGCATCACAGAGTTGAAACTAGCTGGGCGAACCTAGATGTGTTGCTTCAGAAAAGAGCAGCGGTTGCACTTGAAATCGCCCACAGCGATATCGCAGATCCTGCCTCCACAGTTCTTTTAACTGCCGCTGCTTATCAAGCACGTGATGCAGATATACAAAACCGTTCACAGGCTGAAAGTGGCCTTTCGGGAGCGCTTGGATTACTTCTGGAAGATGCACAACATCTTGCAACCGCCGCAGATAGCGCATTGTTAACAGAGCTCTCTGGATTAACCGACAAGATTCGGGTGGCAATTGCGATTCATACTGATGCGGTAGCTCGCACTCAAATGGTTCGGGGTAAGTACATCGTTCGCATCTTTAGATTAGCCGGAACCGCTCCATTGCCAATAACTTATGAGTTTGAAGCAGATGTTCTCTAAGCGCTCGATAACCGCTGTGGTAATCCTTGCGGCCTTGCTTACAAGTTGTGCTGCTGTTTCCGACTTATTGCCTGAGAAAAAAGCCACAAGTGTTTTAAGTGGACGTGAAGGTATTGACGGTCCGGTGTTAGCCGTAAAGATCGATGACACAAACATGGCACATCCGCAGATCGGCCTTGAAGATGCAGAGATTGTTTACATAGAACAAGTTGAAGGCGGACTCACACGGTTGGCTGCTATTTACTCAACCATCATTCCAGAAAGAGTTGGACCTGTCAGAAGTGCGCGAATTTCAGATATTGATATCTTGAGTCAATTTGGTCGCGTTGCATTTGCCTACAGTGGAGCGCAGCGAAAGCTTTTACCGGTTATTGCTGCTGCAAATCTTGAGGATCTAGGAGCTCAGCGTCAAAGTCCGAAGATTTACACAACAGATCCAAATCGAGTACAGCCCTTTGCAATGGTGCTTCGAGCAGATCTGCTGATGCAAAAGGTAAAGGGTGAACAACGAGCAGTTGATATCGCAAAAAATGTTGGATTTGTATTTGGTGATTTGCAAGAAGGTGGAATGCCGACACAAAAAGTTGAAATAAGTTGGCCTGCTGCAACCTATTCAGCAGAGTGGTCTGAAGAGCAATCCCGTTGGCTGTTGTCACACAACAACAAGTTAAATCTGGCTGAAAGCGGATATGTTTTGGGACCGACAACGCTTGTGATTCAAATGGTAAGCATTACACCGTCTGAGTACGGAGATAAGTTCGGGGGAGTCACACCATTTACAGAAACTGTAGGCACCGGAAGGGCCTATGTGCTTCGCGATGGTCAACGCTTCGTCACGACATGGAACAGAGCCTCAGTCGAAGCCGGAACCACCTTCAGCTTTAGCGATGGAACCACGATGAACTTTAAAGGCGGTCAGGTGTGGGTGGCGCTGACCGATCGTGAGCCTGAATTCACGTCGCGCGTTGTTGAAAAGACGAAGTAGGATTGGGTTCTATCTTTCGATTGAAGCGGAGTAATAAATCATGGCTGAAGTAACTGGCACCGGCCGCGTTAAGCGCGGAATGGCTGAAATGCTTAAGGGTGGCGTCATCATGGATGTCGTCAACGCTGAACAAGCAAAGATCGCTGAAGATGCTGGTGCCGTTGCAGTTATGGCGCTGGAGCGTGTACCGGCAGATATTCGCGCTCAAGGCGGAGTTGCCCGCATGTCAGATCCTGACATGATCGAAAAGATTCAGGCAGCGGTTTCAATCCCTGTAATGGCCAAAGCTCGCATCGGTCACTTTGTAGAAGCACGCGTCCTTGAATCTCTCGGTGTTGATTACATCGATGAGTCTGAGGTTTTGACTCCAGCTGACTATGTCAACCACATCGATAAATTTGATTTCACAGTTCCTTTTGTTTGCGGTGCAACAAATCTCGGTGAAGCGCTTCGTCGCATCAATGAAGGTGCGGCCATGATTCGCTCGAAGGGTGAAGCTGGTACCGGAGATGTTTCAAATGCAATGCAGCATATGCGAATGATTGGTGGCGAGATTCGTCGTCTTTCATCATTGCGCGAGGATGAGCTCTACGTCGCAGCCAAGGAGCTGCAAGCTCCATACGATTTGGTTAAGGAAGTTGCTCAGACCGGAAAGCTTCCCGTGGTTCTCTTTACTGCAGGTGGTATTGCAACACCCGCAGATGCTGCCTTGATGATGAGCATGGGCGCTGATGGTGTATTCATTGGTTCTGGAATCTTCAAATCTGGAAATCCTGCTCAACGTGCAGCTGCATGTGTAAGAGCTACCACTTTTTGGGATGACCCAAAGGTTATTGCTGATGCATCACGTGGACTTGGTGAAGCAATGGTTGGTATCAACGTTGCTGATCTTCCAGCTCCTCACCGCCTCTCAGAACGTGGTTGGTAGTTTCTTCATCGATGAAGGTTGGCGTTTTAGCACTTCAAGGTGATGTTCGCGAACACATTCAATCGTTGCTCACTTGCGGGGTTGATGCGTTCGCCGTTCGTAGAGGTTCTGAGATTCAAGCAGTAGATGCTCTGGTGTTACCAGGTGGAGAATCGACAACTATTGCTCAACTAGCTGAGGTGTTTGGCATCTATCAACTCATCAAAGATCGAATTGCAGATGGAATGCCGGTATATGGATCATGCGCAGGAATGATTTTGTTGGCACAAGCGATTCTCGATGCAAAGGTTGGACAGAAAAGTTTCGGTGGATTAGACATCACCGTCAGAAGAAATGCCTTTGGACGTCAAGTTGACTCATTTGAATCAGATATCGCATTTGCCGACGGCGCAAATGATCTCATCAGGGCGGTTTTCATCAGAGCGCCATGGGTGGAAAAGGTAGGAGATTCGGTCGAGGTACTGGCCGCAGTTAACTCACACCCTGTTGCGGTTCGTTCGGCAACCGCACTTGCAACATCGTTTCACCCTGAGTTGACAGGGGATAACAGAATTCATCGCTACTTTATTGAACAGGTAGCCCGTCCTGCACTTGAGAAGGTAAAGTAAGCCAGAAGAAATTTTTGGTTCTTATTTAGGTGAGGTGAATTCATGTCAGGCCATTCCAAATGGGCTACGACAAAGCACAAGAAAGCGATCATCGATAGTCGCCGTGCGAAAGTTTTTGCAAAGCAGATTCGAGCAATTGAAGTTGCAGCTCGTAATGGTGGAGCGGATATGGATGGGAACCCCACACTCTTTGATGCGGTTGCAAAAGCAAAAAAGTCATCCATGCCATCGGACAACATTGAACGTGCAATCAAGCGCGGTGCCGGCCTGGAAGCAGGTGCCAAGGATTGGATCACTATCATGTACGAAGGTTACGGCCCTAACGGTGTTGCAATCATGATCGAGTGTTTATCTGACAATAGAAACCGTTCGGCATCAGAGGTTAAGGTCGCTGTAACCCGAAATGGTGGATCCATGGCAGATCTTGGCTCTGTCTCATACCTGTTCAATCGCAAAGGTGTAGTGATCGTCAAGAAAGATGGAACACTGACGGAGGATTTGATTCTGGAAACTGTTCTTGAGGCTGGCGCAGAAGAGGTCAATGATCTAGGTGAAGCTTTTGAAATCGTGAGTGAGCCTGTGGATTTGGTGCCGGTTAGAACCGCGCTACAGGCAGCCGGAATTGATTACGAGTCCGCCGACTCCTCATTCCTGCCATCAATGAGCATTCCACTCGATGCAGATGGCGCGAAGAAGGTCTTTGAATTAATCGATGCCATTGAAGAGCTAGATGATGTTCAAAATGTTTACAGTAACTTTGATGTTTCCGATGAAGTTATGGCGAGCCTCGACTAGTCGGCAGTTCAATAACCTTAGGCTTGAACGTTGGCATATTGAGAAAGCACGGGGAATGCAATGAGGGTTTTGGGTGTTGACCCAGGTCT
>CAZQNP010000002.1:87210-93853 GCA_964594645.1 uncultured Candidatus Planktophila sp. | reverse complement strand
GCACTGATGGTTCAAAAAATTCTCAACCTTGAATCAATTCCAAAACCTGTAGATGCAACTGATGCCTTAGCACTTGCCATTTGTCATATTTGGCGAGGAGCAGGAACAACGCGCTTAGCGCAAGCAGCACTTGCCGAACAAAAACGCATTAAGAATTTGAGGTCTAGATGATCTCCTTACTCAGTGGCAGCGTTAGATCAATTCAAAGCGATCGCCTTATTGTGGAGCTTGGAGGAATTGGTTTCACGGTCTTAGTCACACCGGCAACTGCAGCTCAGGTGAATTTGGGCTCGCAGGTGCAGCTATTTACATCACTGGTAGTTCGTGAAGACTCACTCACCTTGTTTGGTTTTACCAATGAGGAATCTCGCACTTTATTTGAACTAGTGCAAACAGTTTCAGGCATCGGACCAAAGGTGGCCTTATCAATTCTCGGTGCCTTAACACCTGAAGATCTCGGCAGAGCGATAGCACAGGACGATGTGGCCGCAATTGAAAAGGTTCCGGGTATTGGACGAAAGGGAGCGCAACGTTTGATTCTGGAGCTCAAAGGAAAGCTCAATGATTTAGCAAGCTCTCACCAGCATAAGGGTCATGTACCTGCCTGGAGAGAGCAGTTGGCGGCGGCTTTGGTCTCGCTCGGTTTCTCACCTAAAGAGTCTGATGGTGCGATTTCACAGGTTGTCGCCGGTTTGCAAAGCCAAGGTGTAGATGCATCGACAGTTGAACTTAGTGAATTACTTAAGTTGTCTTTAGCAAGCGGAAAGAGTTCCCGTGGCTGATGATCGCTTAGTAACTCCCCAGATCAAGGGTGAAGAATCAGCCCTCGAGCATGCGCTGCGACCAAAAACACTGTCTGATTTTGTGGGACAACACAGAGTTCGCGAACAAATAGATGTACTTCTCACCGCTGCTCGACATCGAAACGCTCCTGCAGATCACATCTTGCTCTCTGGCCCTCCAGGTCTAGGCAAGACAACACTTGCAATGATTCTAGCAAGTGAGATGAACGCGCCGATTCGAATTACGAGTGGTCCTGCAATAACTCATGCAGGAGATTTGGCAGCGATTTTATCCTCCTTGGTTGAAGGTGAGATTCTTTTCCTTGATGAGATCCACCGCCTACCTCGACCTGCAGAAGAGTTGTTGTACTTAGCTATGGAGGATTTCCGAGTTGATGTAATTGTCGGAAAAGGTCCCGGTGCTACCGCTATTCCATTGCAACTTCCACATTTCACATTAGTGGGTGCAACCACTCGTGCCGGATTGCTCCCTAGCCCTTTGCGTGATCGATTTGGATTTACTGCGCACCTGGATTTCTACAATGAAGAAGATATCGCCCATGTTATTTCGCGAAGTTCAGAACTACTAAAGATTGTGATCGACAAGGATGCGGTAGTGGAAGTTGCTGGACGATCACGTGGAACCCCACGAATCGCCAATCGTTTGCTGCGTCGGGTTCGTGACTTTGCCCAGGTACAGGGATCCTCGCAAATCTCACTGACTAGCGCGCAAGCGGCCCTTGAGATGTATGAGGTAGATGAGTTAGGACTTGATCGCCTAGATCGAGCTGTCTTGGTGGCTCTCATTGAGCGTTTCAATGGCGGTCCCGTGGGTCTCTCAACCTTGGCGATAGCGGTAGGCGAAGAGGTTGAAACCGTTGAGTCTGTAGCTGAGCCCTTCCTGGTTCGAAATGGATTTATGGCCAGAACCCCGCGTGGACGGGTGGCCACCGCTCAAGGCTGGCGCCATATAGGACGAACACCACCTGCCGAAATCGCCACCCTTTTCGACTTACCCGCATCTGACGCCTAGACTCTGCGCCTATGTCTACAACAACAAAACCAGTAAAGACCAGTTCACGCCCTGGACGTTCCTTGGCAATTCTTGGTCTCATCCTCATCTCGATGGTGAGCCTAGTTTTCCTCCAAGACTCTAAGAGCCTTCAGTTAGGTCTAGATCTACGAGGCGGAACATCGGTAACTCTTCAACCACGTATTGCACCAGGTGAAGAGGGAAGTGTTACGAGTGAAGCGATCGATCAGGCGGTTTCAATTATTCGCCAACGTGTTGACTCGCTCGGTGTTGTTGAATCAGAGGTTACTGCGCAAGGTAGTGGCACTAACCGCCAAATTATTATTTCCGTTCCAGGTGATACTGGACGACGTGTAGTAGATCTCGTAGGACAAACCGCAGAGCTTCGCTTCCGTCAGGTGCTGGCATCTGGCTCAGGAGTGCCAGCTGGTGCAGATGCAACAGCAACTCCGGCTGTTGGAGTAAGCGCAGAAGATAATGCAAAGTTTGCAGCACTTGATTGCACCAAGCCTGAGAATCTACAAGGGACCTCATCTGATTCACCGACTGACACTTTGGTTACTTGTGATCGTGCAGGCGGTGCAAAGTACATTCTTGCTCCAGCAGAGGTTTTGGGTCGTCAGATCTCAAAGGCATCTGCAGGTCTTGATCCACAAGCAGGTAGCTCTTGGTTTGTAAGCCTCACCTTTGATAACGAAGGAACCTCGGCCTTTGGAGCGTTGACTTCGCGTGTAACTGCTTTGCCTGAACCAACAAATCAGGTAGCGATTGTTCTAGATGGACTTGTTGTTTCATCGCCTCGAATTACCGAAGCTATTCCTTCGGGAAATGCACAGATCACCGGAAGCTTTACTCAACTTGAGGCCCAAGATCTTGCAAATGTTCTAAAGTACGGTGCGCTGCCACTCGCATTTGATCGTGGTGAGGTTCAACAGGTATCTCCAACTCTTGGAGCAGATCAACTCAACGCGGGTGTACTCGCTGCAGGTCTGGGTATGTTGCTCGTAGTTATCTTTACCCTTATTTACTACCGCGCATTGGGTTTTGTAACCGTAGCCTCCTTGGGAGTTGCCGCGATCATGTTGTACGCGCTGATTCTGTTGATGGGTCAGTGGATTGGATTTACGCTCACCCTAGCTGGAATTGCGGGTGCGATTACAGCGATCGGTGTTACCGCGGACTCCTTTATCGTCTACTTTGAACGTGTAAAGGATGAGATGCGTGAGGGAAGATCCCTACGAACCGCAGCTGAAACCGGTTGGATTCGTGCGCGTCGCACCATTTTGATCGCAGACTTTGTATCGATCATCGCAGCTGTGCTGCTCTACGTATTCTCTGTTGGCGGTGTTCGTGGTTTCGCATTTACTCTGGGACTCACAACACTAATCGACTTAATCATTATCTTCCTCTTCACCAAGCCAGCACTTGTCTTAGTTTCTCGAAGCAAGTTCTTTAACTCAGGTCATCCACTCTCAGGCTTCTCGCCCAAGAGTCTGGGTCTAGTCGTTGCGAAGGAGGCATAAAGTGTCAAAGTTTTCAGGTTTAGGTGGGCGTCTCTATCGCGGCGAAACATCTTTTAACTTCGTAGGTAATCGTCGCCGCTGGTATGGTCTTTCTGGTTTCTTCGTTCTCCTTTCAATCGGAGCGTTGGCCATTCAGGGCCTCACCCTCGGAATTGAATTTAAGGGCGGATCTTCCTTTACGGTAAACACTCCAAACCCTTCAATTTCTCTAGCCAGAGAAGCGGTTGAAGAGGTTGGAATTGCAAGTGAACCAACCATTCAGCTTGTAGGTAGTGACAAGGTTCGCGTTCAAACACAAGCGCTAGAACCAGCTCAAAACAACGCAATTCAAGATGCATTGGCAGCAAAGTTTGCTGTGAGCCTAAATGATATTGATACCCAGATTATTGGACCTTCATGGGGTAAAGAGATCACTCGTAAAGCACTGTATGGATTGTTCGGCTTCTTGTTGGTTGTAATGATTTATCTAGCCATGGCACTTGAGCCAAAGATGGCGGTTTCTGCGATCGTTGCTGTTGTCCACGACGTCTTTATTACTGTGGGTATCTACGCCCTTGTTGGCTTTGATGTTACGCCGGCTACCGTTATTGGATTCTTAACCATTCTGGGCTACTCGCTGTATGACACCGTCGTTGTTTTCGATAGGGTCAGGGATAACACCAAATCAATCTCAGCCACATCGACTAAGACCTACTCACAAGCGGTCAACTTGGCGGTCAATCAGACAATCGTTCGCTCTGCTAACACCTCAATTGTTGCGATCCTGCCAGTAGCAGCGATTCTCTTTGTGGGTGCTGGACTACTCGGTGCGGGAACGCTGAAGGATCTGTCACTCTCATTATTCATCGGCCTCTTGGTAGGCACGTACTCTTCACTCTTTATTGCTCCACCACTCTTGGCTCAAATTCGCGAAAGAGAGCCAGCGATGCAGGCGTTAGCAAAGAGAGTTCAAGCACGTAACGCTTCAATCTCTTCTGGCTCAGCTGTAGCAACTGCGCCAGTTGTTGTTGACAATGGTCGCGGTCCACGCAATCAACCAAAGCGTAAGGGTCGTAAGTAAGGTCTCTTGTGGATACCTTGATAGCACCTGTAATCAGTGCTCTCAAGGAAAACCATGCCGCTGTAGATGGGGATGAGGTATCACGTGCCTTTGAAGTCGCACGTGATGCCCATGAAGGACAGCTTCGTAAATCCGGTGAGCAATACATAACCCATCCGGTTGCAGTTGCGGAGATTCTCGCAAATTTGGGGTTGAATCCACCAACGATCATCGCAGCACTTCTGCATGACACGGTTGAAGATACCCAGTACTCACTGACGCAACTACGCGCCGATTTTGGCGATGAGATCGCAAACCTTGTAGATGGTGTTACTAAGTTAGACAAACTCACTTACGGTCCTACGGCTGAGGCCGAGACGGTTCGCAAAATGGTTATCGCAATGTCGCGCGATATTCGAGTATTGGTCATTAAGTTGGCTGACCGCTTACACAATGCGCGTACCTGGAAGTATGTAGCACCTGAAAGTGCCACCCGCAAAGCACGAGAAACCTTGGATATCTACGCTCCTTTGGCCCACCGGCTAGGTATGAATGCAATTAAGTGGGAGCTTGAAGATCTGTCATTTGAGATTCTAGAGCCAAAGAAATTCGAGGAAATTTCTCGTTTAGTCGCAGAACGTTCGCCTTCACGAGACAAGCTAACAGAAGAGGTCATTGCCTCGGTGAAAGAGGATTTATTAAGAGACAGTATCCAATCAACTGTTACAGGTCGTAAGAAGCATTTCTTCTCGGTATACCAAAAGATGGTTGTTCGTGGACGAGAGTTCAATGATATTTACGACCTGGTCGGTATTCGAGTTCTGGTTAATGATGTTCGCGATTGTTATGCCGTACTTGGTTCGATTCATGCTCGCTGGAGTCCAGTGCCTGGACGTTTCAAAGATTACATCGCGATGCCCAAATTCAACCTCTATCAATCTCTGCACACAACGGTAATTGGACCTACGGGTAAAGCGATTGAGATTCAGATTCGTACATATGACATGCATGCTCGTGCTGAATTTGGTATCGCTGCCCACTGGAAGTACAAGCAGGGTGCTGAAAATTCAGATTCATCTCCTGAGATGTTATGGCTACGACAGTTGCATGAATGGCAGAAGGAAACTGAAGATCCATCTGAGTTTCTTGAGGCGCTACGTTTTGATTTGGGTTCTCCAGAGGTCTTTGTGTTTACTCCAAAGGGCAGTGTTGTCGCCTTGCCCGGGGGATCTACACCAGTTGACTTTGCTTTCTCGGTTCATACCGATGTTGGTTTGCGCTGTGCTGGCGCAAAGGTCAATGGCAGGTTAGTGCCGCTCGAATCTCGACTCAACAATGGTGATGTAGTAGAAATCGTTACCAACAAGAGTGAGTCTGCAGGCCCTAGTCGAGATTGGCTCAACTTTGTAAAGAGTCCTCGGGCTCGGTCAAAGATCAAGGCATGGTTTAGCAAAGAGCGCAGAGAAGAAGCAATCGATGCCGGACGCGAATCAATCGCTCGTCAGATGCGCAAGGCTGGGTTGCCTTTGCAAAAGATCTTTGCAGGTCACTCTCTACTGGAGTTAGCTCATGACCTTAGATACTCAGATATCGATGGCTTGTATTCGGCTGTGGGTGATGGACATGTGTCAGCTGCTTCCATCATTGACAAATTGGTTGCATCGATGGGCGCAGAGGATTCACATCCAGAGCCAACGATGGATGTATTACCTACCAGAGCTCCAGCTACCAGACGTTCCAGTAATGCCGTTGATGTTGAAGGTACCGATGATGTCCTTGTAAAACTTGCTCGTTGCTGCACACCAGTTCCTGGCGATCAGATAATGGGTTTCATCACAAAGGGCAGTGGAGTATCAATTCACAGATCAGATTGCACCAATGCATTAGACCTTCAGAAACATCAAGCAGATCGCGTTGTAAATGTTAAATGGCGTACTGGTGCCGCATCGGTTTTCCTTGTGAATATTCAGGTTGAAGCACTTGATCGCGCATCTCTTTTGGCAGATGTAACCAGAACCTTGTCGGAACAGCATGTGAACATTTTGAGCGCAGCTGTAAGCACCTCAAAGGATCGAACCGCTTACTCCCGCTTTACCTTTGAAATGGCAGATGCCACCCACCTTGATGCGGTTTTAGGTGCGGTACGGGGGATCGAAGGCGTTTACGATGTTTACAGGACTACCAACAACTAATTGAGATAAAGTTTCTTGAATTAGTTGAACTCTGCAAGACTCTTTTGCGCTTCTGCAAGCCAAACCTTACGAGC
>CAZQNP010000002.1:85032-87110 GCA_964594645.1 uncultured Candidatus Planktophila sp. | reverse complement strand
CCGATCTTCTCCCATGAACGAAGGAGTTCATTGAGAGCCTTTCGTGCCTCTTTCACATCGGAGATTGGCAGCAATGCTTCGATCTTCGGCAATAACTCTTCGCGCTTTACCAAGTTAGTTGCCATCGTTACATCGCGCTTTTCAAGATCTGCATTCTTGGCCTTGAAGAACTGATCTTGCGCAGCTTTAAATCGTGCCCAAAGCTTGGCATCATCATTCTTCTTGCCACGACCAGCTGCTTTCCACTGATCCATGAGTACTTTAAAGCGCTTTGCTGTTGGTACCCATTCAGTTGAGGTAGCTAGTTTTTCCGCCTCTTCAACAATCTTCTTTTTGGCATCTGCAACAACAGATTGGGTTGCTTCAAGAGAGGCAAAGTGGGTACGTCGACGTTTGTCGAACTTGTTTCGAGATGAGGAGAAACGCTTCCAGAGATCTGCATCAGCTTTCTTTTCAAGCCGAGGCGCAGCCTTCCACTCATCGAGAAGCACCTTCAAGCGATCTCCAGTAGCTTTCCAGCTTTCAGAGAGTGCAAGTGATTCTGCTTCAGCGACAATCTTTTCCTTCTCTACAAGAATCTGCTCGCGACGGGCGGCTTTAGCAGCGCTCTCAGCAGCCTTCTTTGCCTCATATGCTTCACGGTGTCCTTCAATTAATGGCTCAATCTGCTCAACGGATGCAGCTAGCGCCTCTAAATCTCCAACGCCATTTAACTCTTTCACCTGTTCGCGCAGCTTCTTAACCGCAGCGTATGCATCCGATGGAACCATTGCTCCGCTTTTGATACGCGCTGCAAGAAGTGCAACCTCTGCGGCTAGTACTTCAAACTTGCGAACGAAGTAAGCAAGCGCCTCTTCGGCACTCTTTCCTGGATATGAGCCAACCGCTTTTTCACCCTGAGGTGTGCGTACAAAAACCGTTCCATCTTCTGCTACTCGACCAAATGCCGAAGGATCTCCAATTAACGCAGTTGCTGCGCTAGCCTGTTGTGGGAAATTCATATCTGTCATGAGAGTGATCCTTTCAGCGCGTTACCTTTTCAAAGGCTCGCTATATGTGAGTGCGATGCCTAGAAGATTTAAGCCCTCTAAGCGTGGGTCGAGTGTGGATTAGTAGGTCAAAAGGTACCCTGTCTCATGGTTCGAGCGTCAATCGGGACGCAATTGAGCGTGCAAAAGGGGGTATGGCTGTGCTGATTGACTCCTTTGCCGCCCCCATGTTTGCTACCAACTGCTGGGTCTTGGCCCCTGCCCGAGATAGCGAGTGCGTGATTATCGATCCAGGTATGCCTGATGTTTCAGGGCAGCTAGATGAGTTGCTTCAAACACACAACCTCAAGCCGGTAGCGATCATCGCTACTCATGGACATCTTGATCACACCTTTTCTATTCAGCCGATTGCCGATGGCTACTCAATTCCTGCATATATTCACAGTGAAGATCGCGCCTATTTGACCACGCCAGAGAAGTTATTGAGCGTCGAGTTTTCATCAACGGTCGCTGATATGAAGTTCGTAGAACCTAATCAGGTACTCGAACTTCGAAACGGTGATCTCGTAGATCTTGTTGGACTGAGCTTCAAGGCTATCCATGCTCCGGGCCACACTCGTGGTTCACTTATGTTCGAGGTAAATCAAGAGGTTTTACTGAGCGGGGATGTGCTCTTTGCTGGTTCGATTGGTCGCACAGATTTACCAACAGGTTCTGCAAAGGAGATGGAAGAGAGCTTGCGAAAAAAGGTGCTGCCGTTATCGGATCATCTGAGAGTGCTTCCAGGCCATGGTCCAGAAACAACAATGTCATATGAAAAGAAGAACAATCCATATCTGAAAAGTCTGGTAGGTCGTTATTAATGGCTCAGCAAAAGATCTCAGCACCTAAAGGTGTCAGTGAGTACGCACCTCCTCGATCAAGTGCTTTTGAGTTTGTTCGTGATTCATTAATCGCTCCAGCAAGCAAAGCTGGATATCAGTTAATCGAACTGCCGGTCTTTGAGGATACAGAGCTGTTCAAGCGTGGCGTTGGTGAATCAACAGATGTCGTTTCAAAGGAGATGTACACCTTTGAAGATAGAGGCGG
>CAZQNP010000002.1:78048-84932 GCA_964594645.1 uncultured Candidatus Planktophila sp. | reverse complement strand
CCGATGCTTTTGTGTCAGATCTTTTCATCATCCCGTTAGGTGATGAGGCAAAGCTCCAAGCTTTAAAAATTGCAGCCTCTCTTCGAACACAGGGCAAAACCGTTGAAATTGCCTTTGGCGATCGTGCCCTCAAGGGTGCGATGAAGGGTGCCGATAAGAGTGGTGCTACTTACGTGATTGTTTTGGGTGAATCAGAGATTTCTAGCGGAACGGTTGAGTTGAAAGTGATGAAATCTGGTGCCTTAACCTCGGTTAAGATTGAGTCATTGCTAGAAGCACTCGAAAAGTAGGATTAGGAAAACACTATGTTACGTACACATGAAGCTGGCTCGCTGCGCAAATCAAACGCAGGACAGACGGTAACTCTTGCTGGCTGGGTATCTCGTCGACGTGATCATGGTGGCGTGGCTTTCATTGACCTTCGTGATGCGTCAGGTTCGGTCCAGGTCGTTATTCGCGATGAGAAGGTTGCAGGCTCTTTGCGTGCCGAGTGGTGTCTGCTCATCACAGGTGAGGTTGTTGCTCGCCCTAGTGGAAATGAAAATGCAAATATTCCTACCGGTGAGATCGAGGTAATGGGGGATACCGTCGTGGTTCTCTCAGAGGCGGCCCCGCTGCCATTTCCAGTAGACAGTGGCGATGACACCGATATCAATGAAGAGGTGCGCTTGCGCTATCGCTACCTAGATCTCCGCCGCGAGAAACCAGCGCAGAATCTAAGACTTCGTTCAAAGGTAACTTCAACCATTCGTCGTGTTATGGAGGATGAGAAGTTTCTTGAAATTGAAACTCCATACCTGACCAGATCTACGCCAGAAGGTGCGCGTGACTTTTTAGTTCCAGTTCGCTTGCAACCGGGCTCCTGGTACGCCTTGCCACAATCACCTCAGCTCTTTAAGCAGCTTCTTATGGTTGCAGGAATGGAAAAGTATTACCAGATCGCGCGCTGTTTCCGAGATGAGGACTTCCGTGCAGATCGTCAACCTGAGTTCACTCAATTAGATATTGAAATGTCATTTATTGACCAAGAGGATATTTTGGCCGTCGCGGAAAAGATTGTTGCTCGCGTTTGGAAGGAAGCTGTCAATTACGATATTCCTCTTCCACTCAAGCGAATGACTTACGCGGATGCGATGAGTAACTACGGCTCCGATAAGCCAGATCTTCGCTTTGGTAATCAGTTGGTTGATATGACCTCTTTCTTCAGCGAAACCGAGTTCCGCGTTTTCCAAGCTCCGTATGTCGGTGCGGTAGTTATGCCTGGCGGAGCCTCATCTGCACGTCGCGAATTAGATGCTTGGCAGGATTGGGCTAAGGCTCGAGGAGCAAAGGGTCTGGCCTACATTCTTGTGAGCGAGGATGGAACTCTAGGCGGTCCTGTATCAAAGAATCTTTCCGAAAAAGAGAGTGCCGGAGTGGTTGGAGCTGCGGGTGCAAAGCCGGGAGATGCAATCTTCTTTGCAGCAGGGGAGCGTTCAGCATCATTAAACCTGCTTGGAGCGGTTCGACTAGAAATAGGTAAGCGCTGCAACTTGATTCCCGATGGACAGTGGGAGTTTTTGTGGGTTGTCGATGCTCCGATGTTTGAGCCAACAGATGGTGGTGGATGGACAGCGGTTCACCACCCATTTACCGGACCAAAGCCTGAGTTTGCATCCACCTTCAAAGCAGATCCAGCATCAGCTTTGGCGTATGCATATGACATTGTTTTGAATGGAACAGAGCTAGGCGGCGGTTCTATCCGTATTCATGATCGCAATATCCAGAAGGATGTTTTCTCAGTAATCGGATTAAGTGATGAAGAGGCAGCTAGCAAGTTTGGCTTCCTTCTAGAGGCATTTAACTACGGACCACCTCCACATGGTGGAATCGCATTAGGTCTAGATCGTGTTTGTGCTTTACTCACTGGCTCTGATTCGATCCGCGAAGTAATCGCCTTTCCAAAGACCGCTAGTGGTGGTGATCCACTCACCGGTGCGCCAACTCCAATTACCCCTGCTCAACGCAAAGAGAGCGGAATTGATTGGGTGCCACAGCCAAAAAACCCGCAAGAGAGTTAAAGGGTCAGGTAGGCTAACAACATGGGTCCAGGTGGAATTGCAACAATAATCGCAGCATCTTCTCTAGCTGTTATCGCCATCGCTATCGCCTACGTGGTTGTTCGCGTTGGCCGTTTGATCGATGAGGCCAAGGCCTCTCTCAAAGTGTTAACAGATGAAGCTGCACCACTCATTGACGAGGTTCACACAACAGTAACCCTGGTCAACGGCCCACTTCACAGTATCAATCGCGTCACCAAAAACATCGAAGAGATGAGTGACAAGGTGAGCGAAGCGACACAAGGTTTCATTAATAAGAACGGCTCCGCGGTTAAGGTTGCGGGAGCTCTACTTTCAGCGGCGCAAATGAATAAGGGTCGTGCAAAGAAGAAGAAGGCTGAGTGAAGCTAACCAGTGGAATCCGCCGAGATCCGTTCGCGCTGGCTGCGCTTCTTTGAATCCGACAACCGTCAGGGGTTAACCCATACCGTTGTTCCATCTGCATCATTAATTGCAGATGATCCAAACCTTTTGTTGGTCAATGCTGGAATGGTGCCTTTCAAGCCATACTTTCTTGGTGAGGTTACACCTCCATATAAGCGCGCCACCTCTGTTCAAAAGTGTGTGCGTACCTTGGATATCGATGAGGTAGGAAAGACGACTCGTCACGCCTCCTTCTTCCAGATGTGCGGAAACTTTTCTTTCGGTGATTACTTCAAAGAGGGCGCGATCGCACTTGCATGGGAGTTGTTAACACGACCGATCGCAGATGGCGGCTATGGCTTCCCAGAGGAGAAGTTGTGGGTAACTGTTTACCTTGATGATGATGAGGCTGCTGATATTTGGCACAGGCAAATCGGTGTACCTAAGGAGCGAATCCAGCGACGTGACATGGCTGACAACTTCTGGTCTATGGGTGTTCCCGGTCCATGTGGTCCCTGCTCTGAAATTTATTACGATCGTGGTCCTGCATATGGTGTTGAAGGTGGCCCAATCGCAGATGAGAACCGATACCTCGAAGTATGGAACCTGGTTTTCATGCAAAATGAACGTGGAGCAGGTGGCGGCAAGGATGGGTACCCAATCCTTGGCGAGCTTCCAGCAAAGAGTATTGATACAGGATTGGGATTAGAGCGCACCGCAGCGCTGTTGCAAGGTGTAGAGAACATCTACGAGATCGACACAACTATTCAGATCCTCAATCGTGCATCTGAGTTAACTGGGGTCAAGTACGGGACTTCTGAAAAATCTGATGTCTCGCTACGAGTAATTGCCGACCACGCACGAACATCTGCGATGTTGATCGGTGATGGAGTGACCCCAGGAAATGAGGGTCGAGGCTACGTGCTTCGCCGAATGATGCGTCGAACAATCCGTAATATGCGTTTACTCGGTTCTATGGATCCAATCATGTCTGAACTAACAGTTGCAGCAATCGGCGCGATGGGACCGCAATACCCTGAACTTGTGTCAGATAAGAATCGTATCTTGGCTGTAAGTGCCTCAGAGGAAGAGAGTTTCCTTCAAACGCTAAAGAGTGGAACTGCGATATTTGACCTTGCATCAACGTCTCTCAAGAAGAGCAAAGCCAATGTCTTGCCGGGTGAGGATGTCTTCAAACTCCATGACACCTATGGCTTCCCGTTTGATTTAACCCTTGAGATGGCCCGCGAAGAAGGCCTCAGCGTTGATGAAGATGGCTTCCGACGTTTAATGAAGGAGCAAAAGGATCGAGCAAAGGCCGATGCCAAAGCAAAGAAATCTGGTCACACAGATGTATCTGTATATCGTGCAATCGCCGATAAGAGCGGCAAGACAGAGTTCTTGGGATATTCCAATGTAAGTTCTGAATCAAGGGTGACTGGAATTCTTGTAGATGGTGTTGGCGTGTCAACGGCATCTGAAGGCGATGATGTTGAGGTTATCTTAAATCGGACACCGTTTTATGCAGAAGGTGGCGGACAGCTAGCAGACGGTGGATTAATTACCTTGAGCAATGGCGCTGTAATTGAAATTGATGATGTTCAGTCGCCAGTTCCAGGTGTTTCTGTGCACAGAGGTCGAGTTCGCAACGGAAGTATCGAAGTGGGATCAGATGCCTTGGCCCAAATTGATGCTGAAAGAAGAGCGGCGATCTCACGTGCTCACACCGCAACTCACATGGTTCATAAGGCCTTCAGAGAGATTCTTGGAGAAACGGCAACACAAGCTGGCTCCGAGAACTCTCCAGGCCGTTTCCGTTTTGATTTCCCGGCAACTGGAGCGGTCTCGGCATCGGTTTTAGATGATGTTGAATCTCGAGTTAACACATTGTTACTCGACAACCTAGAGGTTACAGCTGAGAGCATGTCTCAAGCAAAGGCTAAAGAGTTAGGCGCTATGGCCCTCTTTGGCGAAAAGTATGGCGATGTTGTTCGTGTGGTCAGTGTTGGTGATTGGGCACGTGAGCTGTGCGGAGGAACCCACGTTTCGCGTTCAGGTCAATTAGGTGTTGTAAAACTTCTCGGCGAATCCTCAATCGGTGCTGGTGTTCGACGTGTTGAAGCTTTAGTTGGTGTGGATGCTTACAAGTTCCTGGCGCGTGAACACATTCTGCTGAACTCCCTTACCGATCTCATCAAGGGTGCACGAACTGAAGAGCTACCAGAGCGAATCTCAGATATGTTGAACAAGATGAAGGAGATCGAAAAGGAGTTGGCTGCTGTTCGATCAGCGCAGGCTCTTGCTCAAGCAGGCGATCTTTCTAAGTCAGCCAAGGATGTCAATGGCTACACATTCATTGCATCAGTTATGTCTGATGGGGTTTCAGGTGATGATCTCCGCAAGATCGCCATAGATTTAAGAGCAGCGCACTCCAATTCGGTTATTGCACTTCTTAGTAACAATGACGGTAAGCCCGTATTGGTTGTAGCGGTGAGTGAAGAGGCAAGAGCAAAGGGAGTTAAAGCAGGAGCTCTCGTCAAGATTGGATCAACGGTTCTCGGTGGTGGCGGCGGCGGTAAGGATGATTTCGCTCAAGGTGGCGGAACTAATCCAGCAGCCTGTTTAGATGCAGTTGCTGCAATATCACAGTCATTGCTTGGATAAATGATGAAGCGTGGACGTCGTATCGCCTTTGATTACGGAGATGTTCGCATAGGTGTTGCGGTAAGTGATCCAGATTCGATTCTTGCCTCACCGCTAACAACCTTAAAGAGCCAAGATAAAAACCTTTTGAGCCAGATTAGCCTCATATTTGATGAGGTCTCACCGATTCAAATCTTTGTAGGTAAACCTTCTCAACTCAGCGGTGCCGAAGGTATCGCTTCGCAAAAAGCGATGGAGTTTGCAGACAGGTTGGCAGAGCTGTGTGATGCAGAAATACTTTTGGTGGATGAAAGGATGTCCACTGTCAGCGCAGCACGTAATCTTCGCGAGGCAGGAAAGAACGCAAAGGATTCAAAGAGCACCATTGATATGGCGGCAGCTGTGGCGATTCTTGAGTTCGGAATAGAGCTTCAGAAGAGCGGCAGATGAAAAGTATTCAACGTCTAGCTGCGGCTGGATTAGTGGTGGTGCTCTTCACCGGATCACTGTTTTTTATTCGCTCGGGCTCATCAGCGGCGCCTGATTATCAGAGCGTTTCTTCTGTTCAGGGTCTTGAGGAGATAGTTGTTGAAATCCCCGCAGGCGCAACTGGCTCTGAGATAGCCCGAATCTTGTACGAGGCAGGGGTCGTTAAATCTTCTCAAGCATTTTTTCGCGTAGCAGTTGCAGATAGTCGGTCTCAAAAAATTGCGCCAGGTGGCCATCGTCTAACCCTTCAGATCTCAGCCCAACAAGCGTTAGATCAACTGCTGGATCCAGAGCGGATTCCGAATTTGATCAGGATTACAGAAGGGGCTTGGCGAAGTGAGATACAGAAGAGTTTCTTGCAGTTAGGTTTTTCCTCTTCTGAAGTTAAAGAGGCTTTTGCATCCTTGAAACTCCCGAAGGGCTTTTCAAGTAGCGAGGGGCTACTTTTCCCTGCGCAGTACTCATTTGGGGATGGCACATCAGCGGCGCAGGCTGCGCAACGTCTGGTAGAGAGATTTACTGAGGATAAGTATGCAAAGAAGATTCTTCAGGGAAATGCTGAGTATTCACCACAGCAACTATTGACGATTGCATCAATCATTCAGGCTGAGGGCAGATCTCAGGATTTCGCCAAGATCTCAAGGGTTATTTACAATCGAATGAAGGTTGGAATGCCTTTGCAAATGGATTCAACGGTTCATTACATCATGCAGGCCCGAGGCAATATTTTTCTAAGTCGTAAGTCAACCATGCTTAATTCGCCATACAACACCTATCGTAGGTATGGACTTCCACCAGGGCCGATCTGCAACCCTGGTGCCGATGCGATGAAAGCAACACTTGAGCCCGCCGCCGGAGATTGGTTGTACTTCATCACAGTAGCACCGGGGGATACCCGCTTTACGGCAAGTTTTGATGAGTTCAACGGTTGGAAAGCGATTTACACAAAGAATCGCAAGGCTGGTGTGTTCGAGTGATTAACGCAGCCGTACTGGGTTCGCCCATCAATCATTCACTCAGCCCGCTTCTTCATACCATCGCCTATGAGCACTACGGAATAAAGGCATCATACGAGCCGATCGAGATCAAGTCTGGGGAGTTGTCCTCATTCATCGGCGGTACCCAGAAGAATTGTTTATCTCTGACTATGCCGCTCAAGGAGGAGGCTTTAACCTTGGCAGGTTTTGTCTCTGACACCGCCAAGAAAGTTTCAAGCGGTAACACTCTGACCTTTCGGGATGGCCAGTGGAGGTTGGACAGTACCGATGTAGCAGGATTTCATTACTCTTT
>CAZQNP010000002.1:74048-77948 GCA_964594645.1 uncultured Candidatus Planktophila sp. | reverse complement strand
GAAGATCGATTCCTAACGCAATTGCCTTGGCACCAAGCATTTGGGCAGGACTATTGCTTTATTTGGCGACGAGTTAGGCTGCCAATCTGACACAATAGGCACATGCGTTGGTTAACAGCTGGTGAGTCTCATGGTCAAGCACTGAGCGCGATCGTTGAAGGAATCCCTGCCTCTGTATCGGTAACGACCGCAGATATCGACTACCACCTAGAGCGTCGCCGTCTTGGTGTTGGTCGTGGCGCTCGACAGAATTTCGAGGCTGACAAGGTAACTATTCTTGGTGGTGTTCGCTTAGGTCTTACACAAGGTGGCCCAATTGCAATTCAAGTTGCAAACTCTGAATGGCCTAAGTGGGAGAGGGTGATGTCAGCAGATCCTGTTCCTGAGGATGAGATTAAAGATCTGGCCCGAAACGCACCATTGACCCGTCCGCGCCCAGGACATGCTGACTTAGTCGGAATGCAGAAATATGCATTTGATGATGCTCGTCCTATTTTGGAGAGAGCAAGTGCACGGGAAACCGCTGCACGAGTTGCACTTGGTGCGGTTGCACGAAATTTTTTAGAACAAAGTGTCGGAATAACGATCTTGAGCCATGTTTTATCAATTGGTTCAGTGAGAGTTCCAGATGAAACGGTTCTGCCAGCTGCGCAAGATATGAAAAAAATCGATTCTGATCCAGTGCGTTGTGCCGATCCTGCGAGCAGCGAGTTGATGATCGCTGAAATCGAGAAAGCCCATCGCGATGGTGACACTCTAGGTGGGGTAGTTGAGGTCTTGGCCTTCAATATGCCGCCTGGATTGGGATCACACGTTCACTGGGATCGTCGATTAGATTCAAAGCTTGCTGGCGCTGTTATGGGAATTCAAGCGATTAAGGGTGTTGAAATCGGTGATGGTTTCCAAACTGCAACCCGCAGAGGTTCAGTAGCCCACGATGAGATTGAAAAGAATGAACAGGGCAAGATCGTTCGCAGAACAGATCGCGCAGGTGGTACCGAAGGCGGTATGTCTAACGGTGAGATTCTGCGTGTGAGAGCGGCGATGAAGCCAATCTCCACAGTACCTAAAGCCCTAGATACTATCGATGTCGCAACTGGCGAGGCAGCCAAAGCAATTAATCAACGTTCCGATGTTTGCGCCGTTCCTGCAGCGGGTGTGGTTGCTGAAGCAATGGTGGCACTGGTTTTAGCAGAAGCGGTCCTTGAGAAGTTTGGTGGTGATTCTGTTTCAGAAACACGCCGTAACTTTGAGACTTACATCAGCACCCTTAACTTTAAGTAGCAGGTCAATGAGCCGAATAGTTTTGATAGGCCCACCGGGAGCTGGAAAGAGCACGGTAGGTCGTGCACTTTCGGAGCATCTTGCTATGAGCTTTCTCGACACAGATGAAATAATTGAAGAGAAAAGCGGCAAGACAATAACTGACATCTTTGTTGTCGACGGCGAACCAGCGTTTCGAGCCCTTGAGTTAGAGACCTTGTCACAGGTGCTTAAGGTTGATAACGCTGTTGTCAGTTTGGGCGGTGGAGCTCCAGTTTCTGAATCAGCCCAGGTCGCAATCGCTGATTCTGGTTCACATGTTGTGTTCCTCGATGTATCACTTGCTACTGCGGCGCCGCGAGTTGGGTTTAATCGTGACCGGCCACTTCTTCTAGGAAATCCACGTGCCCAGTGGCAATCATTGAGTGATAAGCGGCGCCCCATTTATGAAAAACTTGCCGATTCGATTATTAAAGTAGATGAAATGCAAGTTACAGAGATTGTTGAACAGATAGCAAAAGGTGCTTTATGAATACGGTAAAGGTTAAGGCCGAACACGATTACTCGGTGTTGATAGGTTGTGAGTGGAGTTCAACCCTTATCGAAGCTCTTGCGAACCGAACCAGAGTTGCAATCATCGTTTCATCCTCCTTTGCACCTGATTTAAGCAACATAAGATCCATTGACTCCGATGTGCATATCTTTGAAGTTCCAGATGGCGAGGATGCAAAGAGCCCAGCCACATTAATGACACTATGGAACTGGTTAGGTGCAGCTGGATTTACCCGTTCGGATGTGATTGTTGGAATCGGTGGGGGAGCGATCACCGATCTTGCAGGTTTTGCAGCGGCAACCTGGCTTCGCGGAGTTGAATGGATAGCGGTTCCTACTTCGCTGGCAGGAATGGTGGATGCTGCTGTGGGTGGCAAGACCGGAGTTAACTCCGACTATGGCAAGAATTTGATTGGTTCCTTTCATTCTCCTCAGTCAGTTTTGATCGATCTTGCCTTTCTCACCACACTTTCTAAGCGTGATTTTTGCGCCGGTATGGCAGAGGTAATCAAGTGCGGTTTTATTGAAGATGCGCAGATTTTAAAGGTGGCAAACTCGATCGATCCCGATAACTTTTTATCAATGCAGGATGCGTTGATAGATTTAGTCACTAGAGCGGTTGCTGTTAAGGCCAAGGTTGTGTCGGTTGATTTCAAGGAGAGCTTTGCCAGAGAGTCGCTTAATTATGGACATACCTTGGGCCATGCAATTGAAATGAACTCGAAGTATCAAATGCGTCACGGAGAAGCGGTCGCTATTGGCATGGTTTTCGTAGCAGAGCTAGCTCGGTCTAGGGGGTTGATCACCGATGATGTTCTGCAGCAGCATCGCGATCTGCTCAACAAGTTTGGTTTGCCGATTTCCTATGATCGACAGGCCTGGCAAAAGTTGGCCCCATTGTTAGCCCTTGATAAGAAAGCACGCGGCAAGACACTTAGATTTGTGGCTCTCAATGGCATCGGATCCACTGTGCGATTAGAGGATCTAACCTCTGACGAACTCGATGCGGCTTATGAGAGAATTAGCGCATGAAGATTCTCGTAGTGAATGGTCCTAATCTCTCTCGATTAGATATACGGGATTCCTCTATTTACGGAGATCTGAATTACTCGGAGTTAAAGAAGCTCATCGAAGTGGCAGCGAGCAAGCATGGATTTGAAGCCGATGTTCGTCAGAGCGATGATGAAGCAACGATTATTGGTTGGTTGCACGAAGCTGCTGACACAAAGACGCCTGTAATCATTAATCCCGCCGCCTTCACACACTACTCTTACGCGATTCGCGATGCTGCGGAGTTGGTAAAGGCGCCATTGATTGAAGTTCACCTCTCCAATCCATTGAGCCGAGAAGAGTTCCGACACACCTCGGTGATCTCTGGAGTGGCTAACGGAACTATCGGTGGATTCGGCCCAAATTCCTACGTTTTAGCCATCATTGCGATGGCAAACCTGCTTTCAAAGTAACCAACCACACCCTATGAACGGGTATCCTTAGACCTTCGTAAATCAAACACATATCGATACAGAGCGGGTGGATTAGCTGTGGCAACAACAAATGATTTGAAAAATGGAATGACCTTGGACATTGAAGGCCAGTTGTGGACGGTAGTTGAGTTCCAACATGTAAAGCCAGGTAAGGGTCCAGCATTTGTGCGCACAAAGCTCAAGTCGGTATTAAGCGGCAAAGTTGTTGATAAGACATACAACGCAGGTGTCAAGGTAGATGTTGCGATCCTTGAAAAGCGCGAGATGCAGTACCTCTACAAAGAGGGTGATGATTTCGTATTTATGGATACCAAGACTTACGACCAAATGACGATTAGTGCAGCCACTGTGGGCGATGCAGCTAACTACATGCTCGAAAACACCGAAGCAATTGTTGCTGTCAATGAAGGCAATCCTTTGTACATTGAACTTGCCGCTTCAGTGCCGCTCAAGATTACCTACACAGAGCCTGGAATTCAGGGTGATCGCTCATCAGGAGGAACAAAGCCTGCGACTGTTGAAACAGGTATTGAAATCCAGGTTCCACTTTTCATCAAGCAGGACGAGGTTGTTCTCGTTGACACTCGCGATGGGTCATACC
>CAZQNP010000002.1:46890-73948 GCA_964594645.1 uncultured Candidatus Planktophila sp. | reverse complement strand
CTTTTCATCAAGCAGGACGAGGTTGTTCTCGTTGACACTCGCGATGGGTCATACCAGGGTCGCGCCAACTAGTGTCAGCTCGTAGCAAAGCGCGCAAACAAGCGCTGGATCTTTTGTATGAAACCGATATTCGGGGTACCAATCTTGTTGAAACTCTGATCTCTCGAGATGTTCCAGCAGATGGACCGGATGTGCGACCGATTCGCGATTACACCAAAGAGTTGGTCAATGGAGTGTCTGCAAATCGTCGCAAGATCGATGAATTAATTACGACTTATGCTCAGGGCTGGGATATGGATCGGCTGCCTGCGGTAGATAGAAATATTCTGCGTTTGGGTATCTACGAAATCCTGTGGTCATCGGATGTGCCTACAAGTGTGGCAATTGATGAGTCCTTGATTCTCGCGAAGGAGCTTTCGAGCGATGACTCCTCCAAGTACATCCATGGTGTTTTGGGACGTATTGCTAGTCTCAAAGACACTATCTCGATCTAGTCAGGGCGTAGCGATTTAGCATCGCATTGATCTCAGATACAGAAAGAGATGCAAAGATCTGCAAAGATTTGATATCTCCTTCTCGTAAAGAGATAACTTCGCCATTCCAATCTCGTCTTACAGCCGCAATCGATTCGACAATCTGCTTCAACTTCTCAGCAGCGGGATCGTAATCTGCGCGCAGTTTGCGAAAGTCGATGACAACCCTTCCTCTCTGCATCAGATCTTCGGGCCGGGAGAATAGCTCAAAGGCGGGAATCTCATAGAGCTGGGCAATCTCTAGTAGTTTTCGGGCGGTAATGGATCTATCCCCACGTTCATAAGAGCCCAGGGCGATCGCCGATATTTGTCCATCACTCCGAGCGGCCACCTGGTTCAGAGTTAAGCCCTTTGACTCCCGCACACTACGTAATCTTCTTTGTAATTGGGCAAGTTCATCATGTGAGTTCATTGGGGCAGGATAGACACCTGTGAGCGGCCCAATTCTGTGTATCCACAGGGTCATGGGATCGATGCTAGTATCGCGCCTGCATCCTTTAACGACCCATCCTGAGAGGTGGGAAAGGAGATTTACATGAGCGTAGCCCTGTCTGCACCCGACATTAAACGTGCACTTACTCGTATCTCCCATGAAATCCTTGAAAGAAACCAAGGATCTTCCACCATCGTTCTTCTAGGTATTCCCACGCGCGGTGCCCATCTTGCCGCTCGAATTGCGGGGATTATTGCCGAGATTGAAAAGGTAGTGGTGCCTTGCGGCACCTTGGACATCACTCTGTTCAGAGATGATCTACGTCTACGCGCACCCAGAGCGATTATGCCTACAACGATCCCTCCATCTGGAATCGAAGATAAAGATGTGATTCTCATCGATGATGTTTTGTTCTCAGGACGAACAATTCGCGCGGCACTTGATGCTCTCGGTGAGATCGGACGTCCACGAACGGTTCAGCTAGCTGCCTTAGTTGATAGAGGTCATCGAGAGCTTCCGATTAAAGCTGATTTTGTTGGCAAAAACCTACCGACCTCGAAATCACAATCTGTTCGAGTTCTCTTATCGGAGATCGATGGACGCGATGAGGTTGGTATCGAAGGTGAGGCAAACTAATGCGCCATCTGTTATCTATCGAAGATCTTTCAAAGATCGAAGCTGTTTCAATTCTCGATACCGCTCATGAGTTAGCTCGGGTGAGTGATGGAGCTGTAAAGAAGCTTCCAACCCTGCGTGGGCGAACCATAGTAAATCTCTTCGCCGAGGACTCAACTCGTACCAGAATCTCCTTTGAGGCGGCGGCAAAGCGGTTGTCTGCAGATGTAATTAACTTCTCGGCAAAGGGTTCTAGTGTCAGCAAGGGGGAGTCGCTCAAGGACACAGCAATGACCTTGCAGGCGATGGGTGCTGATGCGGTTGTGATTCGTCACTCTGCATCCGGAGCTGCGCAACGCCTTGCTGATTCGCAATGGATGTCTGGCAGTGTGATTAATGCTGGAGACGGAACTCATGAGCATCCAAGTCAAGCATTGCTTGATGCCTTCACTATCCGAAAGCATTTACGCTCCGGGGCCCATGACCTAGAAGGCATAACCGTTGCAATAGTCGGTGATGTTTTACATTCGCGTGTTGCGCGCTCTAATGTCTTGCTTCTTTCAAAGCTCGGTGCCACCGTGATATTGGTTGCACCGCCAACGCTTCTACCAGTCGGAGTAGAAAGTTGGCCTGCAACGGTCTCCTTCGACTTCGATGCGGTGATCCCAGTTGTTGATGTTGTGATGATGTTGCGAGTTCAACAAGAACGCATGAGTGATCTCTATTTTCCTAATGCGCGCGAGTACTCTCGCTACTTTGGACTTAACTCAGATCGCATGAAATCAATGAAGCAAGGTTCAATAGTCATGCACCCGGGTCCGATGAATCGTGGCTTGGAAATCTCGGCAGAGGTTGCCGATAGCGCTCGTTCAGTCATCACTGAACAGGTAACGAATGGTGTCAGTGTAAGAATGGCTATTTTGTATGTTCTTCTAACAGGCAGCGCATTAGAGGCAGGGAGTAATTAAATGAACTCATTTGATGTTGTGATCAAAGGTGCCAAGCTTCCTAACGGAACTGTCTCAGACATCTGTATTCAGGGCGAGCATGTAATAGATGTTGTAAAGGAGTTTTCAGGTACTGCGACAAAGGTTATCGATGCAACAGGCTGTGTTGTTTTACCGGGGCTTGTAGATTTACATACCCATCTTCGTGAGCCGGGTAGAGAAGATGCCGAAACCGTTTTAAGTGGAAGCAAAGCAGGAGCTAAGGGTGGTTTCACCGCCTTGTCGGCGATGGCAAATACATCACCAGTTGCAGATACTGCAGGAGTTGTGGAACAGGTTTACAGATTAGGACAAGAGGCTGGCTACTTAGATGTCTTCCCAATCGGTGCGGTAACACAGGGTCTACGTGGTGAAGAGTTGTCTGAGATCGGCGCTATGGCCGACTCCGTAGCTCGGGTCAGAGTTTTTAGCGATGATGGTCATTGCGTTTCAGATCCACTTGTGATGCGTAGAGCTCTTGAATACATCAAGAAGTTTGATGGAGTTGTGGCACAACATGCTCAAGATCCTCGCATGACCGTTGGTTCACAAATGAATGAAGGAATCATCTCGGCCCGTTTAGGGCTCAAGGGTTGGCCCGCAGTGGCCGAGGAAGCAATTATTGCCAGAGATGTGTTAATTGCAGATCACGTGAAATCTCGACTACACATCTGTCATTTAACGACAGCCGGTGGAGTTGAGATCATTCGTTGGGCTAAAGCTAGAGGCATTGATGTAACTGCAGAAGTGACACCACATCATCTGCTGCTAACAGATGATCTCGCGGGCTCTTATGATCCGGTTTATAAGGTTAATCCTCCTTTGAGAACGCAAGATGATGTTCATGCTTTGCGGGAGGCCTTAGCCGATGGAACCATCGACATCGTTGCAACCGATCATGCACCGCACCCCTTGGAGGCCAAAGAGTGCGAATGGCAGGAGGCAGCCTTTGGAATGCTGGGGCTTGAAACCGCGATTTCTATAGTCCAGAAAACAATGGTTGATTCAGGAATGATGAATTGGGAGCAGGTTGCCGAGCGCATGTCCCTCACCCCGGCTCGCATTGGTCGCTACGCAGATCAAGGGCAGCCGATCGCAAAGGGAGCCTTTGCCAACCTTGTTGTGATTAATCCAACGAAAAGTTGGCGCGTAGATCGCGATTTAGTTCTATCTAACTCATCAAATACTCCCTACCATGGCCATGAGTTACCGGGAGTTGTGGAGCACACATTCTTCAAAGGTAAGCAGACCGTGACTAATGGCGCAGTTGTATCCAAGGAGGCAAAGTAATGAGTACCGCTTACTTTGTCTTAGATGATGGACGAATCTTTGAAGGAAGTTCGTGGGCGGCCCAGGGAAAGACATTTGGAGAAGCGGTCTTTCAAACCGGAATGACTGGGTATCAGGAGACTCTCACCGACCCTTCGTACCACAAGCAAGTTGTAGTAATGACTGCGCCCCATATCGGTAATACGGGTGTTAATGATTTCGACAATGAATCATCAAAAATTTGGGTCGCAGGATTTGTTGTTCGTAATCCTTCCTCGCTCACATCAAACTGGCGTGCACAGAATGATTTGGAGAGTGAGTTAATAGAACAAGGAGTAGTTGGAATACAAGGGGTGGATACTCGAGCAATAACCAGACACCTTCGCGATAGAGGCGCTATGCGGGTTGGCATATTCTCAGGTTTAGATATGAGTCGTGAAGAGATGGTTGTTGAAGTTCGAAAGGCCGAAGCGATGTCGGGGGCATTTTTAGTAAAGGATGTCTCGACTCCGACAGAGTATGTTGTTCCAGCAATTGGAACAAAGAGGTTCACCGTTGCAGCTTTGGATCTAGGGATCAAAGCGGCCACACCTCGTTCACTTGCACAGCGCGGCGTTGAAGTACAAGTTATGCCCTTCGATTCGACCTTTGAGCAGATAATGGCGATAAGTCCAGATGGAGTTTTTCTCTCCAACGGTCCCGGAGATCCGTCGACTATGACCGATGTTATTGAAGTTGTTCGTGAGCTTTTGTTAGCAGAGGTTCCTATCTTTGGAATTTGTTTTGGTCACCAAATTTTAGGGCGAGCATTAGGTTTTGAAACCTATAAGTTGCAGTTTGGTCATAGAGGTATAAATCAACCGGTGATCGATAAGAGCACCGGTAAGGTTGAGATCACGGCACACAATCATGGTTTTGCGGTAAAAGCCCCCACAGACTCTGCTTTCTCAACTGTCTATGGCAGGGGAGAGGTGACCCATACCTGTCTTAACGATGGTGTGGTTGAAGGCTTAGGTCTCTTGGATCGACCAGCATTTTCTGTGCAGTACCACCCAGAGGCGGCCGCGGGTCCTCACGATGCCTCTTATCTCTTTGATCGCTTCGTTGATTTGATGTCTAAGAAGGTAGGTGCGTAATGCCTTTGGATACCTCAATTAAGAGTGTTCTTGTAATCGGAAGTGGTCCAATTGTTATTGGTCAAGCGTGCGAGTTCGATTACTCAGGAACTCAAGCGTGTCGCGTTTTAAGAGCTGAAGGGATTCGCGTAATCCTCGTCAACTCTAATCCTGCAACCATCATGACCGACCCAGAGTTTGCAGATGCAACCTATGTAGAGCCAATTACTCCAGAGATTATTGAAAGAATCATTGCTCACGAAAAGCCGGATGCTGTTCTGGCAACCCTTGGTGGACAAACAGCGCTTAATGCGGCAATCGGTCTTTACGAGCGAGGAACATTGGCAAAGTACGGCGTGCGACTCATTGGCGCAGATGTTGATGCGATTAATCGAGGCGAAAATCGCGAACTATTTAGAGCGATCGTTGAAAAGGTAGGCGGAGAGTCGGCTAAATCCCGAATCTGTCACACCATGGAAGAGATTCTAGCTGCGGTTGTTGAACTAAATTACCCGGTTGTTGTCAGGCCATCTTTTACCATGGGTGGTTTAGGTTCGGGTATCGCTTTTGATGAAGCAGAGCTCCGCCAGATCGCGGGAGCAGGTCTTCGACACAGCCCAACCTCAGAGGTTCTTTTAGAGGAATCAATCATTGGCTGGAAAGAGTATGAACTCGAAGTTATGCGTGACAACAAAGACAATGTTGTGATCGTGTGCTCCATTGAAAATTTAGATCCAATGGGTGTTCATACTGGCGATTCGATTACGGTTGCACCGGCCATGACCCTCACCGATGTTGAGTACCAAAAACTTCGTGATCTCTCGATGGATATCATTAGAGAAGTTGGCGTAGATACAGGTGGTTGCAACATTCAATTTGCGGTAAATCCAGCTAATGGCCGAATAATCGTCATTGAAATGAATCCCAGAGTTTCACGATCAAGTGCATTGGCATCAAAGGCAACCGGTTTTCCAATCGCCAAAATAGCGACAAAGTTAGCTATTGGTTACACACTTGATGAGATCAGAAATGACATCACTCAAGTAACTCCGGCTTCATTTGAGCCAACCTTAGATTACGTTGTGGTTAAGTTGCCACGTTTTGCATTTGAAAAGTTCGCAGATGCCGACCCGCGATTAACAACAACGATGAAGAGTGTCGGAGAGGCGATGGCTATCGGTCGTTCTTTCTCAGAGGCGCTCATGAAGGCTCTACGCTCACTAGAGCGAAAGGAGGCGATCTTTACCTGGCCATCGGTCTCAGACTCAGAGCGTTCGGCTTTACTGCAATCAATGAAGGTGCCCACTGAATATCGTTTACAGCAAGTTCAAAAGGCGATGTGGGCGGGAGCGAGTATCGAAGAGATATTTGCGGCCACGAAGATCGATCCTTGGTATCTTCGTCAGATCGAATTGATCAATCAACAGGCCCTTGTCATTGCTCAACCTGGCGAGCTGACCGCAGAGTTACTGCGAGCTGCTAAGTCCCAAGGTTTTTCTGATAATCAAATAGCAGCGTTGCGCGGGGTCTCGGAGGATGAAATCCGTAAGGCACGTCACCATCTTGGTATTCGTCCTGTTTACAAGACCGTAGATACCTGCGCGGCAGAGTTTGAAGCCTTCACTCCTTATCATTATTCAAGCTATGAAGAAGAAACAGAGGTGCGTCCCCGTACGACTCCTGCTGTAATCATTCTTGGAAGTGGACCTAATCGAATAGGTCAGGGAATTGAGTTTGATTATTCCTGTGTTCACGCCTCTTTCACACTTCGTGAAGCGGGTTACGAAACGATTATGATCAATTGCAATCCTGAAACCGTATCTACAGATTACGACACAAGTAATCGTTTATATTTTGAACCACTTACCCTTGAAGATGTACTCGAGGTTGTTCACGCTGAAACTCAAGCTGGACCCGTCCTTGGAGTCATTACGCAGTTAGGTGGTCAAACACCATTGGGTCTGGCGGCGGGGTTGAAGGCAAATGGAGTAAGCATTCTTGGGACTTCGCCAGAGGCTATTAATCTGGCAGAAGAGCGTGGCGCCTTTGGAAATATCCTGGCTGAACAAGGTTTGCGAGCACCGGAGTTTGGAATGGCTGCCTCACAACTCGAGGCCACAACCATTGCACAAGCAATAGGTTACCCGGTACTTGTACGGCCATCATTTGTTCTTGGTGGTCGCGGTATGGAGATTGTTTATGATGATATCGCCTTAGGTGGTTTCATCACCCGTGCTACCGACATAACACCCGATCATCCAGTTCTGGTCGACCGCTTTCTTGACAACGCTATTGAGATAGATGTTGATGCCCTCTTTGATGGTGAAGAGCTTTTCCTGGGCGGAGTAATGGAGCACATTGAAGAGGCTGGTATCCACAGTGGAGACAGTGCTTGTGTACTTCCATCGATGACCGTTACACCGGAACAACGTAATGAAATTCGCATTGCAACTGAGAAGATTGCACGTGGAGTCAATGTTCGCGGTTTGATCAATATTCAATTCGCAATAGCAGATAACACTTTGTATGTCCTCGAAGCCAATCCACGCGCATCCAGAACAGTACCCTTCGTCAGCAAGGCAAGCGGGGTTCCACTTGCAAAGGCAGCGGCGCGGATATCAGTTGGCACCACCATCAAGGAGTTGCGTGAGTCGGGAATTTTGCCTCAATCAGGTGATGGCGTTGCTAGAGGTGTTTCGGTAAAGGAAGCGGTTCTACCGTGGAATAGATTTAGACGAACCGATGGTCGCGGAGTTGATGCAGTTCTTGGCCCTGAGATGCGTTCTACTGGCGAGGTAATGGGTATATCGCCAACATTTGGTGAAAGTTACGCCAAGAGTCAGATCGCAGCATTTGGTCCACTGCCTAAATCAGGAACTGTGTTTATCTCCCTTGCAAACAAGGATAAGGACACAGGTGTAGAACCTGCGCTTGGTTTCTCCGAACTTGGCTTCCACATTCTTGCTACCGATGGCACCGCTGATTTCCTTCGTACAAAGGGCATTGAATGCACGAGCGTTCGTAAACACTCTGAAGGCACGGGCAAACTCGGAGAGAAAACCATTGTTGACATCATCAATAGTGGCGAAATCGACCTCGTCATCAACACACCAGTTGGGCGAGGGACCCGAGCAGATGGTTGGGCGATTCGCACCGCAGCGGTTCAAAGATCCATCCCATGCATAACAACAACGGCAGGCTTTAGCGCAGCTGTGGATGCCATTCGATTCTTGCAGGCAAGCCCTCTGAGTATTAAATCACTTCAGGAATGGCTTGCTTAAATGTCACAGATAAATAAGAGCGCCAAGCAGATCCTTGCTGCAATTGTTAGTAATAAAAGGGTTGGTCAGTACCATCAAATCATCATCAATGTCGGTGATGTTGCAGCAGCCTGCAAACCTGGAAACTTTGTCGCCATTAGCGTTGGTGGCGAATCTTCAAGAATGGTTCTGCGTCGGGCCTTTGCTATCTCACGTGTATCAACCTCAACAACAGTGGGCGGCACAATGGAGCTCATCGTTGCGCCACATGGCCAGGGAAGTAAGTGGCTGTGCGCACAAGGAGAAGGTGCGGTCCTAGATATCGTGGCACCGCTTGGAACCGCCTTTGGAATTCCAACTGAACCGGTTCCGGTTTTGTTGGTAGGTGGAGGTTATGGATCAGCGCCCTTGTTTGGTTTAGCTGAGCTACTCAACTCGCGTGGTTGTCGCGTAGATATGCTGTTAGGTGCAAGCACCGGCTCCAAGATTTATGCCCCCATGGAGGGTAAGCGTGCGGTTAATTCGATGCGCATTTATACAGAAGATGGATCCATGGGTACTGCAGGACGAGTTACTGATCCTATTCCAGAGTTAATCAAGGATTTGAATGTTGCAGTCATTTACTCGTGTGGTCCCATGCCTATGCTTGCGGCCATCACCAAGATCTCAGATCAGTTTGATGTTGTACATCAATGCGCCGTCGAAGAGTCAATGGCATGTGGAATCGGAATCTGTATGACCTGTGTTTTGCCCGTGGAAAACGAGGATGGAAGTATTTCAAACCTTCGTTCCTGTATAGATGGTCCCGTCATGGATGGTTCGAAGGTTCAATGGGGTCTGGTCGGTCAGCAACTATGAGCGCTTTAGATTTCTCAACAACAATCGGAAATGCTTGGTTTCCGGCACCGACCTTCACCGCCAGTGGTTGCGCCAGTTCTGGTAGAGAGTTGGCACAGTTCTTCCCGTTAAGAGATATGGGTGGAGTAGTTACAAAATCAGTTATGTCTAAGGCTCGCGCAGGGCGGGCAACTCCACGCATGGCTGAAACACCCAGCGGAATGCTTAATTCCATTGGGCTACAAGGTCCCGGTATTGATGCCTTTATAGCTAAGGACATTCCATATCTTGTTGAACAGAAGGCTCGCATAATTGTTTCGATCGCAGGGGAGACGGTTGAGGAGTACTCAACCTTGGCGCGAAAACTTAGATCTGTTTCTGGAATTTCTGCGATTGAAGTGAACATATCTTGTCCCAATGTTGAAAACAGGGGGCTTGTCTTTGCCTGTGATCCCGAAGCCTCTCGACGTGTGATCGATGGAGTTCGCAGAACTGTAGGAGGCGAACTTCCCATAATTGCAAAGCTTTCCCCTGATGTGACCGATTTAGTGTCAATCGCCAAAGGTGTAGTAGAAGCGGGTGCAGATGGTTTAGCTTTGATTAATACCGTTTTAGGAATGGTAATCAATGTAGACACAATGCGTCCTCATCTAGGCGGTAAAACTGGAGGATTATCGGGTCCTGCCATTCGTCCGATCGCGGTACGTGCCGTTTACCAGGTACATGCAGCGCTTCCAAATACTCCCATTATCGGAATGGGCGGAGTTGCATCTGGAAAGGATGCACTGGAAATGATTTTGGCTGGTGCAAGTGGAGTCTCTATAGGAACTGCGAGTTTTGGGAATCCAACAGCAATTATGTCCATTCAAAGTGAGTTAAAGCAGTTGTTATCAGATAGAGGGTTTAGCTCATTGAAGCAAGCAATTGGTTATGCCCATCGACCAACTGAAGGTGAGTAAGCGATGAAGGCTCCAATCGTTCTGGCTGTTGATACCCCCGATTTAGAAACGGCTGTCAAGTGGGTTCGCGCAACTCAGGATCATGTCAGCGTTTTCAAGTTAGGCCTGGAGTTCTTTTTGAGTTTTGGACATGATGGCGTTAAGGCGATTCAAGCAGAGACTGATTCAGATATTTTCCTAGATCTCAAACTCCATGATATTCCACATACAGTTAAGGGCGCTGCCGGTGCGATCTCACACTTACGACCAAAGTTTTTAACGGTACACGCTTCTGGTGGAGGTTCAATGGTGCAGGCAGCGGTAGATGCAGTTCCTGAAACCTTTATCACGGGTGTAACAATCTTGACATCGATGTCTGAAACCGATGTTCAAGCGGTCGGGTTTCGATCATCGGCACTTGAATCAGCTGTTGGCTTAGCAAAGGTAGCGGTAGCAGCTGGTGCGAGAGCGATTGTCTGTTCACCGCTTGAGATTGTGGCGGTTCGTGCTGCCATCGGAGAAGATCCGTTGATCATCACACCTGGTGTTCGTCCGTTAGAGATGGTTGGCGGAGATGATCAACAAAGGACCATGACACCTGAGGATGCTATTGCTGCGGGAGCAAACTTGGTCGTTATCGGCAGACCCATTACTCAAAGTTGGAGTCAAGGCGAGCAAGCTATGCGTGAGAGAGCTCAATTGATTGGCTCTGGCCTAATTTAATCTCCACTAGATTTAGCCCATGGGATCGCCTCCACAACTGACCGCTCAGCAGCGCCAGGCCGCACTAGCCAAAGCGGCCCAATCCCGTAAACGTCGCTCAGAGATCAAAGCTCAAATCAAAACCGGATCGCTGACCATTGATGATGTAATTAACTTGGCCCAGAGTGATGATGCTGTGGCTAAGATGCGCGTCAAAGAGCTCCTGGAATCTCTTTCAGGTGTTGGAAAAATACGCGCGATCTCTTTAATGGAACGTTTGAATATTTCTCCTACCCGTAGAATTCAGGGATTAGGTAAACATCAGATCAAGGAGCTTCGTCAAGAGTTTATGAAGGCCGATATGACTGTAAAGCCCGGAAGATTGATAGTTCTATCAGGTCCAGGTGGTGTCGGAAAAAGTACCGTAGCCAAAAAGCTCAGAGAGACAGATGATTTTTGGGTAAGCGTCAGTGCAACAACTAGAAAACCAAGAGTTAATGAAACCGACGGACATGATTATTACTTTGTGAGTGAAGAAGAGTTTTCAACCATGGTAAGTAATGATGAGTTTCTTGAGTGGGCGGAGTTTGCCGGAAACAGATATGGGACCCCAGAGAAACAGGTTGAAGATGCGCTTCGGCAGGGGAGAAATGTTTTACTAGAGATTGAAATCGCTGGTGCAAAACAGGTAAAGCAACATCTGCCTCAATCCTTATTGGTGTTTCTTGAGCCTCCTTCATGGGAGGAGCTAGTCGCCCGGTTAGAAGGGCGTGGCACCGATGGCGCTGAAAGAAGGGCTGAAAGGCTGGCTCTGGCACAAGAGGAGCTTGCTGCAGCGGCATTTTTTGATGTTGTAGTGGTAAATGATCAGGTCGAGAGCGTGGTCCAGAAACTGATAGAGTTAGCCCAGAATTAGACACAGGTAAGCACTTTCAGGATTGATCAGAGAAGCGGGGACAACCATGGATGGCATCACAAATCCACCTATCGACGAACTTCTAGACAAGAGCGGCTCTAAGTACAGCTTGGTGCTGTACGCAGCAAAGCGCGCTCGTCAGATCAACGCTTACTACTCACAGCTAGGTGAGGGTCTGCTTGAGTATGTAGGACCACTAGTAGAAACACATGTACATGAGAAGCCGCTCTCTATCGCTCTTCGCGAGATCAATGAGGGACTTCTTACAATCGAAAACCTCGAGCCAACCGCTTAATTTTTTACATGAAACTCCAAGGCCGTGAGGTTATTCTCGGAGTTGGTGGGGGTATCGCTGCTTATAAATCTTGCGAGCTTTTGCGCCGTCTTCAGGATCGTGGCTACAGCATTACCGTTGTTCCCACACCCTCTTCTCTCAACTTTGTTGGTAGCGCAACTTGGGAAGCGCTTTCTGGTCGCCCTGTAACTACACAGGTGTGGGAGAGCGTTCACACCGTTCCACACATTTCATTGGCTGAGAGAGCTGATTTTCTTCTCATCGCTCCTGCCACCGCCGACTTAATCGCTCGAATCGCCATGGGTCGAGCCGATGACCTGCTCACTAACCTGGTTCTTGCAAGTGATGTTCCCAAAATGATTGTTCCCGCCATGCATCCATCAATGTGGCTTGATCCCGCAACTGTGAAAAATGTTGAAACGTTACGTGCTCGAGGATTTGTCGTGCTCGATCCTGAGGTTGGTCGCCTTACCGGCAAGGATGTCGGGGCTGGAAGATTTCCTGAAACATCAACGATCATCGCAAACTTTGAAGAGATGACAGGACAGACTCAGGATCTTGCAGGTGTCAATGTTTTGATTACCGCAGGTGGAACAAGAGAACCAATAGATCCGGTTCGATTTATTGGTAATCGTTCATCGGGCAAACAGGGAATAGCGTTAGCGGTTGCTGCGCGTAACCGCGGGGCTAAGGTCAGATTGATAGCGGCTAATTGTGATACCTCGCATCTGCGAGGAGTAGAGGTCGTTGATGTAGAGACCACGGCCGATATGCAGCGAGAGTTAGCCAAGTACTTTGACCAGTGCAACATTCTGGTTATGAGCGCGGCGGTTGCAGATGCTCGTCCTTCACATGTATCTGATGGAAAGATAAAGAAGAGCGCTCTCACAAAGATTGAACTTACAACCAACCCGGATCTACTCTCAGAGTTAGCAACCCGCAAGGGCGACAGGGTTTTAGTCGGCTTTGCCGCCGAAACTAGCGATCACCTGCAGGAGGCCCGCAGGAAGCTAGAGAGCAAGGGGCTTGATGTGATCTATGTAAATGATGTTTCTGGCGGGGCAATCTTTGGCCAGGACACAACTATGGGTACCATTATGGTACGCAATGAAGCGGATATAGCGGTCAAGGAAGTCTCCAAAGACGCTCTCAGTAACACACTTCTTGATCACGCCATCCGGCAGTTAGGTTGAAACTATGTCAAAGCGCCTTTTTACCTCAGAGTCTGTAACTGAGGGTCACCCAGACAAGATCGCTGATGCGATCTCAGATGCTGTTTTAGATTCTTTACTATCACAAGATGCAAAGAGTCGAGTTGCTGTCGAAACCTTGATTACCACCGGTCAGGTACATGTTGCCGGTGAGGTTACAACTAATGGCTACGCAGATGTAATGGGCATTGTTCGTGACACCGTTTTGAACATCGGTTATGACTCATCTGACAAAGGTTTTGATGGAAACAGTTGTGGAGTTTCAATCTCCATTGGTCAACAATCTCAGGACATTGCCCAAGGTGTCGATGATGCATATGAGCATCGTGTTACTTCGGCGGTAGACCCACTAGATCTTCAGGGTGCTGGCGATCAGGGTTTGATGTTTGGTTATGCATGCGATGACACAAAGGAGCTTATGCCGCTGCCAATTTGGTTGGCTCATGCGCTTGCTCAACAGCTCACCAAAGTTCGCAAGTCGGGCGAGCTCGCTTATCTTCGCCCGGATGGCAAGACACAGGTCACAATTGAGTATGACGGAGATAAAGCTGTTGCACTGGATACCGTGGTTATCTCAAGTCAGCACTCCGAGGATGTCGATGTGCAAAAGAAATTGACTCCTGAAGTTATTGAGTATGTCATTAATCCAATTATTTCAAAGATTGATCTACCCAAGAATGATCTTCGCACCTTGATAAATCCAACTGGTCGCTTTGTTATCGGTGGTCCAATGGGTGATGCGGGCTTAACTGGTCGAAAGATCATCGTTGACACTTATGGCGGGATGGCGCGCCATGGAGGAGGAGCATTTAGCGGTAAGGATCCATCAAAGGTGGATCGTTCTGCGGCTTATGCGATGCGCTGGGTTGCAAAGAATGTTGTTGCAGCTGGACTTGCTCGTCGCTGTGAGGTTCAAGTTGCATACGCCATCGGTAAGGCTCAACCTGTTGGAGTTTTTGTTGAAACCTTTGGAACAGAAACCGTTCCAGTGGCGAAGATTCAGGATGCGGTTCTATCTGTCTTTGATCTTCGTCCAGCTGCGATCATTAGAGATCTTGAACTTCTTCGCCCTATCTACTCACTGACAAGTGCATATGGTCACTTCGGACGCGAGCTTCCAGAGTTTGCTTGGGAGCGAACAGATCGAGTTTCTGCACTTCAAAACGCAGTCAAGTAAACGGTGGCAACACCTCGGCTATTTCGTCTGAAGGCGGAAGTTGCTCCAGCACCTTCTGGCCCAGTAGCTGAGTCACTACCGGTTGCAAGGGTTAGGGTCGATACGGGTGTATTCCACCTAGACCAGCTCTACGACTACTCAGTTCCAGAGAAGATGAGCTCATTAGCTGTAACAGGTGTTCGTGTTCAAGTTCCTTTCGGCGGGCGTGAGACTGAGGGCATAGTCGTATCTCGCTCCGCTAGGGCCGAACGTGCGGGTGAATTGAAATCGGTGACCAAGGTTTTATCCCCACATCCTGTCGCTACAGCCGCTTCACTAAAGTTGATGGATGATGCAGCCAAGAGTTATTGTTGCAATCCCTGGGATCTCATTCGATCTGCAATCCCACCCAGAGTTGTAGGCGTCGATAAAGATTTTGTTCCAAGCCAGGCGTCGCTCAACGTATTGGGTAATGGTTCAGTTCCCGTCTATCAAGCATTCGCTCCCTTTAAGCCTGCGCATCAGCAGCTTGTTGAGATGATCGGACAGATTAAGGTTCGAGGATCTATTTTGATCGTTGCACCTGATGAGAAGGATGTTGATCTTCTTTACAACGAGATCAATAATATCCACAACAATGTACTGCGACTTACTAGCAGCACATCACGCGAAGAGCGCTACCGGAGTTTTCTCTTATCCACGAACATTGGTTCATCGATCACTATTGGAACCAGAAGCGCGATCTTTGCCCCGGTCAAGAATCTTCAAACAATTATTGTTTACAAAGAGTCTTCTCCCGATCACTTCGAAATGAGATCTCCTGGGTGGAGCACTTACACAATCGCTCAGTTGCGCGCAAGAAATGAGCAGCTTCAACTCATTTTCACGGGCTTTTCGCCCTCTGTACGTTGTGCATTTGATATCGATCAGTCGCAGATGAAGTACAAGAATGAGAAGGTTGAGATTCAAGTACTGGCGTACACCCCACATGATGGTGCACTACTGCCGGGAAAAATATTTACAGAGATCAAGAAAGCCTTGGCCCAAGGCCCGGTTCTTTTCTTAGCCCCCAGAAAGGGTTATGGAAACGCACTTCTTTGTGCTCATTGTAGAAATGTTGCTATGTGTAAGTGCGGCGGCAGACTTCAGGTAGCATCGAAGGGCGTTGCACCGACTTGTGTTCATTGCGGAGTGGGCTATCCAACTTGGAAATGCAGTTTCTGCGGTAAGGATAGACAGTATCTAGCAGGTCGGGGCATTGATCGAGCAGCGGAGGAGATCTCACGTGCTTTTCCCGGTTACCCCGTAATTCTTTCTGCTGGCGAGGTGATTAAGGAACAAGTTGAATCAAAACCATCGATAGTGCTTTCAACACCGGGCGCCCAACCGCTAGTTGATGGTGGTTATTCCGCAGTGGTTGTTCTAGATGCAATGAGGTTCTTCGCACACACTGACATTGGTTCGCAGGAGCGGGCACGAGAGTTGTTGCTAGAGAGCGCTTCTCTCATCAATAAATCCGGCAAGGTTCTGCTCGTGATAGATGAGTCCCACCCGATTGTGTCTGCGATTGCGCGCTGGAATATTGCACCGCTGCTCAAACGAGAGCTTGCTGATCGACAAGAGTTGATGTTGCCCCCCACTGTCGCATCAGCTGTGATCGTCACCGCCGCACAAGTAGCGCCACAGATCGTTGTAGGTCTACGAAAAGCCTTGTCAGAGGGCAGAATCCCTGAATCGGTTCGTATTTTCGGTCCTACCGTTTTGCCGAAGGATCAGGCAAAGGTTGTGATCCATGTTTCCCATCAAGAATGGGGCCGTCTTGCCGATGTACTTCATGAACTCCAGCGAAAACGCAGTATTGCAAAGAAGGATTTACTAAACCTTCGAGTAGCGCCATATTCTCTGTGAGAGATTGATAGACTTGCATCATGTCGATTCAACAAATTCGCTACTTCGGAGATCCGGTGCTTACGACCCCAGCGGCTCCGGTCGTTGATTTCGACAAAGAGTTGCGGGTACTGATTCAGGATCTAACTGACACCATGCTGGATGCACCCGGAGCGGGCCTAGCTGCACCTCAAATTGGGGTGGGTTTACGAGTTTTCGTCTGGGATGTCGATGAAACTCTAGGCCACCTGATTAATCCAGTCTTGACTCTTAGTGAAGAGATGCAGGATGGAGAAGAGGGTTGTTTATCCTTTCCCGAGCTTCGCTATGAAACCCCCAGAGCAATGCGTGCTGTAGCTAAGGGTTTCAATATGTACGGCGAACCAATAACAGTTGAAGGCTCTGAATTTCTAGCCCGCGCCCTGCAACATGAAACCGATCACCTCAATGGAATTCTTTTTATCGACAAATTGTCAGCAGAGGATAGAAAGTCAGCTATGAAGGAGATTCGCGAGTCGGATTGGTTTAACCTCGCCTCTGAAAAAGGTCAGACGATCCAAGTTAAGGACTCACCACACTCGATCTTCGGACGGAACACTTAATGCGTCTCGGAGTAGCCGCTACTCCGGAAGTTGCGATTCCAACACTGGATTGGTTGCAAGAAACAGATCATGAAATTGCCTTGATCATTACCCAACCAGACAAACCAGCAGGACGCGGTAGGGTTTTAAAGCAAAGCGTGGTTGCCGATTGGGCCGATCGCCACACTATCCCTGTAGTTAAACCACAAACACCAAAAGAGTTGATAGGCAAGTTAGAGGGTTTGGATTGCGTTATCACCATTGGTTATGGTGTCTTGCTGCCTCAAGAGGTTCTAGATCTACCCAAGTGCGGTTTCCTCAATCTTCATTTCTCTTTGCTTCCCGCCTACCGAGGTGCTGCACCAGCCCAAAGAGCACTACATAATGGCGAAGCGATCACCGGAGTTACTGTTTTTCAAATAGAAAAGGGTATGGACACCGGTCCGATTTACTCGCAACTTTCAGTGGAGATAGATCCTGCGTGGCGAAGCTTTGAACTACTATCCAAGTTGTCACACCTTGGACCTTCTGTGATTAACGAAGCGCTTTGCATGATTAGAGATGATGTTGCACCTAAACCCCAAATGGGAATACCAACACTAGCTCCAAAGATCACAAAGGAGGAGGCGCGATTAGATTTTGCTCGCACCTCAGAAGAGTTGGTAAATGCAGTGCGGGCCTTTACTTACGAGCCTGGTGCGTGGTGCCTTTGGAAAAATGAATCCTTTAAAATCACATCGGCTTCAGTGAGTGGTAGTTTGAGTATTTCTCCTGGAGAAGTTGTGGTCAGAGAAAACAAGGTTGTTGTTGGTTGCGGGAAAGGTTCAACCATTGAACTTTTAACCGTGGTACCTGCTGGAAAGCGAGAGATGAGCGCTATTGAATGGGCGCGTGGAGCGCGTTTAGCGAGTGGGGAAAAGCTTGGCTGAGGCACGAAGAAATACCTTCAAGGCACCAAAACCCGAGAGCTCTCGATTGTTAGCCTTTGATCTGATTACAGAGGTTAATCGCAATGAAGGTTACTCAAACCTGTTGCTGCCGCAAGCGCTTAATGCCAGCAAGCTCGATGAGCGCGATAAATCTCTAGTAACAGAGCTTCTCTACGGCACGATTCGCATGCAAGGAAAGCATGATTGGGTGTTGGCTCAAATTAGTGATCGACCTTGGTCGGAAGTAGATCCGGGTATTGTCGATATCTGTCGCATGGGTGTGCATCAAATCCATGAGATGCGTATCCCTGACCACGCAGCCGTTGCATCAACGGTTGAGGTCGCACGAAAACGTCTAGGAGAATCAAAGGCAAGCTTTGTTAATGCAATGCTGCGTAATGTAACTCGCAAGAGTCAAGCCGATTGGTTTTCGCCCTTGCTTCAGATCGCTGATTTGGTTGAAAGGTTATCGATTCAGTACTCACACCCCGAATGGATCGTTTCGGCCTATTACGACTTACTCAAAGATTGGACAGAGGTAGAACAAGCCCTTGCCATTAACAACGAGGCGGCGACACCTACTTTGGTTTCATGGCCAGGGTTGTCATCAATAGCCGATCTTGAGAACATCGGGGGAGAACCGACAACTTATTCTCCCTATGGTGCTCACTGGAAAGGTAATCCAGGTGCCCTCGATTTGATTAAGTCCAGAAAGATTGGCGTTCAAGATGAGGGATCACAGTTAGTTGCCTCAGTTTTCGCAGCTGCATCATCTGGTTCTAGTTGGCTAGATATGTGTGCCGGTCCAGGCGGAAAAGCAGCGCTCCTGTCCAGTATTGCAAGGGAGCGCGGAGTTACCTTTACCGCTAACGAGGTTTCATCGGTACGTGCCGATTTAGTGCGCCAAGTTGTTAATGGGGATCGTGTCTTAGTTGGCGATGGACGAGAGATTGGAAACCAAGCTGAAAAGTTTGATGCAATCTTGATTGACGCACCTTGCACAGGACTTGGTGCATTGCGTCGTCGACCAGAGGTTCGCTGGCGTCGTAATCTGCAGGATCTTCGTGCGTTGACCCAGTTGCAACGCGAGCTAATCGATTCAGGTATCAAAGCTCTTAAGGTTGGTGGTGTACTTGGTTATGCAACATGTTCACCGCATCTTGCAGAAACCTCAATTCAAATAGCAGATCTCAAAAGAAAACATCCACACATGCAACAGATTGATGTGCATCCCTTTCTGCCCTCTAATTTGGAGGCATCAGAACGAGATCAGGCGATGGCCTTATGGACTCATCGAACCGGCACCGATGCGATGTACTTAGCACTGTTCAAAAAGGCTAGCGAGTAAGGTAAGAGAATGAGTAAAGAGATCAGGATCACCCCTAGCATTCTTAATGCTGATTTTTCCCGCCTGAATGAAGAGATCGACTCTATTGCCCAAGTTTCAGATCTGCTTCATCTTGATGTCATGGATGATGTCTTTGTTCCCAACTTTACCTTTGATTTTTCAACCGCCGCAAAGATTATCTCTGAATCATCTTTACCTGTTGACGCCCATCTCATGGTCGCTGATGTTGATCAGATAGCGGTTCAATACGCTGAGATCGGTTGTGCATCGGTAACAATTCATGCAGAAGCCACCAATAACATTCCGGAGACTTTGAAAAACATCAGAGCTGCTGGCTCTCGATCAAGTTTGGGAATCAAACCGAACACATCTATCGATGATTACGCACAATTCGTTGATTTGGTCGATATGTACCTCATCATGACGGTCGAGCCGGGTTTTGGAGGTCAAAAGTTCATGGAGAACATGATGGACAAGGTTCGAAAGACGCGAAAGATTATTGGCGATCGTCCTATCTGGCTTCAGGTAGATGGTGGAATATCGATGAGCACCATAGAAAAAGCCCTCGATGCAGGTGCGGACACTTTTGTCGTGGGAAGTGCTGTCTTTAGTGCGCCAGATCCAGCACAGATGGTTGTCGACATTAGAAAATTCGCAGCGGGCAAGGTTGAGTCCGAGTAAACTCGGCATTATGAAAAGCTTCGAAGAGCTATGGAATGAGCTAAGCGCTAAAGCGGTTGAACGACCTGAAGGTTCAGGAACCGTTGCAGCCCTCGATGCTGGCGTGCATTCAATTGGTAAGAAAATCCTGGAAGAGGCTGGTGAAGTTTGGCTCGCCGCTGAACACGAGAGTGATGATGCATTGGCTGAAGAGATCAGTCAGTTGATTTACCATGTGCAGACTTTAATGATTGCTCGAGGTTTGACGATTAATGATGTTTACAAGTATCTATAAGGAGCCAAGATGTTAAGAATCGCAGTCCCGAACAAGGGATCATTAGCAGAGAGCTCCATCGCTATCCTCAAAGAGGCTGGGTATCGTCAACGCACTGACAGCCGAGATTTGATATTGATCGACCCTGATAACTCCGTTGAGTTCTACTACTTACGTCCCAGAGACATTGCTGTATATGTGGGCTCCGGAGAACTCGAAGCCGGAATAACAGGCAGGGACTTGCTGATTGACTCTGCAGCAGATGCGGAAGAGATTTTATCTTTGGATTTTGGTGGCTCTACCTTTCGCTTTGCTGCACCTATTGGAAGTGCTTGGCAGGAGAAGGACATTCAAGGAAAGCGGGTAGCGACCGCTTATCCCGGCTTGGTCGAACACAGTCTGAGCAAGATGGGAATAACGGCAAAGATCGTCCGTCTCGATGGGGCTGTTGAAAGCAGTGTTCGGCTAGGTGTAGCTGATTTGATAGCCGATGTTGTTAGTACTGGAAATACTTTGCGGCAGGCGGGTTTGCAAACATTTGGTGAACCGATCCTGACCAGTGAGGCGGTTTTAATCAAGCGCACTGGCTCTACAACACCACCGGGTTTGGAAGTCTTGATCCGTCGCCTGCAAGGCGTTGTGACAGCAAGGCGTTACGTCTTGCTCGATTACGATGTCATGAAGACGCTGGTAGATAAAGCTTGTGCGATTACACCTGGACTTGAATCACCAACAATCTCACCTTTACAAAAGCAGGATTGGGTAGCGGTCAGGGCTATGGTCCTGCGCAAAGATACTAACCATGTGATGGATGAACTGTGGGCTTTAGGTGCACGCGGTATCTTGGTGACAGATATTCACGCCTGCCGCCTGTAGTTAAATGCCAATAAGTGTTGGCACAGAGGCCAGCGAAGGCTCTTTGATAGAGAAATCGGCAGCCTGAGCAACGATTGGCTTTGCGTTAAAGGCGATACTGATTCCGGCTATGGCCATCATGTCTAAATCATTTGCGCCATCTCCGATAGCCACTGTGTCCTTTAACTCGACCTGACAATCTAAAGCAAACTCCTTTAATGCTTGGGCTTTTGCAGCACGGTCGATGATCGTGCCCACAACCTTTCCGGTGAGCACTCCATCCTGTATCTCCAAGGTGTTGGCCCTGAAATAATCGATATTCAACTCATCGACTATGGGTTGCATGATGTTTGCAAATCCACCTGAAACCAGAGCTACACAATGACCCTTGCTATGCAGTGTTTTAACTAGAGCAGAAGCCCCATCCGTTAGTTGGATTTCATTTCGCACCTCATCGATGACATCTGCAGATAATCCTTGCAACAAGGCAACTCTCGCGATCAGGCTCTGTGCAAAATCTAGCTCACCACGCATAGCCGAATCGGTGATTCGAGCGACCTCTTCCAAAACTCCAGCCTTTGTGGCAAGTAGTTCTATGGCTTCTTGCTGAATGAAGGTCGAATCAACATCTAGTTGAACAAGGCGTTTTCTAAAGCTCATGTTTTCCTAAGTGAGGGAGATCTTCAAGTCGGGGTCTAGTTCCAAAGAAGAGATCGCCTTTTGAAGCGCTGAAACCGATGCTCCAGATATATCTACTTCGATAACCATGGGGCTCAGAGATATGCGATTGAATCGGAGGATGTTGCCACCAGCAGACAACACAGTTGATGTCATCAAATTGAGATAACGAGGCAGCAATTTGGGTGCACTTACGGTGAGCCTTACATCGTGAATCATTGAGGCGGGTAGATCTGATTGCCCAAATACACAAGCAATATCGATGCCTAAGCGTTCAGAAAGTTGTACAAGGTCATCCTCAATCGCACCTTGATGTGCCTGATTGAGCGAGATCTGAACGGTGAGAATCAATCGTTGACTAATAATTATCTGATCGATATCGATAATCGATACCGCAAAGGGGGAGAGCGCCTCAAAAAAGGAGTTGGCCAGACCTGGTTTATCCTCGCCGGTAAGTAGGATCAAGCCTGAAAAAATCTGGTTTTCTGCGTTCTCAATACTCATAAGAGGGCTAGGTTATCGTGAATCACTAAGGCTTTAGGTCAAGTTTTCCCATCTTTAGGGGCCCAAACCAGTATCTTTTACCATCTATGAGCAACACAGTCCTGTCTCTCAATGAGGTCTCGGTACGTCGCGGGGATCGAGTTATTTTGGGACCCATCAACTTCTCAATATCTCACGGTGAGCGTTGGGTGGTTCTGGGCCCAAATGGTGCGGGTAAGTCCACGCTACTGCAGATTCTGTCCACCAAGATCTTTCCTACGCAAGGAAGTGTCACGGTTTTGGATAAGCAGATGGGAAAGGTTGATCTCTTCGAACTTCGCACACGCATTGGCTTGTGTGGCTCCGTTATTGCAGAAGATATTCCATTTGATGAAACAGTTAAAGATGTTGTTCTCACCGCAGCGTATGCAATTTTAGGACGTTGGAATGAGGCCTATGACCTTTGGGATGAATCACGTGCCATGGCTCTACTTACCAACTTTGGAGTCCGCGAATTAGGTGATCGTCTGTACGGAACACTAAGTGAGGGTGAAAAGAAACGTGTTCAGATCTCTCGCGCGTTGATGACCGATCCGGAACTCTTACTCCTCGATGAACCTGCAGCCGGGCTAGATCTTGGGGGGCGAGAGGATCTATTGCGTCGTTTTGCTAACTTTGCCGCAGATCCATTGTCGCCAGCCACAATTTTGGTCACCCACCACATAGAAGAGATTCCAGTTGGAACAACCCACGCTCTACTCATCAAGGATGGCTCTATCGCTGTATCTGGACCGATAGATCAGGTGATTACCTCTGAGCATGTTTCAGCTGTCTTTGGGACTTCAATAACTGTGACCCCTGAATCGGGTCGGTTCTTCGCTCGTGCGACTCTTTGATTATCTACACCCTGATTGGCAATCAGCACTTCACGACAAAGAAGATTTAATTGATTCAATAGATCTGATCATCCAAAAGAGTCCCATCACCCCTGCATATGATTTTGTTTTCAGAGCACTTACTCGTTCTATCGACAGCACCTGCGTTGTGATCTTCGGGCAGGACCCTTATCCAACGCAAGGACATGCGCATGGTTTGGCCTTCTCCGTTGATGCCACGGTAGATCCCTTACCGGCCTCCTTGCGAAACATCTACAAGGAGCTTGAATCAGATCTTGGTGTAAAGAGACAGAGTGGTGATCTTTCTGATTGGTTTGATCAAGGGGTCATGCTCATTAACCGAATTTTGACTACTGAGATAGGTGCATCACTTAGCCATGCAAAGTTAGGTTGGCAAGAGGTTACTGACTCAGTTGCCAGAACTTTGGGGGAGAGAGATGTTGTTGCCGTTTTGTGGGGACAAACAGCGCTAGAGCTCAAGCAGTACTTTGCAGATGATTGCGTAATCTCATCGGCGCACCCAAGCCCTTTATCGGCCTACCGTGGCTTCTTCGAATCTCGACCCTTTTCAAGGGTGAATCTGAAGTTGAGAAACAAAGGTTTTGCGGAAATAATTTGGTAAAGCGAAAGGCCCCCGGTTTCCCAGGGGCCTTTCATTATTAAAGGTACTTATCCAACCCAAGAGTTGATTGGTGAGGATAAGAAGTAGATCATGAACAAGCCCGCAACAAAGTACATCAAAGGATGAACTTCCTTACCGCGTCCCTGAACCACGCGAATCACCACGTGTGTGATGAAACCTGCGCCGATACCTACTGAGATGTTGTAGGTAAATGGCATCAAGATGATGGTGAGGAATGCTGGGACTCCGATTCCCATGTCATCCCAGTCGATATTCTTGATCTGAGACATCATCAGGAAGCCAACGATGATCAAAGCAGGTGTTGCAGCCTCATAAGGAATGATTGCTACAAGCGGAGCTAAGAATGTTGTCAGCAGGAATGCGATACCTGTAACGATTGAAGCAAGGCCTGTGCGAGCACCTTCGCCAACTCCTGAAGCAGATTCGATGTAGCTGGTATTGGATGAGATTCCTGCAGCACCACCTGCAGCTGCTGCCACAGAGTCAACCAAAAGAATCTTCTGGATGTTATCTACATTTCCATCCTTGTCAGCAAGTCCTGACTCATGTCCGATAGCTGTAACTGTTCCGACTGTGTCAAAGAAGTCAGATAGCAAGAGTGTGAACAGAAGCAGAATTGCAGCAATCAGTGAAACATTATCGACACTAAATGCGCCAAAGAGATCAAACTGACCAGTGAAATCAAACTCTGGAACAGCAACTACCTCTTTTGGAACAGCTGGAACACCTAGTTGCCAGCCACCCGCCACGATTGTTGGAGGGTTGCCAGGTGTGAAGTTAGGGGCGATGTTAAAGGCTCTCTGAATCACGATCGCTAAGGTTGTTGCTGCAGCAATACCGATGAGGATTGCACCCTTCACCTTGCGAACCATAAGTCCTAGAATCAATAGAGTTCCGAAGACGAAAACAACTGTTGGCCATCCAACTAGCTTTCCATCTACGCCAAGACCTACAGGAACTGGTCCATTAGCGGTACGGCGCACAAAGCCTGCATCAACTAAACCGATCAATGCGATGAAGAGTCCGATACCAACTGAGATAGCGATCTTGATCTGTGGTGGAACCGCTTTGAATACCGCCACACGGAAACCGGTGAGTACCAGTACCAAGATGATTAGACCTTCGAGAACTACAAGTCCCATCGCGGCTGCCCAAGACATCTGGGAAGCAATACCAACAGCAACGAAGGTATTGAGACCTAGACCTGTAGCAAGTGCGAGTGGATAGTTGGCGATGGAACCCATCAGGATGGTAAGCACGCCAGCTACAAGAGCAGTTGTTGCTGCAACCATTGCAGGTGCAGGTTGTGCTCCACCGAATAGGTACTCGCCATTTGCATCTGGTGTGTAGGCCAGAATGATTGGGTTGAGAGCCACGATGTATGCCATCGTGAAGAAGGTTACGAGTCCGCCTCGAACCTCTTGGGCAATTGATGAGCCCCGTTCTGAGATTTTGAAGTATGAATCCAGCATGAAGTAATGCCTTTCTAATTTTGTTAACGGGGGTGTTTGCGACCCCGTGTGCGATAGGGCGCACAACCCTTGGGAAGAGTTAAATCCTATGTGTTACTTGGAAGTAACTCGAGAAACGACTCCCAGGCCGATAGCGATAGATTGACCGATGAGGAGCGCAAAGAGCAGGGTTCCGAGCCCAACCGTGCCGCCGAGCGACCAGCCGATGAGTAAAACAGAGCCCTCAATCGCCAATCTCACCCTTCCGATTCGCACACCAGAGACCTTATGCAGCGAGGTCATCAAGCCATCGCGAGGACCTGGTCCTAGGCCACAGGTGATGTAAAGAGCTGAGCCAAAGCCCACCATGGAGATACCTATCAAGCAGTAAACAACAGCTATAAAAAAATTATCTTGAGTTGGAAAAATAGAGACACCTAATTGGATTGCTGCCGCAATGATCGTGATATTTGAAATAGTTCCAAAGCCAGGCTTTTCCTTTAGTGGTATCCATAAAAGCAGGACGACCGAACTTATGGCAAAGGTTGCCCACCCCATCGTGATGTCGAATCTTCCAGATATTCCTTGCGCAAGAACCGACCAAGGAGCATTTCCGATTGTGCTCTGAATGAGTAGGGCATCTCCAAGTCCAAAGATAAATAGCCCAAAAAACAAAACTGACACACGAGGCAGAGAGAGATCCCATCTTGATTTCGCCGTCCATGGTGTCTGCGGAACTGTTTTATGTGGGCGTAAGAACTCTTTAAATGGGTTGGACATTCTCAGAGTATACTCAGCAAATGTTCCCAGGCGCTGGCACAGTCATCAACATCATCACAATCATTGCTGGCGCATCTCTAGGTGTTCTTGTCGGTAACAAAATGCCAGTTCGCACCAGAACTCTTTTGACCGATGTACTTGGGCTAGTTACCTTGCTCGGTGCTGCATCTGCGCTCATTCCATTGTGGTCAGATAGATATATCGACGCGTTGCCGCAAGGGTGGACTCTTCTTGTCGTGTTGGGATCATTGCTCTTGGGTGGGTTAATTGGTTCTGCGCTTAAATTAGAAAACAAACTCGACTCATTAGGCGAACGACTCCGAATTCGCTTTAAGGCATCGAGTGAATCCAATTTTGTCGAGGGCTTTGTCGCAGCTTCGCTTTTGTTTGCAATAGGCCCGCTCGCCATTCTCGGAAGTATTAGCGATGGCATGGGAACAGGTATCGATCAGTTGATTCTAAAAAGCACACTCGACTTCTTTGCAGCCATGGCTTTTGCCACATCTTTGGGATGGGGTGTTGCAGTTTCAGCTCTTCCAGTTGGTATCTACCAAGGCCTTTGGACTGTAATCGGGTTTGGTCTTGGTGAGGTACTAGATGGTTACCAGATAGATGCCATGACTGTTGTTGGTGGCATTATGCTGATTTGTATCGCTTTGAAACTGCTCAACATTAAGAGTGTGGCTGTTGGCAATCTGCTACCGGCTTTGGCGATAGCGCCTATCTTTGCTCTGGTGGTTCACAATATTTAAAAAGTTGTTGCATCGATGACAAAACGATACTTCACATCACTGGCGACAGTTCTTTTATAAGCCTCGTTGATGTAATCAGCTTTGATAACCTCGACATCACTGACAATCTGATGCTCGGCGCAGAAATCAAGCATCTCTTGCATTTCAGGGATGCCTCCGATCATTGAACCAGACAGTGATCTACGTCCGTTTAATAGAGTTCCTGCATGAACCGCATATGGCTTGCCAGGCAGACCTATGACGACCAAAGTTCCATCAAGCTTGAGAAGGTTTAGGTACTGGTCGATATCGAGCTCTGCGCTAACGGTATTGAGAATTAAATCAAAGGTTTTGAGGAGTGGCTTAAGGTTATTGGGATCCTTTGTGCTCACGAAGTGATGCGCACCCATTGCAATAGCATCTTCATGCTTGTTAGGGGAGTGCGAAAGTACCGTTACCTCAGCACCCATTGCGGCGGCAAACTTAACGCCCATGTGACCTAGTCCGCCTAACCCCATGATGGCGACCTTCATGCCGGGGCCAACATTCCAATGCTTGATCGGTGAGTACAGAGTTATGCCAGCGCACAAAAGTGG
>CAZQNP010000002.1:6517-46790 GCA_964594645.1 uncultured Candidatus Planktophila sp. | reverse complement strand
GCTAAATCTGACTTGGCTGATAGTGCTGCGTAACCACGAGATTTCATACTTACTCCTTAAATGGAAGTGGAAGGGTAGATGTATGTGCAGCTCGTGAAGCGCGAGCGGTTACCTGTCTCATATGGTGACGTCTACACAAAACCTCATAAGCAACTTCAGCACCCGCGGCGACATCACCGACAACTACCTGCTCGCCTTCGGTCACCATAACGCCACCGACAGTACGGGCGTTATGTGTGGCACGTGAACCACACCAACAGAGCGCTTCTACCTGCAAGGTATTAACCCGGTCGGCTAATTCGACCAACCGTGCCGAACCCGGAAAGAGCTTGGTGCGGAAATCAGCCAAAATTCCAAAGGCATAAACATCAATTCCCAATCCATCTACCACTCTGGCCAGTTGATCAATCTGAATGCTTTCGTAAAATTGGGCTTCATCGCAGATGATGTAATCAACTCTCTCACCCATTGAGAGCTTATCCACCACCATTTTGTGAATATCAAGTTCCGGGTGAACCTCGATAGCAGGACTTGATAAACCTAAACGGGAGGAAATAACTCCGGATCCCGCTCGATCCTTATTTGTGAAAATTAGACCTGTTCGACCACGACTCTGATGGTTATGTGCGGTTTGCAGTGCAAGGGTCGACTTGCCGCTATCCATAGTTCCGCAGTAGTACACCAACTCAGCCATGGTGCGCATACTGCCATAGCTCTACGGAAATAACCCTACTTCCCTGAGTGCATTTCCTAGATTTGAACTATTTGCAACGGCTGCCTCCACACTGATGTGCGAAGCATCACGATAGACAACATAGCCATCCTTGATCGCAGGGCAGCTTCTGGTGCAAAACCAAGGTGTTGGATCTATTTTGATAAATCCATTGATTATGAGATTAGGAGTTTTCTCTGTGGTGTTGCACTTTTCAAACCTACTTGTTGCCAGACAACCCGGGATATCCCTTTGCGGCTGAGGAGTACCGCTAATGTAAATCAGCTTGTCAGATGCACCTTGTAGATCTGCAAGCAGACGACGTTGACCGTCATTCCACCATTTAGCTCTATTCGGAAAACCAGAAGGAGGTGTGTAGTGCTGCATACTGCCGATAATGACCGCCTCAGGTTTCATCTGCTGTATTCGCTTGATTGAGTTCTCTCTCCACTTTTCGCAATCAGCGTTCTTGAAAGCACCCTGATCTGGTCGGGGAATATCCACTGATGCGCAAGCAGACTTAGTGAGAGAAATCAGCTCGAAACCTTCTTCTATTGCCAAACGCTGCAACGCTGGGAACCATTGAGCAGCATGCGAATCACCGTAAAGCACGATTTTCTTTTCAGATCCAATGACACCGTAAGTGCAATCACCCGATAGCTCCTCACCGTAGTTAACATGACAGTCGTCCTCGTATACCAGAGGTCTTTCCATGATCTTTACTAGGTCAAATTTATAGTCAGTGCCTTTAACTGAAATTATCGACGTTGCCGTAGAAGCGATTCCGACCGCTGCTAATAATGAGGCAACAGTTGTCACTACAAAGAAGCCATAAGTTTTCTTCGCCGTGAATTCTCGGTGTCTTAAAGGTTGCTCGATGTACTTACTTGTGAAATGAGCAAGAACTATGGTGAGAAAAATACACAAGAGACTCTCTCTGATGCGCAGTGGTCGTCCTAATGCGCTTGCAGGTAGAACTAGTGCAGGCCAATGCCATAGGTAGAGCGGGTAGGAGATTGCGCCCAACCACTGTGACAATCGGTTATTACTCAGGTCATTAAAAAACCTAGGCCAGATAGGAATAGTTCCAATCAAGATTGCTGTTGCAACCACAGGAAGAAGAGCGTTGTATCCTGGAAAGGCGGTGCTTTCGTTGAAGTAGACCGAGGAGTAAATAAGTCCAATAACCGCCAACCAAGGAAGGTATCTATTGCGCAGGTACTTGTCTGGAATGAAGAGAAGAAGCGCACCGACACCTAACTCCCAAGCTCTGGTTGGAAGTGAGTAGAAAGCCCAAATAGGAGCAACCTGTGTGAGGTAGATTGAAAGAAGCAAAGATAAGGCGGTAACGATAGCTACGCCATTGAGTATCGCTCTTCTTCCATACCGGGCAAGAAATAAAATGAAGATCGGCCAGATGACGTAGAACTGCTCTTCAACCGCCAAGGACCAGTAATGAATAAATGGGGATGGGGTTGCATCTAGATTTTGGTAATCATTTTGCCACCAGGCAAAGAGATAATTTGAGACATAAGCTGCGGCCGCAAAGAGATCGCGACCCAAGGCATCACGATTAATGGCAGGCAAGACAAACCACGCCACAACGGCGGTTGCAAACAGAACAAAGACAGAGGTCGGAAGCAAACGCTTGATTCGACGTTGGTAGAAAGCGTTGAGATCCAACCGTCCTGTTTTTTCAATCTCGCGCAGAATCAACCCTGTAATCAAATAACCAGAAATGACATAGAAGATGTCAACGCCGATAAAGCCGCCTGGCATCATCCGAGCGTGGAATATTGTTACAAGGAGTGCGGCTAAGGCTCGCAAACCTTGAATTTGAGGGATACGCATTACTAAGAAACTACCAGCGAGGTGACAGGAATATCAGGATATTTTTCATTGAGTCTGTCACGGCCTGGTAGGCCGCTAATCTCCAAGAGCGCTAGAACATGAATCACTTCGCCACCAAGTCTGTGAATAAGTTCAATAGCTGCGCCAATTGTTCCGCCGGTTGCAAGAACATCATCGATTAATAACACTTTAGAACCCGGTGAGACAGCATCGATGTGCAACTCAAGGGTGTCATCACCGTATTCGAGGCCATAACTCTCAGAAATTGTTAAGTGAGGGAGTTTTCCAGCTTTTCGAATCGGAACAAAACCGCTACGTAATTGATTGGCAACTGCCGAAGCAAAGATGAATCCACGGGCTTCAATGCCGGCGATCAAAGTAGATGAGTCGGCATAGGTAGCAAAGTTTTCGGTAATCGCAATAAATGCTTCACCATGGGCCAGCAGCGGGGTGATGTCTTGGAAACGAATTCCGGGTTTTGGGTAATCGGGGATTTCACGGATGAGCGATAGAGCATCATCGATTTTCATGTGTCCGAGAGGGGACTTGAACCCCTAATCCCTTGCGGGAACTAACACCTCAAGCTAGCGCGTCTGCCAATTCCGCCACCCGGACTAAGTGATAGGAAAGGATAGCAATTGGGTGCAAGAATAGCGAAATGAGTACAACACATAGCGAATTAGAGTTAGAAGCGATCCGAATCTGCCAGGAGTTAATCAGAATTCCCAGCGTTAACTATGGAGAAGGAAAAGGCGATGAGAAAGAGGTCGCCGCTCATGTTGCCAAGTTGTTGTCTGAGGTTGGCATTGAGCCAACTATCTATGAATCAGCTCCGGGTCGCTGCAATGTCATTGCGCGAATTAAGGGACGAAATCCAGATCGTCCGGGATTAGTTGTTCACGGTCATATCGATGTGGTCCCAGCAAACGCTGATGATTGGTCTGTAGATCCTTTCTCAGGTGAAATTAAAGATGGATTCATTTGGGGACGTGGCGCAGTTGATATGAAGAACATGGATGCCATGATTCTTGCGACTGTCAGAGATTGGGCCCGGACTGGGTATGTTCCAGAGCGCGACATTGTTCTTGCCTTCTTTGCAGATGAAGAGGCTGGAAGCGTTCATGGCTCTCACTTCATGGTCAAAAATCATCCTGAAGTTTTTGCTGGTTGTACTGAAGCGGTCTCTGAAGTCGGAGGTTTCTCTGTAACTGTTTCAGGCGGGAAAAGGTTGTACCTCATTGAGACCGCTGAAAAAGGTATCCATTGGATGCGCTTGACCGCACAAGGTCGTGCCGGTCATGGCTCCATGATGAATGATGACAACGCAATAACACGCTTATCTGAGGCGGTTGCAAGAATCGGAAAGTATGAATGGCCGCAGCGTTATAGCAAAACCGTGAAGGCTTTCTTTAAGAGAATTGCAGAAGAGACAGGTAAGCCTTACAACGAAGAGGATCTTCGTCCATTGCTCAAAGAGATTGGATTTGCATCAACCATGATTGGTGCAACCTTGCAAAACACCGCCAACCCGACGATGTTAGAAGCGGGCTATAAAGCAAATGTGATTCCAGGATCGGCAACGGCAACCGTGGATGGTCGCTTTATTCCAGGTTTTGAAGATGAACTCAACTCAACAATTAAGAGCTTGATTGGTGAAGGCATAACAGTCGAAACCATTACCCGCGACAAAGCGTTAGAGGTTCCCTTCGAGGGAGATCTCGTCGAAGCGATGTGCAACGCGCTCATTAAGGAGGATTCGGTAGCGATTCCAGTTCCTTACGTGATGAGCGGTGGAACCGACAATAAGGCTCTGGCAGATCTAGGAATCATTGGTTATGGCTTTTCACCACTGAAGTTGGATGCTGATTTCAACTTTATGGCGATGTTCCATGGAGTTGATGAGCGAGTTCCAGTTGAAGGATTAACCTTCGGAACACGTGTTCTAAAAAACTTTCTAGAAAACGCTTAAATACTGATCTCATCCAACGCGGTACGAACAATATCGGGAAGCGAGATTTCCTCGCTCTTAAGAACGCCTCGTAGTTGTGCACCCGTGCGTGCTCCAATGAGAGCGGTGGTAACTCCAGGTGCATCACGTACCCATGCGAGTGCAACCTCTATTGGAGAAAAACCTAGACCTTCGGCGGCTACAGCAACTGCTTCAACGATCCTTGTACAACGAGAATCCAAATAAGGCTCTATGTGTTTTGCAAAGTGCGGCGCAGCTCCCCGTGAATCACTTGGAATCCCTTTTCGATACTTTCCTGTGAGAACTCCTCGAGCCAATGGCGCCCACGCTAGAAAACCAAGGCCACATTCAATCGCGGCATCAATTAGTTCGTACTCTGCGCTTCGATTGAGCAGCGAATACTCGCCTTGAACGGTAGTTAATGGTGCCTTCATGGAATTTGACTGTTGTTTAGTTGCAGCACGAGCCAACTGCCAACCCGAGTAATTACTAATCCCGACGTAGCGTGCGCGCCCGGTCGTATATGCATAATCAAGGGCAGACAAAGTGTCATCCAAAGGGGTTAACTCATCCCAGTTGTTTATCTGCCAAATATCCACAAAATCAGTGCCTAATCTATTAAGAGAACGATCGAGCTCTGCGATTAATGAGTGACGTGATGCATCAACTCGTCGGACCCCATCGGAGAAAGCGATGCCAGCTTTAGTGGCAATGATGACTTCATCGCGGTTAAAGAGAGTTCCTATCAATCCACCGATTACCCGTTCACTGTCACCGTCGCCATAAGTTGCGGCGGTATCTATGAAATTTCCACCTGCATCCAAGAAAGCACGACATTGGTCAGCCGCCTCAATCTCATCTGTGTCTCGGCCCCACGTCATCGTGCCCAGACCAAGACGTGAGAGCTCTAAACCGCTGGCTCCCGCTCGTCGCTTTTCCATGGCGTGACCTTAGCAAGGCTATGTAGCAAAAGCTGCGATAGCCTTTCATTATGCGTTTAGTTTTGATTCGACATGCTCACTCCGAGTCCAACGCCTCCGGAGTTCTTTCTGGACGAACTCCCGATGTTCATCTATCAAGTAAGGGAATCAAGCAGGCTCAAGATTTAGCTGTTCGGCTCGGCAATTTTCCGGTGGCGCAGGTGCGCATATCACCTATGGAGAGATGCTCCGAAACAATCAAACCCTGGCTTAGCGACTACGTCTTGAAGGCCAATCCAAAGTTCAAACCATCGATCGAAGATGGAATCAACGAGGTCGACTACGGAACGTGGAGTGGTAAAAAATTATCAGCGCTTTCACGAAAAACAGAGTGGAAGATGGTGCAGGAATCACCAAGCCGTATGTACTTTCCACATGGTGAAGGAATTGCAGCGATGCAAGCCAGGGCTATGAAGGTAGTTCACGAGTTGGCTCAACTTCCAAGCAGCAAGGTTGCGGTGATTGTCAGCCATGGTGATGTCATCAAATCAGTTGTAGCTTCCGCGCTCGGGATGCATCTCGATGAGTTTCAGCGAATCATCATCGATCCTGCATCGGTTTCTGTTATCGATTACTCGTCTTTGAAGCCTCGAATCCTATTGCTCAACGACACTCGAGCAGTGGTTACCGATCTCTTGGCCGCTCCGAAAAGATCGCGAAACCTCTTAGGCGGGGGAGCGGGTAAGTGAGACACACATTTACCAATCCGCAACGTTTCGTTGCCGGGACTATTGGTCAACCCGGCGAACGAGCCTTCTTCATCCAAGCACGGTTGGATAACCGTGTCGTAAGCGTTGCGCTAGAAAAGGCCCAGGTGCAGGCGATCGCTAATCGTTTAGAGATAATGATTTCTGAGGTTCGAAAAGCCAATCCACTCATTCAAATCGAGAAGCTTGCACAGGATGATGCGCCATTAGAAACCCCAGTGGATGAAGAGTTTCAGGTAGGCGCTATTTCTCTTGCCTGGGATGAGGATCAGAAATTAATTGCGCTAGAGCTTTTTGAACTTGAAGATGATGAAGAGGATCCCGAAGGCGATGTCTTGGAAGTTTATTTTTCCTTAGGGCTGGCAGTTTTATTTGCAAACCGGGCAAAGGCGTTGGTAAATGCCGGTCGCATACCTTGTCCGTTCTGCGGTACACCAATTGATCCTCGGGGTCATTTATGTCCGAGGGCTAATGGCTACCGTCGATAAGTTAACACTGTTGCGAGATGGCGTACTTAAGGTCACAGGACGTTTAGTAGATGCATCAAATGCAACCTTGTACGCCACATCGACAATCGGTGAAGATGAACTTACCTGCATCTATAAGCCGGTGGCGGGGGAGCGTCCATTGTGGGATTTCGCCGAGGGAACATTAGCTAATAGAGAGTACGCCGCTTATCTTGTTAGTGAGCAGCTTGGTTTTCACTTAGTTCCATTGACCGTTCTTCGAGATGGCCCCTACGGCTTAGGCATGGCGCAGGAGTGGATCACCTTGGATGAATCAATAGATCTGGCCTCCTTTTTTTCATCCGATCACCCTGAACTTCGATCGATGGCATTGTTTGATGCGATCATCAACAATACTGATCGAAAGATCGGACATCTTCTTCCGATTGATCAAAGTAAAGTTCTAGGCTGTGATCACGGAGTAACTTTCCATGTAGACGACAAACTTCGAACCGTCTTGTGGCAATGGGCTGATGAAAAATTCACCGACGATGAATCAGAACTTCTCAAGCGAGCACATCTGCTTTTATCGGGTGAGCTGGGTGAACAGTTAATGCCACTTCTTACTCGAGATGAGATCGATGCGACCTGTGCACGTGTTGAAGCGTTGATTCAAAGGGGTCGATTCCCATTGCCTAGTCCTGATTGGCCAGCGGTTCCATGGCCGGCTTTCTAAGATAGTTATACGATAGCGCTATGAACTCGTGGCCTGAAGTTTCAATTCCAGATACCTTTAAACCTCAGGAACTACCAGCTCTTTTCTTATATGACACCGCATCTGCCCGTAACAAAGCGTTGAAACAAAAAAACCTCTACCGAATGTATGTCTGTGGAATCACTCCTTATGACGCCACCCATATGGGTCATGCGGCGACATATATAACCTTTGATCTGATCAACAGGTACTTAAGGGCAACTGGAGCGCAGGTTGATTACGTCCAAAACATTACGGATATAGATGATCCTCTACTAGAACGCGCAGTTCGAGATGGACTTGATTGGAAGGAACTTGCGCATCAACAGATTGATCTCTTCCGATCAGATATGGAACATCTTCGCGTCATTCCACCTCTACATTACATAGGAGCGGTGGATGCGATTCCACTTGTCGTTGATGCCATCGATCAGCTCAATGATCAATCGAGCATCTATAAGGTAGACACCGATTACTACTTCTCCGTTCATGCAGATGCAGGTTTTGGAACACGTTCCCATCTAAGTCAACAAGAGATGCTTTCCATCTTTTCTGAACGTGGGGGAGATCCAAACCGCGTCGGTAAGAAAGATCGTCTTGATTGTTTGGTCTGGATGTCGCAAAGGCCCAATGAGCCAGGTTGGCCATCATCTCTAGGAGTGGGTAGACCCGGATGGCATATTGAATGCACCGCTATCGCCCTTGAGTATCTTAATCCTAGTGATCTTGAAGAGACGCTCATCGATATTCAAGGTGGCGGTAGTGATCTCATCTTTCCTCATCATGAAATGTGCGCTGCACAAGCACAAGTGATTACAGGCAAGGAGCTTGCCGCAAACTATGTCCATGCAGGCATGATCGGCCTGGATGGCGAAAAAATGAGTAAGAGTAAAGGCAACCTTGTTTTTGTCTCTCGATTAGTTGCTTCGGGCACCGATCCGATGGCGATCCGTTGGGCGTTAATGTCTGATCACTACAGATCCAATCGTATGTGGAGTGATGCATTGTTAAGCAGGGCAGAGGCGGAAATCGCGCTCGTAAGAAATGCATTTACACAATCGGATGTAGCACCGACAAATCAGGTGATTGATCAGATGATCAAAGCGCTGAGCGAAGATCTCAATACCCCCGCTGCACTTTCAATTATTCTTCAATGGAGTAGTGCAACAGTTGCTGGCGAACAAGGTGGCTCATCAAATGATCTACGAGATGCATTAGATGCTCTCTTGGGTCTTCGTCTTTAATCCTCTTTTTGACGGCGCAAATATCGCTCAAACTCTTTAGCAATACTGTCGCCAGAAACTTCTGGAAGCTCGGCGGCGTCCTTGCTCTCTTCTAGCGCTTTTACATACTCAGCGATTTCGGTATCTTCCGCCGCTAAATCATTAACCTCTTTCTCCCACGAATCTGCACGATCAGGTAGATCGCCTAAGGGAATCGAGATGTTTAAAAACTCTTCGAGGGTATTGACCAAGGCCAGGGTTGCTTTCGGAGATGGTGAAGATGCTGCGTAGTGTGGCACCGCAGCCCACAAAGAAATCGCATCGATTCCACGCCGCATGCATCCATCCTGAATAATTCCCAATATTCCGGTTGGTCCCTCATATTTGGATACTGAGACTCCTAATCTCGATGCAATTGATGGATGGGCACCAGTTCCTGTAACTGTTATTGGGCGCGAGTGAGGTGTATCGGCAAGTAGCGAACCGAGAGTGATTACTAATGAAACCTCAAGATCATCAGCCAGATCCAAGAGGTCGGCGGTAAAACTCTTCCATCGCATAGATGGTTCAACCCCGGTGACAATTACTAAATCTCTGTTCATCGAGGGAACGGACAATCCAAATACTTGAGTTGTAGGCCAAGTGATACTTCTAATCTCTGATTCATCGATCGATACTTGAGGACGATTAACTTGGAAATCATAGAAATCCTCAGACTCAACATCTGCAATTAACTCAGGGACCACCTCATCCATTTTCTCCCGCCATCCCGAAAGCAAGTGTTCCACCGCTCCTGAGGCAGCCCCTGCAGCATCATTCCAACCCGAAAAGGCCACAATCATGACCGGATTTCGCAACAGTGGAATCTGATGAATCTCCATGAATGCAACCTTAAGGTAACCTTCGTCAAATGAGTACTCCATCCAAGAAACCAGGGTTGTTACGAACAACCTTGGGGCAACGCGTTGTCGTAGCCGATGGGGCGATGGGCACCATGCTTCAGGCGGCAAATCCCACCCTCGAGGATTTTCAAAACCATGAGGGATGCAATGAGATTCTCAACGTAAGTCGTCCTGACATTGTTCGTTCAGTGCATAACGAGTACTTGGCAGCAGGCGTCGATGCGGTTGAAACCAATACCTTCGGAGCAAACTGGTCGAACTTGGCTGACTACGGCATTGAAGATCGCATTTACGAGCTGGCATTTGCAGGCGGAAAAATCGCACGTGAAGCGGCTGACTCATTTTCAACGCAAGACAAACCTCGATTCGTTCTAGGTTCATTGGGGCCCGGCACCAAGTTGCCCAGCCTTGGACACACTACATATGAGAATTTAAAGATCGCGTACTACACCGCAGCTAAGGGTTTGTCAGACTCCGGTTGCGATGCGCTCCTGGTAGAAACCTCGCAGGATTTACTGCAGGTGAAGGCCGCGGTTAATGGTTGTCGTCAAGCAATCAATGAAGCAGATAGAGACATTATGCTCATTGCCCAGGTAACCGTTGAAACAACAGGAACAATGCTTCTTGGTTCTGAAATCGGAGCCGCACTAAATACCTTAGAGCCGATGGGAATAGATCTCATTGGTCTCAACTGTGCAACAGGTCCAACTGAGATGTCAGAACATCTTCGCTATCTCAGTAAGAATGCCAAGATTGGTATTTCTGTCATGCCCAACGCTGGTCTTCCCGTTTTGGGTGCAAATGGCGCCTCCTATCCATTGGGTCCGCAAGAGTTAGCTATTGCACTCGATGGTTTCATCGATGAGTACGGAATCTCTTTGGTGGGAGGCTGCTGCGGAACAACCCCTCAACACTTATCTGCAGTGGTTAACAAGGTAAGCGGAAAAAGAGTTCATGTAAGAACCCCTAACTTAGATCCAGGTGCTTCATCCCTGTACCAGTACGTTCCATTTAGACAAGATAAGACCTATCTAGCCATTGGTGAGCGAACCAATGCCAATGGTTCTCGTGCATTCAGAGATGCGCTTCTTGCCGAGGACTGGGAAAAATGTGTTGAGATAGCACGCGATCAAATTCGCGATGGCGCTCACATGTTGGATCTTTCAGTTGATTACGTGGGACGAGATGGTGCGGCTGACATGAGTCAACTCGCTTCCCGTTTTGCAACCGCAAGTACTTTACCGATTGTCCTTGACTCCACTGAACCCGCCGTTTTGAAAGCTGGATTAGAACATCTAGGTGGACGCTGTGTAATCAACTCAGTTAATTACGAAGATGGAGATGGTCCTACCTCACGATTTGCAAAGATCATGCCGTTAGTAAAAGAGCATGGCGCAAGCGTTGTGGCCCTAACTATTGATGAGGAAGGTCAAGCGCGAGATGCAGAATGGAAGCTACGTGTAGCACGCAGGTTAATAACCGATCTTCGTGACAATTGGGGTATGAATGTAGGAGACATCCTTATTGACTGTCTCACCTTCCCAATTGCAACTGGTCAAGAGGAGACACGTAAGGATGGCATCGAAACCATCAATGCAATTCGTCAACTGAAAATAGAGTTCCCTGATGTCCAGACAACTCTTGGAGTAAGCAATGTTTCCTTTGGGCTAAATGCAGCTGCTCGAGTTGTACTCAACTCCGTTTTCTTGCATGAATGTGTTCAAGCCGGTCTCGATTCGGCCATCGTTCATCCCTCAAAGATCACTCCAATGGCTCGGATTGAAGATCGCCAAAGACAGGTTGCACTAGATCTGATTTACGACCGTCGAACATTTGATGGAGATGAATGTACCTACGACCCACTACAAGAGTTTCTTCAACTCTTTGATGGTGTAGAGCTTGCAACGAGCAAAAATGCTCGTGCAGAAGCATTGGCTGCTTTGCCGCTATTTGATCGTTTACAACGTCGAATCATTGACGGCGAAAAGGTCGGACTAGAGGATGATCTGAAGGAGGCTATGGCTTCAGGTATGCCTCCACTTGAAATTATCAACAGCCACCTGCTTGAAGGCATGAAGGTGGTCGGAGAGCTCTTTGGTAAAGGTGAGATGCAACTTCCTTTTGTACTGCAAAGCGCAGAGGTTATGAAGACGGCGGTTGCAATCCTTGAGCCCTTTATGGAAAAGACAGGTGATGAAGGCCGCGGAACTATGTTGCTCGCAACGGTAAAGGGCGATGTACACGACATCGGAAAGAATCTTGTCGACATCATTTTGACCAACAATGGTTATCGCGTAGTGAACATCGGTATTAAGCAAACAATTAATCAAATTATTGACGGCGCAACAGAATCAAATGCTGATGCAATTGGAATGAGCGGGCTACTCGTTAAGTCAACAGTGATAATGAAGGAGAATCTTCAGGAGATCACGGCACGTGGATTAGATCAGAAGTGGCCAATCGTTCTCGGGGGAGCCGCTCTCACTAGAGCCTACGTGGAACAAGATCTTGCTGCGATCTTTCCTGGTGAGGTTCGATACGCACGTGATGCCTTTGAAGGTCTGCGACTCATGGATGCGATCATGGCGGTTAAGCGTGGCGAGCCAGGGGCCGCACTTCCGGCTCTTCGTGAACGTAAGGTTGCAAACACGAGAGTTAAAGTTGAAGAGGCACCTATTGATACAACTCGTAGCGATGTCGCGATAGATGTAGATATTCCGACACCGCCATTTTTTGGTTCACGTGTTGTTAAGGGTATCCAGCTCAGTGATTATGCAGGAATGCTCGATGAACGTGCGCTCTTTGTTGGACAGTGGGGCTTGAAGGGAAATCGCGGCGAATATGAAGCGATGGTTGAAAGTGAGGGACGTCCACGTTTGCGTTCACTTCTCAATGAGGTGCAGGCAAATGGCTGGTTAAACGCCGCCGTTGTTTATGGATACTTTCCTTGTTACAGCGAGGGCAATGATCTCGTAATTCTTCATCATGAAGGAGAAAACAAAGGCAAAGAGAGAACCCGCTTTACCTTCCCGCGCCAAACCCGTGATCGACGTCTTTGCATAAGCGATTTCTTTGCCTCAAAGGAGTCTGGAAAAACCGATGTTGTGGCCTTCCATGTCGTAACGATGGGATCTACCGTCAGTGAAGCCGCAGCAAAGCTCTTTGCCGCTAACAACTACCGTGAGTATCTCGAACTCCATGGTTTATCAGTTCAATTGACTGAAAGCCTTGCAGAACACTGGCACGCTCGTATGAGAGAGGAGCTTGCGGTTAAGGGTGATGATTCCGCTGATCTTCAGGGGATTTTGGACCAGGGTTACAGAGGTTCACGTTACTCATTTGGATACCCTGCCTGTCCGGATCTTGAACAACAGGTTCAGTTGTGCGAGCTACTTGATCCTTCACGAATTGGTGTCGAGCTATCGGAAGAGTTCCAACTCCATCCTGAGCAATCGACCTCTGCAATCATCGTTCATCATCCAGAGGCCAAGTACTTCAACGCAAATTGATGTCTAGATCAACTTTCTTTGATGCCGTCTTTTTTGACATGGATGGCCTCATGGTGGACTCAGAGCCGCAATGGTTTGAGTCCGAGGTCGAGGTAACCGCTGAATTTGGATACACCTGGCTGGAAAGTGATCAGGTTGAATGTCTCGGGGGACCGCTTTCTCGTGTAGGTCAATACATGTATGACAAGTGCGGTGAGGTTGAATCTCCTCAATACTTTACTGATCAGCTGATCCGAGTGCAGGCGGAAAAGATGAGAGGCAATACACCAACAATGCCTGGTGCTGTAGAACTTGTGAAAGATCTTCAGGAAAATGGGGTTAAAACAGCTCTTGTCTCTGCAAGTCCCCGAATCATTGTTGACGCCGCTTTAGAGAGTTTGGGGCGTGATCTATTTCCTTTCACAATCAGCTCCGATGATGTTGCAAACACCAAGCCATATCCTGATTGCTACCTCAAGGCTGCACAAATAAGCGATTCTGATATCGCTAACTGCTTAATCTTTGAGGATTCGTTAACAGGAATGAAGGCAGCAACAGCTAGCGGAGCTTTTTTGATCGCCGTTCCACACTTGGTGAAGATTCAGGAGTCGGCGAAGGTTCGCGTTATAAAATCGCTCGAGCTGCTCTCATTTGAAAAAATCGCCGGGTTGCACCGAGATTTTGCTTCTTCAATCTAACCGTTGTGAGCTGGACAAATACTCTTAAAGAAACACCAGTCACACAATCGTGAAGGCTTAGGTGGCCAATAATCCTTTTCTGTTGAGATAAAGATATCTTTGGCTACACGTTTCAAAACCTTTTCTACCGATTCAATATCCTTCATCGATGGATTGCTCTTGACCATTCTTCCATCACCGAGATAGATGAGCTGAAGCAGGCGTGGCAGAACGCCTGTGGATTTCCAGTACAAGAGTGCGTACACACGAAGTTGAAAAAGCGCCTTCTCCTCCCAACCTGGTTTTGGAGATTTACCTGTCTTGTAATCAACTATTCGAACTTCTCCAGTGGGTGCAATATCCAATCTGTCCACATAGCCGTGGAGATAGACATCTGTATCAAAATCATTTTCCAGGTGCATCTCACGATGTGAAGCTTCAAAGGTAGTTGGATTTTCTAAAGAAAAGTAGGTAGTCAAGAGAGCTTGAGCACGGTCCAACCACTCCTTTTCATTGGTAACCATTTCTCGCAGCTCCGGTTTACCCTCTAATTGGGTGCTCCATCTTGAGGGCAAGAGATCAAAGGCGGTTTGTGGCAAGCGTTCTTGACTTGGAAACTCGAACAGATCCTGCAACACGGTATGCACCAAGGTTCCACGTTCGGCATCCAGTGAAGGTGGTTCTGGCAATTTATCTATCTTGCGGTACTTATAGAGCTGCGGGCAGTTTTCGTACTCACTTACGGCGCTGGGGGATAGTCGCAGTTTCTTTGGCTCGCTCACCTGTCTGAAGATACTCGTACTTAGGCCTCTAATTTCGCCTAAGATGCTCCCGTGTCTAATCTAGGATATTTCGGAGCCGGCGATCGCATTCAATTGACCGATCCAAAAGGCAAGTTGTACAGCTTCACGATCACACCTGGAAAGGAATGGCATACACATAAGGGCTGGATAACTCATGATGAGTTAATCGGTATGCCAGAAGGATCTGTTGTAAGCACAACTGCGGGCTTGAAGTTCACCGCATTTAAGCCATTGCTAGCTGATTATGTTTTAACTATGCCACGTGGTGCGACCATCGTTTACCCCAAGGATGCGGCGATGATTGTTGGCGTTGCCGATATCTATCCAGGTGCCCGAGTTCTTGAAGCTGGTGTTGGAAGTGGTGCGCTAACAATCTCGTTACTCCGCGCAGCAGGACCAACCGGAAAGGTTCACTCAGTAGAACGTAGGGCAGATTTCGCAGAAAATGCACGTTCAAATGTTGATGCCTACTTTGAATCAGCTCCTGAAAATTGGTCCCTTGTTGTTGGGGATCTTCAAGACCAAAGCTTTGACTCTGAATTTGATCGGGTTGTCCTCGACATGCTCGCACCATGGGAGTGCGTGGATATCGCAGCACGCGCACTGCGACCAGGAGGTGTCTTCCTGGCATATGTGGCGACCACGACCCAGCTCTCTGCCACCGCAGAGGCGCTGAAAGAGGATGGTCGGTTTACCGAGCCTGAAAGTTCAGAGACGATGGTTCGAGGCTGGCATCATGAAGGCCTTGCCGTTCGTCCTCAACAGAGAATGATCGGACACACGGGTTTCCTTATTCAAAGTCGCAGAATGGCACCTGGCGTAGAGGTATTGGCCCGTCGCCGTCGTCCAGCGAAGGGTGCATACGGTGTCTCGGAAGATTGAGCGGTTAATCAACCTAACAATCGCCCTACTTGCAACAAAAAGATACTTAACCAAATCTGAAATTTTTTCTTCTGTCGAAGGTTACGAAGGTAGCGCTGAAACCAAAGAGAGAATGTTTGAGCGCGATAAGGATGATCTAAGATCCCTCGGAATCGATATCGAGGTGGGAAGTTTTGATCCCTTGTTTAATGATGAAGCCGGATACCGAATCAAGCAAGAGAAGTATCAATTCGAGCTGAGCGACATTACACCGACCGAAGTTTCATTATTGTCGCTGGCAGCACAAGCTTGGCAAGAAGCATCCTTTGGTGATGTTGCGCAGAAGGCGCTTTTTAAACTGCGCTCCATTGGAGTGCCAAGTGATGAGTTAACTATTCCTGGCTTGGTTCATAAATTAGATGATGGTGGGCAAGATCTTGCCTTGATAAGTAAGGCTATCGCCGAGCACCAGGTATTGAACTTTGCATATCTGGATACACAACTGCAACTAAATCAGCGAAGCATTGTTCCAATAGCTCTATCTGCGCGCATTGGTTACTGGTATCTATCGGGTGTTGATCAAGATGTGCAAGAGATTCGAACCTTTCGCATCGATCGAATCAAAGGTGAAATCTCTACCAGTAAAGGACCAGTTGATTTCGAGGCTCCAGAGGGTTTCGATCTCACCAAAACGCTGACCGAACCCACCTCACACGATTTTGCACTTGTCGATGTCCGCAAAGGTAAGGCTGCAGCGCTTCGTGCGCTAGCGGCTTCTAGTCAGTCACTAGGGGAGTGGGATCGATTAAAGATTCCGGTCTTTAACTTCGAATCTCTGTGCTCGATCATCATGTGGCATGGCGAGGATGCATTAGTCCAGGAGCCTGATCACTTACGCAATCTCATTATTGAAAAGCTTGAAACGCTGGTGAAAGCCCATGGTTAAAAAGTTCTCAGCGCCTTTGGAACGTACAGCACGCCTGCTGGATCTAGTTCCTTACATAAGTTCACATCAGGGAATTTCACTCAAGGAGCTTGCGGGCGTCTTTGGTGTTTCCCAATCGCAAATGACCGATGATCTAACAACTTTATGGATGTGTGGACTTCCGGGTTACACGCCGCTTGAACTCATGGACCTAGATTTTGAATCTGGATTTGTCACCATTCACAATGCCGAGACCTTAGCAAAGCCCCGTTCAATCACCTTCGATGAGGGTACCGCTCTCATCCTTGGTTTAGATCTACTGCGCTCAGTAGTTTCACCTGAAAGAGTCGATCTACAAGAGATGATTCAAAAACTTTCATCACGATTGTCATCCTTGATCAACCTACCTTCGACCTTGTCGGTCTCACCTGCAACTAATCAACAACACGCCTCGGTGATAATGCAGGCGATCAAATCCAGGAGCGGAGTTGAAATCTCCTATCACTCTCTTTATAGAGATGAGTTCAGCACGCGAAAGATTTATCCGATCGAGATGATCGAAGCTGATGGTCACCAGTACCTGAGTTCCTATTGCTATACAGCATCTGATTTTCGGCAATTTCGCATTGATCGAATTCAAAGCGCGCAAAGCTTTTCCGTTGAAGCAGAGATTCCAACTACGAAGGTTGAGCCAACAAGCTTCACATCTACGATAAAAGTAATCGCTCCAACCCGAGAAGTATCTGAACGGTTTAAGCAGGCTGAGATGTCGGTCAACTCAATCTTTGAGTATGAGTCATTTTCGCAACAATGGATTGAGCGGGCCATCATCGCCTCCGGTGGGGCGGTCTCTTTGCAATCACCCGCACAGATCCGACAATCAATCGCCACCACCGCCCAATCGATGCTGGATCGTTACAAAGCGGGCTGAATCTGCCTACCCATTCAAAGGGAACTGATGTAACCTAGGCTCAAATATTAGCCAAGGAGTAATTGCCATGAATTTGGGTCCAAGAGAGATCGTCATCCTTCTGATTGTTGTCCTTGTTTTGTTCGGCGCTAAGCGTTTACCGGACTCTGCCCGCTCACTTGGTCGCTCAATGCGTATCTTTAAGAGCGAAATGAAGGAAATGAAAGCTGACGATGTCGTAATCGAAGAAGACGGCAAAACAGAAAAGTAGTTATATGGCATCTGTAAATGAAGCACGGATGCCCCTTCTAGACCATCTACGCGAATTACGTAAGCGAGTCCTTCGCTCCGTTCTGGCGGTCCTGGTCGCCTTTATGGGGGGATGGTATTTCTATAATCCAATCATTGCGACCTTAGCTAAACCTGTCTGCGATCTTAAAGCTGCACAAGAGGCAGGAGCTGCTAGTTGTGGTGCGCTGTACATCAGCGGTGTTCTTGGACCATTAGATCTTCAAATCAAGGTAGCACTTCTTACCGGAATTATTGTTTCAGCACCTTTCTGGTTGTATCAACTGTGGGCGTTTATAGCGCCAGCGCTTCATAGAAAAGAAAAGCGCACAAGCGTCATGTTTGTTACAGCGGCGACACCTTTTTTTGCCATGGGGGCAACACTTGGCTACTACATCTTGCCGGTGGCGATTAAAGCGCTCTTTGGCTTTACCCCTGATTCAATCAGTAACTTGGTACGTTTTGATGATTATCTAGATTTCGTTTTGCGCTTAATTCTCTTTGTAGGTTTAGCTTTTGAACTTCCTATTTTTCTTTTAACATTTAATCTCATCGGATTCTTACGAGGTAAAACTATTCTTCGTCCATGGCGAATTTGGATATTTGTCATCTTCTTCTTCGTGGCCGCTTTGTCTCCAACGGCCGACCCGCTGAGCATGGTTTTACTTTCCGCCCCGCTCATCCTGTTCTACTTCATGGCGGGCATAATCGCCGTTTTTGTTGATAAGAGACGTGATAAGAAACAGGAATTGGTGGAATCGGCCGGTATGGCCATTGATGCACCGACATCAATTAAGGAATAGCCGATAGGGTCATCCCATGTGGGCGTTAGTGATCAATCCGGTCGCAGGACAGGGTAAGGGAGCTACCGTCGGAACTTATGTGGCAGGCTGGCTTACCCAAAGAAAGATTCCGTACACAATTGTTACAGGTAACTCACCTATCGCATTAGCCGATCACTTGAGCTTGTTCATTGAAAAAAACCCTGATTGCAAGGGCGTAATCGCCGTCGGGGGAGACGGTCTACTACACATCATTTTGCAGCGAGTTACACCAGCTCAAATTCCCTTCACCATTGTTCCCGCAGGTACTGGAAACGACTTTGTCAGAACGCTGGGATGGGACCTTGAAGAGTTTGATCGACAGTTATCTGCTGTTACCTCAACCGAACCAACTGCAATTGATCTTGGATTAGTCGATGGTGAGTGGTTTGGCGCAATCTTGTCCACCGGCTTTGATTCAGTAGTAAATGAGAAGGCAAACACCCTGCAATGGCCCAAAGGCCCAATGAAGTACAACGCCGCCATCGCAATGGAGCTTGCTCGCTTTAAACCTCGCCATTACGAAATCACACTAGATGATCGAATGATCTCAACCGAAGCGATGCTGATTGCGGTATCAAATGGCCGCTCATACGGTGGAGGTATGTTGGTCTGTCCCAACGCCAACATCTCTGATGGCATGTTTGATGTAATGGTTCTGCATCCAGTTTCCAAAATCGAGTTCATTAAAGTTTTCCCGCGCGTCTTTGCGGGTACTCACATCTCACATCCTGCGGTAGAGATCGTCAGAAGTAAGTCGGTGACCATCGAGTCAAAGGCGGTCGCCTACGCGGATGGTGAACGCATAGGACAGCTCCCAGTATCGGCAGAGTGCATACCGGGTGCAATTAGGAGTTGGGTCGCATGACAACTCCCGCCGAAAGATATGCAGCGGCAAAGTTGCGCGGTAAGCATCCAGTCACAACTGAGTTTCTACTTACCTTTGACTTCGAGTTTGATCCTTTTCAGGTAACTGCTTGTCATGCCGTTGAAGAAGGAAAAGGTGTTTTGGTTGCCGCACCAACTGGTGCCGGAAAAACTGTCGTCGGAGAGTTCGCTGCCTACTTTGCTTTGCAGGCCGGAAAAAAATGTTTCTACACCACCCCGATCAAAGCGCTATCAAATCAAAAGTACTCTGAGTTTGTTGCAAAGTTTGGTGAGGATCGAGTTGGTTTATTAACGGGCGATACAAGCATCAATGGTGAGGCAGACATCCTGGTTATGACCACCGAGGTGCTGCGAAACATGTTGTATGCAGGTTCTAATACCTTGACCAATTTGGGATGCGTTGTAATGGATGAGGTGCATTATTTGGCCGACAAGTTCCGCGGCGCGGTTTGGGAGGAGGTACTCATTCACCTCATGGAGAGTGTGCAGGTCATTTCACTCTCTGCAACAGTTTCAAACGCTGAGGAGTTTGGTGAGTGGTTAGGTGAGGTTCGCGGTGAGACCGAGGTAATCGTGAGCGAGATCCGACCGATTCCACTCTTCCAACATGTCTTAATTGGCAGTCGATTAATGGATCTATTTGAGCAACCTGGAAAAATAAATCCTGAAATTCTTCAACGTGAACGTGAAGCAATCAGACGTGCATCGCTTGGTCGAAATAGAAGAGGACGTTTTTCTGAGCCTTCCGATCGCATGAGTCGTGCTGACATTATTGAAAAGCTTCAAAGAGAGAGTCTTTTACCCGCAATCACCTTTATCTTCTCCAGGGTTGGTTGCGATGCTGCGGTTAAACAATGTCTACACGCGGGCCTGCGCCTGACATCACCTGAAGAGCGCACGGAGATTCGCCAGACGGCACTCCGATATACGCAAAATATCGCAGAAGAGGATCTAGAGGTTCTTGGATTTGAGGAGTGGCTGACCGCCCTTGAACGGGGTATCGCCGCCCATCATGCCGGTCTACTGCCAAGCTTTAAGGGCGCTGTAGAAGATCTTTTCCAACGCGGATTAGTAAAAGCTGTCTTTGCTACTGAAACCTTAGCCCTCGGAATCAACATGCCTGCACGAACAGTTGTGTTGGAAAAACTGATTAAGTTCAATGGTGAAGCTCATGTTCCGATTACACCAGGGGAGTACACCCAGCTAACTGGCCGTGCTGGCAGACGAGGAATTGATATTGAAGGAAATGCGGTAATCCAATGGTCGCCAACGGTTGACTCCGCCTCCGCCGCAGGTCTTGCATCAACTCGAACATACCCATTGCGTTCATCTTTTTCTCCCACTTACAACATGGCGATTAACCTGATTTCAAGATTTGGTCGCGAAACCGCCCGGCGATCTCTTGAATCCTCCTTTGCGCAGTTCCAAGCAGATCGCGCAGTTGTGGGGCTGACTCGACAGATTCGCAAAAATGAGGCCTTGATCAATGAGTTGATGAAGGATGCGCAATGTCATCTGGGTGATTTTTCTGAGTACGCCCGTCTTCGTCGTTCCATCAAAGAGGTCGAGGTTCTGCTGAGTCGCCGAGATCAGCGAAAAACCTTTGATAATCGACAACGCGGTCATCTAGAGGGTGAATTATCTGATCTTCGCAAGAGTATGAAGGCACACTCTTGTCATGGCTGCGCAGAGCGAGAGGATCATGCACGTTTAGCTGAAAGAGCTGGTCGACTTACAAGGGAAAATGATGGATTAACAACCCGTGTAGAAAATCGTACCCACGTCATCGCCAAAACCTTTGACCAAATCTGTCAGGTGCTTGATCATCTTCAATACATCGATGGTGAAAAACCAACGGTTCAGGGAAAGATTCTGGCAAAGATTTACGCAGAATCTGATTTGTTGTTAACGGAATCGATTCGTAGGGGACTATTGGATGATCTGAACGCGAGCGAGCTGCTTTCAGTGGTTTCATGCATGATTTTTGAATCTCGTTCTCAAGAAAATCTAGCTCCAAAAATGCCAAGTCAAAAAGTGACCTCAACCTTGACCGAGATCATCTCTCTATGGACAGCGTTAGAGAAGATTGAGAGTGATTTTGGAGTGAAGACTCAACGAGAACCAGATGCCGGCTTTTGCTTTATCTCCTACAAGTGGGCCAGTGGTAACTCGCTCAACAGCGTTCTTAAGGGCAGTGACATGTCGGTGGGCGATTTTGTTCGCTCCACAAAGCAGTTGGTAGATCTACTGAATCAAATCGGTGGTGCGAGTGAAAAACTCCGCCCAGTCTGTAAAGATGCGGTCAAGCGAATTGATCGCGGGGTAGTGGCCTATCTAATGGGGGATGTATGACCTTAATGCTTTTGGATAGCGCCTCCCTTTGGTACCGCGCTTACTACGGAATGCCAGACACTTTGCTTGCGCCTGATGGAACTTCGGTTAATGCAATTCGAGGTTACATCGACATGACCGCACGTTTGATGAATGTGTACAAACCCGATCGTTTAGTTGCCTGCTTGGATGGAGATTGGCGACCAAGTTGGAGAGTCGACATCTTTCCCGATTACAAAGCGAATCGTTTAGAAGAGGAAGGTGAGGAAGAGGAAGAGCCAGAGACCTTAACTCCACAGATTCCTATCCTTCTTGATCTACTGGATCTCTTTGGAATACCAGTAGTTGGTGTTGATGATTACGAAGCAGATGATGTCATGGCAACGTATGCCGAAATCGAAAAGGGTCCGATTCGTATTGTCACTGGAGACCGAGACCTTTTTCAGATGGTTGATGATAAACGCGACATTAAGGTTGTTTATCTTGCAAAGGGCATATCGCAACATGATTTAGTTGATATCAAATACGTTGCAGATAAGTACTCGATACCAGGTGACCGCTACGACTTGTTTGCGATGTTTCGTGGTGACCCATCTGATGGATTACCCGGTGTAAAGGGAATCGGTGAAAAGGGTGCTGCTGTGATCGCTAACAACTTCGCTACAGTTGAAGAAGCTTTAGCAGGAGCACAAGAGGCGCATCAATCTCTTCCACCAGCTTTAGCGAAGAAGATTATTGCGGGTGCTGATTATCTCAAGATTGCGCCAAAATTGGTTCGTGTGGCAAGAGATGCACCTTTACCAAAGATTGATCTTTCGATTCCGAAAGCGCCTGCCGATTTATCTTCGATCTATCAATTCAAGGAGCGTTACGCGCTAGGTGCGAGCGTTGATCGTTTGATCAGTGCTTTAGGTTGGTAGCACTTCTTCTTTCTGCCTTATCTGGCGCGCTGCTATCGGCGGCTTTCGAACCGGTGGGGCAGTGGTGGGTAGCACCGATTGCACTAGCGGGGCATATCTACGCCTTATCAATTTCATCCAGAAAAGTTTTATCAACTTTCTCCTTTGCACTCACCCTTAATCTGATTGTCCTACATTGGAGTAGCACCTTTGTTGGCTCAATTCCTTGGTTGATTCTGGCTATAGGTATGTCACTTTTCTATCTTCCTTTGGCTTTGATCTCACGTTGGGGAGTGGCTGCCTACCCTTTGCTATATGTCGCACTTGAAGAGCTACGCAATCGATTTCCATTTGGGGGATTTGGATGGGTGCGAATCGCCTACACACAAGCAGATGCACCGTACTCAAAGATGGCAGGAATCGGCGGAGCATCGGCACTATCGGCCTTGACTGTTTTAATTGCTTTGATGCTTTTCTATGCTTTTAAACGAAAGTTTTCACCAATAACATTGTTGCCATTTTTGCTTCTGTTCATACCAATCAACCTTTCAACGGTAGGAACAAGTAATGTCTTGATGATCCAGGGCAATGTTCCTCAGCTTGGGTTGGATTTCAACTCTCGCGCCAAAGCGGTTTTCAATAATCATCTTGAGCGAACAAAGATGGAGTTAGAAAGAGATCCTAATGTCGACTTTATTCTTTGGCCTGAAAATTCAGTAGATGTTGATCCATTTCTAAACAGTGATGTTAAGGCTGGATTGGATTCAATCACCAAACCACTAATCATCGGTGCCATTATGAATAAGGCGGACAATCTGCTCAACACATCGATTTTGTGGGGCGGAGATTTGCCGCCCATCTATATAAAGCAACATTTGACACCCTTTGGTGAGTACATTCCGCTGAGATCTTTAGCCTCAGTTATCTCCCCGTACACAGACAGGGTTACTGACTTTTCACCTGGGCAAGGTCAATTCTTTTTTACGATTAAGGATGCGGTCATCGCACCTGTGATTTGCTTTGAGTTGATCGATGATCAACTGCTACATCAAGCCGCCAAGGGTTCGAATTTGATAGCTGTGCAGACCAACAGTGCAACCTTTGGAATGTCTGCAGAAAGTGCACAACAGCTATCTATGACTCGAATTAGAGCTATCGAACATGGCAGAAACATCGCATCAGTATCAACAACTGGATACTCAGCAATTATCGACAAATCAGGTGCAGTTACTGAGCAAACAGATATGGGCGTAGCAGCCACAGTTCGGGCCGAGGTAGATCTAATTGAGGGTCAAACACCCAGGGACAAGGCCGGTAGTTGGGCGTTAATTGGGGCGCTATTGGCCTTGGCTTTAATAGCCCGCCGAGCGTATAAATAACGCCGATAAGTTACATTATGTAAAGTAAGAAAGGGATGATCAGGTTAGGTCCAAGCATGACCTCGCATAGCCGTTCCCCTTTTTTTAGCGGTACTCATCCATCGGTGTACAGGCGCATACAAGGTTTCTATCGCCATGAGCACCATCGATTCTGGAAACCGGTGGCCAGTACTTCATACGCGAACCAATTGATTCACCTGAAACTAATCCATCAAGTTTTACCGGGTAACCACCCTTTTCGCGGCTGTAGCCCCGATCCCAGTCGGAGTTAACAACGCTTAGCGCTGTATGAGGCGCATGGCGTAGCGCTGAGGCTTCAACCGAGATCTTTCCATCGATGATCTCCTGGATCTCAGCTCTAATCGAAATCATCGCATCAATAAAGCGATGAATCTCGCGGATATCTTCAGACTCTGTTGGCTCAATCATCAAAGTTCCTGCAACTGGAAATGACATTGTTGGAGCATGGAATCCGTAATCCATCAATCGCTTTGCAATGTCATCAACAGTTACACCCGAGTCCTTGGTGATTCCTCGAATATCAAGGATGCACTCGTGGGCTACGCGACCATTAGTACCTGTGTAGAGAACAGGGTATGAACCCTGTAAACGAGCTGCCATGTAGTTTGCAGACAAGATAGCAACTTGTGTTGAGTGAGTTAACCCTTCTCCCCCTAATAAACGGATGTATGCCCATGAAATTGGCAAGATACTTGCTGAACCGTAAGGTGCTGCAGAAATTGGACCAGGACCTGTTGCAGGACCTGCTAAATCATCTAAGGGATGATTAGGCAGAAATGGCGCTAAGTGTGCACGGGCGATAACTGGACCCACACCAGGGCCTCCTCCACCATGTGGAATCGCAAATGTCTTGTGCAGGTTTAGGTGAGAAACATCTGCGCCAAACTTTCCTGGCTGTGAAACTCCTACTAGTGCATTGAGATTTGCACCATCTACGTAAACCTGACCACCTGCCTCATGAATCAACTCGCAAATTTCAGAGACCGCAGTCTCAAACACACCATGCGTAGATGGGTATGTGATCATCAACGCGGCGAGTGTGTTTCCATGCTCTGCAATCTTGGCCTTAATGTCATCGACTGAGACATTTCCATTCTCATCACAATCAATAACCACTACCTTCATGCCCGCCATAACAGCAGATGCGGCGTTTGTTCCGTGTGCACTTGATGGAATCAAGCAGATATTGCGAGCCTGATCACCTCGCGAATCATGATAATTTCGGATTGCAAGCAGCCCTGCAAACTCCCCTTGACTACCTGCATTTGGTTGTAGCGAAACGGCATCATAACCAGTTATCGCTACCAACCACTCTGAAAGCTGAGCAATTAGCTTGCGCGTACCAACTGTTTGTTCAATCGGTGCAAATGGATGAAGTGATGCAAACTCGGGCCAGGTAACCGCTTCCATTTCAGTGACAGAGTTCAATTTCATAGTGCATGATCCCAGCGGAATCATTGTTCTATCTAGTGCCAAATCCTTATCCGCCAAGTTACGCAGATAACGCATCATTCCGGTCTCGCTGTGGTTAGTGTTGAAAACCGGGTGGGTTAAGTACTTGCTGGTGCGCAAAAACTTGGTTGGGATCTCCTCCCCTTGCGCATCCTTCAGCCCCAAAATCTCTAACACCTGTGCAAAGAGCTCTTCTGTTGTCTCTTCATCAAATGCAACACGGACTTCTGTATCACTTACTCTGGCAAAGTTAATGCCCTTAGCAGCAGCTTTTTCATGAACAGCTTTGGCATCCTTAACCACAATATGAACGGTGTCAAAGATGACATCCTCGCGGTTACCTGTTGCTGCGTGCAGACGCGCGGCGAAGTTGTGAACCCGCTCTGCGATTTCGCGCAGACCTGAAGGCCCATGCCACATCGCATAGAAGGCGCTCATGTTTGCAAGCAAAACCTGTGCGGTACAAATATTTGAAGTCGCCTTATCGCGACGAATATGTTGCTCTCGAGTTTGTAACGCTAATCGAAATGCAGGTTTTCCGGTTGCATCAATACTCTGGCCGACCAAACGTCCGGGCATTGATCTTTCAAGACCAGTGCGAACCGCCAAGAAACCTGCATGTGGTCCGCCAAATCCCATAGGAACGCCAAAGCGTTGAGCTGTTCCAACAGCGATATCAGCCCCCCACTCCCCTGGCGCTTTGAGCAAAGTAAGTGCGAGCAGATCTGTTGCAGCGATTACAAAAGCATCACGTGAGTGTGCAAACTCAGCAAATGCACTGTAATCAATCACCGTTCCAGTTGTATCTGGATACTGCAAAAGTGCACCAAAGAACTCGCCATCAAAACCATCTCGCACCACATGACCCGAATCAACCTCTACCACGGTGATGCCAAGTGGCTTGGCGCGAGTAATAACTACCGCTTTTGTTTGTGGATGAACATGCTCTTCAATCAGAAAAACCGCATCATCACTTAACTTTGAGGCTCTACGAGCCAGGGTCATCGCCTCTGCCGCAGCTGTTCCTTCGTCCAGCATTGATGCATTGGAGATATCCAACCCAGTTAATTCACAGATCATGGTCTGAAAGGCAAAGAGAGCCTCCAGACGTCCCTGAGAGATTTCTGGTTGATAAGGGGTGTATGCGGTGTACCACGATGGATTTTCTAGAACATTTCTCTTAACCACTGGTGGAACAATTGTTCCGTAGTAACCAGTTCCGATCAGTGAGCGGAACACCTTGTTCTCAGATGCTATGGAGCGAAGCTCAGCGATGACATCAACTTCGCTCTTGCCAGCATCCAACGCCTCTTCAATGACACCCTTGATCGCAATATTTGATGGAACTACATCGGAGATGAAGGTTGAAAGATCTGAGTAACCAAGGGCCTTAAGCATCGCTGCTTCATCAACTGAGGTTGGGCCAATATGACGATCCTCAAATGCACGAGACAAAACTGACCCCTGTCGATAGTTAGTAGCAACCACTACAAGGCACAAATGATACTTACAAGGTTGTTATTACGCCCCTTTTACCTTGCGGCGCAAGGAGAGTTCATCCTTGCCATCGCCTGCAACGGTGTGGCCATTTACTTCACCCTGAAGTACAGATAGAGAGCCTTCAACCTCATGCCAAACCTTGCCGACGGCGATTCCAAATACACCTTGGCCACCTTGCAACAAATCAATGATCTCATCTGGGCTTGCGCACTCGTAGATCGATGCTCCATCGCTCATCAATGTAATGCGCTCTAACTCAGTAACTCCCCTGCTGCGTAGATGATCAACAGCGGTGCGAATGTTTTGTAGTGATACTCCAGCATCAAGTAAACGCTTAACAATCTTTAAAACCAAGATGTCGCGAAAGCCATACAGGCGTTGAGTTCCAGAACCACTTGCAGTTCTAATGCTTGGTTCCACTAATCCGGTACGTGCCCAGTAATCTAATTGACGGTAGCTGATTCCAGCGGCAGAGCAGGCTGTAGCGCCTCTGTAGCCGATTTCCATCTCTTCTGGGGACACGGGGAATGCTCATTTCTCTTGGGGAGTGAGATAAATGTAGAGCCAGAGTTAGCCTCAAACAATGACCGACACGAGGCAAACCTCTACTTGAGGTTTAGAGTTTTGCCGAGCTATCCAGCAAAATCCTCTGGGTTGATCTGATCCAAAAACTCTCTGAACCGCTCAACCTCCTGGTTATCCCCCTCGCCCTGTGGGATTTCAACGCCAACCTGGTTCAGTAACTCCTCTGTAGCCAAGATGTTGCTGTGGGTTCTAACCGCCAATGCGATCGAATCAGAGGGGCGGGCCGAGATTGAGATCGGCTCCCCCGAGCTATCCCGCAGATTTAACGTCGAGTAGAAAACTCCATCTTTAAGCTCTGTGAGGTGCACCGCGATCAGGGTTGCATCAAAGAGTTCGAGCAGATCCTTCATCAGATCATGTGTCAAAGGTCGTGGAGGTTCAACACCTTGTTGGGCAAAGGCGATCGCTGTTGCTTCAACCGCACCAACCCAGATGGGCAAAAATCGGGTGCCATCAATCTCCTTCAATAAGAGAATGGGTTGGTTAGAGGGCATCTCGACACGAACGCCGATTACCTCCATAGGTATCAACATGATCTAGACACTTTCAGCGGTGCGATTATGAGCGAAGTCGATTGAGGCCGCCACGAACAAGTGCGGCATGCAAGCGAATTGAAAGAGATGCGATCTCCTTTTGAACCTCTTCGGCACGAGCCTTTGATTCAGCGTTCTTCTGTCGAGTCAGCGGTGTGATGACCTGTTCAATCAAACCGATCTCACGATCTGCTGCAGACTTAAATGAACGAAGGTGACGGGCTTCAATGCCAAAACCACCCATCTCTGTAACTGCCTTAGCGATCGCCAACGCATCGCCATCGTAATGACGGCCACGAGGCGCAATCAGTCCATACCCTTCAAGCTCTACTAATTGATCCTCGGCTAGACCGCTATTTTTCAACAGCTCCTCACGGGAAAGACGCATCTCGCTGACTTCACCAAAAGCGCTCGGTGCCATCTCTCCATCGATGGTTGCCAATCCAATTGCTGGCCTCGGTGAAGCAACACCACCAACCGCTGCCGGCTGTAGACCGCGATCGATCGCATCTAAGTTTTCTTTAATAACCTTCAAGGGAAGGTATTGATCACGCTGAGCAAGCAAGACATAACGCAGGCGCTCTAAATCTGAACTTGTAAACTTTCGATAACCAGATGGTGTTCTTTGCGGCTCAATCAAACCTTCTGATTCGAGAAAGCGAATCTTTGAGATTGTGATGTCTGCAAAATCTCCACGCAAACGGTTAAGGACTTCACCGATGCTCAGATATGCGCGTGCTGGAACTGCCATGACTACTCCCCTACTTGGAACCGACGAAAAGCAAATGAAACTTACCTATTTGAAACTCATCACCAGAAACAAGTACATGCTCTGTGACGGAAACATTGTTGATGTAGGTTCCATTCAAAGAACCTTCATCCTTAAGAACAAAAGAATTGCCTTGCTTTGAAATAGTTGCATGTGCTCGTGAAACCGTTACATCATCTAGAAAAACTGAACTAGATGCAGCGCGGCCAATAGTTGCACCCTCTGCCGTAATCAAGAATCGAGAGCCTTTATTGGCTCCACGAACGATAAGCACCATCGCTTTCTCACCCTTTGAGCCTTGAATTTCAGAGATAACAGCGCGATCCTCTGGGGAAAGTAAGGAGAGCTGCTCCTCTAGATGTTTTTCTGAGGGGTTTGAAACCTCACGTAGACCAAGGTGGATGGTGGTAGTGAGTTCATTCTGAGATTGCTCTGCAGCCACTGCCCTACCTCCTCACCGTCAACTTAAGGGTGACACTAGAGAGTTAGGCAGATAAGGTCAAGCCGTAATTTCGCCGTATTGAGCAGCTGATAAAAGATCATTGGGAGCAGTTGCGACCTCGATCTTTGCCAACCAGCCCGCTCCATATGGATCCGAGTTGATACTTTCCGGAGAGTTAGATAGGGCGTCATTGACCGCAACAACTGTTCCTGTGACGGGGGCGTAAATCTCTGAAACGCTCTTTGTTGATTCAACCTCGCCGCACACCTTTCCTGCGGTTACCGTTTCGCCAACCTTTGGAAGTTGCACATAAACAATGTCGCCCAACGCTGCTTGTGCGTAATCTGTGATTCCCATTGTGTATGTCAGATTCTTAGCCGAAACCCACTCATGTTCCTTTGTGTACGAGAGCTCATTAGGAATTGATGACATGGTTTCCTCGAATCTGCGAAATGCCTTCGCGTGCATAGCTAATACCTGTAGAAATGTAGAGGGCAATTCCCCAGATAGCAAAACTCCACCCCGCAACAAAGGCGACACTCCCCCATGCGCCCTCTGCTTGAGCCAATAACAAGAATGGGAAGGCGTACAAGAGGTTAAAGGTTGCCGCTTTGCCCAAATAAGTCACTGTAAATGGTGGAAGCCCTTGACGATTCATTACCAGAGTAATAACCGCCAAAACGATGTCTCGACCAATAATGATTGCGATCATCCAGACTGGAACAATCTCGCGAATTAAGAAGACCAATAAGGTTGCAAATATATATAGACGATCAATTGCCGGATCAGCCAGTTCGCCAAAGCGAGAGGTTTGATTCCAAGCTCGAGCGATCTTTCCATCAAAGTAATCAGTGGCTCCGCCGATAGCCAAAACAGCAATCGCCCAACCATCTGCCTCTACCCATAGGGTGAGGTAGATAAAGAGCGGAATACCGAGAAAACGAAGAAAGGTGAGAGCGTTGGGAACGCTAATCACAGATGCGCTCATTCCTTATCTCGCTCCTTGACTCGAACCGCCACCTGAACAGGGGTTCCAGGGAACTTGAACTCCTCACGCAAGCGACGCTCAATAAACCGTCGGTAAGAGGCTTCGATCCAGCCGCTTGAGAACACGACAAACTTAGGTGGCGCGATACCAGCCTGGGTTGCGTAGTAAACCTTTGGCTGCTTTCCACCTCGAACTGGCGGAGGTGTTGCACCAATAAGTGCGCCAAGGAATGAATTGAGCTTTGCAGTCGGTACTCGTCGCTCCCAACTATCAAGGGCGGTTCTTAGAGCCGGTGCTAGGCGATCACGGTGCCAGCCAGTCTTTGCGGCGATGTTTACTCGTTGGGCCCATTCGACCTGATCTAGGTGTCTATCAATTTCGCGATCCAGTTGATTGCGTCGATCTTCATCGACTAAATCCCACTTGTTCATAACGATCACCATGGCTTTTCCGGCCTCTTCAACCATAGTGATGACGCGAAGATCCTGTTCGGTTATTGGCTCAGATGCATCCAAAACAACAACCGCAACCTCGCAGCGTTCAAGTGCAGTGGCTGTTCGCAGCGATGCGTAGTAATCAGTTCCTGAATCCTGATTGGCGCGTTTTTTTAAACCGGCGGTGTCGATAAATCTCCATGTTGATCCACCAAAGGATAAAAGTGAGTCAACTGGATCACGGGTTGTTCCAGCGGCATCATCGACAATTGACAAGGACTCCCCTGCAATTGCGTTGAACAACGATGATTTTCCAACATTAGGTCGACCAATCAGTGCGACCTTGCGATAACCATCTTGATTCTGCGCGCGGCCAACCTCTGGCAACACATTAACGATGTGGTCGAGCAAATCACCGCTACCGCGTCCGTGCAGTGCTGAGACAAAACGTGGCTCGCCGAGACCTAAACTCCACAAGGCATGAGCCTCGGCTTCTTCGCGTTCGCCATCAACCTTGTTTCCGATAAGAATTGTTGGCTTCTTAGCCTTTCGTAGATGCTGTACTAATGAATCATCTTCATCCAATGCGCCAACCTGTGCATCAACCACAAAGCAGAGAACATCTGCTTCTTGCATTGCAAGTTCAGAACCGGCACTTACTTGAACAGCGATTCCATCTGGCTTTGCTTCCCAACCACCTGTGTCCATGATGATGAAGCGTCGACCGCCCCATTCGCATTCATACTGAACGCGATCACGTGTTACACCAGGAGTATCTTCAACAATCGCTTCGCGGCGACCTAAGAAACGATTGATCAAAGTAGATTTTCCAACATTAGGTCGACCCAAAATGGCAACGATCGGCAGGCCAAGCAAATTACGCTTCTTGAGCAGCTCCCAGATTCGTTCAATAGTTTCATCTAAATCTAAATAGGTCGAGTCAACTTCAACAGCATCTGCCGCCATGACTAGTGGCGAAATGGCGCGGGTTGAATCAATCGAATCACGATTATCAAGGGATTGCTTTACATTAACACTCTTATCTTCTGTTTCAATTTCGCGACGGTTGGCTCGCGCATCTAAATCTGCGGTCAGATAGATCTTTAGGCCGGCCTCTGGTGCAACTACTGTTCCAATGTCGCGACCTTCAACAACAATGCCACGTTCTGCTGAATCAATAATGTGATGTTGCAAATTTAGAAGCTCACGACGAATCTCCGGCATCGCGCTGATACGTGAAACATTTTCAGTTACCGATGTTCCTCGAATCGCGTGAGTGATTTGAGTTTGACCAGCAAAAACATTTGGCGAAGTTGGATCTGCAACAAACTTAATCGGGTGATCTTTAATCGCCTGTAAAATCGAAAATGGTTCTTCGCATTTATGCTCAAGTGCCAACCATGTAACCGCGCGGTAAAGCGCACCTGTATCTAAGTAATCCCAGCCAGCACGTGTTGCAATCGCCTTGGCGGTACTAGATTTCCCGGCCCCGCTTGGGCCATCAATTGCTACGACTATGCCCATGTGCTGAGCCTACTTCTATTTACGAATCGGATGAACATTCCATCCGATCGAGCTCAAATGAGTAGACAACTTTTCTGCATCGGTGTGGGACAGCGCCAAAGTGATAAGCGCACTTAATTGTCCTGGTGAGTGTTCAATGAGCAAATCTTCAACGTTGACATCCATTGCTGCGCATTCATTAAAGATCGCACCCAATTGACCTGGCTTATCATCAATAACAATCGGCAGATGCGAGTATTCACGTGCCTTGCCACCATGCTTGCCAGGGATCAAGGCTTTGCCTGCACGACCTGAAGCGATTATCTCCGCGATCTTTGATGGATCATCGAGCGAATCAATCATCAATTGCAGATCGCTTTGTAGATTTATTAGCAAAGTACGTAGTTCGCTGCGATTGGAGTAAATGATCTCCTTCCAAAGGGATTCATCAGATCCCGCAATCCTCGTGGTATCTCGAAGCCCCTGCCCTGCCAGCTCCATCCACTCAGCTGGAGTTCCCTGAAGCTGCTTGGCCAGCAAGGATGCGGCAATCTGCGGCAGATGAGAGATCTTGGCTACCGCCCGATCATGATCGGTTGGTGAGAGCTCAATAGCGGTTGCACCTAGCTTTGAGATCAACTCATCTACCAAGGCTCGAGATTGTGGGTTTAGGTCTACGTTAGGCGTAACTATCCAGCTTCGGCCCTGAAACAGATCGGCCCGTGCAGCCCCCGCGCCGCCGATCTCACGGCCTGCCATAGGGTGGGTAGGGATAAATCGTGAGGAAAGCCCTGAAATTGTCTGAACCTCAACTGCAACATCACCCTTTACGCTACCAACATCCATAAATGTCGAGTTAGGGTTTAGTGCAAACTCCCTCCCAATGACCAGTGCAAATTGAGAGATTGGGAGGGCGAAGACAACTAGCTCGGGGTCAGATACTTGGGAGCCAGCTACTAGATCCATCGCCAAGGCTTGGCTTGCAGGATCAGCATCAACCATCTCAACGGCAACACCGGCTTGAACCAGGCCTAATCCGATGGAGGTTCCGATCAAACCGGAGCCAACAATTCGCACCTTTGTGAGCATTACTGGGCTATATCTCTGCGTAAAGCAGCTGCGCCATGTAGATAAATATGCGAGATCTGATCTGGGCTTTTATCGGTTTCAACATGGAGCATCGCCCGAATTGTGCGGTTAAGGGCGCCAGGGACATCAACCTCTACAGATCCAATCAAGGGCACATTGGCAAAGCCCATCTCCCGACATGCTGCGGCAGGAAAGGCGGCGTTGAGGTCAACGGTGGAGGTGAAAAAGACTGAGATCACATCGGTGGTTTGGAGTTGGTTTGCTTCAAGGATTGCCGAAATCAGCTCTTGAACCCCTGCCGCTATATCGGCTGGGGTGTTAGCTGGCACTTGAACCGCACCGCGGATAGCTCTCAAACTCATGGGATAAGGGTACCTTTCCTCACCGAAAATGGTGGGTATTTAAAACCATATATGTCGATAAAACCTTTTAACCTTTAAGCCTTTTTACTACTTTCTTGATCCATCAAAGCCCCAGATCATTCGCTAGCAGTCGCCAAACAATTATCGATAAGTAAACAAAAATCTTTCTATTTGAGCGTCGTGATTGTCGATAAATAAATACAAAGGTCCATAATATCTATTAATCGATTAAAGGTTAATTTCAATTAATATCGATTTGTAGTAAAGACTTTAAATATCTAAAGCCTTTCGTAGATTCATCAACTCTGTTGAGTTCAGGTCTCGCCAGCGGCCTTCAGGGGTATCTCCCAAAGAGATCGGACCAAACTTTGTACGGATCAATCGAAGGACATCTACCCCAACCGCCTCCATGAGACGGCGGATAATGTGGTACCTACCTTCGTGGATCGAGACCTCGATCCATCGAGGCGAGAGCTGCTTGAAGGTAAGGACGCGGCCCATGCCATCCTCTAGCTCGACACCCTTGAGCAGTACCTTGTCGACACCGGTTGGCAGCACCCCATCAAACTCGATGATGTATGTCTTTTCCAGACCAAATGAAGGGTGGGTGGCCCGAAAGGTCAAATCCCCATCATTTGTGAGCAGAATCAACCCTTCAGAGTCCTTATCAAGACGTCCAACATGGAACAACCGCTCCTTGCGAAGATCTATGAAATCATCAAGTGAGGGCCGACCCTCTGGGTCAAACATGGTAGACAAAACACCCTTTGGTTTATGAAGTGCAAGATAAGACTTAGTCAAAGTACGTGTAATTGTCTCACCATCAACCATGACTTGATCTGATTCTGGGTCGAATTTGCTGCCCATCTCACGAACGGTGATTCCATTAACGGTCACTCGACCAGATTCAATTAACTCATCAGCACCGCGACGGCTTGTGATTCCAGCATCTGCGATGATCTTGTTAAGCCTCATTTGGGCCATGGCTATCCTCCCGACAGTCAGGAGGTAAGGGTAGCGGAAGGTCTACTCAGTTAGCGAATCGAGGATCTCATCCAGACCATCCAGATCTGGCAGATACGGAGCCAGAGCTGGTAGATCTTCTAGAGAGTTCAAACCAAGTCGCTCAAGGAAGTAGCTGGTGGTCTTGTACAAGATCGCACCGGTCTCATGCTCCAACCCCGACTCCTCCACCAATCCACGAGTGATCAGGGTCTTCATAACCGCTTCTACATTCACCCCTCGAATAGCAGAGACCCGGGCACGGGAGACAGGCTGGCGATATGCGATCACTGAAAGGGTTTCAAGGGCTGCCTGTGTGAGTCGAGATTGCTGGCCATCCAGTACAAACTTTTCGACAACCGAGGAGTAGCTGGGGTGGCTATAGAAGCGCCATCCCCCATTGATCTTGCGAAGCATGAAGCCTCGCTCCTCGTAAGAGCCTTCAAGTGCGGTCAACGCCGCCTCAATCTCCTCTACTGGACGTTCCAGGACCTGGGCAAGTACTACCTCGGTAACCGGCTCATCTACGACCATAAGGATCGCTTCGATGGAACGTTCAACTTCTACATTAGACATTTTTGCCACTTTCTGTCGAGTCTTCCATCTCTAAAACCACGGGTATATCAAACTCATCGGTGATCTCAACCTCACCCTCAAGGCTTCCGGTCCAGCTGATATGAAGCTCTCCTAGTGCGATGACTTGGTCAAAGCGAAGGACGCCCTGGCGGTATAGATCCAGTAGCGCCAGGAATCGGGCCACCACCACCAGGGTGCTATCGGCATCAGAGATCAGGTTTCTAAAGCTTAGAGATTTGGAGTGGCGAAGCGCTTCGACTACCCGCTTAGACTCCTCTGTGACGCTCACAAGGGGCATATGCAGGTGTTCTACAGCTACTACAGGTGCGACCTTGGGGGTTAAGACCCGCTCTGCTATGGCGGCAAAGCGCTGGGCTCCGACTCCGATCAAAACCTCTGGAAGCAGGCTGGCAAGGGCTGGGTCCAGCGCGACAACACGTGGGAAGGATTTATCGGCAGCCAGAATGCGCTCGCTAAAGGTTGCTGCGATCTCCTTAAAGGCACGGTACTGAAGCAGACGGGCAAAGAGAAGGTCACGTGCCTCAAGTAGCGCTAGATCCTCTTCATCCTCCACCTCGCCAGATGGCAGTAAGCGGGCCGCCTTCAGATCCAACAGGGTGGCTGCAACCACCAAAAACTCTGTGGCTTGATCTAGATCCCAGCCCTCTCCCGAGGCTTCTAGTGCCCTGATAAAGGAGATGAACTCATCGGTAACGATACTGAGGGCCACCTCAGTGACATCCATCTTGTGGCGGGAAATCAGCTGGAGCAAGAGATCAAAGGGGCCATCAAAGTTTGAGAGATGAACGGAGAAGCCACCTGAAGATGGGTTTACATCTACCCCATCCTCAACCGCGGTCTCTGAAGCTAAAGCCATGAGCGCACCCTACTTCACGCTTGCCTGTTTTCTGTGTACCGCATAGGCTCTTTGCTATATCAGGAAAGAGGTTTGAAGATTGAACGCTAAATCGACAATTGCAGAGGATGTTGCAACTACCTCCACCCTGCTCGGCAAAGCCGCCAAAAGCTTTCCTACCCCCGCGCCGCTGACCGAGCATGGCAACGCCAAAGTTATTTCTATCTTCAACCAGAAGGGTGGGGTTGGAAAAACAACTAGCACAATAAATTTAGGTGCAGCCCTTGCTGAAATGGGTCGCCGCGTTTTGCTCGTCGACTTCGATCCACAAGGTGGTTTGTCTTTGGGTCTTGGTGTTAATGCCCACTCGCTTCCGCTTGAGCAAACTGTTTACTACGCATTGATGACACCAACAGCAAATGTTGATGAGATAGTTTTGAAATCATCTGTTCCTGGTTTGGATTTTCTACCTGCCAACCGTGATTTGGGTACCGCGGAAACAACGCTAGGTGCTGAGATTGGTGGACAGCAATACTTGAAGCGTGCCTTGGCTCCGCTTCGTGATTACTACGATGTGATTCTGATTGATTGCCAGCCAACCATGGGTCAGTTAACTATTAATGCACTTGTGGCATCTCATGAAGTAATTGTTCCAATGCAGTGCGAATACTTTGCGCTGCACGGCTTTATCGAGCTTAAGGGCAATCTAGACAAGGTGAAAACCTTTTTAAATCCAGAGCTTCGCTTAATCGGAATTCTTGCCACAATGTATGACAAGAAGACATCGCATAATCGTCAAGTTCTTGAGCGCATTCTCGAGCAGTTTCCGGAAGATGTCTTTGAAACCATTATTGCCAAAACTATTCGTTTCCCAGAAACAACAGTTGTTGGAGAGCCGATTACTACCTATGCAACTTCATCGGGTGGAGCCGCTTCATACCGCCGCTTGGCCCGAGAACTAATCGCCAGAGGAGGCGCACGATGACACGCAGAGCAAACCTTCCGGGAGCAGATGAACTATTTCGTTCAACCGCACCAGCATTGAGCGCGGTCCCTGCTCAACCAACTCCGGAGGTAGCAGCACCTTTGGTGCCACCTGCGATTGCTACACCAAAGGCTCCTTCATCAAAGAAGGGTGTCCGCACAATTCCCAGACGCCGTGTAACTACCGTCGATCGTTCACCATCAGGACGCGAGCGTCATGATGAAAAGATCACTGTTTACTTATCCCCTGATGAGTTGTTTGATTTAGATCAGGCACGTCTGCAGTTGCGTGGAGATCTAGGGTTAGCGGTTGATCGCGGTCGAATCGTGCGCGAATCAATTGCTGTCATCATCGCAGACCTTGAGGCCAAGGGCGATCAAAGTATTTTAGCCCGCAGACTTCGCGGTCAGTAAGATTTATTTGGCTCGAGGATGAGCCAATGAATAACTTTCACGCACCTTATCGATTGTGATCAGGGTATAGATCTGCGTTGTTGTTACAGAAGCATGTCCCAATAACTCTTGCACAACTCGAATATCTGCGCCACCATCTAAAAGATGAGTTGCGTAAGAATGCCTAAAAACATGGGGCGAAACATGTTCCGTTATCCCGGCAGCTGAAGCCGCATCCAAGACCATTTGCCAGGCTGATTGACGTGAGATCCTGCCGCCTCGTGAGTTAAGAAAAAGTGCTGCGTTGTTCTTAGGATTTTTAGCCAGCAAACCGGGACGAACTCGGACGCAGTAATCATCTATGGCTTTGGTAGCAAAGGATCCCAACGGCACGATTCGCTCCTTTGAACCTTTGCCTCGAAGCTTCAGAGTCGTGATCTGTCCATCTGCAGTTTCGGCGACACTGAGATCGCCGATGTTGATGCCAATCAACTCGCTGACGCGAGCTCCGCTGCTATACAAAAGTTCGAGCATCGCTTGATCTCTTAATGTAATCGGATCGCCTTCACGATAAGCCGCATCGATCATGGAAAGAATCTGACTTATGGTCAGAGCCTTAGGCAATCGGCGCAGAGATTTACTGGGCGCAATCTCCAAAGTTGGATCTGTCAATCCATACTCTTGCTGAAGATGTTTGAAAAACGATCGAAGCGTTGAATCGATTCGGTTGATTGATGCAACAGAAAGCTTTGCCGCGCGCAAAGCGGCTTCGAAGGTACCAATCGTTTCGGGAGAAACTGAGTTCAAGGGTGAGGAGCCGAGAAATATTTGAAACTTATTGAGATCTCTTCGATAGGCCGCAATTGAGTTTGCCGCCAATCCCCTCTCAATTTGTAGATGATTGAGAAAGGAAGAGGCCGCTAGATCAAAGCTGGGTGCTGGCGTAACCATGTGCTTCTGCTACGGCGGCGTAATAGATCTTCCCATCATGAACATTCAAACCTTTGGCAAGGTTGTGATCCTTATCGCAAGCCGCTTCCCAGCCATGATTTGCTAGTGACAACGCAAAGGGCAGGGTTGCGTTGGTGAGCGCATAGGTGGATGCAACGGGAACCGCACCTGGCATATTTGCAACACAATAGAACACCGAGTTGTGAACTGTGTAGGTCGGTTCAGCATGGGTAGTTGGCTTGGAATCCTCAAAACAACCACCTTGATCGATTGCAATATCGACTAATACTGAACCACTCTTCATCTGTGCCACCAAGGCATTTGAAACCAGCTTTGGAGCCTTTGCCCCGTGAACCAAGACAGCTCCAACAACTAAGTCGGCTTGCTTAACTTCACGTTCAATTGCATGTTTGGAAGCAACGAGGGTCTTAATTCTTCCACCGTAGATTGTGTCAATGTACTGAAGGCGATTAATTGAGCGATCAAAAACCGTTACATCCGCACCCATGCCAAGCGCAATCACTGCAGCGTTAAGCCCTGCGACGCCTCCACCGATCACTACAACACGTCCTGGCGCAACTCCCGGTACACCGCCCAGCAATACCCCACGACCACCATGTGGTTTTTGGAGTGCTGTTGCGCCAACTTGAGTTGCAAGACGACCGGCAACCTCACTCATGGGTGCAAGTAATGGCAAGGTTCCATTTACTTCAACTGTTTCATAAGCAATAGCTGTTGTTCCTGATTTAACCAAAGCATCTGTGCACGCCTTTGATGCTGCCAAGTGTAGATATGTGAACAGAGTTTGCCCTCTGCGCATCTTTGGATACTCAGGCTCAATCGGCTCCTTCACCTTCAACACTAAATCAGCCTTTTGCCATACCTCATCTGAGGTCGCAACAATCGTTGCACCCGCTGCAACAAACTCTTCATTGGTTATTGATGAGCCCAGGCCTGCTTTATCTTCAATGATGACCGTATGACCTGCGTGCACAAACTCCGAAACGCCCTCAGGTGTAATTGCGACACGTGATTCATGAACTTTGATCTCTTTTGGAACTCCTACGATCATGATTAACCTTTCGCTGTTACGGCCGCTGCGATCAAACCAATAAACAATGGGTGTGGTCGAGTTGGTCGAGAACGAAGCTCGGGATGAGCTTGCGTACCTACATAATAAGGATGCTCTTGGGTCGGGAGTTCTACAAACTCAACTAGATCCTGCTCCTTAAACATTCCAGAGAAAACAAGGCCTGCTTTTGAAATTTGATCTCTGTACTTATTGTTTACCTCGTAGCGGTGACGGTGGCGCTCAGAAATCTGAGTCGATCCATATGTTTGAGCTACTACTGAGCCGGCGAGAAGATCTGCGGTGTAGAGACCTAGGCGCATAGTTCCGCCCATATCCCCCTTGCCCGATACAACATCTTTTTGATCATCCATTGTTGCGATAACTGGAGTACCTGAATCGGAAAACTCTGCCGAGATCGCATCTTTAATTCCCGCAAGATTGCGAGCTGCTTCAATAACCATGCATTGCAAACCTAAACACAAACCAAGTGTTGGGATTTTGTTCTCGCGAGCAAACTTCAGCGCACCGAGTTTGCCTTCAATACCTCGAACACCGAAACCACCAGGAACACAGATCGCATCAACATGCCCTAAGTGTTTCTTGGCACCCTCTGGGGTTTCGCACTCATCGCTTGCGATCCAAACAATCTCTACCTTTGCCTGATTTGCAAAGCCACCTGCACGAAGTGCTTCAGAGACCGATAGGTATGCATCTGGAAGATCGATGTACTTTCCAACAAGACCAACCTTAATGTGATGCTTAGGATGGTGGACCTTCTCCAAGAGAGCGTCCCATTCTCCCCATTCAACATCGTGGCAATCAAAGCCAAGACGCTTAACTACATATGAATCAAGCCCCTCAGCATGCAAAACCTTTGGGATGTCGTAAATCGATGGTGCGTCAACAGCTGCAACAACCGCCTCGGAATCAACATCGCACATAAGTGA
>CAZQNP010000002.1:0-6417 GCA_964594645.1 uncultured Candidatus Planktophila sp. | reverse complement strand
TCTTTAATCTCATTGGTGATGTGTGGGATTACCTGAACCGTTTCACCTAGGTACTCACCACGTCGCTCACGTGCAATGACACGGGAGTAAACCTGACCGGTTGTCACATTTGCCGAGCCATGAAGGTTGCGGTCTAGAAAACGCTCGTAATGACCGATATCTAAATCTGTCTCAGAACCATCATCTGTAACAAAGACCTCACCATGTTGAAAAGGATTCATGGTGCCTGGGTCCACGTTGAGGTAAGGATCGAGCTTTTGCATCGTGACGCGGATGCCGCGGGCTACTAGTAATCGTCCAAGACTTGAGGCTGTGAGCCCTTTGCCCAAACTTGAGGCGACTCCGCCGGTTACAAATAAGTGTTTAGTCACATGTGCTTGGCCCATGGAAGACAAACCTATCATTTATTTTGGGCGGGCTCTTACACCTTCAGGGAAAGCAGTTCGGTGGCGTGTTCGCGGGCGCTAGTGGAGTTTTCAAGCCCTGCCAGCATGCGGGCGATCTCTTCGACCCGCTCCTCTCCTGATACCTGACGCACATCACTCTGACTCACCGTTCCATCATTGTTCTTGGTGACAACAAAATGCGAGTCGGCCCAGGCAGCAACCTGTGGCAGGTGGGTAACGACAATAACTTGGGCATGTTGTGCAAGTGAATGCAATCTACGTCCAACCTCAATTGCCGCTTTTCCACCGACACCTGCATCAACTTCATCAAAAACATAAGTACCTATTGGATGAGTGGAAGCGATAACAACCTCCAGCGCCAACATCACTCGAGACATTTCTCCACCTGATGCACCCTTTGCCAAAGGTACTAATGGAGCATCTTTATGTCCCTGAATAAACATGGTTATCTCATCGCAACCATGTGAGGTGAAATCAGATTCCTTAGGTGCTGCGTAATCAGCGCTCTCAACCTTTGCAACAAAGGTTGAATGTGGCATCGATAATTGCTGAATTTCAGATGTCACTTTTTGTGAAAGAGTTGCGGCGGCGTTGCTTCTGGCGTCACTGAGCTTCTTCGCCTCTGCCAGAAGGTGCTTCTTAATCACAGAGAGCTCCTTTTCAAGCTCGGCAAGCCGAGCATCCCCACCCTCGAGATCTGCAATCGCATCAGATGAGTTTTTAAAGCGCTGCAAAAGGGATTGAATCTCATCCTCAACAGCTTTTGCGCCACCAAACTTCTTTATCAATGCATTGAATTGAGATTTACGCTCCTGTAAGTAATCAAGACGAGCGGGATCTGCCTCTAGACGCGATGCGTAGCTATTGAGGGCACTTTGCGCATCAGCCAACAAGAAAAAGCTTTCACTGAGCTGTTGGTAGATCTCCTCGAGTAATGGGTCTTTCGAACGCGCATTTTCGAGTGATCGTCGAGCGGTACCTAATGATGTTAGCGATCCGGCATCCTCATCCTCGATTGCAGAGGTGGCAAGAGCTGTTGCAGTGCGCAGCTCCTCCACACTAGACAGACGACCGATCTCAGCCTCTATTTCGGTGTACTCGCCTGGTTGCGGGTTAGTGGCTGAAAAAATCTTGGAGAACTCTTGAAGCTCGGCCAGCTCTTTATCTTTAGCGGCAATGCTCTTCTTGAGCGATGCGATGCGCTCCTTCATCTCGTGATAACGATCAAGCGCGGTTTGGTAATCGGCAAGATCAATCGCTGCGAAACGATCTAACAGCTCTCGCTGTCTAGCCGATTTCGTAATGGTGTGATTAGCCGCTTGTCCATGAACCTCTACTAAATTCTCTCCGATAGTTGCAAGGGTTGAAGCGGTTGCGCTGACTCCATTTGTCGTTGCCTTACTCTTGCCATCAGCGGCAACTGTTCTAACGACAATTAACTCACCATCTTCTACCAGCACATCTTCAAACAGAATCTCCTGTGCCTTAGGGATAGAAAAACGACCACTAGCCACCAACCGTTCAGAGCCTTTGCGAACAAGTGCGCTATCTGCCTTGCCCCCTAAAATCAGGTTCAAAGCGGTCAAAATCATCGTTTTTCCAGCACCTGTTTCGCCTGATAAAACTGTAAGCCCCTTTGATATCTCAAGGGTTGAATGGTCGATCACACCAATCGATCTAATCGTTATCTCTTCAAGAAAGGTACGTTCACTCACCACGCCAGCCCTCAACAGGTAGTTTGAACTTTGCCACCAATCGATCGCTAAAGAGAGTGTTCTTCAGGTGGGCCAATTGAATAACTCTTGAGTGCTTAGTAACGACAACACGGTCACCTGCAAGTAATGGGAATTTACGCAAGGCATCAGCTGACAAAAATGCTTCAGAGGATTCAATCCCGACGGCGATCACTGAGGTCGGTGAGATTACAAGTGGACGCGAAAAAAGCGCATGTGCTGAGATCGGTAGAACAACCAAGGCATCGACAGCTGGCCACACTACTGGGCCACCTGCAGAGAATGCGTAGGCGGTTGAGCCGGTTGGTGTGGAACAGATAAGGCCATCACAACCCCAACGAGATATCGGACGGTTATCAATCTCTAAAAAGAGTTCAACCATGGTTGCTTTTTCACGCTCTACGGTGACCTCATTTAAGGCCCAACCAGATGCAACAACCTTTCCGTCACGTTCAACGGTGTAGCCCAAGGTGATTCGAGGATCGATAACATAACTCTTATTAATAACCGCTTGAATCACATCGGAAATACTTGATCGTTCTACCTCGGACAAGAAACCAACATGTCCCAAATTCACGCCCAGCAATGGAATATCGCGCTCCTGTGCAACCTCTGCGGCGCGAAGCATTGTTCCATCCCCACCCAAAACAACTGCAGCCTCAATCTCGGGCAAATCTGCAATAGAAGAATGAATGATCCCTGGAATTTCAACATCAGAGATTGTGTAGATGCCAAAGGTGGATGCAAGGTTTTGTTGCAACTCGACCGCCGCTGTTACAGCATCAACGCGACTAGGATTACAGACAATTAAGAGATTACGCATTACTGAGGTCCAATCGCTATAGCTTGATCTAGCATCGCGTGATCGATTTCGGGGGCGCCGCGACGTAGCCACAAGAAGTACTCGACATTACCTGCAGGACCTGGCAAAGGGCTGGCAGCAATTCCCATGGTTCCTAAGCCAACATCGTATGCAGATTCCGCGACCTCAACGACCGCAGCTTTGCGCAATGCGGGATCGCGAACAACCCCACCTGCACCTAGCTTTTCACGACCTACCTCAAATTGAGGCTTTACCATCAAGACAAAATCAGCATCTGGTTTGGAGACCGCGGCTAAAGCTGGCAGAACCAATGTCAATGAGATAAATGAAAGATCTGCAACTACTAGATCGATCGGCTCGCCTACCATCTCACCAGTTAAGTGACGAATATTTGTGCGATCTAAAACAGTTACACGTTCATCTTGGCGCAGACCCCACGCCAGCTGGCCATACCCAACATCGACTGCAACGACATGTCCAGCGTTTCGGCGGAGCAAGACATCGGTAAAGCCACCTGTAGATGCACCTGCATCTAAACAACGTTTTCCTTCAACATTGACACCTGAGAATGCAATTAGCGCACCCTCTAATTTGTGGCCACCGCGAGATACAAAATCATCGCGATCGCCAGAGATTGTGATTGATGTTTCCGCATCAACCTGAGTTGCAGGTTTTGTGGCTGGAATTCCATTGACTAGAACAGATCTCTTTTCAATCAGATCTGCGGCCTGTTCTCGTGAACGCGCGAGCTCTCTACGAACCAGCTCGGCATCCAGACGTGTTTTCATAGCCTTGTTGAATTAAAGACCATCAATTGATGACAGGGCTTGATTCAACTTTTGATGCAAGGCTTCAAAACGTTGGGCGTGATCGCCAACCTCCATTGAATCAATCTCTTGTAGCTCATTGCGAAGCTCTTCTACAAAACCTTCGCCATTGAACTGCTCGCTACCGTTGGTTGAGTTATCCATTTACTTGCCCACCTTCTTTGCCGCCGCCTTCTTGGCAACCTTCTTTACACTTTTCTTAACCGCGGTTTTATTTGAAGCGGCTTTCTTGGCAACCTTCTTAGTAACCTTCTTGCTGGTTGTGGCGTTTGCCTTCTTAGCTGATGCTCCGCCCTTCTTCAGCGCTGCAACCTCCTGCTTAAGAGCCTCAAACTCGCCACGCTTTACAAAACCCATCTTTGAAACGGAGCGTTCAACCTCATCCTCAATCTTGACCTTGATGGCCTCGCCACCCTCTTTCAGCCAGATGTTCACAGATTGTGCGACCTCGGTTCCCGATTTGTTGCCGAGTTGCACATTTTCGATAAGGGATTTAATCGTTGCTTTTAAATCATTGTTCTTGCTCATGCCATAAGCCTACCTAAATTCGGGAAATCTCGACCGCTTCAACCTGCCAACGACTTGCAAGGCCGGTAGGCGCACTCCAGAAACGGCGATGGATTGAGCCTGAAACCTCTACCCACTCCTCGGGTTTGAGAGTTAGGGCAGCTCTGCGGGCCTTGGAGCTCCATGCTCCGATATCTAGGGTGTCTACCCCAGAACTTTTCTCGCGAGTAATTATCAATCTAAACTCAACAACCTTGTCACCGCTAGGTAACTCTTTCTCAATCGCCTCTTTTGAAACCCTTCCACGCAAAACCACATCATTAAGAGAGTAATCCTCCTCAATTTCAGAGTGATCTGCGCTCTTTTTCTTAACCTTGCTACTCATTGCCCTCCCCTTTCACAGATGAAGGGTGCAAGGTATGTAAAGGTGGTGACGAGATGAAAAGAGTTTAGCTAGCTTGTGGGTAACTACTGATCGGCACGTTCTGCTGCATCGGTGAACTCATCAACATCTAATTCAGCACACTTTGCAAACCATTCACGCGCTTCATCTTTACGGCCTGCAGCATCTAGCGCATCTGCATAGGCGTAACGAAGGCGAAGCGCCCATTCCTCAGTGTCATTGTTGAGCTCTTTACAAGTCAAGGTAACAACCGCAGCGTCGAGCTCTCCTAAATCCCGTCGCGCACCTGCTGCAACAATTCTCATCTCAATCTCTTCAGGCTTTGCTAACCGCTTAACCTCTGGAGAACCAGCCAAATTCAATGCTTTTAGCGGGTTTCCAAGACCTCGTTCGCAATCTGCCATTACAGGCAAAGATGAAACATCTCCTGAAATTCTATTTGCCGCTCGTAACTCCTTTAATGCGATCTCATAATGTCCTGCTCGATATGCGGCATAACCTGCAGATTCGCGAACTACTGCTAAACGACCGGCGTGATGAGCCGCTGCAACGCCGTGCTTATGAGCCAATTGTGGATCTGTGTCTTGATACAAGTTAATGCACACTAAGTGTCGAGCAACTACCTTTGCATTCTCCGCAGAAAGACTAAGTAGCTCTGCACGAACTGATTTTTCTAACTCCTCGCCAGTTACATCCTCAGGAATATCTGGTTCAAAGATACGTGGACGCAAACGGGATTGATCTCTCTCTATCGGTGCAGGTCTTGCCCCGCGTGGATCTGAGCCATCACGAGTTTGACGTGGTGCACCTGCACGGCTTGAAGAGCCACCACGTGCCGGAAGATCTTCACGACGACGCTCTGAGTTTGGCCCTGATGGTTTACGCGGCGCGTCACCAGATGGGCGACGCTCACCAGAGCGAGCTGGACGCTCCCCTGGCTTTAAATTTTGTACTGGACGTGAAGGACGGGATGGGCGCTTATCTCTATCTTCCATCGTTTCTTTCTCCTTCACGCTCTTAAATTATTTATCTTCTTTTCTTCGCTGCTCTTTGTTTACTTCTAGATTCACTTCTTAAATCACTTCTTAATTCACTTCGTAATTCTAGAGAAGAAATAAAAAAGGGGCGCTCGTGAAAGCGCCCCTTTTTATAAAAGAAGTCCGGCGACGTTCTACTCTCCCACAAGGTCACCCTTGCAGTACCATCGACGCTGAGAGGCTTAACTTCCGGGTTCGGAATGGGACCGGGTGTTTCCCTCTCGCTATGACCGCCGAAACGCTATTGAGATTTCAATCTGAACCAAATCCAAAACTCTTCTTCTGGATCTTCTGGTTCCCGACCGTATCTCGGGAACCACACAGTGGACGCGTAGCAACTTTGTAGTTAAATCCTCGGCCTATTAGTACCGGTCAGCTCCAAGTCTTGCGACTCTTCCACTTCCGGCCTATCAACCCAGTCGTCTACTGGGGGCCTTACCTGGTAAACCAGTGGGAAACCTAATCTCGAAGCGAGCTTCCCGCTTAGATGCTTTCAGCGGTTATCCCTTCCGAACGTAGCAAATCGGCGGTGCTCCTGGCGGAACAACCGACACACCAGAGGTTCGTCCAACCCGGTCCTCTCGTACTAGGGTTAGCCCTTCTCAAGTTTCCTGCGCGCACAGAAGATAGGGACCGAACTGTCTCACGACGTTCTGAACCCAGCTCGCGTGCCTCTTTAA
>CAZQNP010000001.1:50605-109354 GCA_964594645.1 uncultured Candidatus Planktophila sp. | reverse complement strand
TTCTTATTCATTGTTGCCTTTCCTGTTCATCTGTTCCCGGGACAGGGAGGCAGACAGAGTAATGCTGGGGGTGAGCATAAAACAAGACCTGAATACGCTTAAATTGTCTCGGTTTCGTTATAAATGGGATTGCCGTATCACTTATTGAGACATACCTGAATGCTATTTGTCCAATACAGCGTTGGGGTTGACCACCGCTTCGGCGACCTCTTTCATCGTTAAGCGACGATCCATGGCCGCTCGCTGAATCCATGAAAAAGCTTCAGGCTCTGAAAGATTGAGCGCCTTCATTAAGAGCCCCTTGGCGCGATCGATTAATTTGCGAGTTTCAAGGCGATCATGAAGATCTGCCACTTCTGCTGCCAAAGATTTCATTTGAGTATGGCGACTAATTGCAATTTCAATCGCGGGTATAAGGTCGCCGATGGTGAATGGTTTAACAACATATGCCATAACACCTGCATCGCGTGCTCGATCGACTAACTCTTTTTGCGAGTACGCGGTGAGCATTAAAACGGGGGCTATTTCAATGATTTTTTCAGCCGCTGAAATCCCATCAAGAACCGGCATCTTCACATCAAGAATTGCCAAATCAGGTGAGTGCTCAAAGGCTAGGTCAATCGCTTCTTGTCCATTGGTTGCTTGCGCCACAACTTCGTATCCAGAGGCTTGCAACATTTCAACCAGATCCATACGGATCAAGGTTTCATCTTCTGCGACGAGAATTCGAACTGACATCTTCGATTCACCCTCCAGAACCTTTTGACTAATGTGCCCCGAGTCGGATTCGAACCGACACTATGCAGTGTTTGAGACTGCCCTCTCTACCGTTGGAGTACCGAGGCCTTTAGAGAGGCAATCTTAGCGGTAAGCAGGTGCTACACCACCAACGGCATCTCCCACGCGGTGAACACGCATCGCATTGGTTGAGCCAGGAATTCCTGGAGGTGAGCCGGCAACGATGACGACATTTTCACCTTCATGTGCGCGACCAGATTGAATTAACAAGGTGTCAGCCTGCTTCACCATCTCATCGGTGTGCTTGACCATCGGGGTTACTTCAGGCTCTACTCCCCATGACAATGCAAGGCGGTTATAGGTACCAACTTCAGGTGTAAAGGCCAGAATTGGAATAGGTGAACGCAGGCGTGCCATGCGACGTGCTGAATCTCCTGATTGAGTAAATGTCACTAGGTACTTGGCCCCAACAATGCCACCTACCTCAGCTGCTGCGCGAGTAATCGCGCCACCCTTTGTCTTTGGAACTGTGCGAAGTGCGCGGATCATCTCAAAGCCACCCTCTTCGGTGCGGGCGATGATGCGGGCCATGGTCTTTACCGCTTCGATAGCAAAGGCACCTACTGAGGTTTCACCAGAGAGCATCAATGCATCTGCGCCATCCAAAACAGCGTTGGCGCAGTCGGTAGCTTCAGCACGTGTAGGTGATGAGTTGGTAATCATTGAATCAAGCATTTGAGTTGCAACAATCACCGGCTTTGCAGCCTCTCGTGCCAACTCGATGCAACGCTTTTGAACTAGTGGAACCTCTTCAATCGGAAGCTCAACACCGAGATCTCCACGTGCAACCATGATGCCATCAAATGCGGCAACAATCTCTTCGAGGTTTGCTACAGCTTGAGGCTTTTCGATCTTTGCAATAACTGGAATTCGAAATCCAACCTCATCCATGATCGCATGTACATCATCAATATCTGCCGCGTTTCGAACAAATGAGAGCGCGATGAAATCTGCGCCAGCTTTCATGCCCCAACGAAGATCTTCCTTATCCTTTTCAGAAAGTGCGGGCACAGATACTGCAACACCTGGAAGATTGATTCCCTTGTTGTTGCTCACCGCGCCTGGCTGAATAACCTTAGTGACAACATCGTTGCCCTTAACTTCAACAACTTCAACAGTTACCTTGCCATCATCGATCAGGATGCGATCTCCTGGCTTGCAATCTCCAGGAAGTCCTTTGTAAGTCGTTCCAACGCGATCCTTACTTCCTTCTACCTCATCAGTGGTAATTGTAAAGATGTCACCACGTTCTAATTCATGTGGGCCATTGGCAAAGCGGGCTAGACGGATCTTGGGACCTTGAAGATCAACAAGAATTGCAATTGGCTTTCCAGCAGCCTTTGCCGCTTCTCGTACTCTGTCGAGACGGTTTTGATGTTCATCGTAACCACCATGAGAAAGGTTTAAACGGGCCATATTCATACCCGCCTCGATTAACTCTGCAACCTTTTCAGCAGACTCAACGGCAGGACCCATCGTGCAAACAATCTTCGCTCTACGCATGTCTGTACCTTAAACCATTAGAGGACGGTCGGTTGGCTCTATGGGCGATGGAAGTTGCGTGCGCCCAGTGAGATATCTATCAACAGCTGCTGCTGCACTTCGACCTTCTGCAATCGCCCACACGATCAATGATTGGCCGCGACCAGCATCTCCTGCAACGAAGATACCTTCTTCAGATGTTTGGAAGTTCTCATCTCGCTTGATATTGCCACGATCATCTAATTCAACTGATAGCTGAGTAATCAGTGATGATTTTTCCGGCCCAGTAAAGCCCATCGCCATGAAAACAAAATCACATGGGATTTCCTTTTCGCTTCCTGCTATTGGCTCAAACTTTCCATTAACAAATTGGGTTTCAACAATCTTGATAGCGCGCAGATTTCCGTTGCCATCGCCCAAGAACTCTTCAGTACTGACAGAGAAAAGTCGATTGTCCTTTTCTTCATGAGCACTAGAAACGCGATAAATCATTGGATAAGTCGGCCATGGTTGCCCTGATGGTCGCTCATCACTTGGACGAGGCATGATCTCTAGTTGAGTCACACTTGCTGCGCCTTGACGAATCGATGTGCCGAGGCAATCTGCACCAGTGTCGCCTCCGCCGAGAATTACAACATGCTTACCAGCAACATTAATTGGTGGAGTTTCAATCTCACCTAAAGCTTGCTTGTTTCCCCATGGCAAAAACTCCATAGCTTGGTAAATGCCTTTAAGTTCGCGGCCCTTAATCGAAAGATCACGCCACTGAGTTGATCCAACCGCCAAAACCACCGCGTCATACTTACGGCGAAGATCAGATCCGGATAACTCATTGCCAACATCCACACCTGGACGAAAACGTGTGCCTTCTTTTTCCATCTGCTCTAGTCGGCGATCGAGGATATGTTTTTCCATTTTGAACTCTGGAATTCCATAACGCAAAAGTCCGCCAATCTTGTCGGCACGTTCGTACACGGCAACTGTGTGGCCAGCACGAGTGAGTTGCTGGGCCGCTGCTAATCCGGCAGGTCCTGATCCAATAACGGCGATTGTCTTGCCGGTTAAGCGATCTGGGGCCATGGGCTTCACATTTCCTGCACCAAATGCCTCTTCAATAGTGCGAAGTTCAATCTGCTTAATCGTTACCGCATCACGGTTGATTCCGACAACACACGCAGTTTCACATGGCGCTGGACACAAACGACCGGTGAACTCTGGAAAGTTATTAGTTGCATGCAGGCGATCGATAGCCTCGTTTTTGTCTCCGCGGTACATCAGGTCATTCCATTCAGGAATGAGATTTCCTAGAGGGCAACCGTTGTGGCAAAAAGGAATTCCGCAATCCATGCAACGCCCAGCTTGCTTTTGCAGATGTTCAAAGCTTTGCGGCTCATAGACTTCACGCCAATCTTTGATGCGAACATCAACTGGTCGACGCTTGGGAGTTTCGCGTGGCGTCGTCATAAAACCCTTTGGATCAGCCATTTGCTGCAACCTCCATCACTAGTGCATCTACCGGCAGACCTTCACGGGTTGCTCGCTCCATTGCGGCAAGTACACGTGCGTAATCACGCGGCATAATCAATGAGATTCGAGCCACGCCCTTCTCCCAATCCTTCAAGAGAGCATGTGCAACTTCAGATCCAGTTTCGGCAAAGTACTTTGAGATGTGATCCTTGAGTACTTCCTTTTGATCATTTGGAACAGCAAGGACATCGACCATATCTGCATTTACATTTGCGGTGTCAAGATCCAAAACAAATGCTCGTCCACCTGACATTCCGGCTGCAATATTTCGGCCTGTGCGACCAAGAACAATTACAGTTCCGCCGGTCATGTACTCGCAGCCGTGATCGCCGATACCTTCAACGATTGCAATTGCTCCTGAGTTACGAACGCAGAAACGTTCTCCGACAACACCACGGATGAAGATTTCGCCAGCGGTTGCGCCATATCCAATAACATTTCCAGCAATAACATTTTCTTCTGATGCAAATGTTGCCTTTACATCTGGACGCACAACAACTCGACCACCAGAGATTCCCTTACCAACATAATCATTGGCATCTCCATAGAGGCGAATTGCGACACCACGTGGAATAAAGGCTCCTAGTGATTGACCAGCAGAGCCATGCAAGGTGACATCGATAGTGCCAGCTGGTAGACCATCTGCGCCGTACTTACGTGTTACCTCTGCGCCCAGCATTGTTCCCACGGTGCGATTAACATTTCTAACTGGCAAATCAATTGTTACCTGCTCACCCTTAGTTAATGCAGGTTGTGCTAGTTCAATCAAGGTGTTATCAAGTGCTGCATCAAGACCATGATCCTGCTTGATCGTGTTATACAGCGCGCTATCAACATCTGGGCGAACTAAGAGCGGCTCTAGGTTTAAGCCAGCCGCCTTCCAGTGATCTACCGCCTTGCGAGTATCGAGAAACTCCACATGGCCAATTGCTTCCTGAAGAGTTCGGAAACCAAGCTGGGCCAAGATTTCCCGGACCTCTTCTGCGATGTATTCGAAGAATGTTTCGACAAACTCAGGTTTACCGGTGAACTTTTTGCGAAGCTCTGGATTTTGCGTAGCAACACCTACTGGGCATGTGTCTAAGTGACATACGCGCATCATGATGCATCCCGATACAACAAGCGGTGCGGTTGCAAAGCCGTACTCCTCTGCTCCAAGCAGAGCAGCGATAACAACATCGCGTCCAGTCTTTAATTGTCCATCTGTTTGAACAACGATGCGATCGCGCAAACCGTTGAGCAACAAGGTCTGTTGAGTCTCAGCAAGTCCAAGCTCCCACGGCGCACCTGCATGCTTAAGTGAGGTCAAAGGTGATGCACCTGTTCCGCCATCATGGCCTGAAATCAAAACGACATCGGCATGAGCCTTTGAGACACCTGCGGCAACTGTTCCAACTCCAACTTCAGCAACAAGCTTTACATGCACACGTGCATTTTTGTTTGCATTCTTAAGATCATGAATTAATTGGGCAAGATCTTCGATTGAGTAAATATCGTGATGAGGAGGAGGCGAGATTAAACCAACACCAGGTGTTGAGTATCGCGCCTTGGCAATCCATGGGTAGACCTTGTTACCAGGAAGCTGGCCACCCTCACCTGGCTTTGCACCTTGAGAAATCTTGATTTGAATATCATCACTATTGACTAAGTAATTACTAGTTACTCCAAAACGACCTGATGCAACCTGTTTGATTGCAGAACGCTTTGAATCACCATTTGCCATGGGGATATTGCGTTCAACCTCTTCGCCGCCTTCGCCAGTATTGGATTTGCCTCCTAGGCGATTCATTGCAATAGCAAGCGTTTCATGAGCTTCAGCTGAGATAGAGCCGTAGGACATAGCACCAGTTGAGAATCGTTTGATGATGGCGCTGATTGGTTCAACTTCATCAATAGAGATTGGTGGATTTACGCCCTCTTTAAACTGGAACAAGCCGCGCAGGGTCATTAGGCGCTTGCTCTGCTCATTGACGCGATCTGTATAGCGCTTGAATACGTCGTAGCGCTTGTTGCGCGTTGAATGCTGCAAGGTAAAGACAGTCTCTGGATCAAAGAGGTGAGGCTCACCTTCACGACGCCACTGGTATTCGCCACCAATAGGCAAGCGCTTAGTACCTGGTACTTCTCCCCCAGGTGGATATGCGATGTGATGACGGGAGATTGTCTCCTGCGCAATTACATCAAGTGAAACACCACCAAGACGAGAAGTTGTTCCGACAAAGTACTCATCGACTACCTCTTGCGATAAACCGATAGCTTCAAAAACTTGAGCGCCTGTATATGAGGCGATGGTGCTGATACCCATCTTTGACATTACCTTGAGTACACCCTTGCCAAGACTCTTGATCAAATTCTTAACAGCTTTTTCAGGAGTGATGCCGGTAATGACACCTTGAAGAACTAAATCTTCAGCTGACTCCATTGCTAGGTATGGGTTTACACAGGCAGCGCCATATCCGATAAGAAGTGCGACATGGTGAACCTCACGAACATCTCCTGCTTCAACAACCAGACCAACCTTGGTACGGGTCTTTTCGCGAATTAAGTGATGGTGAACAGCTGACGTTAACAGTAAAGATGGAATTGGTGCGTTTTCGGCATCGCCATCACGATCTGACAAAACAATAATGCGAGCACCGTCATTAATGGCTTGCGAGACCTCTGCCTTGATTTCGTTGAGGCGTTCGCGTAGCGAGTCTCCCCCATCGGCGATACTAAAAAGACCTCTGACTACATGTGCACCTAAGCCTGGATGATCTCCATCGGCGTTAACGTGAATAATCTTTGCAAGTTCATCATTATCAATTACTGGGAAGGCTAAAGAAATCTGACGACAGCTACTTGGGCCAGGATCGAGCAGGTTGTGCTCAGGACCCATGGATGTGCCAAGGCTTGTCACTAACTCTTCGCGAATCGCATCAAGTGGTGGGTTGGTAACTTGTGCAAAAAGTTGCGAGAAGTAATCAAAGATCAACCGCGGCTTTTCAGAAAGTGCTGCGATAGGAGTATCTGTTCCCATTGAACCAAGGGGCTCCATGCCGCTCTTTGCCATAGGTGTAACCAAGATACGAAGATCTTCTTCGGTGTAACCAAATGCACGCTGACGCCGGACCACAGATGAGTGCGGATAAACAATGTGTTCACGTGCAGGAAGTTCGCTCAACTTCACGATTCCTGCATGAAGCCAATCTCCATATGGCGCAGCGTTTGCTAGACCATCTTTGATCTCGCCATCTTCGATGATTCGACCTTGTTCAATATCGACTAAGAACATTTTTCCTGGTTGCAAACGACCCTTGCGTTCAACATTTTCAGCTGGAATATCTAAAACACCAACCTCTGATGCAAGAACAACCATTCCATCCTTGGTTACCCAGTAACGAGAGGGACGCAAACCGTTGCGATCAAGGACAGCACCTACTTGGTGACCATCTGTGAAAGTTACACATGCAGGACCATCCCAAGGCTCCATCATCGAAGCATGGAATGCATAGAAGTCGCGACGGTTCTGCGGCATCGTTGCATGGTTCTCCCATGCCTCTGGAATCATCATCAAGACAGCGTGTGGAAGTGAACGGCCACCTAAGTACAAAAGCTCAAGCACCTCATCAAAAGAGGCTGAGTCAGAGCCTGACATTTCAACTATTGGAAACAATCGCTTCAGGTCACCGGGAATCAGATCGCTTTCAAGCAGAGATTCGCGAGCGCGCATCCAATTGCGATTTCCCTTAACGGTATTGATCTCACCATTGTGCGCAATAAATCGGTAAGGGTGGGCAAGTGGCCATGAAGGAAAGGTATTTGTAGAAAAACGAGAGTGCACGAGCGCTAGCGGTGAAACAACTCTTTCATCGGAAAGCTCCGGGAAAAACTCTTCGAGCTGGCCTGTTGTAAGCATTCCCTTATAAACAATTGTCTGTGATGACAGTGATGGGAAGTAAAGATCTAAAGCATGTTCTGCTCTTTTACGTAAACAAAACGCCAAACGATCTAGCGCGATCCCTGTTTCGCCATTTTTTCCAGCAATAAAGAGTTGGTGAAAATTAGGCATAACTGACAGCGCTGTCTTTCCAAGTGATGACGGATTAATTGGAACTTCGCGCCAGCCCAGAACTACTAGACCCTCTTCTTCAGCGATCTTTGCGATCTCGCCCTTGACTTCGGCACCCTTTGCAATAAAGGCAATTCCTGTGGCGTATGCATCTGCGGCAGGAAGTTTGAAATCAACTACAGCTTGAAAGTAAGTATCTGGAATTCGAATAAGGATTCCAGCGCCATCACCGCTATCTGGTTCAGCTCCCGATGCACCGCGGTGTTCCATATTGCGCAGAGCGGTAAGTGCTTGCGAAACAATGTGGTGAGTTGCAACCTTGTTAAGCGTTGCAACCATGGCAACACCACAGGCATCATGTTCGGCGGCAGGGTCATAGAGCCCTTGTGCCTGTGGATAATTGGATGCAAGTGCCATGGGGCGCTCCTACAGATTTGTCCTTACATGAAAAGGGACAACCTTGGCCCGTCTTGCTAAATGCTTAGGGCGAAATCGTAGCAACAAGGCGCCATAAGGGAAGCCTCAAAGCCGGGTTATTTAGAGACCGGAAATCTAGAGACCTGAAATATGTGCGATTCGACCAATGCCAGCGGTGATGAGCATTCCGAGAGATCCACCTGCCAGCACACGTAGCGTTGGCGCGAGCAGCTTTGAACCAGCGGTTCGAGCGGAGATAAGCCCGGTAAGGACCAGACCTGCAAGGGTAAATCCAACGATGCTCCACGCCTTGGTACCTAAGGTAGGTGCAAAGGCGCCGGCAAATGGAATCAGTCCACCCAGAGTAAAGGAGATGGCGGAGGCTGCCGCTGCCTGAACAGGACGTGCCTTCGTACTTGGTTGCTGGCCCAGCTCATCACGTAGATGGGCCTCGAGCGGATCCTTGCGATGCATCGCTTGGGCCACCTGTAATGCAAGCTCTGGAGATAAACCTCGATTGATATAAATATGTTGAAGCTCTGTTAATTCAGCATCGGGATTTGCCTCAAGGTGTGCAATTTCAATTAATCGATCCGACTCTTCAATATCATTTTGAGAGCGCACAGAGATGTACTCACCTACCGCCATAGACATGGCACCGGCGGTGATTCCAGCAACTCCCGCCGTAATGAGGAAATCCTGCTTTTGGGCAGCAGCCACACCAATCATTAAAGCTGCAGTTGATACGAGGCCATCATTGGCACCAAGGACCGCAGCGCGTAGCCATCCGGCGCGATGGGTGCGGTGTTCCTTGTTTCTCTTGTAGACCTCTTCCAAACTCATGTTTGAAAGCCTACCTCACAGTTACTGAATCTTTTTTGAGGCTCGAGCAAAGTAAAGGGCGGCACCTGCACCCACAAGCACGCTCACCCAGACATTTACGCGAAGACCCGCGATGGTGTTTGCCGTATCAATGCGAATCAACTCAATGAAGAAACGGCCTAGGCAGTAAGTTGCAACATAGAGCGCAAAGGATTGGCCAGCTTTGAGCTTCTTGCCAAACTTTAAAATCACAATTGCGATTGCCGTGCACCAAATCGCTTCATATAAAAATGTTGGATGGAAAGTTTCAAATTCGGTGTAACCATTTGGTCGATATCGCATCGGGATTTCAAGAGCCCACCAGGAATCTAGCGGCCTTCCAAAGAGTTCGCCATTAAACCAATTACCAAAGCGACCAATAGCTTGCGCAAATAAAATTCCAGGAGCAAGTGCATCTGCAAAAACAGCAAATGTTGGAAGCTCTACCGTGCGGGCTAGGGATCTATAGCGAAGATATGCACCAAGCAATCCGAAAGAGATCGCGCCCCAAATACCAAGGCCGCCCTCCCAAATCTTGAGCGCATCAAGTGGTTCTCCGCCGCTGCCAAAGTAAGCATTTGGTGATGAGATCACATGATAAATACGACCGCCGATGATTCCAGAAGGAACTGCGACTATGGCAACCTCAGATACAACTGATTGGCCCTGAATAGTTTTGTACTGGAAACGCTTGCCGCCCAGCCAGATTGCAATCGCAATTCCGGTGATTATGCACAGTGCGTAAAAGTGAATCGTTAAGGGGCCAAGCTCCAGCACCGAACGTGCTGGAGTTGGAATAGCAAAATGCAAGTTTTTAGCCAGCCTCTACAGCTGACTTGAACTCGTCAAGGAAGAATTCATTTTGGGTGCGCTCCCACTTCTTGCCGTTGATAAACACGGTAGGAGTTCCTTGAACACCATACTTACTCATTGAATCAGAGTGAGCTTGGACCAAATCAACCTTTGAACCATTCTTCACACAGCTTTCAAAGGTAGGTGAGGTGATTCCAATCTTTTGTCCCATTTTCACCAAGGTGTCATTGCTCCAGAAGCCAGAGTTTTCAACTTGTGACTGCACCGCATATAAAGCTTTATGGAAATCTAGGTACTGACCTTCATCAGCGGCGCAGAATGAGGCGTTTGCTGCGCGAACTGATTCATCTCCCAAGAAGGAGAGAACGTGGAATCTGACCGTAGCTTTCTTTTCGCGAATCAAGGATTCGAGATACTCACCATTGGCATCTTCAAAGAACTTACATACTGGGCATTGTGGATCTTCCCAGACGTCAATTGTTGTAACTGGACCATTGTCAAAGGTAATTGCAGAGCCATTTTCAGTATCAATAGTTGATGTAACTGCTGGCTTTAGTTTGTAACCATCGAGAGCTGAAAGTGATCCGGTCACCTTGCTGGATTGGCCAAAGAGTGAGAAAACAACTCCTGTAACAATTACCAACAAGACCATTGCAACAACGATCCAGCGGGTTGTGTTGTCCTGACTCTTTGCAGCTTGCTTAGCCATTATTACTCCTCGATAGATTTAGCTAGTTTTTCATTACTGAGTATTTCCGTAAGGGAAAAGGTATAGATAAAGGGCGCATAGTGCCAAGCCCAAACCCCGTAAAAATTCTGTGAATTGTTCTCATGCGGGATGAGCGGTTGATTTTTCGCAAGAAAAGGCTTTACCGGCCTTCACGTACTCCCTGCGCTAACTCTTTAGCTAGATGTGTGATCGCATCTAGCCCTTGTTGCTCACTTTCTGCAGCTAGCAGAAGTTTGATAAAGGCTGAACCGACGATGACTCCATCTGCGTACGCTGCAAGGGATTTAGCTTGCTCGCGTGTTGAGACACCCAAGCCGACCGAGATTGGTAGCTCTGTAACTGCGCGAACTCGAGAAACCAAGGCGCTTGCATCTGTCGAAACGCTGGTACGGGTTCCTGTAACTCCCATCAAACTGGCTGCATAGACAAAGCCACCGGTCTTAGCGGTTACTTCGGCAAGTCGTGAATCACTTGTGCTTGGCGCAACAACATAAATGGGATTGATCTGGTTCTTTTCAGTAGCTGCTAGCCAGCGTTCCGACTCTTCAATTGTTAAATCGGGGGTAATAACTCCAGATCCACCATTGTCAGCAATTGATTGCGCAAACTCATTAACCCCGTATCGCTCAATAGGATTCCAGTAGGTCATAACAACAGCTGCGACACCTGTATCTGTTGCAACTTTAAGTGCCGCAAAAACATCGGCAGCATTGGTGCCACCTTTGAGCGAAACTTCAGCAGCCTCTTGAATAACAGGGCCATCCATTACGGGATCGCTATATGGAAATCCGATTTCAATCGCATCTACACCGGCAGCAGCAAGTGCTTGTATTGCTTTTGCGCATCCTGCTTGTGAAGGAAAACCTGCAGGGATATATGCAATTAACGCCGCGCGATTTTCGGCACGAACCTTGGCCATAACCTGATCAAGTTGGGTCATTACAGTGGAATTCCAAAGTATTCGGCGGCGGTCTGAACATCCTTATCGCCGCGGCCAGAAAGATTGATTAACAAATTAGCCTGTGGCCCAAGCTCTCTTCCAACAAGCATTGCACCCGCCAAAGCGTGCGCAGTTTCAATCGCAGGAATGATTCCTTCAGTTCTGCTCAGTAAGGAAAATGCTTCCATGGCTGCATCATCATTGATTGCGCGGTATTCAGCTCTTCCAATGTCATGAAGATATGCATGTTCTGGTCCTACGCCAGGGTAATCCAACCCTGCAGATATTGAGTGTGATTCAACGGTTTGTCCATTTGCATCCTGCAAAACATAAGAACGTGTTCCGTGTAGCACTCCAGGTGTTCCACCGGTAATCGTTGCGGCGTGACGTCCGGTTTCAACACCATCTCCACCAGCCTCGAGACCAATGAGTCTCACAGCAGTGTCTGGAATAAATGCGTTAAAGATTCCAATCGCATTGGAGCCTCCACCAACGCAGGCTAAAATCGCATCTGGAAGTCTGCCGGTAAGTGCAAGCATTTGTTCGCGAGCCTCTTCACCAATAATTTTGTGAAAATCTCTGACCATCGTTGGGAAAGGGTGTGGGCCTGCCACGGTACCTAACAGATAGTGGGTATCTGCAACATTAGTCACCCAATCACGCATCGCTTCATTAATTGCATCCTTGAGAGTGCGAGAGCCTGATGTAACTGGAACCACCTGCGCACCTAACAACTTCATTCGTGCCACATTGAGCGCCTGACGACGGGTGTCTTCCTCCCCCATGTACACGACACAATCAAGCCCCATCAGTGCTGCAGCGGTTGCCGATGCAACTCCATGCTGACCTGCACCAGTTTCAGCAATGATGCGCTTCTTGCCCATGCGCTTTGTGAGTAGGGCTTGTCCTAGAACATTGTTGATTTTGTGAGAACCGGTGTGATTGAGATCTTCACGCTTCAGAAAAATTCGAGCTCCGCCGGCATACTCAGAGAATCTCTTTGCCTCAGTAATGATGCTTGGTCGGCCGGTATATGTCTTGTGAAGTTCGGCCAACTCTGCCAAAAACTGTGGATCTTTTTGTGCGGTGTTGTGCGCTATTTCAAGTTCATTGAGCGCCCCAATAAGTGCTTCAGGTACAAAACGTCCGCCATACTCGCCAAAGTGCCCCGCGCTGCTCATAGTTAAAGCCTACCGAGCAATTGATTGATCGCAACAGATGGAGTTCCTGAGCGCACTAGCGCCTCACCCACCAAGATCGCACTTGCTCCACATTGTTGTGCAAGTGCAACCTCTTCACGTGTCGAGATTCCTGACTCTGCAACTCGCGCCATTGTTGACGGAATAAGTGGAATTAACTCAGAGAATGCTCGTGTATCTACCTCTAGCGTCTTTAGGTTGCGAGAGTTGACGCCAATGATTTCGGGGTTGATATCAAGCGCGCGCTCTAATTCATCATGGGTGTGGATCTCAATCAAAGATCTCATCCCGAGCTCTCTTGAAAGATGAAAGTAATCCTCTAACTGATTCTTGCTGAGCGCTGCAACAATAAGCAGAACAACATCAGCGCCATGTGCACGGGCCTCATAAAATTGATACTCATCGACCATGAAATCTTTTCGTAAAACAGGAAGATCAATTGCTTTTCTGACCGCATCCAAATCAGAAAGTGATCCACCAAAGCGACGCTGCTCAGTTAAAACGCTGACGACATCTGCTCCGGCATCCTCATACTGCGCAGCCAATCCAGCTGGATCTGAGATCTCCGCTAATGCACCCTTGCTGGGAGATGATCGCTTAACCTCAGCAATCAAGGAGATCTCATCGGTAATCAAGGAAGGTAGACAATCACGCACCGCTGGTGCAACCTCAAGTGCTTCTTGCAACTGGGCTAACGGGAGACGACGAGCGGCTAGATCCTCTCGCACACCTTCGATGATTGAATCTAAAACACTCATGACTTTTGTTCCTCTGTTGGATCAATGCCATGGTCGAGCGCGCTCCAAGTATTTAATTCACGAGGTTTGCGCTCATACCTAGATGAGAGATTGAATCTCTTTGAAATAAGTATGACAAGAGCAAGTACAACAATCAGGGAAACGGCTAACGGTATGAAATCTTTCATCACAACTGCCCCAATCGATTGGCAGCATGCACAGCGGTTAACACTGCAGCGGCCTTGTTGCGACACTCTTGATTCTCTGACTCAGGATCTGAGTCGGCAACGACTCCTGCACCTGCCTGAACATAAGCGGTTCCATTATGTAAAAGGGCGGTTCTGATAGCAATACATGTATCGAGGTTGCCTGTGAAATCTACGTAGCCAACTATTCCGCCATAAACACCACGTCTAGTTGTTTCTAGCTCTTCGATTATCTCCATCGCGCGAGGCTTTGGCGCACCGGACAAGGTTCCGGCAGGAAAGACAGAAAAGAGCGCATCGACCGGAGATGCTTTTTTAGAGAGCTTTCCAATAACAGTGGAGACAATGTGCATTACATGTGAGTAACGCTCGATATGCATGAAATCAACAACCTCTACAGTTCCAGGTGCGCACACTCGACCTAAATCATTGCGGCCCAGGTCTACCAGCATTAAATGCTCAGCTCGCTCCTTGGGATCTGCCAATAACTCTTCTCCCAATCGGTGATCCTCTTCGGGATTTGCAGATCGCTTACGGGTTCCTGCGATCGGGTGAATCATTACATCCTCTTGGTTCACTTTCACCAAAGCCTCTGGACTCGAACCAACAATTTCAATTCCATCTGTGAAACGGAAAAGGTACATGTACGGAGATGGATTGTTGAGTCGAAGCATGCGGTAAACATCAATTGCATCTGCCGCACATGGCATAGCAAAACGTTGAGATAAAACTACTTGAAAAGCCTCTCCTGCAAGTATTTCCTCTTTAACCTGGGCGATACTCTTTTTGTAATCCTCAGCAGAGATATTGCCTACATATTCAGGCAGTGAAAAATCTGGAATAGCTGCAGCATCACCAGGTAAAGAGATAGCTAAATCTGCTTGCATACGGTCCAATCTTTCGATGCAGGATGCATATGCTTCATCGACTCGGTCATCGCTTCCATCCCAGTTGATTGCATTTGCAATCAAGGTGATGGTTCCATCGCTGTGATCCATTACCGCTAAATCACTTGTTAGCATAAATGAAAGCTCAGGAAGTGGAAGATCCTTTTTTGCTAAAGAAGGAAGTTTTTCTAGTCGACGAACGACGTCATACCCCATGAAACCAACTAAGCCACCTGTAAGTGGCGGCAGGCCTTGAATCTTGGGAGATTTCAAATGCGTTGCCGACAATCGCAAAGCTTCTAGCGGATCAATACCTGTTGGCGCTCCCGCTGGCGCACTCCCCTGCCAATACGCCAAGCCATCCTTTTCACTTAATGTCGCTTCGCTGCGAACTCCGATAAAGGAGTAGCGAGACCATGCGCCGCCATGTTCTGCTGATTCTAGAAGGAATGTATTTGCACCATTCTTGGCAAGCTTCTTATAGATGCCTAGAGGAGTTTCAGAGTCAGCTAGGAGTTTGCGCGACACAGGTATGACATTTGAAACCTTTGCATGGGCGCGAAACTCTTCTAGGTTCATTGTTTACGATCGCAGCTCTAGCGGTGTATGAAAACAGGTACGTTCTCCTGTGTGACATGCAGCTCCAGTTTGAATCACCTGCAAAACCACAGCATCTCCATCGCAATCTAAAGAGATCGATTGCACATCTTGATAGTGGCCAGAGGTTGCACCCTTAACCCAAAGCTCATTTCTGCTGCGTGACCAATAGGTAGCTTTTCCAGTTGCCAGAGTGAGCTCGAGTGATTGTGAATTCATGTACGCCAGCATGAGAATCTCTTTGCTAATTGAATCCTGGACAATTGCTGGAATCAGGGCATCTGGATCCTTGAGTCGTGCAGCTACCTGCGGATCCAGTGTTGTCATGTGCTTATTCTGCCTTACTGAGTGGGTACGGCGCGCACTGGATAATTGTGCTTACCCAGATAGCTCTTCACATCCCCGATTCGGTGAACTCCGAAGTGAAAGACGCTAGCGGCAAGTAGCGCATCTGCGCCTGCATCAAGGGCTGCGGAGAAATCTTCAAGTGCGCCTGCTCCACCACTGGCAATCAAAGGAACCTTAGATACGGCACGCACCGCTGTAATCATTCCGATGTCATATCCGGCGCGGGTTCCATCTGCATCCATTGAGTTAAGCAGAATTTCTCCCACTCCTAAGGCGCATGCTTGTTCAACCCATGCGAGTGCATCAACACCAGCACTTTGTCGTCCGCCATGAGTTGTAACTTCAAACCCGGATTCAGTACGTGCACGACGGGCATCAACTGACAGAACCAGTACCTGTGAACCAAATCGATCTGCGATTTCTGCAATCAACTGTGGACGAGCCAGTGCAGATGTGTTGATCGATACTTTGTCAGCACCTGCACGCAACAAGCGATCTACATCCTCGACACTTCGGATTCCGCCGCCAACTGTTAATGGAATAAAAACCTGCTCTGCGGTTCGACGAACAACATCAAGGGTTGTTTCGCGACCTGCCACACTTGCTGAGATATCTAAAAAGGTTAACTCGTCGGCACCTTCTGCGTTGTACAGTCGAGCCATTTCTACTGGATCGCCGGCATCGACTAAATCTGTGAAGTTAACACCCTTGACCACTCGCCCATCGGTAACATCTAGACAAGGAATAATTCGAACAGAGAGCGTCATTTGCCGCTGACCTGCAACGCTTCTTGCAAAGTGAACTTACCTGCATATAAAGCCTTACCGACAATTGCACCTTCAACTCCTGTGGCGCGCAGAGCAGCAAGGGCTGCGATGTCAGCTAATGATGAGATTCCACCACTTGCAATAACAGGCTTTGTAGTTGCAGCACATACCGATTTCAATAGTTCAATATTTGGACCAGCAAGTGTTCCATCTTTAGCAACATCAGTTACGACATATCTGGCACACCCATCGCGATCTAAACGCTCGAGGGTCTCGAAGAGATCTCCACCCTCTTTTGTCCAACCACGAGCTGCCAAGGTATGACCTCGGACATCTAATCCAACTGCGATTCGATCACCATGTTCTGCAATTACTCGCGCAGTCCATTCTGGATCTTCAAGTGCTGCAGTTCCTAAATTAACTCGACGGCAGCCGGTAGCAAGTGCACGACGTAAAGACTCATCATCACGAATACCACCTGAGAGTTCGACCTTGATATCTAACTTTCCAACTACCTCGGCCAACAGCGCTGAGTTTTCGCCACGACCAAAGGCTGCATCTAGATCTACCAGGTGAAGCCATTCGGCACCTGCAGCTTGAAATTCAAGAGCTACATCAAGTGGTGCACCGTAGATGCTTTCTTTTTCTAACTCGCCTTGAACCAAACGAACAGCACGGCCATCTTTAACATCTACCGCTGGAAGAAGTTCTAAGTAGCTCATAGCGATCCCACCCAATTCTTTATTAGTGCAAGTCCTGCAGCTCCGGATTTTTCTGGGTGAAATTGAGTCGCGCTTATGTATCCATCTTCAACCGCTGCCAAAAATCTTTCACCGTGGGTACTCCACGCCTGTGTTCTTCCAACGGCGTTCTTCGCCGCATATGAGTGCACGAAGTAAAAGGACTCTGCTTCTACTCCCTTAAACAGGATTGAGTCAGAGCTGCTTTCCACCGTGTTCCAACCCATGTGCGGCAAAATCGGTGCGGCTAACTGGGAAATTGTTCCATCCCAGATACCAACACCTGCGTGCGGAGCGTTATCTGCATGCTCAGTACCGTGGCTAAACAAAATCTGCATACCAATACAGATCCCTAAAGTTGGTCGTTCCTTTGCTAAGCGCTCACGAACAATTGAAGCGCCATCGACAGAATTTAAGCCACTCATACATGCAGCAAATGCGCCGACACCTGGAACCACTAATCCATCTGCTTCAAGTGCAACTGAGCGATCAGAGGTAACCACAACCTCTTTTCCCGCCGTTGCGAATGCGCGTTCTGCAGATCGTAGATTTCCAGAGCCGTAATCAAGAATTGCTATCAAAGAGAACCTTTTGTTGATGGGATTCCGGCAACTCTGCCATCTAGCGAGACGGCATCACGTAATGCGCGAGCAACAGCTTTGAACTGCGCTTCAAAAACATGGTGTGCGTTGCGACCCTCTAGAACGCGGATGTGTAATGCAATCCGTGCTTCGGCGACAATTGATTCCCAGATGTGCTTTCCGAGAGTTGTATCAAATGTTCCAATAAGTTCAACGATCTCAGGTTGACGGTGAACCAAGTATGGGCGACCTGAAAGATCAACCGCAGCCTGAACCAGAACCTCATCGAGTGGAACCATTGAATCACCAAAACGGCGGATGCCCGCCTTATCACCCAACGCCTCGCGCAGTGCTTGTCCAAATGCAAGAGATGTATCTTCAACTGTGTGATGTGAATCCACTTCAACATCACCAGTTGTCTTTACAGTTAAATCAAACCCTGAGTGCTTACCCAATTGGGACATCATGTGATCAAAGAAGGGTACGCCGGTAGCTACATCGATAATGCCCTGGCCATCTAGATTTATCTCGACGAGTACATGAGACTCTTTCGTCTTTCTTTCAACACGTGCTGTTCTCATGGGTATCTCCTTTAGATGAGCTCTTTGAGGGCTGATATGAACAATTGATTCTCGGCTTCATTGCCTATAGTGACTCTTAAGTACCCTGATAATCCCACATCTCTAATCAGAACACCCTTTTCCAGCATGGCGGCCCACAGTTGTGGCGCATCCTGTTTGAAACCTGTGAAGAGAACAAAGTTGGCGCTACTTGGAATCGTGGTTAATCCCATCGCGTGAAGCTCTGAAACAACGGTTTCACGTGCAGCGACCAGAGTAGAGACCCCACCCAAAAGTTCAGCACGATAATCTATAGCAACCTGAGCAGCTGCCTGAGTAAGGGCACTGAGGTGATATGGCAAACGAACAATCATCATCGCATCCTTAACCGCTTGATCGCTGACAAGGTATCCAACGCGCGCTCCGGCAAAGGCAAAGGCCTTACTCATGGTGCGAATTACAATTAGATGTGGATTGTTTGCAATCAATGTGATCGCAGAGATCTCTTGCGAAAACTCTGCGTAAGCCTCATCAACTACAAGTAATCCCCCAACAGATTGAGCAGCATCTGCCAATAATTGAATTGAATCTATTGTGACAGCACCACCGGTTGGGTTATTTGGGGTAGTAATAAAGGTAAGTGTTGGTTTGTTCTTAATGATCTGCGCAACCGCATCACTTGCATTCAGAGAAAAATCAGGGTTGCGTTTGCCATCGATCCACTGCGCACCTGTTGTCTTTGCAATCAATGGGTGCATTGAATAAGAAGGGGTAAAGCCCAGAACTGGCCCTGATGCAAAGGCTAAGAAGATTGATTGAATGATTTCATTGGAGCCATTGGCTGCCCAGATATTTTCTGCTGAGAAATGAGTACCGCTCAATTCATTAATGTAACCAGCTAATTTATTGCGCAGCTCGGTCGCATCACGATCTGGATATCGGTTGAGATCTGCGGCAACCGCTGCTACCGCATCGGTGATCGCCCTTTGCAACGCAGCAGATGGTGGGTACGGATTTTCATTTGTATTTAAAGATGCTTGTGCTGGAACCTGTGGGGCCCCATAAGGTGACAATGGGCGCAACGCATCACGAAGCGGCAACCATCTTGGCCATGCCATTCTAGTTACTCTTCATTCTAGGTTCTCCAAGCGCACAGTCATCGCTTCACCGTGAGCAGGTAAATCTTCAGAGTTTGCCAGTGTTACAACGGTGTCAACAATCTCAACAAAGGCTTGTTGTCCGTATTCGATGAAGTGCAAACCTCGAAGAAAGGTTTGCACTGAAAGACCACTTGAGTGACAGGCGCATCCACCTGTTGGCAGTACGTGATTAGAGCCTGCAGAGTAATCACCCAATGAAACCGGTGAGAAACGCCCGATAAATACTGCGCCAGCGTTACGAATCTTTTCAGCATCACCTCGAGAATCACGTGTTTGAATCTCTAAGTGCTCTGCCGCATACGCGTTAACAACATCAAGGCCTTGTGCCATGTCATCTACTAATGCGATCGCTGATTGAACTCCAGAAAGTGCGCTCTTAATTCGATCTGCGTGCTTAGTGGCAGCAACCCGAACCTTAAGCTCTGCTTCAACCGCCTGTGCCAGTTCAACAGAATCTGTAACTAAAACAGCCGCTGCAATAACATCGTGCTCTGCCTGACTTATCAAATCCGCAGCAACATCTGCCGCGATCGCTGATGAATCCGCCAAGATTGCAATCTCGGTAGGTCCTGCTTCAGAGTCAATACCAATGATTCCGCGAAGTGCACGTTTGGCGGCGGCCACGTAAATATTTCCAGGTCCAGTTACTAGGTCGGCTTTTTCGCACACACCTTCCATACCGTATGCAAAGAGTGCAATAGCTTGCGCTCCTCCAACGGCATAGACCTCTGTGATACCAAGCAGCGCACATGTTGCAAGAATTGTTGGGTGGGGCAATCCACCAAAATCTTTTTGTGGTGGTGATGCAACTGCGATTGATTGGACCTTGGCAATTTGCGCAGGAATCACATTCATCATGACGCTACTTGGATACACAGCACGTCCACCTGGTACATAGAGACCTACGCGATCTACCGGAATCCATTTTTCAGTAACTGTTCCGCCATCGACAACTGTTGTTGTTGTACTGGTTCGAAGTTGATCCTTGTGAACCTTAGTAATTCGAGAAATAGAAAGTTCCAATGCGGTTCTAATTGCTGGGTCTAACTGCAAAAGCGCTGAATCAAGTGCGCTCTGCGGAACTCGAATACTGGGCGGCTTTACTCCATCAAACTCCTGGGCCAGCGAAATCAAATCCGCTTCGGTGCCCTTCTTGACTCTCTCCAAAATAGGTTCGATAAGCAACATCGCATCTGCCACATTGAGGGTGGCGCGTGGAAGTTCGGCGTTGTATTGAGCTTTAGACAGGGTTCGCCCGCGCAGGTCTACGGTACGAATCATTGGGCAATTGTAACGGCTAGGTGGCAACCCCCGCCCGTTAATTTAAACCAGGCAGTTAGGTCCCAAAATTGATTTCAAATCAGCGCTCAAACTTGGTGAAGATGTAATCAAAGCATCAACCTTCATTACGGTGCTGCTTCCATTATCAAGCAGCTGTAGATGTACCTCGCGCTTTCCAGGGTGTGAGCGCAAAATCTCTTTAATGCGATCTACTACTGGTGGAGTGCATTGCTGAATAGGAAGCGAGATCACTAAAGGACCAGTTGGCCCAGCGCTGATATCTGGCATAGACATTTCAAGTGCGGTAAATCGCAAGGCATCTTCACGACGATCAACGCGTCCTCGAATTGTCACTATTCGATCTTCAGTCAGTGACATTGAGTACTGGTTATAGGTATTGGCAAAGAACAAAACTTCAAGCGCACCTTCGAGATCTTCAACCGTTACCACCGCCCATGATGCTCCCTGGCGAGAAACCTTTCGGGTAACGCTGGTAATTAATCCACCAATTGTGACGATGGATTCGTGTTGGGCTCCATCATCTACTAACTCGCTGATGGACATATCTGTATTGGCTCGCAATACATGCTCGACGCCAAGCAAGGGATGATCAGAAACATAAAGACCCAACATCTCGCGCTCGTAGGAGAGCAACATCGCTTTATCCCATTCACCGGTTGGAACTTCAATGTCCAAACCAGATACAGCGGTAACCGCTTCTCCACCAAAGAGATCAAATTGGCCAATGGCTTCTGCACGCTTTGATTCAATGACAGAGTCAATCGCTTCTAGGTGAACGGCAATGAGTCCCTTACGAGTTGAACCTAGCGAGCCGAAGGCACCTGCCTTGATCAGTGATTCGATGGTCTTCTTATTGCAAACTTGAGCATCTACCTTTGCAAGGAAATCACCGAAAGATGTGTAGCGACCCTTTGCATCGCGGGCGTTCTTAATTGATGCGACCACACCTTCGCCAACATTTCTGATTGCGGCAAGACCGAAACGAATATCTACTCCGCGTGGGGTGTACTCGGCATCTGATTCATTGACATCAGGTGGCAACACATTGATTCCCATGCGGCGACATTCAGATAAGTACAGAGCAGATTTGTCTTTGTCATCACGAACTGAGGTCAAAAGTGCGGCCATATACTCGGTTGGATAATTCGCCTTCAGATAAGCGGTCCAGTAAGAAACCACTCCGTAACCTGCAGAGTGAGCACGGTTGAAGGCGTAATCAGAGAAGGGAATCAAAACTTCCCATAGACGTTTAATCGCAGCTGTTGAAAAGCCATTTTCTTTCATGCCGGCTTCAAATGGCACATACTCTTTATCCAGAATCTCCTTGTTCTTCTTACCCATTGCTTTACGCAAAAGATCTGCGCGACCAAGGGTAAAACCTGCAACCTTTTGAGCAATCGCCATTACCTGCTCTTGGTACACAATTAATCCGTAGGTATCGCCGAGGATTTCATTGAGCGGCTCTGATAATTCAGGGTGGATAGGTTCAACTGGCTTGCGACCATTTTTGCGATCTGCGTAGTTGTTGTGGGCATTTTCACCCATTGGTCCTGGACGATACAAAGCGATTACAGCTGAAATATCCTCAAATGAATCTGGTGACATGCTCTTGAGCAAGGCTCGCATTGGTCCACCGTCGAGTTGGAATACACCTAAGGTGTCGCCGCGACTTAATAGTTCATAAGTTTTTGGATCATCCAGAGTCAAATCTTCAAGCACTACATCCTTGCCTTGGTTAGCTTTGATGTTGAGCAGACAATCATCAAGTACCGAAAGATTTCGTAGCCCCAAAAAGTCCATCTTGAGCAGCCCAGTTGCTTCGCATGCGCCCATATCAAACTGGGTGATGATCGCACCATCTGCTTCACGGCGATGAATTGGAATTACATCAAGTAATGGTTCGCGAGACAGGATCACGCCTGCAGCGTGAACACCCCATTGGCGCTTCAATCCTTCTAAACCACGAGCAGTGTCTACAACACGTTTTGAATCTGGATCGGCGTTATACAAAGAGCGAAACTCGCCTGCTTCTCCGTAACGATCATCCTTAGGATCAAAGACACCACTTAATGAGATGTCCTTACCCATAACTGATGGTGGAAGCGCTTTTGTTAACTTTTCACCGACAACATATGGATATCCAAGCACTCGCGTTGAATCCTTAATCGCTTGCTTGGATTTAATTGTTCCGTAGGTGATGATCTGTGCGACACGATCTTCGCCGTACTTATTGGTGGCGTATCGAATCATTTCGCTGCGTCGACGCTCATCAAAGTCCAAGTCGATATCGGGCATTGAGATACGTTCAGGGTTGAGGAAGCGCTCAAACAAAAGTCCGTGTTCTAGTGGATCTAAGCCTGTGATGCCTAGCGAATAAGCAACAAGAGAACCCGCCGCAGATCCACGACCAGGGCCGACACGAATACCTACCTGCTTTGCATGACCTACAAGGTCGGCAACAACAAGGAAGTAACCCGGGAATCCCATTTTTTCCATAACAGCTAGCTCATACTTCAAACGCTCTTCATGCGCAGGTGTGATGCGTGAACCTAATCTTTCTTTCAGGCCTCGTTCTGCCTCTTTCTTAAGCCAAGAATCCTCAGTTTCACCCGCTGGTACCTCAAACTGCGGAAGCAGGTTTTCACCCTCGCGCAAAGTGATGTTGCAGCGTTCGGCGATTAGCAATGTGTTATCGCAGCTTTCTGGAATATCTTTGAAAAGTTCGCGCATTTGCGCTGCGGTCTTTACATAGAAGGTGTCATTATCAAATTTAAATCTCTTTGGATCTGCCAAGGTTGAACCTGATTGCACGCAGAGCAACGCCTCGTGAGCTCCGGCATCTTCTTGTCGTGTGTAGTGCAAATCATTGGTTGCTAGTAATGGCAGGCCTAACTCTTTACCCAACTTCATTAAATCGGCTTTAACGCGGGATTCGATTTCGATTCCGTGATCCATAACTTCGAGGAAGAAGTTTTCTTTTCCAAAAATATCTCGGTATGCGCTAGCTGCCTTGATCGCCTCTTTATATGCACCCATTCGTAAACGGGTTTGAATCTCGCCACCAGGACATCCGGTTGTAGCGATTAATCCCTTTGAATACTGTGCAAGTAACTCGCGATCCATGCGAGGCTTGTAGTAATAGCCTTCAAGGGAAGCCAGTGATGACAATCGAAATAGATTTCCAAGGCCGTCATTGTTTTCAGCCAAGATGGTCATGTGGGTATAGGCACCACCACCTGAAACATCATCTTCTCCACCATCGGCCCACTGCACTCGCTTCTTATCAAAACGTGATTCAGGTGCGACATATGCTTCGATGCCAATGATTGGCTTTACTTCAGCTTTTTTCGCCGCCTTATAAAAATCAAATGCGCCAAAGACATTGCCGTGATCTGTCATAGCGATGGCTGGCATCCCTTGCGCCTTAACTTCAGCCATTAAATCGCCAACACGAGCTGCGCCATCGAGCATCGAGTACTCGGTATGGACGTGTAAATGGACGAAGTTATCCATATCGCTCTTATTGTGGCTGGACATGATTGGTGAGATTAGTGGTTATGGCAGAACGGCGTCGGAAAGCAACGCCAAGGAGCGTGTGAGATCGGCTGGGTATGGGGCGTGGAAGTTGAGCGCTTGGCCTGTGACAGGGTGAGCAAAGCGCAACTCTGCGGCATGAAGCCAAGGTCTAGACATCTGCAAACTCTTTGCCAGAACTGGATCTGCGCCATAAGTGGTGTCACCAACCAAAGGGTGATGCAGCGCAGAGAAGTGAACCCTGATCTGATGCGTGCGACCGGTTTCTAACTCAATCTTGACCATAGAAACGCCACGATAAAACTCGATGACTTCATAGTGAGTGATCGACTCTTTGCCCGTTGCAACTACTGCAAAGCGATGATCCTCTTTCGGATGACGATCAATCGGTGCGTCAATAGTTCCAGTTGTGGGATCCATATGTCCTTGAACCATTGCATGATAAATCTTTTCAACGGTTCGGTTTCTAAAGGCATCCTTAAGAACATGAAAGGCTTGATCGCTCTTTGCAACAATCATTAATCCGCTAGTACCAACATCTAAGCGATGAACAATTCCTTGACGCTCAGCTGGACCTGATGTTGAGATTGAATAACCCGCCGCCATTAATGCACCAACAACTGTTGGTCCAGTCCAGCCAGGACTTGGATGAGCCGCACATCCGATTGGCTTATCAATCACGACAATATCTTGGTCATCGTAAACAACGGTAAGGCCCTCTAAAGGGGTAAGCGGAATTGGATCTGTATTAATTGGCGCAGGCATAAGTACATCTATGACCTGACCTGCAGTTACACGATCAGATTTAGGCATCGCCTTGCCGCCTGTTGTGATGTCACCATCTTCGAGCAGCTTTACAACTGCGGTTCGTGATAATCCCAGCACACGTGTGAGTGCGCTATCTATGCGCTCCCCCGCGACTCCTTCTGGCACCGACAAGGTGCGCAATTCGCGGTTACTCATGGTTGTGAGCCTACCTTTGTTATTGGCGGGATATTTCTCGCCGTCAAAACCATTGAAACTAACGCTGCCGAAACAATCGCCATATCGGCGATGTTAAAGACCGGCCAGTTTGGAAGTTGAAGCCAATCAATTACATGGCCCCGCAAAATACCGGGTTCGCGGAAGATGCGATCGACCATATTGCCCAAGATTCCACCTAAAACTAAGCCCAACACAACAGCCCAGCCCCGTGATGTGATTTGAGGTGAGTAATACAAAATCACGACCATAACTACCAAACTAAAGAGCGATAGAAATATCGTTGCTCCCGATGCAAATGAGAAAGCGGCTCCTGGGTTTCGAACATAGGTGAGCTGGAAAAACTCCCCGATTACCTTGATATTTGATCTGTAGGAAAGATTCTCGACCGCCCAAATCTTTGTTGCGAGATCAAAAATCCAAACCGCCCAGGCAACACCAAACAGTGTGCGCCATCTGCGCACCTTTAGCGCCGTTCTTCCTTCTGCTTGCACAGCATGCAGAGAGTTGCGCGAGGGAAAACTTGTAGACGAGCTTTTCCGATTGGGGAACCGCACTCCTCGCAGTTTCCATATGTCTTATTGTCGATTCGCTCGAGTGCGCGTTCAGTTTGTAGAACCATGTCACGTGCATTAATTACCAATGACATTTCATGTTCGCGCTCAAAGGTCTTAGTTCCTGCATCTGCCTGATCATCTCCGGCACCTTCGCCAGACTCTTGAATCAGCGCATCCATCTCTTGCTCTACAACGGCGAGCTCCTTGCGAAGACGATCGAGCTCCTTAGAAATTTCAGTGCGAATCGCCTTGATCTCTGCAGCGGTCCATGGTGATTCATTCTCGCTCACCACAACAGGTGTTGGCGCAACCTTGATTGGCTTAAGGGGTGCGACCTTCTTTCCACTCTTTATGGGACGCGGTGGAGGTGGCATCACCAGGCGGCGCTCTTCAACAACGGGAGCAACTACTGGTGCGGTAATTGTTGAAACGGAAACGGTTTGTGATTTTTCATCAACTGTCAGAGTGGTCTTTGATGGAAATGGCTTTCCGGGAGCTTTTTTAACAGGAATGCTCTTTACCGCTGACTTCTTTGCAGACTTCTTAACCGCCGCCTTCTTTGCAGGGGCCGCCTTCTTGGCAACCTTCTTTGCAGGGGCCGCCTTCTTGGCAACCTTCTTAGCAACCTTCTTCACCGCTTTTTTGACAGCCGCCTTTTTGACCGCTTTTTTAACGGCCGCTTTCTTAACTGGCTTCTTAGGCATGTCGCGAACCTTATGCCTTTGCAGCCACCGCCACCAACTTCGCCACGGTCATTTTCGGAGGATTCAATCATCTACACTTAGAGCCTCGCGTAAAGGGCGTTGACGGGGCCATCACCTCACGAGCCGGCTGGAAGAAATGGGTCCAGGCCCATCTAGAACCAGCACATGAGATTTTAAGTGGCACATTTTCATGTGCAAGGCGGGTGGTACCGCGAAAGCTGTGAATGCAGCGATCGTCCCTCCAGAGATTGTTTTCTGGAGGGATTTTTATGTCATTTCGCGCCATCCCAGCAGCTGTTGATCTGCCTGCCGTCGAACATTCAATCTTGAAGTTCTGGCGCGAAAACTCAATCTTTGAAAAAACCGTTGCAGCTCGTGAAGGTGCACCAACATGGACTTTTTATGAAGGTCCCCCAACTGCAAATGGAATGCCCGGAACTCACCACATCGAAGCCCGAGTGTTTAAAGATTTGTTCCCACGCTTTCACACAATGAAGGGCAAGCAGGTAACACGTAAAGCAGGTTGGGATTGCCATGGATTGCCGGTAGAAATCGCGGTGGAAAAAGAGTTGGGATTTTCAGGTAAGGGCGATATCGAAAAGTTTGGAATTGCTCCATTTAATGACAAGTGTCGCGAATCTGTTCAGCGTCACGTAAGTGCATTTACAGATATGACAGATCGAATGGGCTTCTGGGTTGATTTTGATGAAGCGTATTGGACGATGTCACCTGAGTATGTCGAATCTGTGTGGTGGTCTCTGAAGGAGATCTGGAAAAAGGGATTGCTTGTTCAAGATCACCGAGTAGCTCCTTACTGCCCACGTTGTGGAACTGGTTTATCAGATCACGAGTTAGCACAAGGGTATGAAACCGTTACCGATCCATCTGTCTTTGTTCGCTTTCCAGTTACATCTGGTGAACTTGCTGGGCTAAATGCATCGCTCTTGGTGTGGACAACCACCCCATGGACCTTGGTTTCAAACACCGCCGTAGCTGTTCACCCAGAGGTTGAATATGTCGCGATCGAAGTAACGCACGAGGAAACAACTGAGGTATTAGTTGTTGCGCAAAACTTGATGGAAGCGGTTAAGGGCGAGAAGAAGATTCTCAAGACAATGCTGGGCAAGGAGCTTGAACGCGTAACCTACAAGCGTCCATTTGATTACATCGAGATTCTCGATGCTCATTTTGTGGTTCTTGCAACCTATGTAACAACTGAGGATGGAACAGGTTTAGTTCATCAAGCTCCAGCCTTTGGTGCAGATGACTTAGCTGTATGTCGTAGCTATGGATTACCTGTCGTAAACCCAATTGCACCTGATGGACATTTCCTTGCAGATGTTCCAGTCGTAGGCGGAGTCTTTTTCAAGGATGCAGATAAGCCATTGGTAAAAGAGCTCAAGGCAAGCGGTGCTTTGTACAAGCATCAGCAATATGAACACACTTATCCGCATTGCTGGCGCTGCCACACAGCGCTCATGTACTACGCACAACCATCATGGTACATCCGCACAACTTCAATTAAAGATGCGTTGTTACGTGAGAACGCAGCAACTGATTGGCATCCAGAAACAATTAAGGAAGGTCGCTATGGCGATTGGCTCAACAACAATATTGACTGGGCGCTTTCACGTAACCGTTACTGGGGTACTCCTTTGCCTATTTGGCGTTGTGAAAACAAGCATGAGGTCTGTGTTGATTCATTGAAGGAGCTTGGTTCCCTAGCCGGCAAAGATCTTTCAAACCTTGATCCTCACCGCCCATTTGTTGATGACATCACCTTTGCATGTGCCGAGTGTTCTCAGACAATGACAAGAGTTCCGGAGGTTATTGATTGTTGGTATGACTCAGGTGCAATGCCATTTGCGCAGTGGGGATATCCGCACAAGGAGGGCTCAGTAGAAAAGTTCAAGGCCTCCTACCCTGCCGACTTCATCTGTGAGGCAATCGATCAAACACGTGGTTGGTTCTACACATTAATGACCATTGGAACCTTGGTCTTTGATCAATCCTCTTACAAAACAGTTCTTTGTCTAGGACACATTCTGGATAAGGATGGTCGCAAGATGAGTAAGCACCTTGGCAATGTTTTAGAGCCAATGGCTCTGATGGATCAACACGGTGCAGATGCGGTGCGTTGGTACATGTTGGCTGCAGGTTCGCCATGGGCTGCTCGACGTGTAGGACATGAAAGCATTAATGAGGTTGTTCGTAAGACTTTATTGACCTACTGGAACACCGTTTCATTCCACTCTCTCTATGCCAATGCATCAAACTTTGAAATCTCACAAACGCCTTCGCTTTCAGATAGACCTCTGATGGATCGCTGGATCATTTCTGAGCTGAACTCCTTGGTGCAGGAAGTAGATGCAGCTTTAGAGGATTTTGACTCACAGATCGCAGGCCGTGCACTTGCACGATTTATTGATGATTTATCAAACTGGTATGTGCGTCGCTCACGTCGTCGTTTCTGGGATGGAGATACCGCAGCTCTAGGATCTCTGCATGAGTGCTTGGTAACCCTTACACAACTTCTTGCTCCACTTGTTCCATTTATTACAGAACAGGTATGGCAAGAGTTGGTTATTCCTGCAGATTCAACTCAGCCAGCATCGGTTCACCTGTCGAATTGGCCCAAGGTTAATGTTGGTGCAATAGATGCAGAGCTAGCAGCTCAGGTTGCTTTAACTCGACGTATTGTTGAACTAGGACGAGCCACCCGCGCAGAATCTGGAATCAAAATCAGACAGCCATTGGGTCGCGCACTAATTGCAGCAAGTGGCTGGTCAACCCTTCCGGAAGCGATGCGTGAACAGATTGCAGATGAGCTCAATGTTCAAACTTTGCAAGACATTGCAACCGCCGATGGAGATCTTGTAGATATCAGCGTTAAAGCCAACTTCAAATCATTAGGTGCCAAATTTGGTGGAGCGGTTCAGGAGATTGCTAAGGCAATCGCCGCTACCGATGCCACAGCGCTAGTGAAGGTTCTTCGCGCTAACGGTGCCACAACAGTTGGAACTTGGGAGATTGCACTAGATGACCTGGTAATTACCGAGGTTCCAAAGAGTGGGTGGAGCGTTTCATCCCACGATGGCGAAAGCGTTGCACTTGATCTGGAGCTAACTCCAGAACTTATTGCCGCTGGAAATGTGCGTGAAGTGATCAGATTTATTCAAGAGCGCCGCAAGAGCGATGGCTTGGATATCTCAGATCGCATCAACATCACCTGGAATGCAACTGATGAGATGGCTGCTGCAATAGAGACAGATCTTGGGCATATCGCGGATGAGGTTCTTGCTGTCTCTATGAAACGAGATGCTGGACTGGCCATCGCAGATACAGAGATTGGTGTTGAGGTCGTTCTGGTCAAACAGTAATTACAGACCGCGAACTAAACCCATCAATAACTGTGTTCCGAAAAAGAGCACAATAAAACTCATATCCAAACTGATTGCACCTAGACGCAGTGGTGGGACAAAGCGACCAACAAACTTCATTGGTGGATCGGTGATGGTGTAGATCGCTTCTACAAAGTAGAGAAGAATTCCCTTAGGACGCCATGAGCGAGAAAACATCTGCACATAATCAAAGATCAATCGACCTAATAGGGCCAACAAAAAGATTTGAAGAATATTGGCTATCAGTGAGCCGACGCTCAACATGATCAGCTCTGGTTGAAAAAGCTTGCTTGAGCGGCGGCTGACTTATCTTCAGAGCTAACGGAAACATTTGCTGGTGAGAGAAGGAAAACCTTCTTCGTCACGCGCTCAATTGTTCCGTGCAACCCGAAGGCCAGGCCACTTGCAAAATCAACTAGACGCTTGTGCTCTGACTCATCCATTTCAGTCAGGTTAATGATCACTGGATTTCCTTGACGGAAATGCTCACCGATCGTACGAGCCTCGTTGTAATAACGTGGATGCAAGGTGATGATGCGATCCATTGATGGAAGATCAAGTTGTGGCGCAACCTCAACAACTGTTGATTGACGTACCGCTGCTACTGGGCGAGGTTCGCGAGTCTTGATGCGAACATCTCCTGTTGGAGCAACTGCAGGGGTATTTGTGGTTGTTGTTTGTGGAGTATCGAATTCAGGATCATCCATCAAACCAAGGTAATTGGCGACACGGCGCATTGCATTAGACATAGTTATAGGTTACCTGTGGGGTGAGCGGGAACCGAGGATTGATGAGCCCACCCGAACATGTGTCGCGCCATGGGAAATCGCCACTTCATAATCTCCACTCATCCCCGCCGACAGTGAACTCGCCTTTGGAAATCTCTTCAAAAACTCATTGCGAATCACTGCTAATTGCGAATAGGCCTGGTCTGGGTCTACCCCCACCGGTGGGACCGACATCAAACCGGCCAAGGTATGGGTCGATGATTCTGAGACCTTCTCAGCTAATTGATAAAGCTGCTCGACCCCTGCTCCCCCACGATGGTGGGCACCATCCAAGGAAACCTGCAGAAAGATTGACAGTGGATGCGGGGCAACCTTTTCAATCATCTCAAAGTGACGCGGGTCATCGAGTGAGTGAATCACTGAAGCCCAAGAGGTAATTGACTTCAACTTATTACTTTGAATCTGTCCCTGAAAGTGCCAATTACCTGAAACCAGTTGCGACTTTTCCGCACCTTCGGCATCTCGGTTTTCTCCGAAATCAGTCACTCCAAGTTGCTGCAAAATCTGCGCATCACTTACAGGAAAGGTTTTGGTAACCGCGATCAAAGTGACAGGGTGTGCGGCCACAGCTGCGATCTTTGCGCGCACTATCTCGAGATTTTGGGATATCTCATCAATTCGGTTCATAGCGTTACCACTCCGGCAAATCTGCCCGTTGGATTAGTGCGTCTATGAGAGAAGTACATCTGATCTTCAAAGGTGCAAGTAGCAGAGGCTTCATAGGTAACTCCGGCAGATACCAAATCTGCGATGAGCGCTTTGGGTAGGTCAAGGGCTGGCGTGCCTTTGCGAGTAGTGGCAAATGCACGTGGATGCTCCTGCATTACCTCTTGCTGCATCTCAAATGGCACCTCATAACATGCACCACAAATTGATGGACCCAAAATTGCATGAATATCAATTGAACCCAGTGAGCGCATAGTGCGAATTGCTTTGAGTGCAATGCGGTTTACTAAACCAGCTCTGCCAACATGTATTGCACCAACTGACTCCTTTGAAATCAGCAGCAACGGAATGCAATCTGCGACCATCACCGCTAACGGAACTGAAGGCTTGGTCGTGATGAGGCCATCACATGTTGGGGTATCTGAACTCACAGAATCGATGATCACGATCTCATCACCATGAACTTGATTCATAAACTGAGCAGAACCCAAAACCTGTCGATTGGCAGCTACAACGGCTGGATCATCTCCCACGTGAAGTGCAAGATTTAAGGATTCATAGACGCCAAGGCTGGAGCCTCCGCGTCTATCGGTAAAGAGGTGAGGCAAAGCCTTACTTCATGAAGTCGGGAACGTCGATCTCATCCTCTGCAACCAACTCTTCAAAGGTCACGCGACGCTTTGGAGTCTCATTGCCAAGATCAAGCGCCACTGAGATCGGATCATTTGATGCGATTGGATCGGCAACTCCACCAAGGGTTGCTGCATTAATGACAGGTGTTGCGACCTTCTTCGGCTCTCCACCTTCAAAACCTGCAGCAACAACGGTAATGCGAACCTCATCACCCAATGCATCATCAATTGTTGTTCCAAAGATGAATTTGGCGTTGGGATGAACCGCTGATTGAACTAACTCACATGCCTCATTGACCTCAAAGAGACCTAAATCGGAGCCGCCAGAAACTGAGAGTAGAACGCCCATAGCGCCATCGATAGATGCTTCAAGAAGTGGACTTGAGATTGCAAGCTCTGCGGCACGAAGTGCACGATTTTCTCCGCGAGCAGAACCGATTCCCATTAATGCAGAACCAGCACCTGACATAACAGCTTTAACATCCGCAAAGTCTAGGTTGATTAATCCTGGTTGAGTAATGATCTCTGTGATTCCTTGTACACCTGACAGCAAAACCTGGTCTGCGCTCTTGAACGCATCAGCCAAAGTAATTGTGCGATCTGAGATTGCAAGCAAACGATCATTTGGAATAACAATTAAAGTATCAACTTCGGCGCGAAGGGCTTCAATACCTGCATCAGCCTGAGTTGAACGAAGCTTTGCTTCAAATGAGAATGGTCGTGTAACCACACCTATTGTTAGCGCACCAATCTCTTTTGCAATCTTTGCAACTACTGGTGCTGCACCTGTTCCTGTTCCTCCACCTTCGCCTGCAGTAACAAAAACCATATCTGCGCCACGAAGAATTTCTTCAATGTCATCTGCATGATCAAGTGCGGCCTCGCGACCCTTGTCAGGATCCATTCCTGCACCAAGTCCACGTGTTGTCTTGCGACCAATATCTAACTTCACATCTGCATCACTCATTAACAAGTGTTGTGCATCAGTGTTAATCGCAATGAACTCGACGCCCTTTAATCCGACATCAATCATTCGATTAATAGCGTTAACTCCACCGCCACCAATACCGACAACTTTGATGACCGCTAGATAATTTTGTGGTGAAGCCACTTTTTATTCCTCCTTATGAACCATAAACCTCAACTTGAGCCTTACAATTCACTACTTTTCTATGAGGTGAACCTAAAGCGCACAAGGGTGATTATCAATCACCGACATGAATTGATTAACGTGTCGCAGCAATGAGTTTTTTTAAAAACTACTTCACGATTGGTGCATGCGGTGCTGATACATCAACTCGCTTGATATCTGCATTTTCAGGAAGTGCAATAACTGCTTTGTAAACCTTGATTTTAAAGGCATTATCAGAGTTACTTCCCCATCTGATCTCTAGCTTTTTACCATTGTTCTCACTTATCAACACAAAAGCACCGCTGGCCCGAACCTTTACAACCGTCAAGGTGGAGTTGAGCTCTTCTGGAAGTTCGGTGAGAAAGTTGACAGCCTTCTTTGCCGCTTCGATGCTGTTTGCTTGAATTTCAATCAGGCCTGTTGGTCGCGCACCTTGAGGTATAAAACTTGCACCTGATGAATCAATCACTTGGTTGTTAAAGGTGGCTATCGGAGTTCGTTGTTTAAGCTCGACAACAACCTTTCCATTTATCCAATTGCGAGAAACATCAGCTGATTCAACCCAATCAAGTTTTTCCAACTTGGTTGCTAATGCTCGGGGCTCAACTCGAGCTAACTTTTGACCGTTAAGAATTCCGGTATTGATTGGCTTACTGCTCCCAACGACCTCAACGGAAGAAACAGTAAATAATGAGGAGTATCCAAGAACATAAGTCGCAGCAGCAAGAACTGTGACAACTGCTGCGGCAATGACTTTGCGCTTCATTTATTCAAAACGCCTAGCTAGGCCCTCGACAATAATGGGTGCTAGAGAGCTCACATCTCCGGCACCAAGGGTCATAATCACATCCCCTGGTTGGGCATCAGCGATGACAGAATCTGTTGCTTCAACAAAATTAGGAATGTACTCGCCTGTTTTCATCATTGATGTGATCAAACGTGAACTAACACCACTTATTGGCTTCTCGCTAGCAGCGTAAACTTCAAGCAGGATCGCACGGTCTGCTTTATTCAGCTCATGTGCAAACTCAGCTGCAAAAGCTTTTGTTCTGGAGTAACGGTGGGGTTGAAAAATCACAATTAGACGTCCTGCATCTGCGAAACGGCGAGCAGCCTCTAGAGTCACATGTAACTCAGTTGGGTGGTGGCCATAGTCATCAATGACACGAACTCCATGAACAGTTCCCTTAAGTTCAAATCGACGTCCAGTACCTCTAAAGGTTGCTAAACCAGTAAGCAGTTCGGCAACTGGAAAGCCCAACTTCAAAGCTGTAGCAAGCACACCAGCTGCATTTAAGAGGTTATGGTGGCCAGGAACCTGAAGTTCGATATGACCTACTGCTCTACCCTTCCAAACCGCACGTGCGCGAGAGCCCATAGTCAAAAGTTCAATCTGATCTATATGTAAATCTGCAGATTCAGCAACGCCGTAGGAAATGAGTTCGATCGAGGTTGTTGTCTTTGAAAGAGCTATCGCGCCTGCATCATCAGCGCAGTAGGTCAAGAATCCGCCTGGCTGAATTGTTGCGACAAAATCTCGAAATGCCTGCTCGACCGCTTCTGGAGTTGCAAAGAAATCGACATGATCGTGTTCGACATTTGTAACGATGGCAGCAAATGGGTGGTACTCAACAAATGATCCATCAGATTCATCGGCTTCTGCTACAAAGATTTCACCAGTTCCACGGTGTGCATTCGAGCCAGAGGCTGTGATTGTTCCTCCAATCGCAAAGGAGGGATCTGCGGCACATGCCTGCAAGGCAACAGCAAGCATCGAAGATGTTGTTGTCTTTCCATGAGTTCCAGCAACAGCCACGCTCTTTGACTCCGACATTAACATCGCTAGCGCAGCTGCTCGCGTAAGGATTGGAAGGTTTAGCTCTTGAGCTCGAATCCGCTCTGGATTGGATTGCAAAATAGCGTTGGAATACACAACAAGATCTGAGCCATCTACATTTTCTGCTGCGTGCGAGGTGGATACATTTGCCCCTAGCGCAGATAAGGCAACAACGACCGAAGAATCCTTGGCATCAGAACCGCTCACGCTAATTCCGTGTGAAAGTGCAATACGTGCGAGTCCGCTCATTCCTGCTCCACCGATACCAATGAAGTGAATGCGCTTTCCGATTAGTGATGAAAGTTGTGGTCTCATGATTTCATCGCAAACTCAGCTAAGGCAACAATCTTCGCCGCCGCATGCAGATCCTGTGCATCCCCCGCCAGAGGGGCAGCTGCTGCTCTTTCAAGCAAAGAGCTCAAGTGGGTTGAAACAAATTGTGCAGTGAAATCTCTTTGAGCGATAACTTCTGCACGCCCAGCCTCAACCAAAGAGGCGGCGTTAAAGAACTGTTCTCCATTTCCAATTGGTAGCGGCACAAAAAGAGCGTAACGCCCAAGTGCCCGAAACTCGCTACACGTTACTGCGCCGCTTCTGGCGATGATCAAATCTGCAGCTAAGTAAGCATCTGCCATAGCCTCAATGTAGGAAACAGGCTTATATCCACCAATTGCCTGCGGCAACACGTTGAGTTTTCCCACTGAATGCAAAACAGATATCCGGTGGCTATTGAAGGCTGAAACACTCTCTGCGATTACCGCGTTGATTGCAACAGAGCCTTGGGAGCCACCCATGATCACAACAAGTGGAGCATCTTCAGCAAAGCCTAACCGTTGCTTTGCCTGTGATCGCGCTATGCCCCAATCAGAGGCTGAATCAATAACGCCTTGAGCAACATCTGTTCGCAGCGGAAGGCCAGCAAGTAAGGCCTCGGAAAAGCTTCCACTTTCCACCGGGTGTGCAACAGCCAAATGCGAGGTAAATCGTGCGCCAAGTCGATTAGCCCATCCAGGCTTTGCATTTGCCTCATGGATAACAATGGGGGTTCTAGTTATTGCTGCTGCCAGATATGCAGGTGCACTGACGTACCCACCAAAACCAATCAGAAGATCGGCCTTCTTAACTACCTTGATGGAAGAAATTACTGAAGCGAAAAGATCAATCGGAATTCGGAGCCAGGATGCAGCTGGCTTTCTGGAGATTCTTACCCGTGGAATAGTGAAGAGTTCAAAACCTGCAGCAGGGACAAGTGCTACCTCTAAGCCACTTTTTGTACCAAGCAAGATGCATCTGTCAGCTGGATTTGATTTCATCCACTCGCGAGCAACTGCCAACGCTGGCTCAATATGTCCTGCGGTGCCTCCACCGGCAAGAACTACCGTAGCCATTTAATTCCCGTCTCTTGTAACCCTTTATAGATTACTGGGTCTCTTCGCGCGGCGCCTAGAACAAAACCGATTCCCATATATGTTGCAACAAGCGCAGAGCCTCCGTAAGAGACGAGAGGCAAAGTCACACCAACTACCGGGAGCACGCTTATTGCCGATCCGATATTGAGAACGGTTTGAATAGCGATCCAGCAACCAATTCCTGCTGCAACATAACGCACCATAGGGTCATGTGCACGAAGAGCTAACTTAAATATTGAGAACATAAGAAGTGCAAGCAACATTAAGGTTGCCAAGGTTCCAAACAACCCCAACTCTTCGCCAATTACAGCAAAGATAAAGTCGGTGTGTGCTTCAGCAAGATTTCCCCATTTTTGTCGGCTTGCACCAAGTCCTACTCCAAATAGCCCGCCGCTTGCCAGACCCAAGAGACTGTGTGCCGGTTGCCAGCCTGCAAACTTGTACTGTTCTTCAGAAAAAGGATTAAGAAAAACCGCAAATCGTTCCATACGATATGGCGAGGTCAGGATCAGCACAGAAAGTGCTGCCGCACCTGTTGCCAATCCAATTCCAAAGACGCCAAGGCGTAGCCCTGAAACCCACAGTAAACCAGCCAAAATAAAGGCAAACACAGAGGCTGTACCTAAATCACGACCAGCCATAATCAAAATCATGCACAGCACAAAAGCTGGCGCTATCAATGCCAGAACGTTGCTATGAATTGCTCCAGCCCGTTCCCTATTGGCAAGTATGTAACCCGCCCACAGAATCATTAAGAATTTGGCAACCTCGCTGGGCTGTACATCGACAATTCCAAGACTGATCCAGTTGTGGTTTCCATTAACACTTTTGCCAATAAGCTGAACAATCATGAGTAGAAATACCGAAACTAGTACTCCAGATTTTGCAATCACTCTCCATTGTCGAAGTGAAAGACGCGATAACACCCATGCCATTGGCAAGGAGATCAGCAAGAAGACAAACTGACGAATAACAACACCGTATGTTGTGCCTCGTGACCCTAACGAGTAAATAGATGATGCGGAAAAAACCATGATGAGACCAAGCAAGCTAAGGGCAAGTGTGCTTCCCAAAAGCATGTAGTACAGATTTACTGGTTTAGTAAAAAAGTTTTCCTCACGCTTCATGAGCTACCAGCTTTCGAACAGCGGCTGCAAAACGATTTCCACGATCATCATAGGAAATGAACTGATCCATGGAAGCACATGCTGGGGCTAACAGCACCGTATCTCCTGCGGCAACATGTTTTTGGGCCTCTGTAACAATAGCTTCCATCAGCAAGTTTGTATCTCCCCCACGTACATAGCCCTCTGGAGTATCAATGAGCACCCGCTGAACCTGTGGGGCATGTTCAATTAAAGCCTTCTCTACGACAGAACGGTCTGTACCGATGAGAAGCGCAGTTTTGATTCGTGGTGCGCATCGTTGAATAAGTGATTCCATGTCTGCACCCTTAGCTAAACCGCCTGCAATCCACACAACAGAAAAATGAGACATTAAGGATGCCGCTGCTGCATGCGGGTTGGTAGCTTTAGAGTCATCGACCCAGACAACTCCATCGGCCACATAAACAGTTTCAATGCGATGGCGGCCTGGACGAAACTCATGCAAAGCGCTCTGAATAGCTTCGTGTGGAACATTGATCGCTCGAGCTAAGGCTGCCGCAGCAAGAGCATTGGATACATTATGCGGCACCGTAGGAATAACATCAGTTAGTTCGCAAATCATGGCTGCTTGTTGCGGATCGGCAACAAAGGCGCGATCAACAAGTAGCTCTTCTACAACTCCAATTTCTCCGGGGGCTGGAGTATTGAGTGAGAAGAAAACCTTGCGGCCTGTGAAGCGATTGGCCCGAACCACCACAGCACCATCATCGGCATTGAGTATCGCTATCTCGGCTCGATCCAAGATTGAAAACTTTGCATCTGCATAAGCATCAAAGCTGCCATGCCAATCAAGATGATCATCAGCAATGTTGAGAATTGCAGCTGCCGCAAAGTGTGCTGTCTTCGCCCAATGCAGTTGAAAGCTAGAGAGCTCTAACACTAAGACTTCATATGGATCGTTGCGATCTAGGGCATCGATAACCGTGTCACCAACATTTCCACAAGCCACCGCATTGACTCCAGCAGCTTTCAAAATAGCAGCTGTCATCTCTACCGTCGTTGTTTTTCCGTTAGTACCGGTCACCGCAATCCACTTTTGATGGGGTGCTTTCTCGGTACGTAACTGCCAAGCGATATCAATTTCATTGAGTAGTTCAATAGAACTATTGAGAATTTGCACAACAAGCGGATGATCCTGCCGCCAACCTGGCGAGATTACCGCCGCATTGAATTCATTAATCTTTATTTCTTTGGGATTAACGGCCGCTTCATAATTATCATCGGCGATAGTTACCTTTGCGCCATTTGATTCAAGAAAGCGCGCAACCGAGGTTCCAGTTACACCAGCTCCAAGAACCAGAATCTTTTTATGCGCAAAGTTGATACTCATGAACTATTGAACTACCCATTGTGCATAAAAGAGTCCGAGGCCAACAGCTACGCACAGCCCGGCGATTATCCAAAAGCGAATAACAACGGTTATCTGTGCCCAGCCGATAAGTTCAAAGTGATGATGAAGAGGCGCCATTTTGAAGACACGCTTGCCGCCACTGATTTTGAAGTACACAGTCTGAATCAACACCGACATTGTGATGATCACAAACAATCCACCAAGTGGAATCAACAACAGCTCAACTCGCAATGTTGCAGCTAGACCTGCAATCGCACCTCCAAGGGCGAGTGAGCCTGTATCCCCCATAAAAATCTTTGCCGGCGGGGTGTTCCACCACAAGAATCCGGTACATCCACCTGCGAAGGCAGCGGCAAGAACGGCTAGATCCAGCGGATCTCGAACCGCGTAACATCCAACAGTTGCGTTGAGAGCGCAGCTTTGACCAAACTGCCACACGCCAATTAACACAAAGGCTAGGAAGGTCATGATTGATGCGCCGGTTGCAAGACCATCGAGACCATCGGTGAGATTGACCGCATTACTTGCTGACATAACCATTACGATGATGAAAGCAATGACCAGCACTGGTCCTAAATAAATTGTTGTCTCGCGAACTCCAGACAAATATTCTGAGATTGGAGTCAGTAAGTCCTTATCAGCAAACTGAAGACCCAAGTAAGCAAATACTCCGGCAGCTATCGCCTGGCCCAAGAGTTTGTAACGACCGGGTAAGCCACGTGAATTCTGGCGCGAAACCTTAAGCCAATCATCCAGGAAACCAATAAATCCCAAAGCCACTACGAGCCCAATTACTAGTAACGCAGAAGCGGTAACGGCATTACCTGTAACTATGTGCGCAAATAAATACCCGAGAATTGCAGAAAGGATGAAGATAATTCCACCCATTGTTGGGGTTCCGTGCTTAATGTGGTGGCTACTGGGGCCATCCTCACGAATGATTTGACCGTAACCTTTTCTTGCTAGAACTCGAATCAAAACACGGGTACCAAAGAGAGAAAAAATCAGTGCGAAGGCACCTGCGATAAGGATCTGTCTCAACTTTCAACTCCGCTCTTGTCTAGCCACATGCTCTCTAGCTTTTGTGCCAATACTTCAAAACCTTCTGAACGAGACGCTTTTACTAAGACCACATCTCCTGCTGAGAAATGTTCTGTCATGGTTATGCACTCATCAATACTGGCGTAGTGATGGGTGATCATCGCTCCTTGTGAAGCTCCGTATTCGGGAGCGGCGATAGCAACTAGATGATCGATGCCAATCTCTTGAGCAAGGGTGCCAATGGCTGCGTGGCGAGCAGCGCTTGACTCGCCGAGTTCATGCATTTTTCCGAGAAATGCCCATGACTGACCCCCGCGCTCCTGTGCAAAGAGCACCAAGGAGCGAAGTGCAGCGGTCATTGATTCGGGATTGGCGTTGTACGCATCATTGATGAGCAGAAGGCCGAATAAATCATGGATCTCCATACGCCACTTACTTGTGTTTTCCGCTGTAGACAGAGCGCTCGAGATCACTTCGATGGGCAGATCCAATGCGGTGCCTACTGCAGCAGCTGCCAGAGCGTTGGCGATGTGGTGTTCACCAACAAGTCGCATACCTACAGCATCACGCCCGGCCGGAGTGACTAGATCAAAGTGTGGTCGACCTTCTCGAATCTCAATTTCCGCCGCTCTGACTTCGCAACCTGTACCAAAGTTGATAACACGTCCTGCATGCAAAGATGCCATCGCAGGTGTGTAGGCGTCATAACTTCCCAAGATTGCGATTCCATCGGGTTGCAAAGTTTGAACCAACTCTGATTTTGTTTGAGCAATTGCCTCTACCGAACCAAACTCACCTAGGTGAGCAGATCCAACTGTCAATACGACCGCGATGTTTGGTTGTGCAATGTTGCAGAGGCGAGCGATATCCCCTTTATGGCGTGCACCCATTTCTAGAATGCAGTATTTGGTATCAACATCGCACTCAAGCAAGGTGATTGGCAATCCAAGATCGTTGTTAAATGAACCGGCGGGTGCGATTGTTGGAGCAACACCAGATAACATGTGAGACAACAAATCCTTTGTGCTTGTCTTTCCTTGAGAGCCGGTAATTCCAATTACAGTTAGGCCAGTTAAGCGCTTACGAACAAAAGCAGCCAATATAGATAGAGCCTCGATTACATCTTCGACCACGATGCAAGGTCCATCTATTCGTCGTGTAGTTAGTGAGAACACAGCGCCAGCTCGATATGCATCGGCTGCGTAATCATGTCCATCGGCCGACTCGCCCTTGAGTGCAAGAAAAATGCAACCAGGAGTTGCTTTACGAGAATCAAAAACGGGTGCTTTAGAGACAAGTAAATCCTTGTCGCAGTAAATCTCTGCGCCTAGTAAAAGAGCGATTTCACCAGCCGTCAATGTGATCATTTTTTATCCTCGATTGCACGAGCCAGCTCTACCCGATCATCGAAGGGGTGCACAATTCCGTTAATCTCTTGACCCTTTTCATGACCTTTACCAAGGACTAAAACCAAATCACCCGCTTGAGCCTCATTTACCGCAGCTCTGATCGCATCGGCGCGATCTTCAATAACCGCACTTGGCTCGTGAATATCTAATCCAAGTGTCATTTGAACCAAGATTGCATCGGGTTTTTCAGAGCGTGGATTATCACTTGTAAAGATCGCTACGTCGGCACCATCATGGAGCGCCTTACCCATTAGGGCTCGCTTTGAACTATCTCTATCTCCACCGCACCCAAGTACGGCAATTACTCGACCATCACTTATTTCACGGGCTGTTTCTAGTACACGAGTAACCGCATCTGGAGAGTGTGCATAATCAACTAGTGCTGTGAAGTTTTGCCCCAGACGTACTGCATCAAGACGACCTATCGCCCCAGTAAGTTGCGGAAGAATCGCTGCAATATCAATTGGATCGATTCCACTTTCAGTAGCAATAGCAACCGCCATCAAGAGATTGTCGAAGTTGTATCCACCATGCAGATGGACCTTGCCTTCGATCAGAATTCCACCACTGCCACGGATAGCAACATGTGCCCCCACGTAATCCTTGGAGATTGAGGCGTAATGCCAAGCAGCACTTTGGTCATGACGTGAGACTGTCATGACAGGAAGCTCTGTTAGCTCAGCAAGCTTTACTCCATAAGAATCATCGATGTTGATTACAGCTAGGTCAGCGAATTCAAAAGTGAACAACTTGGCTTTTGCCTCAAAGTAAGCCTGCATTGTCTTGTGAAAATCTAAGTGGTCCTGCGAAAGATTGGTGAAAGCAACAACTGCAAAATGGCTTCCGCGAACTCGCTCAAGCGCTATTGCGTGGCTAGAAACCTCCATGACCAGATTGCGCATATGTCGCTCACGCATGACCGCAGACAAAGCTTGAAGATCGCAGCTTTCGGGGGTAGTCCTCTTACTTGCAACTACTTCTTCACCGATGCGAGTTTCAACAGTGCCAATAAGGCCACTCTCACGACCAGCTGCAGACATAATCTGATGTAATAGGGTTGTAACAGTTGTCTTTCCATTAGTGCCCGTAACGCCCACGCTGTAAAGATCCCGCATCGGTTCGCTGTAGAACCAAGCGCTAATCACACCTGCTGCCCTACGAGGATTATTGCTAACAATTACCGGAAAATCTTTGATCAATTCTGCGCCAGCTGAATCGGTAAGAACAGCTACTGCGCCTTGTGAAATCGCATCGGCTGCAAACTTTGCACCGTGGTGCTTTTCTCCGGGCAAGGCGATAAAGAGATCGCCTTGTTGAACATCCTTGCTGGAAAGGGTTATTCCTGTGATGACAGTTGCTGCATCGCCGATTAACTCAGCGTTGGCAATTGCTGCGACAGATTCAATAGTTCTCTTGAACTCCTCAATTGGCCTTGGCACTTGCTGCCTTCTTATCTGCAATCAACTTTCGTTCAGCAAGAAGCTGCTTTTCAGAAAGTGGAATCTGGTCAACGGTTACTCCTGTTGGAGCAATTCCCTTTGACTGAAGAATAAATGACATAACCTTTTTAAACACTGGGCCACCAAGATATCCACCCCAGTGCATGCCCTTAGGATCTTGGATGGTTACTGAAATTACATAAGCAGGCTTATCTGCTGGTGCAAAGCCAATAAATGAAGCTGTATAGCCTCTGTAGCAGCCACACGTATCATCAATACGTTGAGCTGTACCAGTTTTTCCAGCAACTCGATATCCAGGAATCGCTGCAGATGGCGCGGTTCCATTAGCTGAAACAACACTTTCCATCATCAGACGCATCTTTGCTGCGGTATCGGCGCTAATAACTCGGACACTCTCACGAGTTGCAGAAGGCGTGAAATTTCCACTTGAATCACTTGTTCCGGCAATTACTGTTGGAGATACACGAACACCATCATTTGCAATAGTTGCAAAAACACTTGTTGCTTGCATTGCAGTTACTGAATAGCCTTGACCAAATGCGATCGTTGGCGCGGTTGTGCCAGACCAATTTGCAACCTTGGGAAGAATTCCGCGTGATTCGCCAGGTAATCCAGAGCCAGTCTTGGTTCCGATTCCAAACTTTGTTAGGTAGTCATATAGCTGATCATTTGAGATCATTTCACCGATCTTGATTGATCCGGTATTGCTTGAGACGGCCAAAATTCCCGCCGTAGTCAAGCGCTGGGTTGGATGAGGTTCGTGATCCTTGAAGACCTTATTCGAACGCTTCAACTTGTCTGGAATTGTCAGCACTGTTTCAGGAGTGATTTTCTTTTCTTCCATAGCTGCTGCAATAGTCATTACCTTGCCGGTCGAACCTGGCTCATAAACATCGAGAACTGATGGATTTCGCATTGCAACCAATGAGACCTTAGTTGTGTCATTTGGATCAAAGGTGGGCGCGGTTGCGTGAGCCAAAATGTGACCCGTTTTTGGATCCATAACAATTACAGTGCCACTTAATGCACGGGTTGACTTAACCGCATCTGCAATCGCCTTCGATGCAACCCATTGGATATCTCGATCAACGGTTAAACGAACTGAAGTACCAGTTTGGGCAGGAATAATCTCTGATTGTGAACCTGGAATTTCAGCCTTGTAGCCATTTGCATATGAGTACTTTCCGTTGATGCCCTTAATTGTGGAGTTCATGCTGGATTCAAGGCCGGTTGCGCCAACGCCATCATGATTTACAAAGCCAATTAGAGATGCGATCAACTTTCCAGATGGGTATTCGCGTACATAACTGCGCTCTGGGAAGAAACCAATAATTCTCTCTGGTGCCATCGCCTTGAACTGCGAGTTATAGCGGTCAATTGCATCGGAGAGCTTAAGCCAGGTAGCCGGCTTTGCATTTCGAGCAACCATGCTCCACTTACGTGTACCTGTTAATGACTCCTGAACCTCTGCAACCTTCATTCCAAGTATTGGCGCAACAAAGGCTGCAACCTTAGCTGGGTCAGAGATTTGAGTTTGGTCTACGACGATACTTGTCGCAGCAACGCTACGCGCAAAAGGAATTCCATTGATATCAGTTATGTCTCCGCGAGGTGCTTGAAGAGTCTTTACCTTCTCCATCTCATTAACGGCGCGTTCACGATAACTGCCAGCTTGCACTGCTTGGACCTGCACAAGACGAAGCCCAAAGAGAAACATGACAACGGCAAGAACGAGAACCAAAACTCTGATTCTGTTGTGCGCTAGCGAGAAATTACCCATTCTTTACCGGATCCTTTATGACCGGCTTATCTAAGACAGGCTTATCTAAAGATAGGAAGGTCGGATTTTCAGAAGGCTTCATGCCTAACTCAGTTGCAGCTTTTGCAAGAGCTTCTGGGGAAGATAACTTGTCGATCTGTCGTGCAACCGCCTCGCGTTGGTCGCTGACTAACTTCGCCTCTAGTTTGAGACTAGTAAGTTCAAATGCATCTTGTGCTAACAAGGTATTGATCAGGAGAAGTAGCATGAGACCAATACCTCCAATCGCAGAAACAAAGATGGCAAAGAATTTACGATCGGCTTGCTTTCCGTCGGATAGATCAGGCACAAGCTTGAGCGCAACTTGCGATGTCTTTTCGGCGAAAATTTCTTTTGAGCGAGTGATCGCTGGAGCTAGTGCGGTCATAGCCATTACGCGGCCACCCTTTCGACTGCGCGAAGACGTACTGATTGAGAACGTGAGTTCTCTTCAAGCTCGGCATCGGTTGGTGTCTCGCTTCCGCGAGTGATCATTGAGAACTTGGCGGCAAATTCAGGGAGATCAAATGGAAGATCTCGTGGTGTTCCAGATGTAGTTGATGCAACAAAAAGTTGCTTAACAATTCGATCTTCAAGCGACTGGAATGACATTACAACCAGGCGAGCACCAACACTTAGAAGCTCAAGTGCTGCCGGCAGTGCACGTGTGATCGTGCCCAGTTCATCATTAGTTTCGATGCGAAGGGCCTGGAAGGTGCGCTTGGCAGGGTTTCCACCAGTACGACGGGTAGCAGCTGGAATCGCCTCTTTTACAAGGGTTGCAAGCTGGGCAGTTGAGTTCATAGGAGCGATTGCGCGCTGTTTAACAATTGATTCAACGATGCGGGTCGCAAACTTTTCTTCTCCATATGTGCGAAGGATTCGAACCAATTGACCTGGCTCGTAAGTATTAATGATCTCCCCCGCTGTGAGCGATTGAGTGCGATCCATGCGCATATCTAGAGGTGCATCTTGCGAATAAGAAAAACCACGTTCTGCTTGATCAAGTTGCATTGAAGAAACACCTAGATCGAAAAGTGCTCCATCGATCTTTGTGTAACCAAAGCCGGCGACGACATCTGCAATGCCATCAAAGGTTGAGTGCGCTGTCTTAAGTCGATCTGCAAATGGGGCAAGGCGCTCTGTGGCCTTTGCAATTGCATCTAAGTCACGATCAATTCCGATCACAGTTAAGTGTGGGAACTTCTGAAGCAGCGCTTCGGTGTGGCCACCAAGACCTAAGGTTGCATCTACAACAACTGGGTTGCTTGAGGCGGCAATAGCTGGAGACAAGAGATCAACGCAACGATCGCGCATTACAGATACATGTTCAGTCGTGCTTGTCATCTCTTCCCCCTTTACCTTTAGTTGATGCATTACTTGCTTCTTTCCTTGCGACTCTCATCTCTGGTCACTGCCGGCCGACGGATCTTTGTGTTGCAACGGCGCCGGGGAAGGGGCGTCGCTACGTTCGAAGGGTCGGCAGTGGCCACAAATGAGAGTTAGAACAAACCTGGAAAGACCTCCTCTGAAACATCAGCGAAGCTCTTTTCACGATCTGTTAAATATTCATTCCAAGAAGTTGCATCCCAAATTTCAACGCGAGTATTTGCACCAATAACAACGCACTCTTTTTCTAATCCTGCATATGTGCGAAGTGATTGTGGAATTGTGACGCGACCTTGACGATCAGGAATTTCATCGTGTGCGCCAGCAAACATCACACGGCTGTAATCACGTGCTGATTTCGCAGTGACTGGCGCTTGTTTTAGCGTCTCTGTAATTACTGAAAATTCTTGTGATGGAAAAACATAAAGACAACGTTCTTGTCCTTTAGTAATTACTAAACCTGCAGCAAGCTCTTCGCGGAATTTCGCGGGAAGGATTAAGCGACCTTTGTCATCAAGACGTGGCTCGTGGGTGCCTAGAAACATTTTCAGCGCCCCCTTCCCCAGGTTCGCTTCGGACTTTCGTGCCCGCTTAATTCCCCACTTTACTCCACTTTTCCCCTTTTTCAACCACCTTTTCCCACTTTTTCCCCTTTTCGCCCCCACCTCCCCCCACCCGATTGCCCAGTTTCCAGGCATGAAAAAAGCCCCTCACAAGGAGGGGCTTGAGGTAAAGCTGTGGGTCAGATCTGCTGATCGTTGCCGCGGTTCTCCCAACGCTGCTCAAGGCGAGCGCTCAAATTTGTGCGGGATGAGGGCTTGCGAGGGCCACGGATTGGGGCTGAGATCGATGAGATCGCGGTGATTACCCCGCTAAGGGCGATCACAAAGCCAAGGATTCCGATGGGGGTTACCTGTGAGATCAGACCACCGAAGAGGGTAATCAAGCCAAGAAGCACCAGTCCGGCTGCCACCATGATGCGGTTGCGCGATGGTGAAACAGGGGCCTTTGAGGTGAGAGCTGAAACAAGGCGTGGATCTTCAGTTAAAAGAGCAGCCTCCATCTCTTCCAAGAGGCGCTTTTCACGATCGGATAATGGCATAGGCCCACAATAGAACAGATTGTGATTGCCCGCTACTTCTTTTCCTAACCTTCAGAATGCTCTAAGCATCTTCATCGGCTGAAGGCTTAATCAACCGTGCAGGACGCACAGAGCCATGCCCGAAGCGCTCGCGGGCCTTATCTATGGCACCTTCAGCCTCGCGCCACCCCTTTTCGCGCTCGCCCAGGATCATTTGAACTGGTGCGCCCTCACTTAAGTTTTCAAGGGATACGCCAACTAAACGTAGGCGGGCTCGTTCAATGCGCAGCGCTTCATACAGGCCCTTTACAACCTCGTACACATCATGGGTGCTATCGATTGGCAGTGGCAAGGTCTTTGAACGGTTAATCGTTGAGAAATCTCCAAAGCGAACCTTGATTGAAATCGTCTTTGCAAACAACCCCTTGTCTCGCAACCTAGATGTTGCGCGCTCGCACAGCCGTAGGTACTCGCGCAGAATCTCTTCGGGGTTATCGAGATCAGTTGCAAAGGTTTCGGCGGCGCTAATGCTTTTTTCAGCATCTTGCGGAGCAACATCTCGGTAATCACGACCCCATGCAAGTTCATGCAAGGTGGAACCTGCTGCTTCTCCTACTGCACGAATTAATGTTGTTCGTGGCAGCTTTGCAATATCTTCAATGGTGCGTAGTCCTAATCGTTCTAGAACTTCAGCTGTCTTTGGTCCTACTCCCCACATCGCCGAAATTGGCAGCGGATGTAAAAACTCAAGGATTCGATCACTTGTAATTTCAAGCATGCCATTAGGTTTGCAATGGGTGGATGCAAGCTTTGCAATGAACTTTGATGGTGCGATTCCAACAGAGCAAGTAATGCCCTCTTGTGCTTCAACCTTGGCACGGATCGCTGCTGCGATTTCGCGACCGGTACCTAACAATTTCTTTGCACCTGTTACATCAAGAAAGGCTTCATCAACTGATACCGGCTCAACATTGGGAGTAAAGCTTTCAAAGATCTCCATGATGTGGCCAGATACCTCTTGGTATCGCGCCATATCAACCGGTAAGAAAATCGCATGGGGTGCTAATCGGCGTGCTTGTCCTACTGGCATCGCGGAGTGAACTCCAAATTTGCGCGCTTCATAATTGGCTGCAGATACAACACCACGTGCACCCATTCCGATAACAACCGCTTTGCCCTTTAGTTCGGGGTTATCCCGCTCTGCAACCGATGCAAAAAATGCATCCATATCGACATGCAGGATCGTTGCCTGGGTTGGCTTATCTTCTGCGCTCATATTGCGAGCGTACTTTGTTTAGCGCTCCAACTTTCGTAAGCGGCACGTAAATCCCAAGCCCCTGTAGCCCTGATAGAGATGCCTCTGGCCCCTGTGCGACGGGTAACGCCTCGTACAAGTAGCAGCGATGTTGAGTACAAAACATTGGCGTACTCGCCCTGAACATCGGTAAAGAATGTTGAATCACTAAGCCCATATCCATCATCAAGGGTTAGGAAAATGACACGTTTGCCAGAGCGAACAGGCGGGGTCTGCATCGCTACCTTGATTCCTGCAACTAAGACCGATGATTGAGATCGTTGTTTCAGTAGATCACTAGAACGAACAGCACCGATTGCGTTAAGAAACTCGCCATAAAACTCAATCATGTGGCGGGACATATCGATGCCTAATCGATCTACCTCATGCTTCACGCTTTCAGCTGCGCTCATTGCTGGCAATCCACTGCTGATCAATGCAGGTGGCTCAAACCCTAAGTTCATCTGCGCGCCAGAGACAGCTGCGCTTGGTGACTTTTGTAAATCGGAAAAATGAAGCAGCAGATCCCTGCGGTTAACATCGACATGCAGTGAATCAAAGCCGCCTGTAAGAATTAAGCTTTCAGTTACTGGTGTGCTGCACCCGGATCTGCGAACAAAATCATTTAAGTCTAGGTAAGGCCGGCCAGCGATAATTGATTGCACCTCGGTATCGCTGATTCCGCTAACAGTTGATAGCGCGATACGGATCGCATCGCCATGATCTTCTACACGATAGACAGAATCAGATGCGTTGACATCAATGGGTGCGATGGTGATTCCCATTTGCCTAGCCTCATCAACAATTAAACGCTTGGGATACATGCCGGGATCATGGGTTAAGACAGCTGCAAGAAATGCTGCCGGGTAATGGGTCTTAAGCCAGGCGGATTGATATGTAGGCAGCGCAAAAGCTGCAGCATGTGCTTTACAAAAGCCAAAGGATGCAAAGGCGCGCAGCACATCCCAGATCTCTTGAATGATCGGCAACTCATATCCTTTGGCTGTTGCTGCAGGAAAGAACCAATCGCAGACCTCTTGTTGACCGGCACGATCCCCCAGCGATCTGCGTTTTTCATCAGCCGTTGCCAGTGAAACCCCGGTCATCGTTGCGATGATCTGAATAACCTGTTCATGGAAGACAACAACGCCTTCGGTATGGGCCAAAATCTCATATAAATCAGGGTGAATTATCTGTGCTGGGCTCCACCCGTGACGAGCCTTGAGAAATGGCGTGATCATGTCGCTCTTAACCGGTCCTGGTCTAAAGAGTGAAATATCAATAATTAAATCGGTAAAGGTTTTGGGTGCCAGCTTTCCAACAAGTTCACGCTGTCCTGGGCTTTCTACCTGAAAGATTCCAAGGGTTCTGGTTGATTGAATTAACTCGTAGGTCGCTGGGTCATCTAAGGCAACTGCATCAATATCAACTACCTCTTTGTGAACCCGTTCAATCTCTTTCATGGAGTAAGCAATAGTTGATTGCATCCGAACACCTAAGACATCTAGCTTTAATAGCCCAACCGCTTCAACATCATCCTTATCGAAAGCAACCATGGGGTAACCGCCAGCGCTGCTCATTAGTGGTGCGCGATCTAGAAAACCACCATCTGATAAAACAATCGCACATGGATGCATTGCGAGGTGGCGTGGCAAACCATCTAGCCGCTGTGCCATCTCAATTGTTGCCGCCATCAATGGCGCAGATGTGTTGATGCGTCGCAGTTCGGGTAGAGATTCAAGGGTTGCTGCAATATTGCGGGCACGAACATGTGGCATGGATTTTGCCAACATGTCGATCTCCATACCGGGTAAACCAAGAGCTGCTCCTGCATCACGGATCGCATGGCGGGCACGATAGGTATCGACCATGGCAACAACTGCGCATCGCGATTGATTGGTAGGTGATCTCCAGTCGCTATCACCATATCTTTTGAAGACCATGTCGTAGATTTCTAAACGCCTGGCAGATTCCACATCGATATCAATATCTGGCAAAGCTCTGCGAAGCGGAGAACAGAAACGCTCCATTAGTAAACCATGTTGCATGGGATCAACACCTGAAATTCCAAGTAGGTGACAGATCAATGAACCAGCACCGCTGCCACGGGCTGCAACACGGATTCCGGCAGCCCGTGCCATATCTGAAATATCTGCAACGGTTAAGAAGTATGACTCGTAACCAAGGGTTGCAACGGTTGCGAGTTCATCATCTAAACGTGCACGTGCTTTGCTGATCTGATCACTACTGGTGTATCGCCAGTTAATTCCTGCCTCACTGCGAGAACGCAGCAAGGTACGCATCTCTTGTGCGGTACTTACCCCAACAACATGGGGCTCTGGCAGGTGGGCTCCCCCTAAACCAATATCGCGCTGAGGCGATAGCAAGGAACGTTCAGCCCATTCGCGGGTTGTCTTTAATAGTGCACGCGGTGTTCGTTCTCCTGCAGCCCGTGCAATTTCACCGGCCAGTGAAATCATCTCATCACTTGATTTCAAAAATCCTTCAGCGTTGCGACGTTCAATGTGGCGATCATGCAATGGCACTAGCTGTCGCACACAATCTAAAACATCTGCCACCGGCCCATCGGTGCGATCCTTCATGCGTACAGCGTTGGTAATGACTGCATCAATATCGTTATCACGGGCAAAGATTAAGGATCGTGCTGCATGCTCGGTAGAGCGCGGACCACGGCCTGCTACAAGGTGTGAAACACATTCGATGGCGTTGTTAGCAAATAGATCGCGGGTTTGATTAAAGATATGCAACGCTTGATCAAAGCGATGATTATGTATCGCATCGCTGATAGGCGATTCGGGTCCATGCATGGCGTAAACATTGGTGCTGTAATTACTAAACTGTTGTAAAAAATCTAAGGTGAGAACTGGGATGCGGGTATCGCTGGTCATTGTTAGCGATGTCATCAATCTGCACAGCGAGCGCCATCCCCCATCGCTATGTGCCAACAAGGTGATGCGACCCTTAACTGATCCAAACTTTGCATTGCCCAGGTCAACTGCACAATTGACTCCGATGATGGGTGCGATCCCGTAATCAACACAACTTTGAGTAAAACGGATGGCGCCAGCTAACCCATCACGATCTGTCAGCGCCAGCGCTGGCATTTCAAACTCAGCTGCGCGTTGGACTAGATCATGGGGTTGCGTAGTTCCATATTTCAACGAGTACCCGCTGGCAACGTTGAGGTGAATAAAGCTCATACGTTACGGATAATCCACTGACCTGTTACTTCATCACGTTCGAGTTCAAAGGTTGTTAACGCACCGATAGGTGCCGCCTCTACTCTCCAGACAGCCCGTGCTTGATCATCGGGGCGGTACTTTCCATCGCTGATTCGATTCCACCAACCACCCGCTTCGCACCAACGCGACAACACCGCATGAATGCGAAACCGCTTTCCTTTATAGGTGAACTCGATAGGAGTTGTTGCGCCATCGATGGTGACATCGAGGGCGGGGTTAACCTGCGTGGCTGACATTTCTGGGTGGACCTTTCACAGCTGTGGGTATTCGAACAGATGTTCGAAAAATAGTCCTCCCCACTGACAAATGGCAAGTGCGTGAGCGTGTCGTGGCTAAAGTTAGTTGAAACTTCAACTATTCTTACTCAGTAAGTTCACAAACGACCAACATTTCAATACTTAAATCTAGGGAGTCACAATGGACATCGTCCTCATCATCGGCCGCGTACTTTTCGCTTTGCTCTTCATCTCATCTGGAGTTTCACACCTCACCAAACTTGAGGCAATGACTGGCTACGCCCAGTACAAGAAGGTTCCAGCAGCAAAGTTCAGCGTAGTCCTATCAGGTCTCATGATCCTCGTCGGTGGTCTCTACATCGCATTTGGTGTGTACGCAGATCTAGGTGCGCTACTTATCGCGCTATTCCTGATCCCAACATCATTCTTGATGCACGCATTCTGGAAGGAAACAGATGCAACAGCTAAGCAAAATGAGACAATCGGGTTCTTCAAGAACCTTTCACTTGCAGGTGCTGCATTGATCATCTTCGCACTCGTTGCAACAGGAACAGAGTTCGGTCCATCAATCACAGGGGCCTTCTTTAACCTATAAAAAGGATGCTTAACCTGTAATTATTCCAAATTAGCCCGTCGGTTTTATGCCGGCGGGCTTTTTTGTACCATGATAAGCCAATGGAAATCATCGGTGCACTTATCGCAGGTGGTTTCATCGGTGCGGTGCTGGGGTTCATTGGTGCAGGTGGAGCGATGCTCTCAGTTCCAATTCTTCTGTACATCTTTGAGTTCACTCCCCAGGCTGCAACAACCGCAGCTATCGCCGTTGTTCTAACCGCAGCGATTTCAGGTTTACTACCAAAGATTAAGAGCAAGGAAGTTCTTTTTAAAGAAGCCACAGTCATCTGGGCACTTGGGCTTGTAACTAACCTTGGATTTTCACTCATCGTTCACCGCATCAGTGATTCGGTGATTACAACTGGGTTTGCAATGGTTCTTCTATCTGCAGGAACTGCGATGTTAATTAAGCCCGTTGCTGGAACCGAAAAGAAGATCCCAGTTTTCTGGTTAGTTGTTATGTCGCTAGTCATAGGTTCCATGACAGGATTATTTGGAATCGGAGGCGGCTTTCTTGCCGTTCCTGTTCTGGTTCTCTTCTTCAAAGTTCCACAAGGAAAAGCTGCCGGAACCTCACTTGCGATTATCGCAATCAATTCGATAACCGCATTCTTTGGTCACTTTCAAGGCTGGTCGGAGGTAACATGGACAGTGCCGATTGCAATGTCCCTCGGAGCTGTGATTGTTGCTCGCTTTGCATCCATTAAAAGCGGCCAAATGAATCAAGCCCTACTACGCAAATCCTTTGCACTATTGCTCTACTCAATAGCAGTATTTACTCTGCTTCAAACTTGGGTTATTGCTTAATCTCACGGACCTTTATGTACTTTGATTGCAATCCAACAATCATGTAGAGAATGACTGGGAAAGCAAAGGCCACTGGCAGCGAAGTAACCTCGGCTATTAGTCCAATTATTGTTGGTCCGCCAAAGTATGCCGCGATTGCGATTAATCCCACGCGAGCTAAACCGACAGATGGAGCAATTCCTGGAATCGATGCGGCAGCCAAGTTGAAGGCTGGGAAAAATGGGCCCATGCCAAAACCTGCGGCCCCAAAACCTAAACAGACAAGAATTAAACCGGCAGTGGGATGTGCATCAGAAATATACATTCCGGTAAACAATCCGATGCCCCATAAGCTGCCACCAACGTAACCGCCATACTTAACAGTGTTTACATGGCCCCACTTTTCAAATGCACGATCTCCCAGCAAACGGCTTGCAATCATGGCCAAGGAAAATGTTGTTGCAGCTGCAGCGTTTAAGCCTTTGCCGATTCCCATATGGTCCTGCAAAAGAATTCCGCTCCACTCATATGCGCCACCTTCAGGAATCAATGAACACATCAAACCGATACCCAGTGCCCACAAAATCAATGACTCCTTGCCAATGAGTTTGACCTTGCCAGCATCATCTTTTCCTGGCTCACCTAAATGTCCATCATGTTCTGCAGGCAACATGTAATTTGCTACGAACTGAAAGGCAAACAAACCGATTGCCGCAATTGCAATGAGGTTATCTCGAGGTGAAACAAAGTTGGCGATCAGCCCACCGACTAAAGTTGCAGCAAAGGCTCCTATACTCCAGAAGCCGTGGAAACTAGACATCCAGCGACCCTTGGTGTGTTTTTCGATTTCAACGGCTTGCCCATTAATTGCGATATCCATAAATGCGACGTTAAAACCTGTAATGAATAATCCCAATAACAAAATCTGCACAGTATCTGCCATGCCAATAACAAAGACACCCACGGGTAAAAAGGCTCCAGCAATACGAACTACAAGTTTTGAAGAGTATGAATGAACCGCACGGCCAGCCAGTTGTGCACCCGGAATGGAGCCCACCGTGCTTGCTAAAAGAACTAATCCAAATTGACCATCGCTCAGGTTCAAAGAGTCCTTGATCTCTGGAATACGTGGAATCCACGCAAGACCCAAAAAGCCCAAAAGAAAGAAGGATGCATAAATAGCGTTACGTGCGCGCATACCAAGGGCGTATAGATCAGGATTCATTATGGGGATACGGTACTTGAGTTCTTTCGATAATCTTGAGTAATGGAAGGTGTTATTGAAAAAGCCGCGGTCAAGCGAGTAATTGCCGCCCTCGCTGAGCATGGATTAACGGCAGAGGTTAATGTCCTGTCAGATAGTGCCCGCACCGCCCAAGAAGCTGCCACCGCATTAGGCATTGAAGTTGGACAGATCGCCTCATCACTTATCTTCAAACTTCCAGATGGTTCTCCGCTTTTAATAATTACAAGCGGGCGCCATCGAGTTGATACAGATTTAGTTGCTCAGAATTTAGGTATCGAAACTCTTGGCCGAGTTGATGCTGATTATGTAAAGGAAAAATCAGGGTTTTCAATCGGTGGCGTTGCACCAATCGGTTGGACCTCCCCTGCAACGATTCTTATCGATCAGGCATTAAATGATTACGAAGTTGTTTGGGCAGCTGCCGGTCATCCTCACGCTGTCTACCCAACTACCTTTGCAGAGCTGATCGCCTGTACGGGAGCGCAACCTATGGTCGTTGGTCAATAATGATCGTTGCTTACTTCTGGACCATTAAGCCCTCGCGGATAGCCAATGCGATTTTTGCAATGGGCTTTGATCGATTCTTTTTGATGTCAGATAAGAATGTCACTTTTTATAAGTCATTAGGAACAGGCAAAGGTGAAACCTTTACACCTAGCGATGCCAATGCATTGCAGTGGGGGTTGGTTGCCGTTGTTGAAGATATAGATAGCTTTGATTCATCATTTGTAATCAAGCGCTGGCGTAAGGGTTCGGTATCGGAGTTTCGAGCTGTATTGGACCCAATTTCATCTCATGGCAGATGGGCGGGCAAAGAGCCATTTGTTGGGGCGGTTAAAGATTGGGATGGACAAGTTGCGGCAATTACTCGTGCGCGCATTAAATGGAGTCAGAACTTTAGATTCTGGAGATCGGTGCCTCCCGTAACAGTTTCATTGAAGGCGGCACCAGGTTTGGTTGCAGCAATAGGAATTGGTGAAGCCCCAATTGGCCTGCAGGGTACTTTTTCGCTATGGGAATCTGCAGCTGCGATTAGGGAGTTTGCATATAAGGGTGCGGCTCATCAAAAGGCGATCGCAGATACATCAGCCTATAACTGGTATTCAGAGGAGCTTTTTGCTCGATTTGCTGTGCGGGAAGTACGCGGAACTTTGTAGCAACTGTCGTAAATAATTGGAATAAGGCAGACTTAGACCTATGTCCATCCGCCACTACACGCCCCGACGTCGGGCCCGAGGTGGCGCATCTCCCCTATTGATCAAAGTTATGGGCGTTGCCCTTGGCTTAGCCATTTTGATGCAGATTGCATATCCATTAGTTGATGGCAGCGCCTTAGAGTTCATAACAATTGCATCTGTTTATTGCGCCGCTCTTGCAATGTTTCTACATGGAATTGCAGCTTTTGGTGCGCGCTATGGCTGGACACTTCTTGGAATCACCCTTGTATTTGGCTTCTTCATCGAGCAGATCGGTGTAACGACAAGCTGGCCATTTGGCGAGTACACATACTCATCTACTTTAGGTCCTAAGTTGTTTAGCGTTCCATTGGTTGTGCCATTTGCTTGGGTGATGATCGCCCATCCTTGCTTAGTTGCCGCACGCCGTATTGGTAAGTCATGGGTATTTTTGTATGGAGCGATGTTAATGACTTCATGGGATCTATTCCTAGATCCTCTTATGGTTACCGCCGGCCGTTGGACTTGGGTTGTTACCGGAGCGCATGTTCCATTCCAGCCAGAAATTCCATTGTCCAACACCTTTGGTTGGTTGTTATCAACCATTGTGTTGATGACCATATTGCACCTTGCTACACCTCGAGAGCGCCGCAAAGTAGGCGGCTCGTTAATCGCTGCCGATGTTCTTCTTTTCTGGACCTGGTTTTCAGGAGTAGTCGGAAATCTTTTCTTTTTCGGTCGACCAGGAGTAGCGCTCTTTTCAGGAGCAATTCTTGGAGCACTGCTAGCTCCTTACTTCTTTAATCGATGGGTCGGAAGACCGTAACTCTTTGATGATTCTCTTTTCCCTTCTTCCCTTAATCCTGCTTACCATCGCTGCCGTAAACTTCTTTCAGATCCGCACACCCAGAGCAGCTTCTGTGCTTACCAACTCGGTAGGTGTGGTTGTTCCCATGCGCAACGAAGCTGAAAATGTCGAAGGGATCGTCGCAACCCTTTCAGCCCAAGATGGTCCTTTTCATTACTACCTGCTCGATGACAACTCTGAAGACGCAACCTACGAGCTACTTAAGCGCTTCACCTCAGAGGATGCACGATTTACCGTAATTAAAGGTGCTCCTTTGGCAGATGGCTGGATCGGCAAGACCTGGGCGCTTCAGCAACTCTTTGAGGCAAGTGATGAAGAGGTTATGGTTTCTATTGATGCCGATGTGCGCTTGAGCAATGATGCAATCAATAAGGCGGTAACGCTTTTGCAGGGTGCGCGATTAGATTTTATATCTCCGTATCCACATCAAATTGCAAACACAATTGCTGAGCGATTGATTCAACCTTTGCTGCAATGGTCGTGGCTAACTACAGTTCCGCTTCGTTATGCAGAGAGTGCCCGCCGCGAATCTATGGCGGTGGCAAACGGACAGTTCTTTGTGGTGCGACGCTCTGCCTTGAACGCAGTTGGTGGATATCAATCGGTAAAGCACGCTGTTATTGATGATGTTTTCTTGGCACGTCAGTTAATTGCAGGTGGATCTTCTGGAACTGTTGTTAACGGTTCAGATATCGCGCAGACTCGCATGTATGCATCGTGGAACGAGATCAAGGCTGGATATGGAAAATCTCTCAACAAAGCCTTTGGCTCATTTGCCGGTGCTGCCTTTGTAATCACTTTTCTGATCGCCACAGGTATCGCGCCCTTGATTGTCGGGCTCATGGGTAATCCATACGGGTGGATTGGTTTTGTCGCTATTGTCGGCACTCGCGTACTGAGCGCAATCAAGAGCCGTGGCAGCGTGCTCGATAGTGTGTTGCATCCGATATCAATGCTTGCTCTGGTTTATCTAATTCTTTACTCATACTTAGTGCGCAAGACCGTCATGTGGAAGGGTCGCACAGTATGAAGATCGTAGTAATCGGTGCAGGAATGGGCGGCATGACCGCTGCTGCACGATTGTCGCGAGGCGGACATGAGGTTGTGCTGTATGAAGCATCAGATCGTGTTGGCGGAAAGTGTCGCACCGAGTGGATCGGCAAAGTTGCATTTGATACCGGACCTTCGCTGCTGACTTTGCCAGCTGTGTACAAGGATTTTTTTCAGCGAACTGGAAAGCCCATGGGCTTGGTCTGCCCTATTGAATCAGTAGACCCTTCCTTTGATTATCGATTTGCAGATGGCAATCGGGTTAAGTTTGCAAACTTGTCGAGAAACAAGACTTTAGAAAACATTACAGAATCCTTTGGCGCAGAAAGTGCCGCACAGTGGGATCGCATCATGAAGCGTGCAGAGCGCATGTGGGATGTTAGCCGTGGGCCATTTATCGAATCTGAGCTCAAATCCCCAATTTCATTAATAAAGCGTATAACCATCCTGCGCGACATGAAGATCATTGCCCCTTGGAAAACCTTGCGCGCTCACGCAGATGAGATTGTTAGAGATCAACATCTTCGCTACATCATGGACCGCTATGCGACATACAGTGGTTCAGATCCACGTAAAGCACCAGCTGTTCTATCAACGATCGCCTTTGTCGAAGAAAGCTTTGGTGCTTGGCATGTTAAAGGCGGCTTAGGTCAGCTCACTGAAAAGGTCTATCAACGGGCGGTTGATGTGGGTGTTGCTTTCCATTTGAACTCTCCTGTTTCGGCAATCACCACCGAAGGCAAAAAAGCTACAGGTGTAATCCTTGCTGATGGAACCGTTGTTCAGGCAGATGCTGTTGTAGCTAATGCAGATGCATCTCTGGTCTATAACAAGTTGATCAAGGGGCATAAACGTACTTTGCGCAAGGCCCGCAAAAATATTGAAAAGGCAGATGTTTCAGTTGCTGGTTTCTGTTTGCTCTTAGGGATGCGCAAGAATCCGGATCAAGTCCTAAACCACCACACCATTTTGTTTCCTGAAGATTACGATGCAGAGTTTGATGCAATCTTCACCCACGCAAAACCAGTTGAAAAACCAACTATTTACATCTGTGCGCCACAAGATCCTGAGATGAGTAAGGATGAAACCCTCGAAGGCTGGTTTGTTCTCGTTAATGCACCAACACATGGGCAGTTTGATTGGAATGACAAAGAGTTTGCTCGCAAATACGCCAACA
>CAZQNP010000001.1:9851-50505 GCA_964594645.1 uncultured Candidatus Planktophila sp. | reverse complement strand
GTTACGGAAGCAATTGGCTACGAGAAAAACGCACGACACTAGCAAAGCTGTAGCACTGAATCGCTAAGAAGATCGCTGAAAGTACGGTTGCACCTGGAAGACCAACGAGATCTAGAACCAAGATGATAAAAATGTAGCTTGCCCGCATTGGTCGCTCGGCAGGAGTTACAACCCCTAAATCGCTAACACCAAGTGAGATCAACTTTGTTCGTGCATACTCTTGGAAGGCGGCAACGCTCCACAAGGCAATAGGAATCCAAGCTGGGACACCAATGACATAAAGGGTGTAAAGCCACAGCGCCTCGCTGATTCGATCCACTACTGAATCAAGGGTCGCTCCCCACTTGCTCTCACGGTGTTGGAAGATTGCAACACTTCCATCTATTCCGTCGCAAAAGAGCGAGAAGACCAAGAACCCAATCGACCACCACGTTTGAGCGGTTAATGCTGTTCCGACCGCGCCTAACAATCCAAAATAAGTAAGTGCATTAGGAGAAATTCGCAGCAAAGTGCAGATTAAGCCAAAGCGGTATGAGATGTTGAGCCAGGCATTTACGATTCCTTTGATTTGCGCATCGCTATGCAGCGCGCTCCACTTTGCCTTGAACTCTTGATTACTTAACATCATTTAACCTTTGGTAAATCTCTTGGGTCGCTGTTGAGCTGTTCATTGTGTAAAAGTGTAAGCCTGGAGCACCTGCCGCCAATAGCTCTTGGCACAGTGATGTTGCGATCTCAACGCCTAATGCGCGAACAGCTTGTGGGTCATTTTCAACCTGTGCGAAGGCATCTGCGATGTGGCCAGGAATTGGAGTTCCACCAAGTTCAGCCATGCGATGAAGCAACTTAACGTTGGTGACCGGCAGAATGCCAGGAATGATTACTAACTTTGATCCACGGGCTGCAAGCGCTTCAACTAATCGGGTGTACTTCTTTGCTTCAAAGAAAAATTGGGTGGTTGCAAAGGTTGCACCAAGTTCTTCTTTGCGAATAAGCACATCTACATCTTTTTCAAAGTCGCCCTTAGATGCAGGGTGGCCATCTGGAAATGCAGCAACTCCGATTGTGAATCCACCAAACTCATCGGCTAATTGAACTAATTCATCGGCATGATTGAAACCACCTGGTGTTGGATTCCATGGTGCACTTGGTCCCCCGGTTGGATCTCCGCGAAGCGCCAAAATGCTTTTGATTCCTGCTTCTTTGTAGCTGTGCAAAATTGCGATCAATTCATCGCGAGTAGATCCGACACAGGTCAGGTGCGCCACGGTGGAGATTCCGGTGCGTTGTGTGATTTCTCGAGCGATTCGAATAGAGCGATCACGGGTGGAGCCACCTGCGCCATATGTGACAGAGACGAAGTCTGGAGCGATTGATTTAAGCCCCTCAATGGCAGCCCACAGCCGATCTTCACCCTCAACATCCTTTGGAGGGAAGAACTCGAATGAGTAAGAAGTGCGAGATACCACGGAGTGAGGGTACCGTTACCGCGTGAGTTCAGAGCCGAAGGCAACATTAAAGAGCGTGAGAAGCGCCGTTGAGGAAGAGTTGGGCATCTTTCTTAGTCGAGAAAGCGGATATCTGAATTCAATCTCATCGGACCTTTTGCAGGTCTCCGATTCTTTGAGCTCCTTCTTGCTAGATAGCGGAAAACGACTTCGCCCTTTATTTGCTTACGCTGGTTTTGCCGCAGCAGGTGGCGTTATTGAAAAACCAATGATTCGCGCAATGGCCGCCCTTGAACTGTTGCAAGCCTGCGCATTGATTCATGATGATTTGATGGATGGATCAGATACGCGCAGAGGAAAACCATCGATCCATCGTCACTTTGAGGGTATTCACCTTCAGGATGAATTGGATGGATTTGCACCCCAATACGGATTATCAGCAGCGGTCTTGCTGGGAGATTTGGCTTTAGTCTGGTCAGATCAAATGCTAAATAGCGCAGGGTTAACAACTGAGCAGTATGCGCGAATGATTCCTTTGTATAACGAGATGCGTGTTGAGTTAATGGCTGGACAGTTCATGGATATTCATGAGCAGACTCAGAAAAATACAAGTACTGAACGCTCGATGAAGATTGCTCGATACAAATCAGGTAAGTACACAATTGAACGTCCTTTGCATCTTGGCGCTGCGTTAAGTGCCCAACCGAGTTACGATACCTATGCTGCTTTATCTGCGTATGGATTACCTCTTGGAGAAGCCTTCCAGCTTCGCGATGATCTTTTGGGTGTCTTTGGAGATCCATCAGTAACCGGCAAGCCGGCAGGCGATGATCTTCGCGAAGGTAAGCGCACAGTTTTGATCGCAATGACCCATGAGCGTCAAACCCCGGCTCAACTAGAGAGCTTTAAGAAGCACTTTGGTCGTCCAGATTTGGATCCAGCTGGTGTTTCAGTGTTGCAAGAAATTATTGAGTCAACCGGTGCACGCGCCGAACTTGAGTCAACGATTGAAAAACTGACAGATGCTGCATTAACCGCAGCCGAGTCTTCAATTTTCACCAACGATGGAAAGGCTTTGCTCGTCGAGCTAGCTAACATCGCAACTAAAAGGAGTGCCTAATGCCTGCTCGCGTCAAAGGTCCTACAGATCACGTTGTCATCGTCGGAGCAGGTTATGCCGGCTTGAGCGCCGCGCTTCGTTTAGCAGGTGCTGGCCGCAAGGTAACTGTTATTGAACGCGAATCAGTGCCAGGTGGGCGCAGCGGTTTGCTCAAGAAGGATGGGTATTCATTTGATACCGGTCCAACTGTTTTAACTATGCCGTCATTGATTCAAGATGCCTTTAGTTGTGTTGGTGAAGATATGAAGGATTGGGTAGAACTTATGCCCGTTTCACCTTTGTACCGTGCTTACTACGCAGATGGATCCCAGTTAGATGTCCATGCAAATACCAAGCAGATGGAAGCGGAAATTGCTGAGAAGATCAGCCCAGAAGAGGCTGCAGGTTATGCAAAGTATGTAGATTTTGTAACCAAGTTATACAAGTATGAGATGAATGATTTCATAGATAGAAATATCGATACCCCCTTTAATCTGCTCACACCTAACCTTGCGCGCCTAATTGCCTTGGGTGGTTTCCGACGCCTATCGCCAAAGGTCAATCAGTTTATGAAGGACCCACGTCTGCAAAAGGTGTACTCATTCCAGGCTATGTATGCAGGTGTTAGTCCACAGCAAGCGCTAGCAATTTATGCAGTCATTGCTTACATGGACTCAGTTAATGGTGTTTTCTTTCCTAAGGGTGGAATGCACGCGGTGCCTCGTGCCATGGCAGCTGCTGCGCAAAAGCACGGTGTTGAGTTTAAGTACAACACAACTGTCACAAAGGTTGATGTGCAAAATGGTCGTGCAAAAGCGGTCATCACCGAAGATGGACAGCGCATCGAATGCGATGCAATTATTTTGAACCCAGATCTACCTGTTGCTTGGCGCGATTTGCTAGGAAAGACCCCGCTTTCAGTTAAGCGACTTAATTACTCTCCTTCTTGTGTAACCATGCTTGTTGGTTCATCAAAGAAGTACGACTTTGCCGCTCACCACAATATTCACTTCGGAGAATCGTGGGATGGCGTCTTTGATGAGTTGATCAAACAAAAGAAGTTAATGAGTGATCCAAGTGTTTTGGTAACTATTCCTTCAATGGATGATCCATCTCTTGCACCTGCTGGAAAGCACTCGTATTACGTGCTCTTTCCAACACCTAACTTGGATGCAGATATTGATTGGACTAAGCAGGCTAAGCCTTATCGCGACCATATGGTTGAGATTCTGGAACAACGTGGATACACAGGCTTTGGTGATGCCATCGAAACAGAGGTTCTAACAACTCCACTTGATTGGCAGGCTCAAGGCATGGAAGCGGGTGCACCATTTGCTAGCGCACATACCTTCTTCCAGACCGGCCCATTTAGACCTCGTAACATGGCAGCTGGAATTGAAAATGTTGTCTTTGCAGGCTCTGGAACGCAACCAGGTGTTGGTGTTCCGATGGTGTTGATCTCTGGTCGCCTTGCAGCAGAGCGCATTGTGGGTCCGGTTAAGTAAATGGATGAGTTAACCGCTGCCGGGATCACAGATCCCGATCTTCGTGCGTCCTATGAAGAGTGCAAGCGACTTAACGCATTACATGGAAAGACTTACTACTTAGCAACCTTGTTACTGCCCAAGGAGAAACGTCCCTTTGTTCATGCGCTGTATGGATTTGCACGCTATGCCGATGAGATTGTTGATGATTTGGCATCAGAGTTAAGCGTTGAAGAAAAGGCTCAAGTGCTAAGCACATGGGGTAACGGAGTTCTGGCAGACTTAAAAAAGGGAACCAGCCAGGATCACGTGGGCCGGGCATTAATTGATACCGTTAATCGCTTTGAAATCCCCCACGAGCATTTTGACGCGTTTCTGCATTCCATGACGATGGATTTAACTGTGCAAGAGTATGAAAGCTATGAGGATTTACTTGAGTATGTCTATGGATCTGCAGCGGTCATTGGTCTGCAAATGGTTCCGATTTTGGGGCCACTTCACAATGATGCATTTCAAGCAGCTGAAAAACTTGGCATTGCTTTCCAATTAGCTAACTTCATACGCGATGTCGATGAAGATCTTGAACGTGGACGGGTGTACCTACCGCTTAAGGAGCTAGCTCAGTTTGGCGTGACTCGCGAGATGCTAGAAGAGCGCATCCTGACACCAGAGATTGTTGAAGCGCTTAAGTTTCAGATAGCCCGAGTCCGCCAATTGCAGGCTGAGGCTGCACCAGGAATCAAAATGCTGGAACCATCAAGTCGCCCCTGCATAGAGGCTGCTAGTACTTTGTACTGCGGAATCGTTGATGAGGTTGAAAAGATCGGCTACGACATCTTTAATCACAGGGCTAAAACATCAACTGCTCGAAGAATTCGTGTTGCGGGTAGCGCTTTTGTGAAGCGCCAACTGATTTCACGCTAAAGTAATAACCACGGGAGCCCACAAGGCTGAGAGGGTCTGAGATTCAGACCGACCGATTGACCCATCCGGTAATGCGGATGCGGAAAGGAATGAACTATGTCTACCACTTTGTTTACAGCCTGGGGCTATGAAGTCTCTATTCTTGAATTCACAGCAGCGGTTGCCTCATTTATTGGCGTCTACCTCGGAACAACAGGTAAAAGAATTACCTGGCCTTGGTGGGTTCTGAGTAGCAGTTTGTATGGTGTTTTCTTCTACCAAGTTGATCTTTTCGCAAGTGCACTGCTGCAAATTGTGTTTATTGGTGCAGCGATTTATGGATGGTTTGGTTGGGCTCCAACCGGTGCCGTGCCTGGAACAATTTCAACGAGAAACCGAATAAGAATTGCGGTTGGAACCTTGGTCAGCGTTGCAATCTTGTCACCGGTTTTGGCAGATATCGGTGCCGCAGCAACATGGACTGACGCCTTTATTCTTATCGGCTCAATTGTTGCGCAGTTGCTGATGGTTTATGAAAAGTATGAGACGTGGGTACTTTGGTTTATCGTCAATGTAGTTGCAACGATTCAATACGCCTCACTTGAGTATTGGTTTACTGCGGTTCTTTATGGAGTCTTTGGAATAGTTGCCATTCTCGGATGGAAACGCTGGCGTGACTCTCTTAGCCATTGATGGTCCAGCAGGAGCCGGTAAAACCACTCTTGCAGCTAAGTTAGAGGCGCAGTTCTCGGCGCATTCGACGGTTCGTGTTATTCATATGGATGACCTATATGACGGTTGGGATGGCGCACTTGGTGGTGCGCTTTCCCAAACATTAGAAGATATAACTTCGGCACATTTAGCCGGCGTTGAATGCACCATCAAGATCTTCAACTGGCATCTGATGAAGTTTGATCGCGAAGAGGTAATTGCCCCCACCGATTATTTGATTCTTGAAGGGGTGGGGGCTGCACAAGCCGTGGTTCGAGCAGCTGGCGCAACTACCTATTGGCTTGATATTGATTCAGAAACAGGTCTGAAAAGGGTTCTTGCTCGTGATGGTTCACATATTGAAAAAGAAATGCAGCAATGGCAAATCCAACAATCAATTCACTTTGATAAGGATAAAACCCGAGAAAACTGCGAGTTTAAACTCACTTCATAAGGCTTTTGGGCGCGCCCTTAAGCCATGTCTAAGGTGCGCTCCATAAAATCTGCACATGTCTGATCTGACCGGAGAGCTCATCGATGGGCGCTATCAATTACTCCGTCAGGTTGCTAACGGTGGAATGGCTTCTATCTATGAAGCGATTGATACTCGACTTGATAGAAAAGTCGCGGTCAAGATCATGCACCCTCACCTGGCTCAAGATGAAGCTTTTGTTTCGCGCTTTATTAAGGAGGCAAAAGCTGCCGCTGCTTTGTCACATCCCAATATTGTGGCGGTGCAAGATCAGGGGTGGAATCAAAGTGGAGTCCCTGCTGTCTTTTTAGTGATGGAGTTGATCGAAGGTCATACCCTTCGAGAGTACCTCAATGAGCGAGGGCGATTTGAGATTAAAGATGCGATTAACTACTTAACCCCTATCTTAAGCGCACTTGCTGCCGCGCATGCACTAGGCATTGTTCATCGCGATATAAAGCCGGAGAATATTTTGATCTCTAAAGAGGGTCGAATCAAGATCGCTGATTTCGGTTTAGCCCGCGGTGAACTAATTGGCTCCACAATGACCGCTGAATCAAGTGTGATCCTAGGAAGCGTTTCTTATCTATCTCCAGAACAAGTCCAGCGCGGGGTTGCAGATTCTCGCAGCGATGTGTACGCCGCCGGAATCGTTGCTTACGAAATGCTCACCGGTGAAAAGCCATTCTCGGCCGACTCCCCCATTCAAATTGCATACATGCATGTCAACGAGGAGATTCCACGCTTGCGCAGTAAGCGTAAGGAGATACCGCAAGAGTTAGATGATCTGATTGCTAGCACCACTGCAAAAAATCCTGATGAGCGTCCGCGCACCGCTGGAGATTTCTTAGAGCGGCTGCAGGAGATCCAAATAGATTTGGATCCCCGCAAGAATCAAATGGATTTGGGGTTAGATCTGCCGGTTGAGCCAATCAGAGAAAAGCCGCGCAAAAAGGTAAAAGAGGTTGCACCAGTTGAACCAACCGCTCCAGTTGTAGAAACAACTAAGGAGATTCGCCGCAAAGAAGAGAAGAGAAAGCGGGCTAGCAAGCGGGTTCGACGTAACCGTAAAGTGGCTTTGGTTTTGGCGATTGTTCTTGGTGTTGGTGGTTGGTGGACCTTGGTTGGCCCTGGGTCTCGAGTAGTTGTGCCATCAGTTATTGGTGGAAGTTTTGATGAAGCCATCAATGTTGTTTCTCCCTTGGGGCTAAACGCTGTCGTTATTGAGAATAGATTTGATGAAGAGATTCCTAAAGGAAAGATCATCGAAAGTGTTCCGGCAGGTGGTGGCAAGGTTGATGCTGGTGGAACAGTTAAGTTGATTGTCTCAAAGGGTCCTGAACGTTATGCGATTCCAATGGTTACTGGCTTAACTCCAGCGGCTGCTCAACTTGTGATTAAAAAGTCACCGCTCTTGGTGGGAAGAGTTACCGAAGTGTTTAGCTCCGATATTCCCAAGGGGTTTGTAATCTCTTCCTCTCCCGTAACCGGAACATCGGTCAAACGTGACACTGCGGTTAATCTTGTGGTCTCCAAAGGAATAGAACAGATAGCCCTTGCTTCATACCTTGGAAAGAGTGGTGAACAAGCGCTCAACGAGTTAACTGAAGCTGGATTTGATGTTGAAGCCGGTTATGCATTTAATGAAACAGTTCCGGAGCTAGCAGTTATTTCACAAAACCCGGTAGGTGGTGCAACTGCAAATAAGGGTGCCAAGGTAACGATCCTGATCTCAAAGGGACCTCGTTATACATTTATCCCTAAGACGGTAATTACCATGGAAGCAAACGCCGGAAAAGCGATGCTTGAGTCCCTTGGTTTGAAGGTCAAGGTTGTTTCGATTGGAAACAACAGGAAAAAGGTTATTAAAAAAGTTTCACCTGCGGTAAACACCAAGGTAAAGCGTGGCAGCTTGGTGACGATTACCGTAGGGTAAGGCAATGCCCTCACCAGTTAAGAAGCCTCGTATCGGCGCCCACACACCTACTACTGGTGGAATGGCCAAAAGATCTATCGCTTACGCCCAAGAGATTGGTGCTGAAGCGATTCAAGTTTTTGCATCAAGCCCCCGAACATGGGCGATGCCAGAGGCAAAACCTGAGTTAGATGAGGCCTTCAAGATCAAAGCTGCAGAGCTTGATATTGAAAGCTATGTGCATGCACCTTTCTTAATTAACTTGGGCTCTCCCACCGAGGCAACTTATTTAAACTCTTTGGCATCAACTAAGTATTCGCTACAGCGCGGTGCTGAAATCGGCGCACTTGGCGTGGTAATTCACACAGGCTCTGCCGTTGATGCTGACCATGTTGAAAAGGCGTGGAGGCAGATTCATGAAGGCATGATGCCTATCCTTAACGCTTTAGGAGATGACGCGCCTTACTTATTGCTTGAGCCAACTGCCGGTCAGGGTCAAAGCCTGGTGAAGAAGTTAGATGATCTTGAGTTGTATTTGAAGGCGCTTGAATACCATCCAAAGGTGGGTATCTGTCTAGACACCTGCCATGTATTTGCCGCTGGCCATGACATCTCAGTTAAAGGTGGAATGACAGCGACTATCGATCTATTAGTTGAAGTTGCAGGTATCGAACGCTTCCAGTTAGTGCATGCAAATGACTCGATGGATGTTTGTGGTGCGCTCAAGGATCGTCACCAAAACATCGGAGATGGTCATATCGGTGTGGATCCATTTAAGGAGCTCTTGGCTCACCCAGCTGTTGCAAACGCTCCATTGATTCTTGAAACTCCAGGGCAGGAGCTAGAACATGGCAAGGAAGTTGCCTTACTGAAGAAGTTGCGCGGCTAATGACTGCACGTCATCAACTGCAGCTCAGACTCGCACCATGGGCGTTATTGTCGGTAGCGGCGGCATGGGGTTTTGCATTTGTTGTCATGAAGGATGCGATTGAGCGCCAGAGTGTCAACAACTTTCTCTTTACTAGATTCTCCTTAGCTGTTGTAGTGATGTTGTTGATTCGTCCTCAAACGATTAAGCATTTCAATAAGGATCTGTTGCAGCGCGGCTCCCTTGCTGGAATCTTTTTAGGCCTTGGCTATATCGCTCAAACCCTAGGACTCGAACGCACAGGAGCAGCGATTACCGGATTCATAACCGGCTTATATGTTGTTCTGACTCCGGTTTTAGCTTGGCTTGTTTTGAAGGAGAAAATCACTCGCTTTGTTTGGTTGTGCATCATGGTTGCAACCGTTGGCTTGGGCTTGTTATCAATTAGGGGCTTCTCTGTTGGTATCGGCGAGATGTTTGTCTTGGCTAGTGCATTTCTATTTGCCGCCCACATAATTGCGCTGAGCAAGTGGTCATCTGGACGTGATGTTTATGCCATGACAGTTGTTCAGCTTTCGATGTGTGCGTTACTTTCAGGAATTGCCTCAATCCCTGGTGGCTATTCAGCTCCTCCTGATTCAGGTGTGTGGGCGGTAGTTATCTTTACCGCAGTCTTTGCAACAGCTATCGCCTTTATTGTTCAAACCTGGTCGCAGGCTCACATGAGTGCAACAAAGGTTGCAGTTATCTTGACCATGGAGGTTGTCTTTGCCGCAGTCTTTGCGATCTTTTTTGGTGGTGAAAGCCTGACACTTCAGAGCGCAGTAGGTGGAATACTGGTGGTGATTGCCATGTATTTGATTGTGCTGAAGGAACAGAAGTAGGCTGTTGTAATGGCAATTGACCTTCGAAGCGACACCGTCACACGTCCATCTGCGGCGATGCGTGAAGCGATCGCTGGCGCGCCAGTTGGCGATGATGTCTATAGCGATGATCCAACCGCTAACTCACTTGAAGAGCGAGTTGCCGCAATGTTTGGCAAGGAAGCTGGGTTGTTTGCTCCCACTGGCTCACTTGCAAATCAATTAGCGATCCGAATGCTTGTAGCACCTGGTGAAGAGTTAATCGCTGAAACAAACAGTCACATCGTTAGGGCAGAGCTCGGTGCAGCGGCTGTATTTAGCGGAATAACCACACGCACATTTCCGGCCAAGAACGGTTTGTTGAAAGCGGCAGATGCCCTTGAAATAGCACGTCCCAATAGCGGCCCTTACCTTGTCTCTACTACCGCGATCGCAGTTGAAAACACCCATAACTTTGGCGGCGGAACGGTTCAACCTATTTCAGAGATCGCCGCTCTTCGCAAAGGCGCAGATGAGTTAGGGGTTGCTCTTCACTTAGATGGTGCGCGCATCTGGAACGCACATGTTGCATCTGGGGTTTCATTTGTTGAGTACGGAAAGTACTTCGACACAATCTCAGTTTGTCTATCAAAGGGGTTAGGTGCTCCTGTTGGTTCAATCATGCTCTCTACAAAGGAGCGGGTTGCAAAGGCTCGTGTCTGGCGCAAGCGGTATGGAGCGGGTATGCGCCAGATTGGTTTGCTAGCAGCTGGCGCTCATTACGCACTTGATAACAACATTGATCGCTTGGCTGAAGATCACCGTCGCGCTCAAGAATTAGCTGTAGCAATCGCAGCAATAGATTCCTCGTTAATCGATCCAACAACTGTTCATACAAATATTGTTGGTTTAGATCTTGCCGCTCTTCCAATCACAGCGGCAGAACTTGCCGCTCGTTGTAAGGATGCAGGTTTATGGATTAGCGCACTTGGTCCAAAGTATGCCCGTCTTGTTACACACTTAGATTTTGATGATGCTCAATGCAACCAAGCAATTGAAATCTTAAAGAAAGCCCTCGTGGCTTAAGAGCCACTGCTTCTTATCCACGCCGTAGGCATAATTTCCTAACGCTCCCCCGGTTTTAACAACTCGGTGGCATGGAACAACAAGCATGATCGCATTGTTTGCACATGCACTTCCTGCTGCGCGAACCGCTGCCGGACTTCCGGCTTTTTCAGCTAAATCTGAGTATGACCAGGTCTTACCTGGTGCGATCTTTCGCATCGCCTTCCATGCAGCTTGGGAAAAGGAAGCACCTGGTTGGCGGACCTTGATGCCATTAAGCGCCGTTAGATCACCGTCGAAGTAATCATCGATGAGATCAGAAATGACTGGAATTGATTTAACAATCTTTACATCCTTGCCCGCTTTGAAGGCTGAGATAGTTGAGAGATTTGCACCAATCAAAATCTGATCATCGGCTAATAAGTTGAGTGTGCCAACAGGTGTCTTGTGGGAGGTGATGAGAAGTGGCACTGGCCAAAATTAGCGATCGCGCAACATTTCAGCAACTAAAAATGCGAGCTCTAGTGATTGTGCGTGATTTAGGCGTGGGTCGCATGCTGTCTCGTATCGTGAGGCAAGATCTTCATGGGAGATCTGCTCGCCACCACCGACGCACTCAGTGACATCATCACCGGTGAGCTCAATATGAACTCCACCCGGATGTGTACCCAGCGCCTTGTGTACTTCAAAGAAGCCTTTAACCTCATCCATAACATCATCAAAGCTACGGGTCTTGTATCCCGATGGTGCTTCATAGGTATTGCCATGCATTGGATCGCACACCCACAGCACCTTTGCGCCAGATTTGGTAACGCCATCAACTAATGCTGGCAAGATCTCGCGGATGTTCTTCGCACCCATTCGGGTAATAAATGTGATTCGCCCTGGCTCGCGGTTTGGATCCAACTTATCAATGAGCGCAAGTGCATCTTCAACGGTGGACTTAGGTCCTAGTTTGATTCCAATTGGGTTGCGAACCTTTGATGCAAAATCAACATGTGCGCCATCTAGCTGACGGGTGCGCTCACCGATCCAGATGAAGTGACCTGAAACATCGTAAGCATCACCTGTGCGTGAATCGATACGGGTTAACGCCTTTTCATACTCCATGATGAGCGCTTCATGACTTGCAAAAAAATCAACTGATTTAAAGCTTTCAGGATCAACACCTGCAGATTTCATAAAGGCAAGAGCGCGGCCGATCTCATCAGCCATCTTCTCGTAACGATCGCCAACCTTTGAATCACGGATAAAACCCTTGTTCCACTCATGCACCTGGCGAAGATCTGCGAAACCACCCTGTGTAAATGCACGAACTAAGTTCAGGGTTGCAGCAGATGTGTTGTAGACACGAACCAAACGCATTGGGTCTGGAGTACGCGCGCTTTCAGTAAATTCAATGTCATTAACCGCATCTCCGCGGTATGCAGGCAGTGTTACATCGCCGCGAATTTCAAACTCACTTGATCGAGGCTTTGCAAACTGTCCCGCCATTCTTCCAACTTTGATTACTGGAAGACTTGAGTAGTACTGCAAAACTGCAGCCATTTGCAGAATTGTTTTTATGCGATTTCGAATCGAGTCGGCAGTAGCTGATGCAAAGGTTTCTGCACAGTCGCCACCTTGGAGCCAAAACGCTTTTCCTTCAGCAGCTAGTGCGATACGAGCTTTGAGATCATCACACTCACCAGCAAAGACCAGTGGAGGTAGCGCTTTTAGCTCTGCTACCGCAGCCTTTACTTGTGGACCTTCTGCTCCACCTGGCCAGGTTGGTTGCTGCGCAGCAACAAGGCCAGGTGTAAACAGAGTGTCTAACTTACTGCTCGAATTCGAGGTCATTGGAGAAGTCTAGAGAGTTCAAAGGTGATTGCGCGGGGCAATTATCCGAAGAAAATCTCTGATTCCTTGTAAAGATCAAGTGGAACGGTCTTTAGCTTTTCAGTGGCTGTTGCAAGCGGAACTCGGGCGATATTTGTGCCATGCAGAGCCACCATCTTGCCCCAATCCCCCTCGTGAGCCGCTGTGATCGCATGAAGACCAAAGCGTGTAGCCAGAACACGGTCAAAGGCTGTTGGTGTTCCACCACGTTGGATGTGACCCAAGACAGATGTACGTGCTTCCTTGCCGGTTCTCTCTTCAATCTGACCAGCCAGCCAATCGCCAATTCCTGAAAGCTTCACATGTCCAAAGGCGTCAAGAGTCTGATCCTTTGTCACCATATCTCCATCTTGAGGAATCGCACCTTCGGCGATGACGATGATTGGTGCGTAGTGAGACTTAAAGCGTGACTCAACCCATTCGCAAACCTTTTCAACAGAGAACTTCTGCTCTGGAATCAAGATACAAGTTGCACCGCCGGCAAGACCTGAGTGAAGTGCAATCCATCCTGCGTGACGACCCATAACCTCAACGATCAAAGCGCGATGATGTGATTCAGCTGTTGTGTGCAGGCGATCAATCGCCTCTACTGCGATATTTACAGAGGTATCAAATCCAAATGTGTAATCGGTGTTGTTGAGATCATTATCGATAGTCTTTGGAACTCCAATTACCTTGACGCCAAGCGCGTCGAGTTTGGTAGCAACACCAAGAGTGTCCTCGCCACCGATTGCGATTAACGCATCGATGCCAGCCTTCTCAAGGTTTTCCTTAATCTTCTCTACGCCACCCTCGATTTTGAAAGGGTTGGTACGTGATGAACCAAGAATGGTTCCTCCACGGGGCAAGATTCCACGAGTTACTTCGATGTTCAAAGGCATAGTCAGACCCTCAAGCGGTCCCTTCCAGCCATCACGGAATCCAACAAACTCGTGACCGTACTCTTTAACACCTTTACGAACTACGGCGCGGATAACCGCGTTAAGACCAGGGCAATCTCCGCCGCCAGTGAGGACACCAATACGCATGATTTACTCCAACAATTTTTATTGTTTGATGATGTGGCTCAAAATATTTCCGCCACCTGTGGTCAACGCTGACTGGCACAGTCTAGCCTTGCCCTATGGCTAATCGACAACTCATCGCCGGCGTGGATTCCTCAACGCAATCTGTGAAGGTAGTTATTCGAGATGCCCACACAGGCGAGTTAGTGCGAGAGGGACGCGCCGCCCATCCCGATGGCACAGAGGTCGATCCACAACATTGGCTGACCGGAATTCATGCAGCCTTTAAAGATGCGGGTGGATTAGATGATGTTGAAGCTATCGCCATTGCAGGTCAACAGCATGGAATGGTTGCTTTGGATTCAGATGGCGAGGTAATTCGCCCAGCGCTTTTGTGGAACGACACCCGTTCTGCAAAGGAGGCTGATGATCTCAACCGCGAAGTTGGTGGCGATCAAGAGATCGCACGAAAAGTTGGCTCTAAGTTAGTTGCATCCTTTACCGCCTCCAAGGTTCGTTGGATGGCAGATCACGAGCCGCAGAACGCAGCACGAGTTGCTTCCATTGCTTTGCCACATGATTGGTTGTCATGGCAATTACAAGGTGGCAAAGATTTATCAAAGTTGTTTACCGACCGCAGCGATGCATCTGGAACCGGATACTTTGATCCGAGCACATCTCATTACCGTGAAGATATTGTGCGTTTAGCTCTTCGCCATGATCAGGAGTTAACCCTTCCAAGAGTTGTTGAACCTTCGCACTTTGGTGGAACAACACTTTCTGGAACTCCGGTAGCAGCAGGTGCTGGAGATAACGCTGGTGCTGCACTAGGTCTGCAAGCACAACCTGGTGATGTAATTGTCTCTTTAGGAACAAGCGGAACCGCTTTTGCCGTATCCGATACGCCAACACATGATCCTTCAGGTGCCGTTGCAGGTTTTGCCGATGCAACAGGACGTTATCTGCCTTTAGTATGCACATTAAACGCTGCACGTATTTTGGATGCTGCTTGTCGCATCCTTGGTAAAACTCATGATGAAGTTGCCCAATTGGCACTTGCTGCAAAGCCAGGTGCTAATGGTTTAACACTTCTTCCTTACTTTGAAGGTGAGAGAACACCTAACCGCCCCACAGCAACTGGAGTCTTTGCTGGTATGAACTTGAGTAACTCAAATCAAGAAGATATTGCTCGAGCCATGGTCGAGGGCATGCTTGCAGGTCTGGCAGATGCCGTTGATGCATTAGTTGCTTTAGGTGTTGGCGTTAATCGCATTTTGTTAATTGGAGGCGCTTCAAAAAATCCTGCGGTCCCTGTCATCGCAAGTGCTTTGTTTGGTCGCGAGGTACTGGTGCCACCCGCTGGAGAATATGTAGCCAATGGCGCAGCTAAACAAGCTGCATGGGCTTTACTTGGTGAAATCCCAAATTGGAATTTAGGTGAGATTTCACATCACAATAGTGTTGCAACACCTGATGTAATGGCGCGATACAAAGAGCTTAAGAACAAGACAGAAAACTGGATTTAAACGGTAACTCGAACACCTTTACCGACAATAACGATTCCACCTTCGCTAACTGTAAAGCGCTGACGATCGCGCTCAAGATCAACACCGATTTGTGCACCTGGATCTACGATCACGCTCTTATCGAGAATCGCTTTGCGAATGATCGCCTTCTCGCCAATGCGAACATTAGGCATTAACACCGTGCCTTCAACGATCGCTGCCTTTCCCACTGAAACATCGTAAGAAACTACTGATCCATGCAGTATTCCGCCAGAGATAATCGAACCTGCTCCGACAATTGAATCGTGGGCTGAACCACCCTCGCTGAATTTGGCAGGAGGCAGTGATGGTGGATTGGTAAGCAAGGGCCACTCGCGGTTATACAAGTTAAAGATTGGGTGAACAGAGACTAGATCCATATGTGCGTCGTAGTACGCATCGATTGAACCTACATCGCGCCAATAACCTTTATCGCGCTCGGTTTCTCCGGGTACTACATTGTTTGCAAAGTCGTACACCTTTGCCTGACCTTGCGAAGTTAAAAATGGAATGATGTTTCCACCTAAGTCATGGCGAGATTCAATATCCTCTGAATCAAGAATCAGCGCTTCTTCCATGACATCGCGCTTGAAAATATAGTTACCCATAGAAACCAGCGAAAGTTCAGGATGGCCTGGCATCGCTGGTGGATTAGCTGGCTTTTCATGGAAGGCCTTAATTGTTATTCCATCATCTGCTAATTCAATAACACCAAAATCATGTGCCTCAGATCGTGGCATGCGAATGGCCGCAACCGTCACCCCTGCCCCAGTTTCAACATGTTGCTGGAACATCTGCATCGGATCCATTCGGTACACGTGATCTGCACCAAAAACTAAAACATGCTTGGGATCTTCATCATGAATCAAATTGAAGTTCTGCAAGATTGCATCCGCACTTCCTGTATACCAACGTGGTCCTAAACGCTGTTGAGCAGGAACTGGGGTGATGTAATTTCCAAGCAATGAGGACATGCGCCAGGTTGTTGTGATGTGACGGTCCAGAGAATGAGATTTGTACTGTGTTAGCACTGCGATCTTGAGCATGTTGGCGTTTGCAAGGTTTGATAAAACAAAATCAATCAATCTGTATGAGCCACCAAATGGAACTGCAGGCTTGGCGCGATCTGCCGTAAGCGGCATTAAACGCTTTCCTTCGCCACCAGCAAGAACGATGCTGAGCGGAAGTTGCAGTTTGGCCATGTCTTAACGATAGCCTTTCACCCTTGCCCAAGGAAGAGGTTTACAAAGATATGACCGCGTTAAAGGTTGGAATCGTTACCAAAGAGTGGCCACCGGCTATTTATGGTGGCGCTGGGGTGCATGTCCTCCAGTTAACCCAAGCCCTACGCGCTATTAATGATGTTCATGTCGAAGTTCACTGCTTTGGTGGCAAGAGAGATGATGCATTTGGGTACTCCTTGCCTGCCGGTTTTGCAGATGCCAATCCTGCGGTTCAAGCTTTGGCCATTGATCTAGAGATGGCAACACATCTTGGTCATGTAGATGTCGTTCACTCACATACTTGGTATGCGAATATGGCCGGACACATTGCATCACTGCAACATGGAATCCCCCACATTGTCAGCGCTCACTCACTTGAACCATTACGTCCCTGGAAATCAGAGCAATTAGGCGGCGGATATCGAATCTCATCTTGGGCGGAAAAAACTGCATACGAGGCAGCAAGTGCGATCATCGCGGTAAGTGATGGGATGCGCGCCGATGTTTTAAAGGCGTACCCAGCAGTTGACCCTGCAAAGGTAGTCACGATTAGAAATGGTGTTGATACAAACAAGTTCGCTCCAAACCACGATGCAACGGTTGCGGAAAGTTTTGGAATTAGCGGGCCCTATGCAATCTTTGTCGGTCGCATTACCCGTCAAAAGGGCTTGGCGCATTTACTTCGCGCTTGGAAGGATGTTCCGGCTGAGTATGGATTGGTCTTGGCAGCGGGAAGTCCTGATGAAGAAGGAATCGGCAACGAGGTTGCAGCCTTAATCGCAGAGCTTCAGAAGACTCGCAGCAATGTGTGGTGGATCAAAGAGATGCTCCCCCATGATCAATTGACCGCGATGCTTACCGCCGCAGATCTATTTGTTTGTCCTTCGATTTATGAGCCACTCGGTATCGTTAACCTTGAAGCGATGGGATGCGAAACCGCGGTGCTAGGTTCACGTGTAGGCGGTATTCCAGAGGTTGTGGCCGATAATGAGACCGGCGAGCTTGTTGATTACAACGGTGAAGGTGCAGCATTTGAGAAAGCGCTGACAGAAGCAATTACTCGTTTGATGTCTCAGCCTGAACTTCTTAAGAAGTATGGGGCGGCAGGACGTGCGCGAGCACAGAAGTTATTTGGATGGGATGCGGTGGCGGCATTGACTGTAGATCTCTATCGCAAGGTGATTGGCTAAATGAGTCGTAAATCCCTGATCTACTTTGGTCTTGTTGGCATCCTCTGGGGTATTCCATATCTTCTGATGAAGGTTGCCGTTGAAGATTTTCCTCCTGCCGCAGTAGTTGCCGGTCGCACTTTAATTGGGGCATCGATCTTGATTCCGATCGCTATTTACCGCAAAAAGTTTAAAGGTGCTGTTCTTGGCTTCAAATTTGTCGCCTTCTACGCGCTTATGGAGATGATCGGCCCCTGGATATTGATAACAACAGCTGAACAAAAAATTAGCTCTGGCCTGGCAGGTTTACTAGTTTCAACGGTTCCGATCTTTGCAACGATCATTACATCCTTGCGCGGAGATCACTCTGTTTGGCAGTTCAAGCGAATCTTTGGAATCGTCGTTGGATTTATTGGATTAATCCTTGTTGTCGGAATTGAGAGTCTGACTGGCAATAGTGATTTCTTATCAATTGTGATGGTTCTCGTTGCCTCCGTCAGCTATGCATACGCTGTAATCATGATTCTCGACAATCTTCCACTTGTCGATGGAATTGCCATCAACGGACTTGCGATGGCTCTGACCACAATCTTCTGGGGACCGGTTGCGATCGCACAGTGGCCATCAAGCATCTCGCTCAACTCTGCTCTGTCACTGATCGCACTTGGAATCCTTAGTACAGCATTTGCCTTCATTCTCTTCTTCAAGTTAATGGAGGATATTGGACCTGCTCGAGGCTCTCTTGTAACTTACTTGAATACCGCTGTTGCGGTTGTATTAGGTGTCATTATTTTGAAGGAGCCACTGACTGCAGGAATCATCCTTGGTTTACCTTTGGTATTAGTTGGTTCGTACCTAGCAAGTAGAAAGAGCCAACAACCTACGAATAGTTAAGCTTTTTCTCCGAACCCTAACTTTGCAAGCAGCTTTGGATCCTTCTGCCACTCCTTTGAAACCTTGATATGAAGTCCTAAGAAGATCTTGGCAACTAGTGCGCGCTCAATATCTGCACGTGCACGGATGCCAATCTCCTTTAGGCGCGCTCCTTGATGCCCCAACAAGATTGCACGCTGGGTATCGCGTTCTACGTGGATCGTTGCGTGAACATCAAAAAATGGACGTGAGCCCTTTTCTTCGCGCTCACCAAACTCATCAATAGTTACAACAATTGAATGTGGCAGCTCTTCACGTACATCCTGCAGCGCTGCTTCGCGAATGAACTCGCAGATCAACTGCTCGATAGCCTGATCGCTAGTTGTGCCCTCTGGGTAGTACTGAGGACCTGCCGGTAGGTTCTTTCCAATAAGTTCATTGAGTAAATCAACCTGATCGTGAATAGCAGCTGACACAGGAATGATCTCATCCCAGACAAAACCTTCAGCGATCCTCATGATGCCCAACAAGCGAACCGCTAGCTTTTCCTTAGAAATTAAATCTGTCTTAGTAATAACCGCAAACTTCTTTGCCTTTGGGTGCTTGGCAATTTCTGCAGCGATAAAGGTATCGCCGGCACCTGATGTTTCATCAGCTGGAATACACATAATGACAATGTCAACAGAGTCCATGCTTTGATCTACAACCTGATTGAGGCGCTGTCCCAACAAAGTCTTAGGCTTATGAACACCGGGGGTATCAACAAGCACCGCCTGAAATTCGGGGCGATGAACAATGCCGCGAATAGCAGTTCGAGTTGTGTTGGGGTGGTGAGATGTAATTGCGATCTTGCTACCTACGAGTGCGTTAATCAATGTTGATTTACCAACGTTAGGGCGGCCAACAATGGCCACAAAGCCCGAACGGAAATCACTCATAGGCTTATTCTCTCATTGATTAACACCCACAAACTCCACCGCATCTGCTACAGATGTCACAATCTCTGCAGCTCTTTCGCCAATCAGGCGATGACATCCTTCACTCGTTGGAGAGTTAATTGGTCCGGGTATCGCCATAACGGGTCGAAAAATCTCGGCGGCATCTCGCGCTGTTCGCAAGGAACCGCTTCGGAAGGCCGCTTCTACGACAAGGGTGGCTTTGGAAAGTGCGGCGATGATGCGATTTCTTGTTAGAAAACGATTGGGTAAGGCCTTATGTCCTGGCATGAATTCAGTAACCATCGCACCTGATTCACAGATTTCAGCGAACAATCTGGCGTTGCCTGTTGGATAGTTAATGTCGATTCCAGACGCCACAACCGCAACGGTGACACCTTCGGCGATCAGCGCACCTTTGTGTGCATAGGAATCAATTCCGTAGGCACCACCGCTAACAATCGCCCATTCGCGGTCGGCAAAACCAGCAGCAAAATCTCCAGCAATTCGCACACCGTACGAGGTTGGATTGCGCGTTCCAACTATTGCAAGTGATGATTGATGAAGAGCGCTGATGTTTCCTTTAATAATCAAACCAATCGGAGGTGCAGCTAGATCATTGAGCTGCTCAGGCCAATCATCATCTGCTGGTGTTAAAAGCCGTGCATAGTGTTTATCAATCTCACTGAAGATCTTGTCGCTATTGGCAGCTCGCAGGGCGTTGATTAACTTTTCATACTTAATCGAGTCATATCCACCATTGAGTAGTTTGTTGTAGACGTTAAGTGCACTATGTGTTGAAATCTCTGCGCACCAGAAGGTATGCCCTCCTTCAATGATGCTAAAGAGCAAGGCCCGCGCTAACTGTTCATTCACGCCTCCACCTTGCCTCTCATGGTGTGTGCCGCTTGAACATCGCTCATAGTTGGAACTGCATGTCCATGTAAATCAGCAAAGCTCCACGATGTGCGAATTATTTTGTGTAGCCCTCTTGCCGTAATCTGTTCGCGATCTAACTCATCATGTAAAAAGTTCATGGCGGCTCTTTCTGGTTGAAAGGTAGATCGCAAGGCTCGTGCCGGAATTTGCGAGTTCAAACTCCAGCCCATTCCAGCAAAACGTTTTTCAGCAACCTTGCGGGCGGCAATGACTCGTTCTCTGATTACTTGACTGCTCTCACCTAAATCGCTGCGGGCCATATCAACTCGACCAACTGGTTCAACCTGAACCCTTAAATCAATGCGATCCATAAGTGGGCCCGATAACTTTCCTAAATACCGTCGCACCTGTTGTGAGGTGCAGGTGCAGTTGCGTCCCCGACCTGTGAACTTGCCACATGGGCAAGGATTTGCAGCAAGCACCAATAGAAACTGAGCGGGAAAGGTGAGGTTGCCGATACTTCGTGCAATGGTTACCGTGCCAGATTCCAAAGGCTGACGTAGAGAATCTAGAACTCCAGGACCACATTCTGGCGCTTCATCGACAAAGAGAACTCCGTAATGTGCCAGGGAGCATGCACCCGGCTTGATTGCATGTGAACCACCACCCACCATCGCGATGCGAGTTGTTGTGTGATGCGGCGAAACTATGGGAGCAAGCAAAGACAAAGGTGAACGTTGTGTAAGAGTTCCAGCAATTGAATGTACAGCTGTGACCTCGAGTGCTTGTTCGATCGATAGCGCCGGCATTATGGTCGGAATTCGCTCGGCGATCATTGTTTTTCCGGCACCTGGTGGGCCAATCAACATAATGTGATGCCCGCCGATCGCTGCGATCTCGGCTGCAAGACGTGCCGCGGATTGTCCTGCAACATCTGCGAAATCTAATCGTGTATCGGTTTGCTCCCACTGCAGATCAATCTGTTGCATTACCTCTCGCTCACCTGTTCGCAACCACCGCAACACCTGCTTGAGATGCTCCATGGGAACAATGTTCATCGATTGCATCAACTGCGCTTCTTCAAAGTTTGCTGCAGGAACAACGGCTGTTCGAATACCTGCTTTATATGCAGCCATTAATGCGGGCAGAACACCACGGACAGATCGGATTCGGCCATCAAGTGATAGCTCGCCCATAAAGGCAACCTCTGCGATCTTTTCTTGCGGCAGGGTTTCATGGGCGCACAGCAGAGCGATACAGATTGCAAGATCAAAACTAGATCCGCTCTTTGGCAGCCATGCAGGTGATAAGGAAACAGTGACCTTACGGTTCGGCCATGTCTCGCTGCAGTTAACAATTGCACTTCGCACGCGATCGCGTGATTCAGATAATGCAGCATCTGGTAATCCCAGCAACGCATACCCAGGTAATCCATCTGCAATATCTACCTCGATAGTTACTAGATGGCCTTCCAATCCCATTAGAGCCACAGAATGTGTTAGAGCCAGCGTCATAGCAACCTCTCGCGATACTCAATTGCAAGCTTTCCATCAGGCTGCACTAGCACCGCTGCAACATCGATCTGGTAATCACAGCCCAGGCATCCATGGGTTGCAAGCCAAGCAAGTGCTAATCGCTGCATGCGCAGAGCTTTTTCACGGCTGATCGCTTCAAAGGGATGGCCAAATGCAACCGAGCTGCGGGTCTTTACTTCGACAAATGAAAAGATTCCCGACGGATTTAGCGCAACGATGTCGATCTCGCCCTCGCGAATTCGCCAATTGCGTTCAATTACCTCGTGATCTCTACTGATTAGAAATCGAGCGACCGCTTCTTCACCTAGCGCCCCGGTACTTTGATTGTTCTTAGTCTTCATGATCACGGAGGATAAATAACCCCGTCATGAAAGCCAGATCGGCCGAACTTACTTGTGGATTAAGGCAGCTACATTGGCAAAAGAGGTGCGGTGTTGTGCACATGGGCCATGTTCATTAAGCGCCTTTGTGTGTGCAGCTGTTATGTACCCCTTGTGACCGGCAAAGCCATACTGCGGAAACTCGGCATCCATTTCGCGCATGATGCGATCACGGGTTACCTTTGCAATTACTGATGCTGCGCTAATCGAGACCACAACTTGATCGCCCTTCCACACTGCAAGGTTAGGAACACCTAAGCCTTCAATTACATATCCATCTGTTAAAACATAGGCAGGTTCAACCGCTAATCCCTGAACTGCGCGGCGCATTCCATCTAGGTTTGCAGCATGCACACCACGCTCATCAACCTCGGATGCTGGAACAATAACAACGCTGACAGATGCAGCTACTTGATGAATAAGTTCAAAGACCGCATCTCGCTTGTTTTCTGCAATCTCCTTTGAATCTCTAACAACGGCAAGTTCTGGGGAAAAGGGATCATTAAGAACAACGGATGCGATTACAAGTGGCCCGGCACATGCTCCTCGACCTGCTTCATCAACACCTGCAATCGGTGAGATACCCGCATTAACTAAAAGCTGTTCGATAACCTTCATGAGGTTACTTATTTAATACATCAACTCTTGGAATGTATGTGATGTTCTTGAATGGCCAAATGACACCAACAACTCGACCACTGACCCTAGATTCGGGTACAAAACCATTATTGATATCTTCTTGGTGGTAGCGAGAATCAGAACTTGCTCCACGGTGATCTCCCATTACCCACAACTTGCCCTTGGGAACAGTTACATCAAACTTCATCTCTGAAGGCTTATTGCCGCCGTAGACGTATGGCTCGGTAACTTCAACACCATTTACAGTTAACTTGTCATCCTTTGTGCAGCACACAACGCGATCACCGCCCACACCAATCACACGCTTCACTAAGTACTGCTTAGCTGGATTTGGCAGAACACCAACTGTTACTAAAGCGCTCTTAGCCTTTGCAACAAATTGATTGGTTGAGTTCTCAAATGGCTCTGGCAACCAGTTATCTGGGTCGCGAAAGACAACTACATCTCCGCGCTTAATATTGTCTGAGATAAAGGGAACCTTGTTTACTGCAACACGATCCTTGATTTGAAGGGTGTTCTCCATCGACCCAGATGGGATATAGAAAAACTGCACAAGAAAACTCTTAATAAAAAGGGAGACGACAAGTGCAACAACTACCAGGATTGGGAGCTCCTTAAGGAGCGATCCCTTCTTACCCATTAAAGAGATTATTCAGCTTTTGGAGCTTCTTCAGTTTCAGACACAACTTCTGTAGTCGCCTCATCAACTGGAACCTCTGCTACAGCAACCTCTGCTACAGCAACCTCTGCTACTGGCTCGGACACTGCAACAGGAGCTTCGACAAGAGCCTCAACAACAGGTGCTGCAACTACAACTGGTTCTGGTGTTGAAAGAATTCCATCGCCGTAACCTTCGATGCCATCGCGCTTTTCGCGAATCTTTGCAGCCTTACCGCGTAGATCGCGTAGGTAGTACAGCTTGGCGCGACGTACTTCGCCCTTCTTTACTAGCTCAATCTTTTCAATAACTGGTGTGTGAACTGGGAAGGTACGCTCAACACCAACGCCGTATGAAACCTTACGGATTGTGAATGTCTCGCGAACCCCTGCACCTTGACGACCGATAACTACACCTTGGAAAACCTGAAGACGGCTCTTGTTACCTTCGATAACGCGAACATGGATCTTGAGCTCATCACCAGCGCGGAACTTAGGGATGTCGTGGCGCAGCGAGGCTGCATCTACAGAGTCAAGAATGTTCATATTCGGATCCTTTTGTCATTTCTATTAAGCACACGCTTTGGCGGTGCAGACCCCGTATCTTGCCATAGAAGGGGCCTTGAGCGTAAATCGGCCTTTTGCCTACTCGGGCTAGAGCTACTCGGGGATGTGAGCGTTGAGCGCCTCATAGAGGTGGGGGCCGGCGGCCACCGTCAGATTGAGTCCATGCCAGGGGCGGGTTGTGACAACCGCTCCCGCCTCGCGGGCAACCAGCTCAGCGGCGGCTAAATCCCACTCATGCAACCCTGTTTCAAAGTATCCATCGACCAGACCGGTAGCCACATGGCAGATATCGGCGGCGGCAGATCCAATTCGGCGCAGATCTCGTATTTGAGGAAGAAGTGCATTCACAATCTTTAACTGCTCCACACGATCACGTACATCATAAGCAAAACCTGATGAGATCAAGGCACGGTTGAGTTCAACTGGATCATTACAGGCGATCTTTACATCATTAAGGAAGGCTCCCCCGCCTTTGCTTGCATGCCAGGTTGAGTTAACAGTTGGAGAGTGAACAACTCCGACCAAAGTTCCACTTTCATCTTTAGCGGCGATACTTACCGCCCATCCTGGTAATCCATAAAAATAATTAACGGTTCCATCGACCGGATCAATCACCCATGTGACTCCACTTGTACTTGGACGCGACGTTCCTTCTTCACCGATGATTCCATCATCAGGTCTTGCCGCCAAGATACTTTCAACAATCAATTTTTCACTTGCAAGATCCATCTGCGTGGCAATATCTATCGCAGTTGATTTAACTGTTAAATCCCATGATGCAGGACGATCCACCAATAAATCTCCGGCTTGACGCGCAATTGTGAGTGCAAGTTGAAGCAGTTGGTTGGTATCTGTCATAACTGCAGTCTAATGGCGGGATAGACTCTTGCCTATGTTCTCGGGGTACGTCACCTTATTTAGAACCCCTGGGGGGCTTAACTTTTCCATCCCTGGCCTGATTGCACGTATGCCAATTTCGATGGATTCACTTGCTCTGATTTTTATCGTTGTCGCTGCCAGTGATTCATATGCATTGGCAGGTGCGCTTAGCGCTACCGCATCAGTTGTTATGGCCTTTGCAACACCTCATTGGTCTCGTGTTGCGGATCGAATTGGCCAAAGTGCGATGTTGGTCCGCGTTGTTCCGATAAAGGTCATGGGGCTTGGTATTTTTACATTTTTGGTTTTGAATCAAGCACCAGTGTGGAGCTGGTTTGTAACAATCATTATTGCCGAATCAATGTCGGTAAATACGGGTGGCTTAGTTCGTCGTCGCTGGTTACATGTTTTGAGCCCAGACAAAACAAGTACCGCCGAAGACGAACAAGATCGTCACCTGGTAAACACCGCATACTCCTTTGAAGCGCTCATGGATGAGATCGTCTTTATCTTGGGGCCAATCATTGTTACCGCATGTGCGACAACGATCTCACCTGCAGCTGGAATGATCGCTGGAATCATCTTTGTGACAATCGGAGTTCCTTGGTTTGTCATGCAGAAATCCACCGAGCCACCCTCTACTCCTAAGCGCGAGATTGACCCTCATCCAGCGGTGATCCGCAACAAGCGGGTCCAGGCGGTAGTTGTTGCCACAACTTTGTTGGGTGGGTTTTTTGGTTCTATCGCAATTGTTACCGTTGCCTTTACCGAACAACGTGGCCAAGAAAGTTATTCGGGTTTGCTATTGGCTATATGGGCATTCGGTAGTGGAATCGCCGCGATCATCAATGGTGCAATCAAGTGGAAGCTCACCAGCGCGACCCGATTCTTAATCTTTCTATTTGCACTTACCTTGTTATCGGTGCCTATGTTGTTTGCGCATTCATTGACATGGCTTGGCGTCGCCTTGTTCTTTAATGGATTTGCTGTGGCTCCCCTGGTAATTAATGCATATGGGGTTGCCGAAGGTGCGGTTCCACCGGAGCAGATCACCGAGACTTTGACATGGGTAGTTGCAGGTATGCCATTAGGTGGCGCTTTTGCTAGCGCTTTATCTGGCCAAATCATCGACAGATTTGGAGCAGACATCGCCTATTGGGTTCCCCTGGGATTCATGATCGCGGCGTGTGCGGCCACACTTCCGTATTTCCAGACTTATAAGGGCCTCATCGGCTACTCTCATGCTCGTGACTGAGCTACGACTTAACGGCAAGACCGAAGATGGTCTCTACCTTTCTTTGCATGACAATGATGGACAAGAGTTTACTGTTCGAGTCTCTGACACATTGCGTGCAACTGTAAATCAGCAACGCTTAATGGCGGTTCCAGCAAATGATGAACCAAGTATTTCAATCAAAGAGATTCAGCGATTGCTTCGTGCAGGACAAACCGCAGAACAAATCGCTCGCGAAAATGACACAACAATTGAAAAGGTTGAACGCTTTGCCGGTCCAATCCTTTCTGAACGCATTTACATTATTGATCAAGCCCAACAGATCACAATCCGCAAAGAAGGCGATCGTGATGCCGTTACCTTGCTGGGTGTAGTTATCTCTCGCCTTGCTCCTCGCAACATTGATTCCTCTGAACTCTCATGGGACACATGGCGGTTAGAGGATGGAACGTGGACTATCGAACTTCACTATCCAAATACCTCTGGTGTTGGAATCGCTCAGTGGCGCTTTGATGCAACTCTTCGCACAGTTACATCTATGGATGAAAATGCGCGCTGGATGATGGGTGATGAACCTGCGCCTCGCCAACTTCCAACCGCTGCGCTAATCCCCACCGAGTCTTCTCACCCCTCCGAGCGTCGCATCATCGATGTGTACAGCGAGTTCCGCAAAGAGGATATTCAGGATGATTTAGAGGAAGAGATCGAACCTATTCGTGAGGTTCCACGCCTAGCTGTTATTCGTGAAGAGCCAGATGATGAGGCCTCACGTGATGGAATTACCGCACGTGCAAAGGTTCCAAGCTGGGATGAAATTATGTTTGGCATTAAGCCAGAGGATCCAAAGAACTAACTCTTAGCTCAAGGTTGTTGTAAGTAAACCAACCTGCGATTCAATCTCACTATCTCCTCCATGGTGTCCCACCATGGCACCCTCTTTATCGGCACGTTCTGGATCTAGTAAAACTAAGCCGCCTCGAGCAATAACAATGATCTCTCCCATGCGATCTGCCGCATCAGCGCTCACATCTGCGCCAAAGAGATTGCCAAATAAGGCTTGCTCGCGGGTTAGCACTAAAGCTTTTTCGTGTAGATATTGCTGCCATAGCGATGCCACTTCGATGCGAGCCTGCGCTGAGTTTTCATTTAAATACAAATGTCGTGCACGCGGCTCACCAGCAATCACGCTAACTCCGGTTAGCAACGGATTGTCCCGACCAATAACAATCTTTTCCTGCACATTAATCATTCCATGATCAGAGGTAACCCAAACTCTTGTTCCCTTTGGCACTTCCTTCATTAACTGTGAAACCATTTGATCAATCGCTGATAGCGCTGCAATCCATTTATCGCTTCCAACTCCATCAGAATGGCCGGCAGAATCTAAATCATTGACATAAAGATAAACAAAGGATGGGGTTTTTTGTAGCGCTTGCTTAGTCTCGCTGACTAGATCTGCAACAACATTTGCACCTTTGTATTCGGCTCCGCGGAATACCGCACGGGTAAAGCCAGAGTTTTCATAACGCTTTGCAGCAACATGCGTAACTGTGATTCCACTTTTTGCACCACGCTGAAAAAGAGTTTCTACAGGTTGCCAATTTTCAGGATCTACTCGTTCATCCCATTTCAATGCATTGAGCAGACGTCCACCACTACGTGGTACCTGAACCGTATATCCCAACATTCCATGCACACCCGGAAGTTCGCCAGTTGTTAATGTTGCAAGCGAAGTTGCAGTAGTTGATGGAAATGATGTCTGCACTAATCCATGATTAAACATACGGCTCATAGTGGGCATGACATCGGCATACTGCGACAAGGTGTCAAAGCCAAAGCCATCGATCAGAAACAAAAGCTCCCGCCCCATGGGCGATTGACCAACCGCTAAGTGATCAACGGCACCGTCCAACCCAAGGGATGAAAAGATAGATGGAGTTATCTGGGACAAATGCACGTGCTTATCTTCCCACGAGTGTGCACTAGAGTTTGGCTATGGAAAAAGCGATCAAGTTATCGGCTGAGGTTGCCAATGCGCTTAAGGCTGGAAAGCCAATAGTTGCTCTGGAATCCACCATTATCAGCCACGGATTGCCACGTCCCTCAAATCTTGAGGTAGCCCTCGAGTGTGAGCGAATTGTTCGTGATGCAGGTGCGGTTCCGGCAACGATCGCTTTGCTCGATGGAAAGATCTTGGTCGGCCTAGAACGATCTGAACTAGAAGCGATCGCTAACCGCGATGATATTTCTAAAGCATCAATTCGCGATCTTGCGATTATCGTGGCTCAAGGAAAAAGCGCAGCAACCACAGTGGCTGCAACAGCTCATATTGCAGCACTTGCCGGAATCCATGTCTTTGCAACTGGTGGCCTAGGTGGAGTTCACCGCGGAGCTAATGAATCCTTTGATGAATCAGCAGATCTAACCGCGCTAGCAAATGTTGATATGACAATGATCTGTGCCGGTGTGAAATCAATCTTGGATGTGCCTGCCACTCTAGAGCGACTTGAAACCTTGGCCATTAGCCTGGTCGGCTACCAAACAACAGCATTTCCTGGTTTTTATCTCACCGATTCTGGTTACACCCTTGAGCATCGAGTCGATACTCCTGAAGAGATCGCTGCAGTTATCAAGGCGCGTAAAGAGGTAGGAACATTGAGCAAGGCTCTGGTTGTTGCTAACCCGGTTGTTAAAGAAATGGACAAAGCACTGCATGATGAGATCTTGCTATCAGGTCTTGAAAAGGCAGAGAAGCAAGGTGTGACAGGCAAAGCGGTTACGCCATTCTTGCTAGAGCATTTCCACACAACATCAAAGGGTGAGTCACTAGCAATTAATACCGAAATTATTAAAGCTAACTGTCTGCTTGGTGCACAGATTGCTGTGGCGCTTAAATGAAAAAGATTTTATGTATCGGCGATTTAGCACTCGATGTTATTTCACAGCTCAAAGAGCCCATTAACTATGGCAATGACACCGCAAGCAAGATCTCTAGTCACCCAGGTGGGCAGGCGGCAAATGTTGCAACATGGATTACCCGTACTAATTCCAAGGCTCACTTAGTAGCACGAACAGGTAATGATCCTGTTGGTTTTGCACTTATCTCTGATCTAGATAAATACGGCGTAGAGCACCTTAATTTGATGCATAGCGGCCGCCCTACAGGCGTAGTTGTAATCCTTGTTGATGCAAATGGCGAACGTACAATGTTTCCAGATAACGGAGCCAATGCAGATCTTGAGGTTAGCGATCTACCATCACTTGAAGATGTTGACGGTGTCTATCTTTCTGGTTACGCGCTTCTTGATTTCCGTAGCCGTGATGCGGTTTTGGCTATGATCAAAAAGATTAAAGCTGCCGGAAAGCCAATTTTCTTTGACCCAACCACAACTGGTGCATTAAAGGTTGTGTCACTTGAAGAAGCCTTGTCTTGGGTTTCAATGATGGATGGCATTCTTCTCAACAGCGAAGAAGCGCTTTACCTTGGCAACTCTAAGGATTTATCTGAAGCAGAAGCAAATCTTAAGAAGCACACACCGTTAGTCGTTATCAAACTTGGCTCAAAGGGTGCGATGGCGGTTAATGAAAATGAATCTGCAAGGGTGCCGGCGGTCACAACCAATGTTGTCGACACCACAGGTGCTGGTGACTCCTTTGCTGCTGGTTTTATTCCAAAGTGGCTAGAAACAAGTGACTTAACTCAAGCACTTTCGGCTGGAGCTGCATTAGCTGCAAAGTGTGTTTCATCAGTTGGGGCGCGCCCTCCCCTAAATTAAGGCTGACTCTTGGCAGAATGCCCCAATGGCAACTGCGAAGATACCCGCGAAATCTGCGGCTAAGGGTAAGAAACCTGCTGGACCAAAGCCCGGCGAATACCCAGGAAAGATCGTTGATATCGATGTTTCCAAAGAGGTTTCAGAATCTTTTCTTGAGTACGCGTACTCAGTAATTTATTCACGTGCGCTACCTGATGCACGTGATGGATTAAAGCCGGTTCACCGTCGCATCCTTCATCAGATGGCAGATATGGGTCTGCGCCCGGAGCGCGGCCATGTAAAGAGCGCACGTGTTGTCGGTGAAGTAATGGGTAAGTTGCACCCACACGGAGATGGTGCGATTTACGATGCATTAGTTCGTATGGCGCAGAGCTTTTCGATGGGCTTGCCATTAATTGATGGCCACGGAAACTTCGGTTCCCTTGATGCTGGTCCCGCAGCGATGCGTTACACCGAGGCACGTTTAGCTCCAGCTGCAATGTCCATGGTTGCAGAAGCTGATGAGGACACCGTTGATTTTGGTCCAAATTATGATGGTCAGTTGTCTGAACCAATTGTCTTGCCAGCTGCATATCCAAACCTGCTTGTAAATGGTGGCTCTGGAATCGCTGTGGGTATGGCAACAAATATGGCCCCACACAACTTAAGCGAAGTTATCGCTGCAACTAAGTTTTTGATTGAGAACCCAACTGCAACTGTTAAGCAATTAATGAAGTTTGTACCTGGTCCAGATTTCCCAACAGGTGGCGAAATCGTCGGGCTAGATGGAGTCCGCGAAGCGTATTCGACAGGCAAGGGGTCATTTAAGGTCCGTGCAACAGTTGAGATTGAAAAGGTGACATCCCGCAAGATGGGTATCGTCATCAAGGAGCTTCCATACACAATCGGACCTGAAAAGGTGGTTGAGCGTATTGCAGCACTTGTTAAGGCGAAGAAGATCCAGGGAATCAGCGACATCGTTGATCTTTCAGATGGCCAGACCGGTACCAATGTTGTTATCGAGATCAAAAATGGCTTTGAGCCAGAAGAGGTCCTAGAAAAGCTATATGCATTAACTCCAATGGAGGATGCATTTGCTATTAACGCAGTTGCTTTGGTGAAGGGTCGCCCACAGACCCTTGGCCTTAAGGAGCTGCTACGCGTATTTATCGATCACCGCATCGAAGTTGTTCGTCGTCGTTCAGAGTTCCGCAAAGCTAAGGCTGAAGCGCGTCTTGGATTGGTCGATGGTTTGCTCAAGGCGATTATTGATATCGATAAGGTCATCAAGATTATTCGCGCCAGCGATGATGCATCAACTGCAAAAGACAAGTTGATCAAAGACTTTAAACTCAATGATGAACAGGCCACTTACATCCTGGATATGCCACTTCGTCGCTTGACCAAGATGAGCAAAATCGAACTCGAAACTGAGCAAAAGGAACTCAAGAGCACAATTGCAGAGCTCACAAAGTTGCTTAAGAGCGAGGATGCGATCAAGGCGCAAGTTTCTGATGAGTTAACAGCCGTTGGTAAGTCCTATGCAACACCTCGTCGTACGCGAATTGGTGCTGCTTAACATCTCTCGATAGAGTTCGGTGTGATTTCAACCCAAGCGCTCGAGTTACGTGCAGGTGCTCGCCTTCTTGTTAAGGGCGTAACTGTTCGTATTAATAGCGGCGACCGCATTGGATTTGTTGGTCGTAACGGTGCTGGTAAATCAACCCTTGCAAAGGTTCTAGCAGGAGAGACAATGCCTGCAGGTGGAGCAGTAAATCGCACCGGCAAGATTGGTTATCTGCCACAGGATCCTCGTACAGGTGATGAACCAGGTACGGTAATTGATCGAATTTTATCTGCTCGTGATCTAGATCAGATCGCAGCTCGCATGCGTTCAGTTGAAGAGGAAATGGCTACAGCGCAAGGTGAAGCTTTAGAAAAAGCGATGGATCGCTACACCCGTGTTGAAGCTGAGTTTTCTGCAGCTGGTGGATATGCAGCAACGGCCGAAGCAGAGGCGATTGCTACATCTTTAGGTGTCTCTGAAGCTGTCTTTGCAAATGAACTATCGACTCTTTCTGGTGGTCAGCGTCGTCGTATTGAACTAGCTCGAATTCTCTTTAGTGGTGCTGAAACCTTGCTGCTGGATGAGCCTACAAACCACTTAGATGCTGATTCGATTATGTGGTTGCGTGAGTTTTTATCAAAGTATTCAGGTGGATTGGTGATTATCTCTCACGATGTGAACTTGATCGAAACCGTTGTTAACAAGGTGTTCTACCTAGATGCCAACCGTAACTGCATCGATGTTTACAACCTTGGGTGGAAGGCTTACCTGTTGCAACGTGAACAGGATGAGCACCGTCGCAAGAAGGAGCGTGCCAACGCTGAAAAGCGTGCCGAGATTTTGCAAAAGCAGGGTGAAAAGATGCGTGCAAAGGCATCTAAGGCAACTGCAGCCCAAGGCATGTTACGTCGTGCTGAAAAGCTTCGCAGCGGGCTTGATGATGTTCGAGTCGCCGATAAGGTCGCAAAGCTGCGCTTTCCTACCCCTGCACCATGTGGCAAGACCCCGCTTGCTGGTGAAGAGCTTTCAAAGAACTATGGATCACTTGAAATCTTTACCGATGTTTCATGTGTGATCGATAAGGGTTCACGTGTTGTAATTCTTGGACTTAACGGTGCAGGAAAGACAACCCTGCTTCGTATTTTGGCCGGTGAACTTGAATCAGATACCGGCAGGGTTGAGCATGGTCATGGTTTGAAGATTGGTTACTACGCCCAGGAGCATGAGTCACTTGATTTTGAACGCACCATACTGGAAAACATGATGTCTGCAACCCCCGATATTCGCGAACCAGAAGCTCGCAATGTTCTGGGGTCATTCCTGTTTGTTGGCGATGATGTTCATAAGCCAGTAAAGGTTTTGTCGGGCGGCGAAAGAACTCGTTTGGCACTTGCGGTACTTGTTGTATCTGCTGCAAATGTGTTGTTGCTGGATGAACCAACTAACAACTTAGATCCTGCATCTCGTGCTGAGATCTTGGGAGCACTTGCTGAATATCAAGGCTCTGTCATCATGGTTTCTCACGATGAAGGTGCGGTGCAAGCGCTAAAGCCAGAGCGTGTGATCTTGTTGCCAGATGGCGATGAGGATTTGTGGAAAGAGGAGTACTTCGACTTAGTTGCTATTGACTAGGCTTGAAATAGATTAAGCGTCGATGTGATCGCGGTCGATCTCGGCGTTAGCAATAAATTCTTTGCGTGGTGCAACATCGCTACCCATCAAAAGTTCAAACATCGCCTCCGATGCTGCTGCATCTGAAACTGTAATGCGACGCAAAGTACGAGCATCAGGATCCATTGTGGTTTCACGGAGCTGGTCTGCATCCATTTCACCAAGGCCTTTGTAGCGCTGAATAGGCTCCTTCCAGCGCTTACCCTCCTTCTTAAGCTCTGCAGTTACCTTCTTCATCTCATCATCACTATAGGTGTAGATGTAATTGCCCTTCTTGCCTCCCCCGCCTACAACTTCGATGCGGTGTAGCGGTGGAATCGCTGCAAAGACGCGGCCTGAATCAATGAGTGGACGCATGTAGCGATACATCAGGGTAAGAAGCAAGCAACGAATATGCGCACCATCAACATCAGCATCTGACATCAAGATAATGCGACCGTAACGGGCCTCATCTAATTCAAAGGATTTTCCAGAGCCAGCACCGATTACCTGAATAATCGATCCACACTCTTTATCTTCAAGCATCTGAGAAAGTGATGCCTTTTGTACATTCAAAATCTTTCCGCGAATAGGCAAGATCGCTTGGAACTCGCTGTTACGGGCGGCCTTGGTTGTTCCAAGAGCCGAGTCACCTTCGACGATAAACAGCTCGGTACGTGTTACATCCTCTGAGCGGCAATCTGAGAGCTTTGTTGGAAGCGATGATGATTCAAGTGCGTTCTTACGGCGCTGAAGATCCTTGTGGGCACGTGCGCTAATGCGTGTACGAGATGCCGCTGCAATCTTTTCAAGAACTAAACGACCATTGGCCTTGTCGATTCGCTTTGAAGTATTGAAGTACTCCTTCATCTTTTCTGCGACAACGGCGGAAACAATGCGAGTAGCGGCGGCGGTTCCTAGAACCTCTTTGGTCTGGCCCTCAAACTGTGGCTCAGACATACGAACAGTTACAACCGCAGTTAATCCTTCGAGTACATCATCCTTGATCACATCTGCTTCTTTGTTGGACAAGGTCTTTGTTGAACGCAGCGCCTCATTAACAACCTTTACCAATGCGCGCTCAAAGCCCAAAACGTGGGTTCCACCCTTTGGCGTTGCGATGATGTTTACAAATGAGCGCTGGGTGGTTTCAAAACCATTGCCCCACTTCATCGCGATATCAACCTCCATATCGCGCTCAACCTCAGTTGAAACCATATGGCCCTTGTCATCTAGTACCGGAACAGTTTCTTGGTAGTGGCCGGTGCCGTAAATACGAATGACATCGCCAACTGGTTCATCTGGCTGCAAGTAATTACAGTATTCGGTGATTCCGCTCTTGTGGAAGAAGGTTTCAGTTGTCTTGGTCTTTGTGCGATTGTCATTAACAATCAAGGTAAGACCTGGAACCAGGTATGAGGTCTGACGTGCGCGAGCGTAAATATCCTCAAGATCAAGCTCTGCTTCCTTCAGGAAGATCTGGCGATCACTCCACCACTTAATGCGAGTACCTGTGATCTTTGATGAAATCTTTCCAATAACGCGCAAACCTGACTTTGGTTCAAATGGAGCCTTTGGACCATCGCCATCAAAGATTCCCGCAGTTCCGCGCTGGAATGACATCCAATAAATCTTGCCATCACGATCAACTTCAACATCTAGGCGTGAAGCAAGTGCGTTAACAACAGATGCACCCACACCATGCAAACCACCAGATGCAGCATATGAACCACCACCAAACTTTCCACCTGCGTGTAGCTTGGTAAGTACAACTTCAACACCCGTTAAACCTGTTTTTGGTTCCTTATCGACTGGAATACCGCGACCATCATCGTGGACTTCAACCGATCCATCTGATTCAAGGTTGATTTCAATTTTCTTACAGTGTCCAGCAAGTGACTCGTCTACCGAGTTATCGATGATCTCCCACAAGCAGTGCATGAGGCCACGGGAATCGGTTGAACCGATATACATGCCTGGGCGTTTGCGGACCGCATCAAGGCCCTCGAGAACCGCTAGATCTTTTGCGGTATAGCTATCTTGCGAAAGGGTCGCAACTGCATCTTTCTCGGCCATGGGGCGAAAGATTATCTGTCTGGGCCAATTTTTCAGCGTAAGCGCGCCCAAAAAGCTCTCAGATATTGGGATTTGTCGACTCTCAGTGTTAATTCAGCCTTAATTCGTTAAATTACATGAAAATAAACGAGCGGGGAATAAAGATATGTGGTTTCCTGTTCCATAGAAGTAAGCAGTTCACACGGAGACGGAGAGAGTTATGACAGAACAGATGTTGCTTGAATCAGTACCTCTTAACGCCCTAGATCGTTGCGATCGATGCGGTGCACAGGCATATGTGCGCGCAGTGCTACTTAATGGCGGAGAGCTTATGTTCTGCGCACACCACGGCAAGGAGTACGCTGAAAAGCTAAAGACCGTTGCTGCAAAGATTCAGGATGAGACTGAAAAGTTAATCGAATCTAAGAACTAATCTTTTTTCTCAAGAAAGCCCTTATGCGAACCATCGCAGAAGGGCTTTTCTTGTGAGTGGCCACAGCCACAAAACTTTGGATTCTCAATCGTTTCAATGAGATTGCCTTCAGAATCAACAATGTCAACCGTTCCAGTTAAGCGAATTGATCCGCTCTTTGGATTAATGAAAACCTTATTGTTTTCCATCTTGTTCTGTTGGTTCTTTTTCTATTTGGCTTAATCGAGGTAGTCGCGCAGAACCTGGCTGCGTGATGGGTGACGAAGCTTAGACATTGTCTTTGACTCAATCTGGCGAATACGTTCACGGGTAACTCCGTAAACCTTTCCGATCTCATCGAGTGTCTTTGGCTGTCCATCAGTTAAACCAAATCGCATCGCAACTACGCCTGCTTCGCGCTCTGACAAGGTGTCTAGAACTGAGTGCAGCTGCTCTTGTAGCAATGTGAAGGAAACCGCATCAGCTGGAACAACAGCTTCAGAGTCTTCAATCAAATCACCGAACTCAGAGTCTCCTTCTTCACCCAATGGTGTGTGAAGTGAGATTGGCTCACGACCATACTTTTGAACCTCGACAACCTTTTCAGGTGTCATGTCGAGTTCCTTGGCTAGCTCTTCAGGGGTCGGTTCGCGTCCAAGATCCTGCAGCATCTGGCGCTGTACACGTGCCAACTTATTAATAACTTCAACCATGTGAACCGGGATACGGATCGTACGAGCCTGGTCAGCCATCGCACGGGTAATCGCCTGACGGATCCACCAGGTTGCATAGGTCGAGAACTTGTAACCCTTGGTGTAGTCAAACTTCTCAACTGCACGGATCAGACCCAAGTTACCTTCCTGGATCAAATCGAGGAACAACATTCCACGACCGGTGTAACGCTTTGCAAGGGAAACTACCAAACGAAGGTTGGCTTCGAGCAAGTGGTTCTTTGCACGCTTTCCATCTTCAACAAGCCATTCAAGTTCGCGCTTGTACTTCTTATCAAGCTTCTTTTCATGCTTAAGTTTTTCTTCTGCAAAGAGACCAACTTCTACACGTGTAGCAAGCTCTACTTCAAGCTCTGCGTTAAGAAGTGCTACACGGCCGATCTGCTTGAGGTAATCCTTAACAGGGTCTGCTGTTGCACCAGCTGTCATAACAGTCTGGGCAGGCGCATCATCTTCTTCAGAGGCCTTTAATGTAAAGGCGTTCTCTTCATTGCCTTGATTTGCTTCTTCAGATGCAAGATCTACAACACGTGGTTGGTTGCCCTTGTCCTCTTCCTCGCTGTCGATGATTTCGACAACTTCCTTGATAAGGGTTTCAACATCTTCTAGCTCAACCTCTTCAAGTTCAACCTCTTCGCCATCAATCTTTGTAACAACTGATTTAGCTGCCTTTGCATCCAACTTTGGAGCTGTAACAACAGGCTCTGGCTTTGGCGCAATTAATTCGTACTCAGCCTTTTTCAAAATTCGTGAAGGTGAACCAAGTCCGCTCTTGCGCAGCTTTTCAATCATTGCTGGTACTTCAGTTGCGAGCGCGCGTGCCTCATCAACTAAATCTTTATCAGCCTTCTTTGGAATTCGGTTGATCGAGGTAACTCCGCGAGCATCAAGCTCTGCTAGAACTTCGTTTTGACGAAGGACCGCGTTCTTGGCATCAACAATCTGCTGAACATCTTTAGCGGTTAAGTCCTTTTTTAACTCAACCTTCTTTGCAGGTGCGGCCTTCTTTGCAGGGGCGGCTGCTTTCTTAACAGGTGCTGCCTTTTTAACGGCAGCCTTTTTTACAGGAGCAGCGGCTTTCTTTGCAGGTGCTGCCTTTTTAACCGCAGCTTTCTTTGCAGGTGCGGCCTTCTTGGCAGGTGTGGCTTTTTTAGCAACAGCTTTTTTTACTGGTGCTTCTTTCTTGGATAAAGTTTTTGCCTTCACCTTGTTTTTGAGCGCACTAAATACAGCCACAATTGTCCTTTGATTTATTTCAGCGAAGCCGCTGAAGCGATGGCTATATTATAATTTGTCCACAGGGGTAAATGCACATCCAACAGGCCTATTTGGCCAGATTTAAAGCCTCTCGAATCACATTTCCCACACTCTCAACCTCAACTAGAAAGCCATCATGGCCAAATGGGCTGGAAATGGTGACCAAAGGGGCTGCAGCAGGGGCTAGCTCGGCGATCTCAGCCTGTAGGCGTACTGGGAAGAGTCGATCGGTATCGATAGAGACAGCAACCACCGGAACCTTGATGGTGGCAAGGGCTGCGGCGACTCCCCCACGATCTCGGCCAATATCGTGGCTATTCATCGCCTCTGTCAGGGCGATGTAGGTATTGGCATCAAACCGTTTAGCTAACTTGCTGGCCTGATGATCAAGGTATGACTCAACGGCATACCGTCCGGTGTCATCGCCCTGCATCTGACGACCAAAGCGAATATCCATTTCAGCTTCAGTTCTATATGTCAGGTGCGCGATCCGGCGCGCGATTCCCATTCCGATATCTGGTCCGATTTCTTGTTCGTAGTAATCGCCCTTGTTGAAGTTGGGGTCAGCCTTGATTGCACGAATCTGAATTGATGCGGTTCCAATCTGATCTCCCGTTGCAACAGCTGATGATCCGATTGTGCAAATAGCGCCCACTCGATCAGGCAGTTGTACCGCCCACTCCAAAGCACGCATTCCACCAAGCGAAGGACCGACTGCAAGTTTGTACCGTTGGATTCCAATCGCGTCGGTAAATGCAATCTCGGCGTTAACCATGTCTCTAATCGTTATTGCAGGAAAACGTGATCCCCAACGTTTTCCATCAGGTGCAAGAGATGATGGACCTGTAGAGCCCTGACATCCACCAATTACATTGGGACATACAACAAAGTACTTATCTGTATCAAAAGGTAACCCTGGGCCCACCATAGAAGGCCACCACCCCGGAACATCGGACCAACCCGTCATCGCATGGTTGACTAAAATCGCATTATCTTTAGCAGCGTTTAACTGGCCCCATGTTTGGTATGCGATGGTGATATCGGGAAGTACCTCGCCACTTTCAAGCAGAAGAGATCCGATTGCGATGAACCTTCGTTCACCTGGATCATGAGTTTCGAGCCATGCACCTGTTGCGGTCAATTGAAATCCTTCACCTGCGCTTGTCGCCAAAGCGACCTGTTCGTCACCCGGAGCACCCCGCCGCGGTGGAGGGTTGCCGCCTACTAAGCCGGGGCTAATACGTAGGACTCGTGAACGGTGTAATTCTAGCGACTACGAGTCAAAAATCCCAGCGGTCACCTTGGGGTGCAGCTCTACCCGCATCGCAGCAAATGCAGCGGCGGGCCAGCCTGAGCCAAAGACTCTGCGTAACAAAATGGTTAATGAGTACTTTGGATCATCCTGAGTTGCTCGATCTAATGCGCGATAAGCCAGCTCGCCATCACCACGTTCATAGGCCAGGGTCGCAAACAAACAGGCAATGGGTGCAACAAATCCAACAGGTGCAACCCGCAGCAAGTAGAGCCACATATTCCAGTAGGTATCAAAGGTTTTTGCATTGTGTGTGCCGAGTGCAAAATCTCGAACTTGAATATCAGTAAGCCTTCCTAATACCTGCGAAACAAGCTCTACATCGCATTGATAGCCACGATCGGCAAACTGCATGGATAAATCAATCACCGCAGTTGCCCCATCTCTTTGCAAGAGATTGAGATCAGCGGTATCTGGAGGCAGTGCAAAGGAGTGAACGCTTTCAATAAACTCGGGATCTGTAGAAAGTGGTAGTGATGTAATGCTGACATACATGTTTTCAGTGGTCATCCTTTTTATCCTTTGCCGGTAATGAAGTAGGTGGGTGCTTGTACAACAGTTACTTGTGCGGTTGAAATCTTTTTCACGGTGCCGGTTACCGCTCTGATCTGTGCGTTATGGGTGTAGCTGCCATTCCAGGTGGTTAGTAGAGAGATGGTGTAGGTGCCTGGCTTTTTGTAGGTGTGACGGATTGTGCCGGATGGATATGGCCCACCGTTTTCGGTAGTTGAGTAAAAAGAGCCATCACCAAAGCTCCATGTAAAGGATGGCCGTAAAGCAACATCGACAACCTCGCCGATGATGTCGACCCGACTTTGAAACAGTGATGGAAGATCGCACCAGAAATAGACCGGCACATTAACTAGTGGCTCAAACTCAGGTTGATAGGCAACACCTGCGGTAGGAACAAGCTTTGTTAATCGATCACTGAGATTGACCTTTGTCGTTGCCTTTTTGACCCTTGGTTTATAGGTGCGCTTTGCCGCAGGCTTTTTTACAACCGGCTTTGCAGGTGGAAAAAACAAGGGCCGCACAGTTGGCTTGGGAGCCGGCTTTACCGTGGTTTTCTTAGGTGCTTGGCTGATGCTCTTCTTAGCGCTGCTTGCGCCTTTGCGGGCTTCGATAATTATCTGGTTGTTATCTGTGTAAACATTGATACAGGCTTTCTCTGAGCATTCATCAGCCACAGCGGAGGTTGGTACAGCAAGGACAAGTGCGAAAATCACAATGAGGGCGACCATGTGCGGCACCATAAATTGCCCCACAGACCATTTGCTCAACCACTGCGCTAACTGTGGATAGTTGTGACAGGCTACGAACATGAGCGCGCGCGATGGAGATGGCTGGGTCCAATGCGCCTGCGGAAATAAACATTGGGGCCTTAATGGCGCAGCTGGAATCTTGATTCTGCGTGGCCGCGAAATTCTTTTACAACACCGTGCACCGTGGGTACACAATGGCGACACCTGGGGAATCCCCGGTGGTGCACGTGATTCGCATGAAACAACTATCGAAGCTGCTTTTCGAGAAGCGATTGAAGAGACCGGAATCGATACCGAACTTTTAACCCCGTTGCACACCTTTACCGATGACCACGGTGATTGGAGATACGAAACAGTAATTGCTCAAGCAGCAGCTGGCTTAGTAGCCCATGAGGTAAATGATGAATCGCACGAGGTTCGCTGGGTAGATATTGCCGATGTAACTGAACT
>CAZQNP010000001.1:0-9751 GCA_964594645.1 uncultured Candidatus Planktophila sp. | reverse complement strand
CCACCCATTTCTACTATCTCTCGAACGGTAAAGCCCAGCGTAAAACTTTGATTTTGAGTCGCCATAGAACGCATGCTGGCCAAGGCGTTAGCAGAGGTCAGAATTGGGTGGGCATCATCAATAGTGATGGTTCCCTTAATAGGTGCAATGTCGCCTGCAATAGCTGCCAGCAAGGTTGATTTACCGCAACCATTAGGACCAACAATGACGGTTATTGAACCGGCAGGAATTTGCTCTGAATAATCGTAAATAATTTCGCGGCCATCGCGAACAATGGTGATCTCATCAATAGTAATCATTGAGTTCTCCAGACATTGTTTTTGAAGGTTACGAGTGCGATTAATACAGGTGCGCCTAGCAACGCTGTGGCAAGGCCGATTGGAAGCTCATTAGGTTGGGCAATGGTGCGAGACAAGGTATCTGCGACTACAACAATTAATCCACCAATGATTGCGCTATGGGCAACTAACTTTCGATGGTTTGGTCCATACATAAACCGGGCAATATGCGGCGCAGCTAAACCTATGAAGGCGATTGAGCCAACGGTACTCACCGCACCACCTGCCAAAATCGATAACCCAATCAATGCCAGCAAGCGAACTCGAGCAACATTGACACCTAAGTGAAAGGCGGTTGCATCCCCTAAAGAAAGTCGATCAAGTGCTGGTGCAATCTTCCAGGCAATAACAACTCCGACTAGCGTTGTAATTGCGATACCAATTAAATTATCAGAGGTAATCAACGCCAAAGAGCCAAAGCTCCAGAAGGAGATTGAGCGAGCATCTGCTCTAGAAACCATGGCAGAGGCGATGCCAACAAGTGAGGTAAAGATTGCAGAGACTGCGATTCCGACAATAATTAATGTAAAGGAGGAAAGTGCTCCGCGAAGTGCGGCTAACTTAAAGGTTAATGAGGTTGTAAGTAAGGCTCCAACTGTTCCGCAGATAATCGCACCCAGTGTGCCGACCTGTACCAACCCAGAGCTAATTGCCAGCACCGCTCCAAATGAGGCACCTGCTGCGGTTCCAAGGATTGCTGGCTCTGCCACCGCGTTATTGCATGCACCTTGAGCCAGCAGACCTGCAACACCTAACGCCGCACCAACAATTACCGCAGCGGTGACTCGAGGGAATCTGATCTGCCACAAGATTTCATTGCTTCCTGGATTGATTAACGCACTCCAAAAAGCGTCGATCTGCGTTGCACCGACATACAAAGAGATGAGAAAGGCTGCTACCAAAAGTACCGCTGGTAGCCACTTTTTCATGGAGCAACCTTACTCAAGGCCACAGCAAGTGCTTCAACTAATGATGGCGTACGAGGGCCAAAGGACAACAGCAGTGAATCATCGACATCAATGATTGCCGAACTCTTTCCCGCTTTGGTTTGAGCAACACCTGGAAGCTTTAACAAACCTTCAACTCCCCCAACAGATTCCAAACCCTTGCTCATAACAAGAATGACATCGGGGTTGAGGGCGGCCAGACTTTCAGCGGTCAAGGTATTAAATGGTCGATCCAAAGTTTGAGCTCCGACATCTATTGCGCCAATAGCTTGTAACAATGAATCAGCGCCCGAGCTTTTGCCACCAATTAAGTAAATCGATGATGTACCTCGCAGGTAAAGAAATGCCACGCGTGGCGAACCCTTTACTGTCGAAATCTTAAGCGAGTTGTTGAGTTCTTGGATCAATTGCTCTGCTTGCACTTGCGCACCAATTGCACTTCCAACCGCGCGTACCTTGATGGGAAGATCCTGCAGGCTCCAACTCTCTGGTGTTTCAACCACTGAAATCCCAACAGCCCTGATTGTTTCAATAGCAGCCTTAGGTCCAGTAGATGCATCGATAATGACAAGATCGGGTTTGAGTGCAATTACCTTCTCTGGCAAAACTTGGTGACCCGAAGTCACAATAGGAATATCAGCTAGCGAGTCTTCGGTGCTAGAGATATCTCGCCCAACAATGATTGATTGTGCATTGAGAGATTGGATGATCTCGGCCACACCATTTGCCAGTACAACAACACGAGATGCGGTCAAAGAGGTTTGCGTGTTAAGTGAAATCGATCTCACATCATCCTGAGAAATTGTGTAAGTACTGGCAACAGGGGTTTGTCCACAGCCTGTCAGCAGCGCAATAAGCGCGATTATGGCTACTTTTCTCATGAGTGCATTGTGCCAAAACTTTCTCCGACAGATATTGGTGTCCTGTCGGATAAGGCTTTGCAAGGGTTAATTTAGAGTTTGGCCATGAAGAAAATCATGGCGCTAGTGGTGGCAATCACCATTACCTCCATGCCGTATTCCTCAGCCGCATCTGTAAAGGGATCGCAAGGTCAGGTTTTGTCGGTTTCAAAAACCACCGTGAAGAGCGGATCAGTTGTAACTGTAAGAGGTAATTACTTCGATGAAACCGTTGGAATCTATCTCGCGTTTTGTGTTATTCCTGCAAAGGGAAAGGCTCCTACCCCTTGCGGTGGTGGAGTCAACAAGGCGGGCTTAGGCGAGGCATCATTTTGGATCTCATCTAATCCACCGCCATATGCAGTTGGCTTAACGGAAGAGTTCTTACCAGGTGGTCGTTTTACCCAAAGAGTGAAGATATCTAAGCGAATCGGAAGGTTTGATTGCACAAAGGTTAGATGTGCAATCACTGTACGTGCCGATCATCTGCGCAGCAATGATCGAAGTTCAGATCTGTTTATCCCAATTAAAGTCAAATAAGGAGAAAAATGAAGAAGCTAGTTCTTGTTGCTTTAATCGCTTCGTTGATGACACCGCTGTCAGCACACGCTGCGCAAACAAAGTTTGTCAGCACGCCGCTTACCAACCTTGATTTTCAGGGAGCAACTGTCAACATCACCCTTTCAGCGGTTCCTTCAAAGGGTGGGCTCTATATTCAGCAATGTGTAGAAGCACCAGCAGGCACCCGATCTGCTTTGTGTAACAAGGCGGTTGAACTATGGATCTCAACAGCACGCGGCGCATCATTTTTGCCTACAGCTGAGATCGCATTTAAGCCAACTGGTTCATTTGTTTCAGGGACCACGACCGTAGACTGCACCGTTTCAAAGTGTGGAGTTTTCCTACGCTTTGATCACACAGTTCCTGCTGATTTTTCTGAGGATCAATTCTTTCCGATGAGCTTCAAGGCAGCTGTTGCTGGCAGCACAACCTTGGTACCAGATGAGGTAACTGCAACCATTAATGGTGTCGCAGTTACCACCCGCACACCTGCAACCCTTGGATATCGACAGGTTGCAACAGTTGCTGCAGTTTCAAAGGCAGGAGCAGCTTTGACCTACCGTTCACTTGCCCCAGCGTGTGCGCTTAACGGACAGCAGATAACCCCGCTAACCGGTGTAGGTGAGTGTGCAATCTCTGTAACCAGTGCCGGAAACGCAACCGCAGCTGCTGTTACCGTGATTTTGCCGATCCGATTAACACTAGGCGCACAGACACTCGGCAGCTTTACACTCTCTGATTCACTGAAGGCTTTCAGCAGAACAAACCTTCCAACAGCCACAAACTTTGGAGAAAGAGTGATCTACAAGGCATCTGGTTCATGCTCTGTTGTTCGCTCAGTTTTGACGATGCGTCGTGGAAAGTGTGAAATCACAGCTACCTCTGCAGGTAGAAAAGCGTTGTACGAGGGCTTATCTACAAAACTTGTTACAGCTGCAAAGTAATTAATTAACCATCAGGCCATTGATGCAGAAGGCGGTCGCATAAGCGATCTCAGCCTCTGCATCATGGCCTGATTCAATTCGCTTAGTTGATGCATCAGTAATCGCCTGAATAAATGTCAGTGCACGTTGTGCATCCTTCACGCCAAGTTCTGTTACAGCTTTCATCAGTGGTGCCATCAAGGCTCTGTGCGCAACGCCGATCTGGGCAGATCTAGAAGCAGGCATTGCGGTGGCGTTGAGCGCCTTGGCCAAAAGGTGGCGACCATCGGCGATGTAAGTAAGTGCGGCCTTTACCCAACAGGTAACGATGCATTGTGCATCTGTGCAATCGGCAACTGCGGTGTTGAGGGCTTGGCCAAAGCTATTGAGTTCATCAATTACTAAATCAGCAACTAGCTCGGAGCCACTTCCAAAGTACTCGTAAACAGATGTTCTCGATAAACCCGCACGTTGCGCAACGGCAGCAACGGTAATTGCTGCGCCCCCTGATTCAAGGGCGATACTTGCAGCTGCATCAATGAGCTGGTTGCGTCGCCAATCACGATGCTCTGCAAGTGTTTGGGTTTCAATGCGTGGCATATTTTTATTGTTTCATGCTTTCGCGAAGTCTTCTCAGTGAATCTATGACAACGCCCTTTTCTGAGGTTCTCCATAGAGGCGGCATAGAGTTAAGTAGGACACTTCCATACCTTTTCGTGACAATTCGCGAATCTAGAATCGCTACAACCCCGCGATCATCGACAGATCGAATCAAACGGCCGGTGCCCTGTGCCAGCAATAACGCAGCCCTCGGCAGAGATACCTGCATAAACCCACTTCCGCCAGCGGCATCTGCCTGCGATGCACGTGCGCTCATAACGGGTTCATCAGGACGTGGGAACGGAATGCGATCAATGGCAACCAAAATGCAGCTATTTCCCGGAACATCCACCCCCTGCCATAAGGACATTGTTCCGATCAGTACTGAGGTCTCATCCTTGGCAAAACGTTCCACCAATGGACCAACCGCATCGCCCCGCTTTTGGGTAATAATCTTTATTGGAAGCTCAGCTAAGACCTTACGTAAATGTAGATCAGCAGCTTCTACTCCACGCCAAGAAGAAAACAGCGCAAGTGTTCGACCACCAGCTGCATCAATGAGTTCGCCGAGTTCGGTTAATACATCCTGACTGGGGCCATCTCGGCCCGGCTCTGGCAAATGCTTTGGCATATACAAAACACCTTGGTTAGCAAAATCAAAGGGAGAGCCAACATCTAGCATCTGAACATTTGCTGGATCGACCTCGCCATCCTTGAGCTCAGCGTTAATCTCTTCATTGACTAAAAAGCCAATGCTCTTTGCCATTGAATCAAAACCCTTGCCGATAGTTAAGGTTGCAGAGGTTGCGATGACAGGAGTTTGTGTCAGTAGATTTTCACGCAAAACTTCAGAGACAGAAAGTGGTGCCAAGTAAAGGGTTGAAAAGGTTGGCTCGTACCAGAGCACAAGACCATCCCCCATTTTTAGCAAGGTGCTGGCCGTTGTTGCGATCTCATTAACCGCACCCTTAACCCGTGCTCGCTCTGCCAAGGCATCGGTATCGATGATTTCATCATCTGCTGATAAGAACTGAACAATCGCTTTTGAACTTTCCAGCACCTTGCGGATTGAAAACTCAAGTGATTGCGGAATCTCTTCTAGTCGACCTTGTGATGTTGGGTCACCCTTTACATCCTCGCCGTAATCAACCATTGATTCGTGGAAATCATTTGCCGCTTTATGAAAGGCATCTGAAAGCTTGCCCGGCATGAACTTTCGGGCCATGGCAGCTGCTCGCAATACGCGATTAGCGGTTAATTCATCGGTAACTGCTTGGGTTGCTCTATCCATGAACTCGTGCGCCTCATCCAAGATGACGCAATCGCGCTCAGGCAGGATTGGGTGTGAATCAACGATTTCAATGGCAAGCAAGGTGTGGTTTGTTACAACGATATCTGCAGTTTGTGCCTTGGCTTTTGCATTAGCTGCAAAACATTGTGAACCAAATGCGCAGACATCGGCACCTACACATTCGCGGCCCGATGTGCTGTTTGCCAGCCAGACCCGGCGATCGACTTCGGGTGCATCATCGCGGTCTCCGCTAACCCCCGGAGTCTTTGCCCATGCAATCAGTCGCTTGGCATCTTTTTCTAGTGATGAAACCTCCATCACGAGTTCAGTATCTGGATCAATATCCTCGCTATTCATCTTTTGTAAACAGATGTAATTACCAACACCCTTATAGATGGCATAAGAAATCTCCCGGCCCAGCTCCTTTTCAAGGGCAGGAACAACGGCAGGAAGGTCGCGATCAACAAGCTGGCGCTGCAAGGCAAGTGTTGCTGTTGCTACCAAGACTTTGCGCCCATGCACGATTCCAGGAATCAAGTACGCAAGGGATTTTCCCGTACCGGTGCCTGCTTGCACCATTAAGTGATGTCGATTGGTTAATGCGTTTGCAACCGCTTCTGCCATTTCAATCTGACCTTCGCGGGGCTTTCCACCAATTGCTTCTACCGCAACATCAAGTGCACGACGCACCTGTGCCGACATATCGCTCATTAAAGAGCCATCAAATCCATAAACTCATTTACTGGAGTCGCTGACAGCTTGTTGTAATCAAGGCAAAGATCGATGATCTTTTTTTGCTTATCTGCATCATAGATTCGAGCAAGATTTGTCTTGTACTTTTCAATTAGCAGCGGAATACCCTCGGTACGACGGCGAGCGTGGCCTATTGGATACTCAACCGCTACCTCTTCAAAAACAGTGCCATCCTTGAATTCAACGGTTATTGCATTGGCAATAGAGCGTTTTTCCGGGTCATGATAATCAGCTGTATAGACAGGATCTTCGACGCAGACAATCTTTTCGCGCAAGGCATCGATACGTGGATCGGCAGCGATATCTTCTTCGTAATCACGGGCGGTTAAGCGACCAAAGATAAATGGAACCGCCACCATGTACTGAATACAGTGGTCGCGGTCTGCTGGGTTATTCAGTGGACCCTTCTTATCAATGATGCGGATGCACGCCTCGTGGGTACGAATCGTTACCTTTGCGATGTCATCTGATGTTTTACCTGCTGCCTGCATCTGATGGTAGATCGTCATTGCAGCTTCTACACCAGTTTGTGAGTGAAACTCTGCCGGAAATGAGATCTTGAACAAAACATTTTCCATTACATATGAACCGTAAGGGCGCTGGAACTTAAATGCATTACCTTTGAATGAGACATCGTAGAAGCCCCAGGTCTTTGCAGTTAGCGCCGATGGATAACCCATCTCTCCCGTCTTTGCGATCAGCGCAAGGCGTACTGCGCGAGATGTGGCATCTCCTGCCGCCCATGATTTGCGTGATCCTGCATTTGGAAAATGTCGGTAGGTACGAAGAGATTGTCCATCAACCCATGCCAATGAAACCGCAGCTAATGCTTGCTCGCGCGTAAGCCCCATCATCTGGGCAACTACCGCCGTAGATGCAACCTTGACCAAGATAACGTGATCAAGACCGACCTTATTAAATGAGTTTTCAAGTGCGATACAACCTTGAATCTCATGCGCCTTGATCATGGCGGTTAAGACATCTTTAACTGTGAACTTCTTATCTGTTGTACGTGACAACCAATCGGCGGTTGCAAGGATTGCACCTAAGTTATCTGATGGGTGTCCCCATTCAGCAGCCAGCCAAGTGTCATTGAAATCTAACCAGCGAATCATGGCGCCAATATTGAAGGCACCTTGTACGGGATCTAGAACATGCTTGGTTCCAGGAACCTTGACGCCATGTGCAACCGTTAACCCTGGAACAACTGGTCCCAAAAGCTTGGTGCAGGCCTCGTATTCAAGTGCTTCAAGCCCACAACCAAGTGTGTCCATAAAGCAGTTCCATGCAGTCTCGTAAGCAACCTCAGATTTGATCTCGTAGTTCAGCGCGTAATCGACGATATCGATGATCGCTTGATCGTATGGCTGGTTGCCCTGGCTTACATGGCTAGACATGTTTAGCGCTTTTCGATTGGTACGAAGGTTAGATCTGCTGGTCCAACATAGGTAGCTGTTGGACGGATGATCTTTCCATCGTTGCGCTGCTCAATAACGTGAGCTGTCCATCCTGAAATACGTGCCATTACGAACAATGGAGTGAAGTAGTTAACTGGAATCTTCATCGCATCGTATGCAACAGCTGAGAACCAGTCGACGTTAGGGAACATCTTCTTAACTTCCCACATTACAGATTCAATACGCTCTGCTACATCGTACAAATTATCCTTACCAGCAGCTGTTGCCAGCTCCTTGGTGAGAACCTTCACGATCTCGTTACGAGGATCGGAAACTGTGTAAACAGGGTGTCCGAAGCCAATAACAACTTCCTTGTTTTCTACACGCTTGCGGATATCAGCCTCTGCTTGATCTGGTGTTGAGTAACGAAGTTGAATCTCAAGTGCGACCTCATTTGCACCACCATGCTTAGGACCGCTGAGCGCTCCAATTGAGCCGGTGACACATGAGTAGATATCTGCGCCGGTTCCGGCGATTACGCGACCGGTAAATGTTGATGCGTTGAACTCGTGCTCTGCATACAGAACCAGCGATGCGTGCATCGCCTTTTCCCAGAGCTCACTTGGCTTTTCGCCATGTAGCAAGTGCAGGAAGTGCGCACCGATTGAATCATCATCTGTTTCAACCTCGATGCGCTTTCCGCTATTTGCAAAGTGGTGCCAGTAACCAAGAAGTGAACCTGTCTTTGCAAGCATCGAATCTGCGATGTTGCGTGCCTCTTCTTCAGTATGTGTTGTTGACTCTGGTGTGACCGCACCAATTGCAGAAAATCCGGTACGCAAAACATCCATAGCGTGGGCAGATGCTGGAAGCTGCTCGAGGACTGTCTTTACCTGAGGTGATAATCCGCGAAGGCTCTTGAGCTTTGCCTTGTAGCTATCTAGTTGTGCTTGAGTAGGAAGCGCGCCATGGACCAATAGGTATGCGACCTCTTCAAACTGACAGTTGGCTGCCAAGTCTTTGATTGAGTAGCCGCGGTAGTGAAGATCTGCTCCACCTACTGCGCTCAGCGCTGTGTTTCCCGCTGGTACTCCAGAGAGTGCAACTGACTTCTTTACTTTGATTTCTGTCATGGTCCCTACCCGTTGTCTTTGCCTAGTGTTTGGTCAAGTGCTTTTTCATATTCATAGTAATTAATAGCCTGGTACAACTCTTCACGCGTCTGCATCGTGTCGATCACATTTGCCTGTGAACCATCACGGCGAACCGCGGTGTACACATTTTCAGCCGCCTTGTTCATGGCCCGGAAGGCCGACAGCGGGTTCAGGATCATTCTGACCCCATTGGCCGCTAGCTCATCACGGGTAAAGATTGGAGTTTTTCCAAATTCAGTGATGTTTGCCAGGATCGGAACGGAAACAGCAGTTGAAATCTTGGAGTAATCCTGTAACTTTTCAATCGCTTCAGGGAAGATTAAATCTGCTCCAGCTTCGATATATGCATGGATGCGATCTAGCGCGGATTCAACACCCTCATTTGCAATCGCATCGGTGCGAGCCATGATCTGGAAATTCTCATCTGTGCGCGCATCAACAGCGGCCTTGATGCGATCAACCATTTCGCTCTTTGAAACAATCTCTTTGTTAGGACGATGGCCACAACGCTTTGCTCCTGCTTGATCTTCGATATGCATTGCTGCAGCGCCCGCTTTGATTAAATCCTTAACGGTGCGAGCGATATTAAAAGCTGATGGTCCAAAACCGGTATCGGCATCAACCAGCAAAGGTATATCGCAGATGTTGGTGATACGACGAACATCAATTAAGACATCCTCAAGGGTGGTAATTCCTAAATCTGGAACACCCAATGAGCCAGCAGCAACGCCGCCACCTGAAAGATAGATTGCGCGAAATCCTGCGCGCTTTGCCAAAAGAGCATGGTTAGCGTTGATGGTTCCAATGATTTGAAGCGGGGATTCTTCAGCCAAAGCCTTCTTAAAGGCAGCTCCCGCGCTGGTTACGCTCACAGGTTGAGTGTAACTA